>CAYITD010000020.1:0-6124 GCA_964366325.1 Candidatus Woesearchaeota archaeon | reverse complement strand
AAAAACTAAAAACTTATAAACCCTTTATACTCTAAGAATAAAGAGGCGAAAAGAGATGAAGATAAAACCTTATTTTGATAAGTTGCAGAAGGCTAAGGAGTATAAGCAGTTTAGTCTTGAAAATCCAGATAGCTTTATGGTTGCGGGATTCTTTGTAATTGACTTCGAAAGTGGAAGCAATATACACCAGATTGATTTCTATGTTCCTTCAAAGAAAAAAGTAGCAGCCTTTACTTTGGACAATGGTGTGCAAGTACAAATGATGAAAACCTTGCCTAGTAAAAAGAAACCAGAGAAACTTGATTTAAATGTTAAGATAGACTTAGAGGCTTTGGCAGGTATAATTAGAGATGAAATGCATAATCGTGGAATATCAGAAGATATAAAGAAAATGATAGCGGTTTTACAAACTATTGACGGGAAGAAAATATGGAATATAAACTGTGTTCTTACTGGTATGGAGCTTTTAAGATCGAAGATTGAAGATGAATCTAAAAGTGTTTTGAAGATAGAGAAATCCAGCTTAATGGACATAATGAAGAAGATTCCAACTCAGACTGCGACAATGCCCACTACGGCTAAGTCTATGAAAGATGAATTAAAGAAATTGGATTCTATAGAGACTGAAATTAAAAAACAGAGAGAAACTTTATCAAAAGAACTTGGCAAAGGTAAAATTGAAAAGTCTGAAAAGCCAATGAAAAAAGCTAAATAAAAATCTTAATCACAGGACGCTGTGGAGTATTCGCGAATTTTTTCGCTTTTCGACCAACAATATCTAATTACCGTTTGGCCGATGCTTGCATCTGAGTATTAGACCAAAAGGATAATAAGAATCTTTTTATATCTATTTTTACTACTTAACTCATGAGAAAGGGGCGGTTATTTGTGTTGTTTTACTTGGCAGTTTTTTCTTTTATAATTCTTTTTAGTTTTTTGGCAACAGCAGAGTCTGAAAACATTAAAGCACCGAGGATAAATGATGTTGAAAAAGAAATATACGTGTGTGAAAACTCGATGTTATCTTATGAACTAAAAACTAGTGATCCTGAGGAAGCAAATTTGACTTATGATATATATCCAAAAGATATTTTTTTTATAAAAAGAATTGGAAAAAATGGGAGCTTTGAGACTGCTAAGATTTTTTCGGGGAACATAAGCAAAAGCACTACAAAGCAAAAATACAGAAGAACACTGATAGTTTCGGATGGGAAATTTATGGATGCAAAAAACACGATAATTAGTACTATTGAAATAAATAATCCGCCGAAAATTGAAAAAATTGGATTAAGAACAATAAGCTTAAATGAAAGCTTACAATTTTATCAGAGGATAGATGCAAAAGACTTGGAAGATGGAACTGGGGATTCTGGTAAATTAGAATTTGGTACTTTTTTTCTTAATGGTAACAAAATATTTAATGTTAACAAAATCGGCTTAATTAATTATACTGCAAAAACAATAGATGTAGGCAACTATGATGTGAAGATTTGTGTTTCTGATAAGGGAATAAAAAGTCCTCAAAAAAATATAAATTTCTGTGGGCAAAACGGTTCTTCTATTACAAGCTGTGAGATTTTTCATCTGACAATAACAGAACTAAACAAAGCTCCAACTATAAGTGAGAGGTATCCCTATATCAACAAAATAAATAAAACTAGTGAGGGAGAGATTTATTTTAACATTACAACTTTCGACCCTGATGGCTCTGTGCCTGATGTTTTCTGGTACGTGGATGGAGAGCTAAAAAAAGAGAACTATGAAAACAATATTAGTACATTCAAAACAGATTTTACGTGCCAAGAAGGGACTATACATCATGAAGTAAAAGTAAAAATTACTGATGGTTTATTGTCTGATAGTGTTTCCTGGGACGTTGCCGTTAATCCAAAAAGCTGTATAAACACAACTAAAAAAATTGAGAACTTTATGTGTAAAGAAGAATGGGGATGTTCTGAATGGTATTTCTGCCAAAATTCAAAAAAGTCCTCTGAAACTGGAACGCTGAAGGGAAAAGATTATGAAAAAGTGACAAATGAATGCAGCGGAAACTCTTTAACAGATGAGTCATGTGGATTTCAGATAAGAAATTGTTTTGATTATGGGCTGTGTAATTCTCCCTTTTCAAAACCTAAAGAAATTCAAATCTGTGAATTTTCTATAAACCCTAATTGCTTTGATAGAATAAAAAACTGTCATGGCAGCGGATGTGAATTCGCCGTTGATTGCGGGGGACCTTGTGAGCCTTGTGCTTCCTGCTCTGATGAAATAGAAAATCAGGGAGAGGAAGGAATTGATTGTGGTGGGCCTTGTGGACTAGAATGTCAAGATCAAAGCACAAAGATCAACTATTCAATTATTTATAGTTTTATTTTATTTGTGGCAATATTATTATTTTTATTCTTGACTGTTCAGACTTTAAAAATTATAAAAATGAAAAGAGAGCTAAAGAAAATGAAAGACGAAGATTTTGTTGAAAAGGGAGAGATGAAAAATGAAAAATAGATTAGTTTTAACTGTTTTGATAGTAGTTTTGTTTATTAGCTTTGTATATTCTGAAGGTGAAGAAAATATTGACCAGACAACTAGTGAGAATGAGTCTCTCTTCTCGCCTTTAGATGCAAGTTGTTTTCCAAACTATGTTTGTGAGGACTGGGAAGAATGTTTTGGAGGCATAAAAGCTAGAACATGTCATGACTTAGCATGTAATAGAAAAGAAATAATTGAAAGACAATTTTGTGAAGGCAAGTTGAATAATTGTGTTACAGACATAAAATGTGAAGATTGGGGGACATGTATATATACTGAAAAGATAGAGGATATTATTAAAGGAAAGATAACTTTTGGAGGTTATCAAACACGAAATTGCGTAGATTATAATGAATGTACTGATAATTTTGTTGAAGAGAAAAGCTGTGGTGAGTCTTACGATTTAGATGTTAGAGTTGTAGAAATATGTGGCAGAAATTTTTTAGTTGCCACTGATTTAAGTTCAACTAGAGAAGTGGCTAAAATAGATGTCGACTCTTGGAAATCAAAAAAGCTAGATATATTGTTTAGCACTGTAGAAACAAAATATTGCCCTACATGCTATAATGGCCAAAAAGATCAGAATGAAGAAGAAATTGACTGTGGTGGTGATTGCAAAACTTGCAAAAAGGAAAACCAGACTCCTATAAACCTTATTAAAATTGTGTTGTGGTCCTTTTCTCTGATGTTTTTTGTACTTTCTGGAACTGATATGTATCCTAGGATAAAAAGCAAAATAGACGCTTATAATTTATATAGACTAAGATCTTCAAAGGAGAACTATAACAGAAAGATTAATTAAAATGAAAAAGAGAGGTGTAGAATTAGTATATGTAATTTTATTAATTGTATTTTTCGCTGTGATTGTTTATGCAGCCCCTAGCTTCCATACTTTTAGAACGAACTCTACCTTGCTTGAGGATCAGATTCCAGCTTTTACTTATAACTTTACTGCAAATGTTACAAACCCTGGAAATGATGTTTTAACTTTTCAATTTTTTAACATAACTGTAAGCCCGAATCTTGGTTTAGGAAGTCTTCCAGCTAATTACTATTGGATAAGTATAAACGCTTCTACTGGAGTAATGACTATAAATTCAACAAGAGACAATGAAACTGGTATATTCAATATTACTGTTTTCGTAGGGGATCCGAATACTGTTGGTCAGTCTGAAACGTTCTTCTTCAATGTGACACCTGTAAATGATGCTCCTGAATTTGTCAATCTAAACAACATGAGTTTCAACATGACTGACTTATTTGAATATATTGTTAACGTGACTGATGAAGAAAGTAATGTGCCTTATAGAATAAATATTAGTTTTAACAGTTGCAATGTTGCGTCATGGTCCACTAGAAATTGTGCAACTAATGCAGGAAAAACTTTGTTTAACTCTTCTAACTATAATTTTAATGGTACAACTGGAACTTTAAATATTAGTTTTATCCCAACTAGAAATGATGTTGGATCATATATAGTTAACTTTACTGTTTATGATTCTGGAAATACAACTTTACCATTTAATGCAACTAGAACCAAAATAATTAACTTTACTGTCCTTAATTTAAACTCTGCACCTTATTTTAGATATTTATGCGATAATGAGAGAAACACTACGGAAAATGCACATTTTCTTTGTTACATTAATGTGACTGATCTTGATGAAGAAAATAATATTACCTTTATAGCTAATTATACTTGGTTCACTTTTAATAATTCTGTGGCGAATAATGTTTCTGTTTCAATAGGCAGCGCTACAAACTTTAATGCTAGTACATTAGTTAACTTTACTGCTGGCGATAGTGAAGTTGGTAATTGGTCTGTAAATGTTAGTTTAAGAGATACAGGAAGTCCAACGAGAACGAATTCTAGCGTATTTTATTTTTTTATAGCTAATGTAAACGATAGTGTGAGATTTGATGTTGTAAATAATTTGACTGTGTATACAAGCAATAGTTATATTATTAACTTTAATGCTAGTGATGATGATTTACTTATACCTGATAAGAATGTCTATAATGAAGTTTTAACTTTTACAATAAATAATACGAATATTTCTTTAACTAGTTCTTATCTTTCTGGAACAAATAAAACTCAGGTTTCTTTATACATCAATCCTGCAAATTTAAGTGTTGGAACTAATTGGATTAATTTAACTGTTAGAGATGCAAACAATTTCTCTGTAGATTCTAAAGTGTTTAATATAACAGTCATAACGAACAATCCACCGCAATGGAATTCTGTTACTCAGACGAACCATACTTTGACTGAAAATATTCAGTTTTATTTAAATTTGACACAAAATATTACAGATGCTGAAGGCAGCCCTATAACTTTCTCTTTTAGCAATGATACTTCTTTCCCTTCATTTACAATCGGATCTGGGACAGGGATAATAAATGTAACTCCAATAGATTCTGATGTTGGTGAACACTTTGTAACAATAAACGCAAGTGATGGAGTAACTCCGACGCCTTTGACTTTTAATTTGACTGTTTTGCATGTTAATGATATTCCAAATATTAACAACACTTCAGCCTGTAATGGATGGTATATCTGTTCAGATTCTAACTCCACAATAAACACAACAAATTCTAATGTAAATACAACGGAAGATTCGACTGTTAAATTTTATTTTTTTGTTGCGGATGATGATTTTAAGATTCCAGGAAATCAAAAAAGAGTTTATAATGAAAGTATAAGAATAACTAACTTGACAATTTATGGTCCGAATTCTACTTTGTTTAATTTTACACAAGCAAGCGGTTTTCCAACTTCTAGTGGTACTGGCAATAATTGGGCCAAGTTTGAGACATCTAATGTTCTTCTGAAAAAAGCTGATGTTGGTTTTTATAGAATTTATTTAAATGTAAGCGACCAGACAAACGCAACAGCATTTATACAATTTAATATCACTATAAATGAAACTGCACATGCTCCTGTAATGACTGATGTTGGGAATCAGGTTAATTCTATTTTAGAAAGCATTTATATTGATGTCAATGCTACAGATACTGAAGACATAAATGAAACTTTCTCCGGTTCAAACTTAACTTACACTTTAATTAATTTAACTGCTGGAGGTAACTTTTTGACTATAAATAGAACTACTGGAATAGTAAATTTCACACTTAATCAAACTTATGCCGGAAGATGGACTTATAATTTGACAGTTAATGATTCTTCAGGTAGAGCAGACAATGAAGTTTTTAATGTGACTGTTTATGACTATCCTCAAATTATTCTCCCAGACCTTGGTTACTTGTTTAGACTCACAGAAAATCGTTCATCTGGATTGAACTTTACAGTTAACCATACTGTGGGAGACAACTTAAACTACACGTTGATAATAAGAGGAGAAGTTAGAAATTCCAGTTTAGGGTATGGAAATGCTAGTTTATTCATTTGGAATTTCACTTCTAACTTCACAGATGAAACAACATGTACCGGAGATATTAATTTAACACTTAATGTCTCTAATTCTAAATTGACAAATTCAACGAATTGGGACTTAAGAATAAGTCACACGAATGCTCCTTTAAATTTTGTTTCAGATATAGGAGGAGGGAGCAAGACTTTGACATCTACACTTTT
>CAYITD010000019.1:0-6370 GCA_964366325.1 Candidatus Woesearchaeota archaeon | reverse complement strand
CAGCCTGCAGGGAAAAGCCCCTGCAGAGATTTACTTTGCATTCGATAAGCTATTTAAAGGGATAGGACATATGTCTGTAGGGAGCACAAGTCTGAAATAAGACTTAAGTTTATATATCAATAATTTTGCCAGTAATTATGATAAACGCATTTCCGCTGGTGGATGAATGGATGAGATTTGTAGTACTTAGACATAGCGGAGTCTCTAGTAAACCAGATCATTATGATATTTTACTTGAAATTACTGTAGGAGATGACGATGAGGATATAGCTTTAGATAAGTTGGAATCCAAGGTAGATGATTTAACTAGTATGAGAGTTGATGTTGATCCTCAGGATATGATTAGGAGAAGATATCTTAATTATGAAGGTCCTATGAGGGACAATAGAGGTTTTGTGATAAGAGTTGATGAGGGAAGATATAAGATTAGAGAAGATGGTTGCTTGGAATTTGAAGGAAGTTTATTGAAAGGTTTTTATCATTTTGAAGGTGAAGAAGATTTAGTTATGGTTAGGTGAGAATATTTTGAATTTTAAATCCAATTTTTTAAATTGCATCTGAGAGTGAGTGAATTCTGCCCCTTCTCCAAATTTCTTCTCCAATCCAAGCATAATCAGAATTTCCTATTGGACACATCATAATATCTACATATTCTCCACGTTCTCTTCCTAATCTTAATTCAAGTTTAGATGATCTTCTTCCTAAAGCAAAATTATATTGCCCTTCTGCTAATAACCAGTAAACCTTGCTTCCAGATTCTGGATCATTGCCTCTTGTTAGTACGAGAACATCCTTATTTCTGATTGCGAATCCAATTATAGCTTCTTCGATCGTGGTTGTCATAATGATTTAATCAATATAAAGTGGTAAAATGGATTTAAATAATCTGTTATTATTGAAAAATCATGGTGAATAAGAGAGGAACTTTCCTTCTGCCGATTGTAGTTGTAGTTTTGCTGTTAATTTGCATTGCAAACGTTAGTGCTCAAAATGTTGCTTATATTTATATAAAAGATTTTAGGATCGATAGAAATATAGTTGCTTTGATGAATAGTTCTGGATTGAAGGTTGATTTAATTAAAGAAAAAGATGTCCCTTCTACTAATTTTAATAAATACGATATTATTTTTGTTGGTGATGAAAATTTTCGGCAGCCGAATAAGATACCCGTTAATGATAAGAGAAGTATAATTGTTAATTATTATAATACTCCGATATGGGGTCTTACTGATGCTGAAGGGGTTTCTCAACTTGGGGCGAACCATGCTTTAAGTGTTGTTAAGGATGGAAGAGTTATTCCTGTTTATACACAGGCATTTAAGAGGGGAACAATGGTTTCCGTTCCTTATTATTATTTAGAGAAGGGTAATATTGCTCCAGATGTAAAAGACATTGCAAAAACTGAAGTTACTTCTTCTGGAGCTGACTTTGGAGATGTGATTGCTTACGCTGATGTGGGGGCTAAAATGCTTAATGGAAAAACGCAGAAAGAGAAAATGTGTTTTTATGGAATTGTGGAATCTGATTACTGGACTCCGCAGGGTAAGGCTTTATTTAATGAATGTTTGGGTTTTGCAACTTCTCAGTGCAATGTTGATGCTGATTGTCCTGCTGATTCTTTTACTGGAAATAGATTTTGTCAGGATAATGATGTTTATCAAAATAAACTAGATTATTCTTGTGTTAGTACTAATGCTGTAAAACAATGTCTTTCTTCGAACAATAGTGTGAAAATTGAAGAATGTCCTTTTGGTTGCTCAAATGGAGTTTGCCTTGGTGGAAGACATGATGTTGGTTTCATTGATTTTTCTGGAAGTTTTAATGGAATAAAAATAGAAACAGAAAATGGTACGGATATTTTACAGACTGATAATTTATTATGTAATTCTAAATATCAGATATCTTTAACTATGAAGAATAAGGGAGATCATGTTGAGAATGTGACTTTCAACGGAAGTGTTGATGGAATAAGCATAGTTCACAATGATGTTAGGAATTTTGTTGTCAATGATACAGCTTTAAGGACAAGAACTATTAATTTTAGTCTTCCAGAGGGAGATTATCAGATAAGGTTAAATGCTCTTCTCGATGGCGATGATAATCCTTCTGATAACCAAGTAACTAGAGGTGTTTTTGTTTCTTGTCCATTCATAAACTGTAGGAATGATAATGATTGCAACGATATGAACCAGACAACGCAAGATATATGCGTTAACCCTGGAACAAAAGATTCTTTCTGTAGACATGATACAATAAGATGTTTTGTGAATTCTGACTGCGGAACAGATGGATTTATACAAGATGCTTTTTGTTCATTTAATAACACTAAAGATGTTTTGAGAAGGTTTGAGAGTTTCACATGTTTGAATCCTAGAACAAGAGATGCTAGTTGCAGATCAGATATTAGTAATAGAGTTCTGCAAACTTGTTCTCAATTATGTACTAATGGAACTTGTGGAGGTATAAGATGTAATCAAGATTCTGAATGCAATGATAATAATCCATTGACTAATGATAGATGTATAAATCCTGGGACTGTTGTTAGTGAGTGTAGAAATACAGTTATTAATTGTGCTTCTAACTTGGATTGCGGCTCTACTGGTTTTATAGGAACAGAACTTTGCAGCGGAAATAATGTTTCTAAGAATTTTCAGACAGCATTATGTAAGAATTCTGGATCAAAAGAATCCTTTTGTGAAATTAATGTAGAACAGAGAAATCTTGACATGTGTGACTTTGCGTGTTTTCAAGGAACTTGTATAAGGTGCGATTCTAATGCTGATTGTAATGATAATAATTCGAATACAAAAGACACTTGTGTAAATCCTGGAACAAGAGAATCAAGTTGCAAGAATGATCCGAAAGACCTTGGAGATGTATTTTGCTCTAGTGATTCAGATTGCGGATCTTCAACTGTTTTGAGTGCACCATTTTGTTCTGTAAAAGATGTTAATCAACTTGTCTTGAGATGGCATTGTAATAATCCTAGTACAACAACGAGTTATTGCTCTTCAATGGTTGACAAACAATTTGTAAGAACTTGCAGCCAGTTTTGCACAAATGGACAATGTATTGATATAAGATGCACGACAAATAATGATTGTAATGATAATAATTCAAATACGTTAGATGTTTGCAACAATCCTGGCACAGATGGAAGTTTCTGCACAAATAATCCGATGGGAGTTATATGCAGAGGCAATTCTGATTGCGGGCTTGATGGATTTATAGGGAACAACATTTGTTTGGGTAATAGCGTGACTAAATTATATCAGACTTTCACATGTTTCGCGCCAAATACTCCTTTCAGTTTCTGTTCTTCTTCACTGTCGCAGAAAGTTGTTGAGCAGTGCTCATTTACTTGTTCAAGTGGGCAATGCATAACTGAAACTGGGGAGTGTACTCCTGGACAGACTAGACAATGTGGCTTAAGCGATGTTGGGGAATGCAAGCTCGGAACGCAGACTTGTGAACAAAATAGGTTCTTTGGCAGTTGCGTTGGAGCAGTTAATTCTGTAACGGAGATATGCACTGATGGAAAAGATAATGACTGCGATGGATTAACTGATAGCGCTGATAGTAATTGTGTTGTTCAATGTATACCTCATACGGAAATTTGCAATAATATTGATGATGATTGTGACCAACAAATTGATGAAGGATTACAATGCAATCCTCAACCTGGGCCAAGGCAATGTGATGATGGAATAGACAACGACCAAGATAGTTTTATTGATTATCCAGCAGATCCTGGATGCGATAGTAGACAGGACGACTCGGAACTTCCTGTAAATAATGTTGTCAAGAAATGTTCAGACGGGATAGATAATGATCAGGATGGTTTTATTGATTATCCTGCTGATCCCGGTTGCCAGTCAAGACAAGATGATTCAGAGTTGCCTGTTAATTCAACTCCTTCGGTTCCTGGAAGTGTGGAATGCAGCGATGGTTTTGATAACGATAGAGATGGAAAAATAGATTATCCAGCTGATCCACAATGTGTTTCAAGAACTGATGATAAAGAGATTTCCTAAATCTCTAATCGCCAAATCGGACGACGCAGCAGAGCTGCGAGGTATTGAACCCAATTTGGCAATAAGAGTGAATTGAATAGATTATATTGGACAATAATAATAGTTATATATGTTTATTTTTTTGTGTTTTTATGAAAAGAAATGCTAATCGAGGATTGTCTGCTTTGTTATCTGCTGGATCTGCTTTGTTTGGTTCTGCTGGTTGTGGAAATAATATTGGAAACGTTTACAATCCTAATTCTCCTACTTTATATATTGAATCTGATGTGACGACTAGTGTTGCGGATCATGATTTTCTTTCTTCTAACGGTGTAAGAAGAATTATAGTTTCGGATAGAAATGGAGATTTGTCAAAGGTGCATATTAATCTACGTTCAGAGATTCATTACCCTAATTTACCTGCCTCTCAAATTTACGCAGAAGCGTTTATACCTATCTCTTCCGAATCGAATTTAACTTTTACGGATCAACCTCTTGGAGCTCATACTGCTTACTCTGATTTTGATGTTGTTGAAGGCGTTAATTATTCTAAGCTTCAGCTTCAGAATGAAAGGGCTGATTTTATTTTTGGGTACGAAGGGACAGAGTTTGAGGGCAAACTAGATATTGAGTCATATGCGGTTGCTGGCTCCTTGAATCGAATAACTGGAGGGTCTTCTGAAATAAAAATAGGGGCAGTTGACAAAGAAGGCAATGAGAGTAATGTTGTAACTTTCTTGGATGGATCATACCCTTCTTATCCTTGATTTTATACGTGAGCAAATCAGCTGTTAAGCCCATTCCATAAGTTAACATTTCTAGAAAATAATTATCTTAGATTTGACATTCATTATTAAGTTCACTGAAATTTGTATTTTGTTATATTGATTGGTTTTTTGTAGATTTTATTAATCGGATTATATCCTAAGGTCTTGCTCTAGGGAGATTCACTTACTGATTTTTCTCTCTTTCTCTGTCTTTTTTCTTTCAAATTCTCTAATTTCTTTTTCCCAGTAGTCAATCAGATAATCTTTTGGTCCTTCATACTCCTTTATTTTTTCTTTATGCTCTGCTGTTCTTTTCTCAAAACTTTCTATCGACTTTTCTATCTTCCTTTTTGAAGCCATTTTTCTTGTTCATTAATACTCTTGAAAATATAATTGTATAAGTTATCTGCTTCTTCAATTGGCAATTTTTTTCTATTTTGGAGGTTATTCTTAATTCTTAGATATCCTTCGTAAACATCTAAACCGCCAGAAATTCTTTTTATTAGATGTTTGAACTCTTGGGTACTCCAGGTTTTATTCTTTATTAGACATTCAACGATGTAAACCTCGCGCAGACGCAGAACTAGAGAATATGTAACTGCATCTCCCGTAAAACCTTTTTCTCTGTCAAGCTCAATCTTCTCTTTATTTACTTTTAATATAGATTTTGTAGAATCTATATGCCAAGATAAATTTTTTTTAGTCAATTTAATGTTTCTGAAATAATTCAATAATTTATCATTAACAATAGCTTTTGCTTCTATAATCATTGGTAAAAATGGTAGGATGTTTTTTTCTAAAACATTTTTCAGAGAATCGTAGCTAATAAGGATAACTTCATATTTTCCATGAATAATTTTTTTATTTGTTTTATGAGTAATAACAAGTACATCTATATCGCTCTTTTCATTCTCTTCTTTTCGCGCATAACTTCCGACTAAATATATTCCTTCTACATCTGCTAAATCTTGTTCTAAAATTTCAAATATCTCTTTTTGTGTGTTTGCAGGTTTTTCTATTAACTCTACACGTGCTTTTCCATTAAGCCATTCCTTTGGTAGAACTACTCCAGATGAATTGCCAATCCGTACTATTTTTTTTATCAATTCCATGTTATAACATTGTTATAACAATATATAAGTCTTGTGTTTTTTTTGTCTTTGTTATATGATTATGCTCTAATCATGCAACACAGCTATTAACGAATAATTTATATATCTGAATTTTCTTTTTCCTATATGAAAAAAGGGGTTGCGAGATTTGCAATTGTACTGTTAGTTTTTGTTTTTCTTTCTGTTTTGATATTTTTTGTTGATTTTGGAACAAGCGAAATTTCTTCTGGAGATTTTAAGATTTCTGTTTCTTCGGTAAAGGATGTTTATAATATTGGAGAAGATGTTGATTTGAGCGGAGTTCCATCTTCTGATGAGGGAAGTGTTGCGGGATCTGGAATGGGATTGACTGGACACGCTGTTCAAACTTTTCCGGTTTCTAAGACTACACTTAAATCTGGCGAGCTGGTTTCTCAAGAAATTTTAGAAATTCGTAAGAACCCTGTCCATCTTTAGTGGACAGATGAATTACGCAGAT
>CAYITD010000018.1:0-8853 GCA_964366325.1 Candidatus Woesearchaeota archaeon | reverse complement strand
TAAATTTTGTTTCAGATATAGGAGGAGGGAGCAAGACTTTGACATCTACACTTTTGACATTGTCTGATAACTTTGCAGATATCGATGCTTCAGATTCTTGTGTTAATCAAACTATTGGATTTATTTTGACAAAACTTGCTGGGACGGGGATCACGACAGAAGTTAATAACTGGACATATCCTTTAACACCTAATATCACGTTTTCTGCTAGTGCAAGTGCGACATCTAATTATACAGTTACTGCTTACGAATATAACACGAGTTCTTACAGTTCACCTATTATAAGAAATGCAACGAGTAATAATTTTACAGTCCAGCTAACAGTTGTAGAAACAACTACCACTGTATCTTCTTCATCTGGGGGCGGAGGCGGCGGCTCTGGAACTAATCAAAAGATAATTTCTCTAAAAATACTTGTGCCTGCTCCTGTATCTGCAAAGAAAAAAGATAAGCTAATTGTTCCAATAGGTGTTGAAAACGATGGACAGATTGATCTTAAGGAAATAGTTTTAAATGGAGTTATAGCTAAAAATGGAATCATTAGAAATGATTTAATTGCGTCTTTTGATAGGTCATTTATAAGCGCTCTACCGCATGGCACGAGAGAAAATGTTACCCTTATTGTTGATATAGACACCAAGGAAGCAGGTTTATTTGAAGTTACTATAAATGCAACCGTAAAGAGCCCAAAGTATAATGACTATGGTAAATTTTTTATTGAAATAAAAGAAGAGGAGGATATCCAGGAAAAAATCATATTTACAGAAGAATTTATAATAGGAAATCCTGAGTGCGCAGAGTTTAAAGAGCTTATTGACGATGCAAAAGAGTTGTTTGCTACTGGTTTGGTGGATGAGGCGAAGAACAAAACAGATCAGGTTCTTGAAGCCTGCCAGATGGCAATTACACAAAAACCAAGTTCTAGAATAAAGTTAAGAACTGAAGAAAAAATATTTGGATATATAAGCGTTGCAAGTGCCATAGCGATTTTATTTGGTTTCGTATATTATTCTTATAGAAAAGTTAAAATTAAGAGAAGTCTAAAGGGATTTAGTGAAAATAGTGTTTCAACGCAAGAGGGAAACATTTAATAATATTTTAAAACTCCTATGGTAAAAGAGGTCGAATAAATGAAAGAAAAGCATTCTAGCCATGTGAAGAAACTAGATTTATCTGAAATAAAAGGAGTCTCAGAGATAATAAACGATATGAAAAAAGAGGTCGGAAAAGTGTTCTTCGGTCACGAAGAAGTGATTGAATCTTTGATTAGAGCTGTTCTTTGCAACGGACATGTTCTTCTTGAAGGAGTCCCTGGAATAGCAAAAACACTTGTAATTAAAACTCTCGCAAAAGTCAGCGGATGCTCTTCTAAGAGAGTACAGTTTACGGTTGACCTTCTTCCAACAGATATTATAGGACTTACTACTTATGATCCTAAGAAAGGATTTGAGGTAGTGAAAGGCCCTATATTTGCCAATTTTATAGTTGCTGATGAAATCAATAGAAGTCCGCCTAAAACTCAATCCGCTTTACTTGAAGCTATGCAGGAAGGCCAAGTTACAATTGGTAAGGAAACTTTTGAACTTCCTAAGCCATTTTTTGTTATGGCTAACCAGAACCCTTTGGAAACTGAAGGAGTTTATTCTTTGCCAGAGGCTCAGGTTGACAGATTTATATTTAAAATAATATTTAGTTATCCTAAAGAGGAATCTGAAAAGAGGATAATGGATGAGAACGTTACTTTCAAGAGCTTTGAGGACATTCCTTTGAAAACTATAGGCTCTCCGAAAAAAATACTAGATATGCAAAAATTGACGCACAAGATTTATCTTGATGATAAAATAAAGAAGTATATTCTTGATATTATATGGAAAACGAGAAATAAAGATTTTAAATATGGAGAATATATTGAACTTGGAGGCTCTCCTAGAGCTAGCATATTTTTATTTGTAGCTGCAAAAGCTGAAGCCTTATTGAGAGGAAGAAATTATGTCATACCTGCGGATGTTGATAAAATAGCTGCTGATGTTTTAAGGCATAGGATAATTTTGTCATATAGAGCAAAGGCTGAGGGGCTTGACTCTGATAAAATTGTTAATGAGATATTAAAAAATGTGAAGGCTCCTTGACAATAAAATGAAGACAGAAAAACATCTTAATGTTGATATCGCTGGAAGCATATCTGAATTTCAGTCTGTTATGAAAGAATTTATGCTTAAGAATAAACTTTATAGAATACTCTTGAGAGGAAAGGGTCTTGAGTTTGAAGCTTTTAGGCGTTATATTCCTGGAGAGGATGATGCTTCTTATATAGACTGGAAGACTAGTAGAAGAGCTAATAACCTTATTGTAAAACAATATAAAGATGAAAGAAACCTGAAAATAGTTTTTATGGTAGATATTGGAAACAACATGGTTTTTGGATCTACTAAGAAACTAAAGTGCGAATATGCAACTGAAGTGGTTGCCGCTTTTGCATATATGATAATAAGCTCTGGAGATAAAGTTGGTCTTTTGCTTTTTAGCGATAAAGTAAAGAAATATATTCCTCCAGGTGGCGGAATAAATCACTTTAATAGACTAATGGCTGAACTAAAAGACCCAAATAATTATGAAGGCTACGCTGACATAAAGGCTCCATTGGAATTTGGATTGGATTACATAACTAAAAGTGTTTCATCTGTGATTTTAGTATCCGACTTCATATCTTTTGATCAGGATTCAATTAGGGATTTATCTTTGTTAGGAAGTAAGTTTGAGACTGTGGCTTTGAAAATAAGAGATCCTGTTGATAAAGCTTTACCTAACTTAGATGGAGAAGTGGTTATTGAAGATCCTAAAACTGGTCAGCAGATGCTTATTAACCCTAAAATTGTAAATAAAGTTTATGAGCAGATTGTTTCTTATCAGGAAAAAGTCTTCAGAGATACTTGTAGAAAGAACGCAATAGATTTACTTGAGTTGAGCACAAATGATCGATTTGTTCCTGCACTTTCAGAATTCTTGAGAGGAAGAACTAAGGAGAGAAAGATAAAATGATATTTGCTTTTGCAAAACCTGTTTACCTTTTGTTACTTGTTTGTATACCTTTAGTAATACTTATACACTTTATAACTTTGAGAAAAAAGAGAACAAATGCTTTGGTTTTTGCTAACTTTGAAGCGATAGCAAGAGTAAAGGGCATTGATTTACTGTCTAAAAACATATTTGTTCTTTTTGTAACGATAATTATAATCGTTTTGCTTGTTTTTTCTCTTTCAGGTATTAAAATAAATAGAACTTTGTATTCTAGTTCTTCCTCTTTTGTAATCGCTTTGGATTCTTCTAAAAGTATGGAGGCTACAGATTTTTCTCCTAATAGATTTGAAGCAGCTAAGCAAGCAGCTCTTTCTTTCATAGACCTCTCTCCCCCTGGAACGAAAATAGGAGTTGTTTCTTTTTCTGGAAATGCGTTTATTGAAAGTTCATTAACTGAGGACAAAGAATTGGTAAAACAGGCTACAAAGGAAATACCCTTGAGCTCTATTGGTGGTACAGATTTAAGTGAAGCTATAATAACTGGAGCAAATGTTTTAGAGGGAGAAGACGCAAAATCGATTATATTGATAAGTGATGGTAGAATAAACATAGGGACAATAGAATCTGCTGTGGATTATGCTACACGAAACAATGTTATTGTTAATACAATTGGAATGGGAACTAACGCTGGGGGAGAGACAAGTTTTGGTTTGTCAAAAATTGATGAGGATTCTCTAAAGGCTATATCTTACAACACTGAAGGAAAATATTATAAAGCAGAAAACGAGGAATCACTTCAACAGGCTTTTTTTGAGATTGTTGATTTGAAGCTAAAGAATGTTACCATGGATTTATCTAAAGAGTTTTTATTGCTGGCTCTTGTTCTATTTATTATAGAATATATTTTAGTAAATACTAAATATAGAATAATACCTTAGCGGAGGAACAATTTATAAACCGTTTCATAATTTGCTTTTTATGATGGTTGAACTTAATGGGTGGGAATTTAGAGATGTTACAAAAGATGAGAGGGAAAGAGGATTTTTTGTTTATGCAACATCTTTGAATGAGAAAAGAAGAGTTGAAATATTACAGAGATTTAGGATAATCGAGCTACTTTCTGCTCCTAAATCTCTAATAGACAATTTGGAAAAACTAGGAACATTATTAACCAAATTGTCCATATGTGAATTTCCTAATCGTTCAAGATGTTATGATCTAACAATTTATAATGGAAAAGACTTCGATCCTGAAGATAATTCTGAAAAAGAGTTTTATGTTAGTGGATATATCATGATAGGTGAAATAGTTGTTCTTACAAACGGACCGTATATAAGGAACAGTGAAAAATTAGAAAGAGAAGAAAAGGAGAAAATTCTTAAAGATTTAAGAGAAGTTATTAAAAGACCTTCTATTAGAGAAATTTTTGTTCCTGATTTGAGAATGATTGTTGAAGAAGCTCGGAGAAGGATTTAAATATAATCTTTGAAAAGTATAGTTATGAAACAGAAAGAATTGCAAAATAGGGCAAATTTGAAAATAAAGGAGATTGAGAAAGTTTTAGTTCAAGTTGGTTTGAAGATAGCTAAGCGAGGAGAGGGAGCGCTATTTGTTATTGGAGAGGTTGAATATAAATCTCTTGTCAAACAATCTGTTCCTTCTTTTAACATAGTTGAAAACCCCAAACTTCTTGAATCTTTAGCTTTGATAGATGGCGCAGTGATTATTGATGAAAGTGGTTTTTTGAAATCTTATGGATCAATGATAAAATCTACTAAGGTTTTGAAAAACTTTGGCACAAGACATAGCGCTGCTGTAAGCGCCTCTTTGAAGGAAGGAAACATTGTTATCGTTGTTTCCGAAGAAGATAGAAAACTAAGAATATTCAAGAAAGGAAAAATGATAATGCAAATAGATGCTTTGGAAAAGAATGTTGATAAATCTGTTTCGCAAGTTGTTAATTTGCTTGAATCAGTTGGAGCTGGTACTATTGGCACAATAGGAACTGGTTTGCTAGTTCCTGCTCTTGGAATAGCTTTGCTCCCTGGAGTTGTTCTTTTTGGATCTGCTTATTATTTAGGAAAAGTTCTTAAGAATAAATTTAATAAGTGATTAACTGCTTTTTGTATGACCGTTTCTTTTGAGCAAAATAGTTAACCTAGCTCTAATCGTCCCTTCGGATCTGACTTTCTCACCGTTATGATATTCTTCATTCATTGCATTTGCTAACGAGTTGTAATTTATCCTTCCTGCATATCGACCTGAACTATGCTCATGTTCTGCATGTATTCTTAATAAATAATCCTCCTCTGAAACGCTCTCTTCAGTTGCAGGCCTCCATAAAATCCTACCTCTAGCTAGAACGCTTGCTTTACCTGCATTAACTATGTCTTCTTTGGACATAGCAAAAACCCCTATTCTTGCATCACGTGTATAATTGCCTATCTCAGCGCCATTTAAGGTCTTATGCTCACTCTCAAGCCTACTCAACTCTTCTCTGTCAGTTATTAATCCTTCGAAAGCATCTAGACCATAGCCTTGAGAATGCCCTCTGATGGCGAAACCTATTGCTTGACGTGCAACATTTACACTAACACCGTACGAATTAGAAAGAGAAAGCTCAGCCTCAATTCTAGAGACAAACATTCCAGATCTATAGAGATTAGCTATCTCTGGGTGTTTGTTTTTAAGACTTCTAGCTAGACCTATAATCTTCTTTATTGCTGCTATCTGCCTTTCTGTTGTTCCGTTACTTCCTGACATCCAGACTTTTTTGAAAAAGGATATTTAAACCTTTAGATTGATGAATTTAGGGTAGAATTTTTTTATCACCGTATTGGAAACTCTTCTTTTCTTTTAATTTGCTTTCTAATCTATCTAAATTATCTATGTTTTCAATAAGTTTGTAGTGTTCTGGCTCTTTCTTTGGATAGTCTGTTTTCTTTATTTTAATTTCTTCTTGTTTGTATGGAACTTCTTTCAAAACTCTTTCTTTCTCTTTTTCTTTTGCGAACTGTTCTGGACTCTCAACTATTAGGCTTGTTGGAGCATATCTGATATTTGTTTCTACTTCTGCTTTACCTGACCTTGAGATATCTTCTTGTGATATGACAAAATCCAGAGCTTTATTGATTTCCTCTTCTTTGAAACCCCCTTGAAGAAGTTTGCCTTTTAGAATATTGAAACCGAACCTTCTCTTTCTACCCTCTCTAAAGTACTTAACTATTTCAAGATTCAATGATTTATCTTCCTTAATTGGTATATTTTGCACAGGCGCTTGTTCCTTTTTGTCTTCATTTACTTCTGGCTTTGGAGGTTCTGAAAGATTATGTTCTAATGAACTTTTTACAAAATATTCAAACTTATTTTTTATTAGCAACAGCTTGTTTTTGTCTATATTATCACCGCTGTAGAGAGCTTCCTGCATTTTTCCACAGAACTCTATTGCCGATTTGTATTTTTTAACTCTAAAGAATTTGATGTATTCTGAATATTTTAGGTCTTTGTTTAATTGGAATTTCTTGCTGAAAAACTCTCTTGCTATACTGTCTAAGGTATTTAAAAAAACAAGAGGTTTATCTTTTAGAGAATCTAAGGAACTTATCTTACTTTTTAGAGATACTTCCTCTTCTTTCTTAATAAATAGTTCTTTCTTCAATCTTGATTTATATGAGGACAGAATGACAATTACTACAAGTAAAACTACTGCTACGACTAGAAGAATAAACCAAGGTGCAAACAGTAAAGAAATATCAAATGCCATTGTGAAATATACTTTAAATAATATAAAAAGCTTGTTATCTGATGAAAATGAGGTTTAGAGATAAAGTATTGCTTGTAAATGTTATAAAGACTGGATTCTTAAGCAAATATATTGGGCTAATGTTCAAATCAAAACAAACTGACAATCTTTTGTTTGAATTTGACAAACAAGGAAAAACGGCCATTCACTCTTTTTTTGTTTTTTTTAAATTTTTGGCTGTTTGGCTTGATGAAAAAAATAATGTTTTAGAGTTGAAAATTGTTAAACCTTTTACGTTGTTTGTCAAACCTATGATTAGGGCGGATAAACTTGTGGAAATACCTTTAAATTATAGGAATAAAAGAATAATAAACCTACTCGTCGGTAAAAAGAAAGATTTAAATATACACGAGCATAAATTCAGAGAGAGTAAGAGGTAAAAAGGAGGTCGAAATGGGTAAAATAATTGTTAAAACTGTTGTTAAAAGAAAACCAGGTCATTTGTACTATGTTGACGGACAAGGAAATGTCTGTGAAGCTGTAATGGCTCGTGGTGGAAGAAAGAAAAAGAAGAAGAAATAATTCTTCTAAATCATTTTTGTTATTTTAGTTAATTTTTATATTTGTAGTTTTGTGGTAGTTTTTTAGTGTGTGTGAGCTGGGTAAGATTTTATAAACTTATTTTTAGATAAATTGACATGATTTTAGGGATTGAATGTACGGCGCATACGTTTGGAATAGGAATTGCGAATAAAGGAAAAATCCTTGCTAATGAGAGAGATATGTATACTACTGAATCTGGGGGGATTATTCCGATGGAAAGTGCAAAACATCATGAAAGAGTTGCACAATCCATTTACGAAAAGGCTTTTGAGAAGGCAAAAATCAAGGAAGATGAGATAAAAGCAATAGCTATATCGAATGCTCCAGGGCTGGCTCCTTGTCTTTTTTCTGGATTAAGGTTTGCAAAGGATAAGGCAAAAGAGTTAGGGATCCCCTTGGTTCCTGTAAATCATTGCATAGCCCACTTAGAAATAGGACAAAGTGTTGGGGCAAGTGATCCTGTACTACTTTATGCTTCTGGAGCAAATACTCAAATTATAGCTTATGCTGCTGGAAAATATAGAGTATTTGGAGAGACTTTGGATTTGGGAGTTGGCAACTTTATAGATAAATTTGCAAGACATATAGGCTTGGGATTCCCAGGTGGCCCTAAGATTGAACAACTAGCTCTTAAAGGTAAATTTATCGAGCTTCCTTACTCCATTAAAGGAATGGATGTTTCCTTTTCTGGTTTGCAAACTAAATTGTGCAATTTATATGATAAAAAATTCCCTGTAGAAGACTTGGCTTATTCACTTCAAGAGACTGCTTTTTCCATGCTTGTTGAAGCTGCTGAAAGAGCTCTTGCACATACTGGAAAAAAAGAACTTGTTTTAGGCGGAGGAGTTGCATGCAACACACGCTTTCAGAATATGTGTGAAATCATGTGTAAAGAAAGAAATGCAAAGTACTTCTGCCCTGAAAGAAGTCTACTTGTGGATAATGCTGCAATGATCGCATTCACAGGAGAAATATTGTTTAATTCTGGTATAAAATTTAGTCCTGATGAAGTTGAAATAAAACCTAGAGAGCGGACGGACGATGTAAAGGTGAGCTGGAAATGAAGTTTATAATGACTGGACATGAAGGACTCATAGGGGGCTTTCTTTTGAAAGAACTAGAGAAAAGAGGAGATACTCCCGTAATGCTAATTGATAAAAGAAGTGGTGGGGAGATATTGAAAATTGACGAATTAACTTTGGATGAAGAAGTTGATACTTTTATCCATTTGGCATCTTTTTGTAAGATTAATGAAACAATAATAAATCCAGGGAAAGCTTTTGATAATAATGTTCTTGGAATTTACAAAGTGCTTGAATTCTGTAGGAAAAATAAAATTAAAAAAATGGTTTTCACTTCTTCATCTAGAGTTTTAGAAGATGAGAAAAATCCTTATACGGCAAGTAAAATATATGGAGAGGAGCTGGTAAAGGGTTATTCTCAATGTTATGGAATTGATTATTGCATAATTCGGCCATCCACAGTCTATG
>CAYITD010000017.1:6545-13066 GCA_964366325.1 Candidatus Woesearchaeota archaeon | reverse complement strand
TAGTTTCAGATATAGAATAGCTATTTCAATAATGACTGTATTTATAATTCTTGGAATACTAGTGCTTTTTAAAATAAAGGATGATAAAAAAGAGAAGGTGTTACATTCTCCGTAAGATATGAAACACAATGTCTCCAATCTTATAAGACGTCGGACTTCTTATCTATTCTTAGAACGAATTAAACTTTTCTATAATCTCTTTTTGTATTTCATTATTTAAATCTACTAGTCCACTTTGATAGTTTTCTCGTGTCGCCAAACAAACAGCAGAGAATAGCAAAGCTAAAGTTAATTGTATCTTTTTTGCAGGAGCGCTGTCTTCTGCACCATCAAAATTTATGGGAAAGCCACAATTTAGCAAATGAACATCATTCACATTAATATCTTCGTGGCAATTTTTTATTCCATTTACCATTTTGCGAAAGTTCACAGCTGAAAATTCTCTATCTGAAGATGAAACACTAACTAATATAACTCCTTTCTTAAGGTATTTATATAATAGTACATTAATTACCTCTTTTCCTGTACAACCAATAATCATATCAAACTGACCAAGTATAGATTTCAAGCTCTCTTTTTCATAATCTGAAAGTCCTGAATTTAAATCATATCTTTTTACAGAGTAGTTATTCTTTATTTTATCGTAAATAGCATTTCCAACAGCACCCAGTCCTAAAATCAAGACATTTTTAGGTTTAAGTCTCAACTTAATCAAACTTTTGTTCAATCTTTCTACACAAACGTCCGCAATAATTGAAGGCTCAATTTCTAGTTTCGCATGAGAGCGGGCAACATTAATTATAGGAAATGCTAACTTGACGTTTTTTAATCTCTCATAACCAGCAGAAGTTTGCTCTATTCCAATCAAATTGAATTTTTCCTTAAAAATCTTTGTAGCATGTGATAGCAAACTCCCACCATCTTCAAGGATAATCACCTTATCATACTCTTTTAGTTTTGTTTTCTTTTTTACATATTCTAATAGTTCTTTTGTATAATCATCAAATTGTTCATCAAAAGAAAGATATGGATCAAATGATTCACTTTTAGAAGAAACATATATTCCCATTTTTTTAAATTTTTTTAATATCTCTCTATTTGTCGAATAACATTTCCCTATGAGGAATATGTTTCCTGGTTTCAAGCCTTTGTCTATAAAATACTCAAACATAATTCTTTGGCTTTCCAGAATATGTTGCGAAGCTATTAATAAAATTCTATCTAATTGAACTTTATATTTTGAACTAATAAAATCTAATAAAGGCAATTTAAATTTGTTCATACAAAACAAAGAAGTGGATGAGTTAATAATCTTTCTCACAATTTTCCCAATTTTCCAAAATCCAAAACTTCCAAATTTTTCCCTATTATTTTCACATTAAATTTATCCAGATTAAATTTCCACACAAATCCTAAATCATTTTCCCTAGGATCACTTCCCAAGTTTCCTTCAAAAAAACTCGGAACAATAATAATCTTCTTTTTCTTATAATCTCCTTCTAAATAACATTTGAATTTTTCAACCTTAGTGTTATCGCTTAACTTAACAGCGGGGTGTCCATGTCCAATTATCCAATATTTTATATTTTTATCATAAATTTCAGGAAAGTCACGATCTCCATGTAAGAAACAAAAGTCTTCAAATACATAGTAATCTTTCAACTCAACACCTTTATTTTTTAACAAAGGCTCAATAATTTTATCATGATTTCCTTTTACTACAATAACTCTTTCACTCTTTTTCCCTAAATATTCAACTAAATCTCCAACTTGCTTCCATTCTTGTTTCATTATACTTCCAAAATCGTCCTTCACATCCCCTAATAAAATTACTTCATCAATTTGGCCAATTTTCAAGAAAACTTCATCCAACTCTTTTATAATTTCTTCAAAAATCTTTCTTGAAACAAAAACTCCCGTTTTATTCAAGATCTCTTCATATCCCAAATGTAAATCTCCAACAACCAGTATCTTTCTCCTATTCTCTTCAATAAGCAGACATTTCCCAATATATTCAATCTTAGTTTTCATCAAGCTTCATTCAATAATTAACTAGTTAAGTTTTTCTAATAGAAAAATTTAAATTCGAATTTCCAAATAAAATAACATGACAAGAGCAGGCTATCTTTCCAGTAGACTTTATTCAAGAGGAACAAGAGAGTCTTACATCTCAAACAACCATACAGAACCAAGAGATTATAATCTAACAAATCCGATGCAAAGACCTTACGCTTTACATAATAACTCTCTTCCATACTCTGGAAAAAATGATTATTCTCCACTAGAAAGTGCATCCGTTTTATGATAACAATCTTTATTAATGAATAGAAAATCCAATTTTATGGAAATGGAAGACTTGGAAGGGAATATAGAAAAAGCAGAAATCTTAAGACCTTACACAAAAAATTGTGTAATCGGAAAAGTACGAAATAGAAATTTGTTGATAAACAATGCTAATAGTTTAATAGGGTCTCAATGTTTGATAAGAATTAGTAGGTCTTCAAAAGTAGACAACTTTCTAGGCGATTTTCTCACAAGACAAGTACCAGATGACTTCCACTCTCTAGACTACCAAGCCCATCTTCTTTTAGGACTTTGGGAAGAAGACATGGTAAAAGTAGGAGAGTATCCCACTCTTAGAGAAATAAATGAGTATTTTCAACCAGGCAGAATAGGGAGTGCAAGATATATGCAACAAGGTTCTTCATATAGGCGCGGAAGAGTATACCTCTCATCAAAAGGGGAGGTTCAGGGAGGTAGATCATTTGATCATTTCGTTGCACGTAATAATCTAATAAAGACAAATTGTAATTTATTATTAACAGAATCCACAGATGATCTCAAAAGAGCAAGCGAAATAGCTCAAAGTAGAAGAATAACTCCAATTATTTTAGAACGTCTTGATAAAATATAAAATTAACCCATATATCTTAATCATAAGTAATAAACAACAGTAGTCCTTATCAACTCTCAAAAAATCCAATTTTATGGAAGTGGGAGATTTAGAAGGCAATGTTGAAAGAGCAAAAATTGTTGGACTAAATTTAGATTATAAACCTTCAGCAAAAGTAAGAGGCACTGTTTTAGCGGTTAATTATCCTAACGCTCGAATAGGGGCAGAATGTTTAGTAAGAGTTCATCGTACTAGAAAGGGAGACCACCATCTTTTAGGAGGATTTCTAACAAGAAAAGTTCCACAAGGGTTTCAGTCATTAGACTGCCAATCCCATCTTCTTTTAGGACTTTGGGAAGAAGATATGGAAAAGAGTGGAGATTATCCAACATTTAAAGAAATAAACAAATATTTTCAACCTGGCAGAATAGGCACTGCCAGATATGTTAAACAAGACTCATCAAATACGGAAGGGAAAGCGTACATTAATTCAAGAACAATATGCACTAGTTCAGATCTTTCTTTTAATAGCTTCGTTGTAGGTTTTCCACTAACTAAAACAAATTCAGGCTTATTGCTAACAGAGTCTCCAGATGATCTTCAAAGAGCAAGCGAAATAGCACAAAAATTCAGAGTAGTTCCAATCATTTTAGAACGTTTAGATCAATATGCTAGTGAAATACCAGAGCGAACTAGGCGTGTGCTTTGCCTTCAATAACTTTCAAATGTAATTGATGCATTCTCTTCAAGAAAGCAGTTTTATCTTCCATTTTTATCAAATCAGATCTTCCTTGCATCAAAAGGTTAAGTCCAAAAGGAGAAACAATAAGCCCCCTAGTTTTCTTTATCTTCACTTTCCCTTCTTCAATCCATTTCAAAACCTTTACACTATTTTTAATATCCATCTGATCTTCCATAACCTCTCTCCTTGCCTCCCTCAAAATTGGAAATTCATCACTTATTTTCTTAATAGCGCTAAACAAGAATTCACTATGTATTTGTTGTCTACCTGCGCTTTTCTCTCTGCCCTTATAGTTCTTCAAAATCATCAAACTCCTAGCTGCACAATGTCTAAATCTTCTTTTCAATATATCAGTTCTTTCAATAGCTTCTTTCATGATCTCTTTCAAATTACTACTTTTTACAAAAGAAATTATTTTATCTTCTTCTAATTTTTCCCCAGCTATGAAGAAGCCATTATCGTTTATTCCCATTTCTACATCTCTGCTTTTTATTCTACCTGCTGCAAAAGCGTAGGCTCTCGCAAGAACATCATTAACTCTTCTTCCATAGAGGCTATGAAATACTAAGTATTCTTTTTCTTCTTTAAACTTCTCAACTAAAATCAAGCTTTCATCCGGAATTTCAGAAAAATCACTTTGTTCCTTAAAATACTTATAAATTTCTTCAGCAATACTATTTTTACAATAAATATACTCTTTTATAAATTCAATACATTCTTTCTTATTTTTTATTCTTTCCTTAACTAATTTCCTAAATTTACCAATATCAACAGCTACATCAAAACTCAAAGGCAACATCTCAGAAAACCAGGAAGGAATAGTAGGGTTTTTAGAAACATCAGACCTTACAAAAGCAGTCATACCTTTAGTATAAAGGAATTGATATTTCTGTCCACCAAGTACGAAGACATCTCCTCTTTTCATTCTTTCAAGGAAACCTTCATCAATCTTTCCAACAACTTCTCCTAATCTCTCAGGAGGGCTTCTTATACTTACTTTGATAAAACTCTCACTAGGAATAGTTCCTAAGTTAGTCAGATAAATCACGCGTGCAAGTTTCCCTTTCTTTCCAATTTGTTTTGTTTTTTCATCATACCAAATCTTAGCATAAACATGTCTATGCTCCAAAGCATAATCTCCAGCTAAATAGCTCAAAACGGAGTAAAAATCTTCTTTAGTCAAGTCACCATAACAATAACTCTTTCTTAGAGTATTTAACATTTCATCAACATCCCATACTTTGGTAATCGCCATGCCAAAGATCTGTTGAGCTAAAACATCAAGTGCATTTTTAGGTATTTCAGTCTTATCTATCTTCTTTTCAATCATTTCTTTCATTAAAACACTGCATTCAACCAAATCATCTCTGTCAACAACAATAAAAGTTCCTTTTGGGTTATCATGAAGTTTATGGCCTGCTCTTCCAATTCTTTGTAATGCTCTTGCAACGCTCTTTGGACTTTTTAGTAAAACAACAAAATCAATACTACCAATATCTATTCCAAGCTCTAAACTTGTAGAACTAACAACAACTTTCAGCTCTCCTTTTCTCAATCTATCTTCAATTTGAAATCTCATTTCCTTACTCATAGAGCTATGGTGGGCTCCTATCGCACTAGTATATTTCTCAGGAAAAGTATTTTGTAAGTGATGCACTATTCTTTCTGTAGCATTTCTGGTATTTGTAAAAATTAAAGTAGTTTTGTGTTTTTCAATTATTTCATCCAACATCTTATAAAGTTTTTTTTGACTTTCCGAGCTTTCAGCTTCAAGTATTTCTTCTCCAGGAAAATCAAGCGAAATTTCTATTTTTTTCACAAGTTTTACTTCGGCTATTAAACACTCTCTACCATTTCCAACCAAAAACTTAGCAATTTCTTCTAAAGGGGAAATTGTAGCACTCAATCCAATTCTTACAGGTTCAATAATGCTTATAGCAGATAACCTCTCCAAAGTAAGAGATAAGTAAACTCCTCTTTTGTTAGTTAAAGCGTGGATTTCATCAATAATCACAAATTCAAGTTTAGAAAGCTTTTCAACAAACTTTGGACTAGTCAAAGTTATGGCTAGAGTTTCAGGAGTTGTAACCAGTATATGTGGTGGTTTTTTCAACATCTTGCTTCTTTCACTAGGAGTAGTATCTCCAGTTCTCAAGGAGACTCTGATTTCCTGCATTTCCAATCCTTTTTTTTCAGCTAGCTCTTTAATTTCTTGTAAAGGAGTTTTAAGGTTGAATTCAATATCTCCACTTAAAGCTTTCAAAGGAGAAGTATAAACTGCATAAACTTTATCCTCCAATTCTTTTTTTAAAGCAAATTCAACAAGATAATTAAGAATGCTCAAGAAAGCAGTCAAAGTTTTAGTTCCCCCAGTAGGGGCGCTTATAAGTACGTTATTTCTATCATGAATTCTTTTTACTCCATAAAGCTGAGTCATAGAAAAACTAGGATACTTTGAAAAAAACCATTCTTTAACTAAAGGATTTAGTATTTTTTCAACTTCACTATTTTTATTTGCTTCAATATATTCAATTTTACTCATAAATCAAAATCCCAAAGCCCGAGTTATAAAGCTATGTATAAACTTTGAAATTTTAAAAAAGATAGCCTATGAAATGAATAAATTTAATAATCTGTTTTTTGTAAATAATTAATGGTAGAACAAATAGGAAATACAGCCCAATTAGAACAGGTTACCGCAAGACTTTATTTTGAGTTTTTTGAAAAAAACCAAGGCTTATTTAAAGCAGATCAACAGAAGTATCAGGCTAGTCTTAGACGTTATGTCGAAGAAAGAATTCACGAAATAAAATACGGAGTAAGGAGTTTGTAAACAAAATGCCTCCAATATCTAAGCAAAAAAAAGATAAGATTGCAGAACAAATA
>CAYITD010000017.1:0-6445 GCA_964366325.1 Candidatus Woesearchaeota archaeon | reverse complement strand
AAACAAAATGCCTCCAATATCTAAGCAAAAAAAAGATAAGATTGCAGAACAAATAATTCATTATCTTTTCTCTGTTTCTCCAGATTTAAAATTCACAGCAGAAATAGCAAGAAATGTAGCTAGGGATGAAGAGTTTACCAAATTTATCTTAAATGATTTAAAATCAAAAAATCTACTAGTAGAAGTAAATAAAAATCCTTCAGGTTTGAAGTATGTCAAGAGACAGCGCTGGCGCCTGTCTTCAGAAGTTTTCAAAGTCTATAAAAAACAACAGGATCTCTTCCCCAAATAAACCTAAATCTTTATATCTTTTATTTTATTTAAAATAAAATGTCGGATCAAATAAAAGAAGCTTTTTCAAAAGTAAAAGAAGAGATACTCTCTTTAAAACAAACTCTTCAAAATATAACAAACGAAATTTCAGAAATTAAACGAACCTTGAAAAGAGAAGAAATAACCCAGACAAAAGATAAAGAGAACCCAGCAGACACATTAACAACCCAGACAGATAAAAATACTCCAACAGATAAAATAGGTTTATACAGTCTAAAAAGCCAATTATCAAGCATTTCCAAAGGAAATGATGGGGTTCCAGCAGACAGACAGACAGACCAACAGACAGACAGACAGAACCAAAAGTTCGTACAATACAATGATTCAAGCATGTCCCTTGAAAACAAAGAAGCTTCTTCAAAGGACAGAATCTCACAGATAGATAATCTCTCTAATGTTTTATCTTCGCTAGATGCTATAAAAAAAGATCTGCGCTCTATGTTTAAAAAACTAACTTCTCAAGAAATGCTCGTTTTTTCAACGCTATATCAATTCACAGATCAAGGGGTGAAAACAGACTACTCTCTCCTTGCTAGTAAGACAAATCTCTCTGAAAGTTCTATAAGGGATTATATTCAAAAAATTATAAAAAAAGGTGTGCCTATCGAGAAAATCAAAGAGGACAACAAAAAAGTAACCCTCTCAATTCCATCCACTTTTAAAAGATTAGCGAACTTATCAACCATATTAGCCTTAAGGGAAATATAGTTTTTCTGCTAGCCGAATAAAAAATTCTAATAAAATTTGAATCTAATTTCTCTTCCTTTTCACCTTAAAATTTCTTCTTAAAGTTCGTTTTAAGTTCTCTATTTTCATTTTTTATTTTAAATTTTTTGATTTTCATTCAATCTTTTTACTTTTTTTAAGACTAACACTCACTTTTAAATTTTTTTCATCTATCATATGCTTTTTCATTCTTTTTCCTCCTTTTTATCTCTCTCCAACGCTCACTTTTTATCTCTTTTCTCACTTTTTAGGCTATCTTTCATTTTTCGACTCATTTTCCACCCATATCTAACTCTCACTTTTACTCTTTTCTACCATAATTTTTTCTTAAAGTTCGCCTAATCACTATCTTTCTTCTTCTCAACTCTCACTTTTACGTATTTTTGCATTTTTTTTCTTATTTCTTCAGGTATAAATACTCTTTTCTTTCCATTTTTTTCACTTATTTCTTCAATCAACCCTTCACTTTTTTGTTTTATAGAATTTATCTGACCTCTAATGGTTGACCTCTCTTTTCCAAGAAGTAAAGCAATATCTTCATAGCTTAACTTCATTTCACTATTTAATAAAGTTAAAACTAACAATCTTTCATTTGCAGATAATTTCTTTAAAATACTATAAATATTATCTGTTTGGACAGCCGTTTGAACAGCTCTTTGAACATCCTCAACAGCTGTTTGTTTATCCAAAATCGGCAATTTCTTAAACAGCTGTTTACTTTCTCCATGGTCACTAACAACTTCCAATCCTTCTCTCAAAGAGCTCATCTCATCTCTCAACGTCGATAATTCCTGTTCAATCAAATATATCTTTTCAAACAGCTGTTTATCTTTATTATTTAGGTGTTTAAGCCACTTTCCAACACTATCCATATCTTTTTTTACAGAATTAAAACTTTCTTGAGTTCGATTATCCAACTCTTTTATCTTTTTCCTAGTAAACCAACCAAACATAAACTACTCAAACAGCTATAATATATAAACCTTACGCTTTTAAGGTCTATAAAGCAAAATATCAATATAAATATCTCTCGCTGTTTATATTAACTTAAACAGCAAAAAATAAACTAAAACACCTCAGTAAACACTTTAAACAGCTGTTTAAATGACTTAAACACCCTTCAATCGTCGATAAAATTATTTCAAGTTTTTTATTCTTTTTCAGAACTTTTTCAAAATAATCACAATTTAATTTTCTACAATAAAGCTCAAATCTCCTAGCATCTCTTAAATATTCAATCCTTCCCAAATAGTTCGTTTAAATTTCAAAAACAAAGGTTTTTATACACACACAAGATTGTTTTGCTATGAGCTTAGATAGGGAAGTAGAAGAAAAAGTATATGAAAACATTATAGTTTACAAACTAGTCGGGTATAGCCGCGCTACAAGTTTTTCAGTGGAAAGAGAGCCTATAGGAAATCCTCCTATTTTTCCGATAGTGCAAGGTTCTGTATCTACGTCCTACGGTATAAAAGGGAATAGCCATGGAAGACCTATAGATTATAGATCAACTTTTGAGGAAGCAAGAGAAGCGGCAAAAGATTACGCTTTTAATTATAAAAAGATGCCAGAACCACTTGCAAAAGCAAAAGTTAGAATTTTAAAAGAGTCTGATGCTCGCCCTAAATCTAAAAAAAACCAACCTCAATAATTGTGAGGTGCGAAGCGCCGAACCGCGCCAACCTAACCAATTAAGAATTAACTTATTTTATAAAAACCTAACAAAAATAAACTAATAAATATTAATTTTAACCTTCTTAAAACAGACACAATCAGACGTTTTCTATAATTAATACGAACCTTTGTTCTCGACAAAACATAATATATTTAAAGTGATCTCTCTTAATAAAAAAACTAGTTACACAAGAGGTGAAAGGAGGACATTAAAAATGGCAAATACACAAAAGACATTTGCTCTAATTTTGGGAATTGTTCTTCTATTAGTAGGTATCTTAGGATTTATAGATAATCCTTTAGTAGGAGAGGCAGGATTCTTCGGAACTAATACAATTCAAGACGTGTTACACTTAATCGGTGGAGCATTCGGTATCTATGCAGGCACAAAAGGTCAAGGCAAAGGATATAACATGATATTAGGATGGATAGGATTAGTTTTAGGTATCTTAGGATTCATCCCAGGAATAGACTCTCTTTTTGCACAATTGTTAAATATAAACACAGAAATAACAGTACTTCATTTAGTAATAGGTATAGTTTGTTTAGGTGTTTACTACATGAGCAAGAAGTAAGGCTAAGTAATTTTATTTTTTTATTTTCATTAATTTTTAGTTTCGATAGAGAAAACATATTTAAACTCTTTTTCCCTCATCAATTTATTACTTTACTCTAGAGGTGAAAGGAGGTTAAAATGAAAGAAATGAGTGTAATCGACTGGATCGCCAGAATTTTAGTTATAATAGGTGCTATTAACTGGGGCCTTGCAATTTGGGATATAAATCTTGTTGGCAACTTCGGTATGGCTACAACAATAATCTATGCTTTAGTTGGTCTATCAGGCATCTGGGAAATAGTCAAATTGTTCAAATAAATCCAAAACTTCATTTATTTTTATTTTATTCTTCCTTTTATTTCCCTCTAGTTCGTTTAATTTATTTAAAAACGGAGAGTATATATACTCCATCAACTAAATCAAGATATGGTCTTATTAACTTTCACACTATCCGCAATTCTTTCAATAATATTTGGAATTTTAATATTAATCTGGCCAAGACTCTTGAATTATCTAGTAGCTATTTACTTAATTTTAATAGGTTTAATCCAACTTCTAGGAAGTTACGTTGGCCTTTCTCCCTTAATTTAACTTTGTGCAAGTCTAGGGTTATGTCAATTATCTCAGAGCCCAATTATGAAAAGGAAAAAGTTATATACTAGCCTATCTTCATTAACTAAGTCAGATTAACATGAAAATCGGAATATTTTTTATGGCTGTGATGGTTTTTAGTCTTTTGATAGTTGGTGTTTCAGCAGAGCTTGCTGCACTTCCCTCAAATTGTTACTATGCTTATGAAGTTTGTACCAGTGATCACGGTTTGATTCAATGTGCAGCAATCCATATAAAAAATTTCTTTTCTGGCCCAGCTGTATTTTGTTCCATAGGTATGGAAGGATAGTTTTTTACACATAAACGCCTGTTTAAACAACTGTTCAAAACATTTAAATGTCCAATTCTCGTCGATAATTTATGGAACAAAAACAAGTAACTTTAGAGCAAATATACTTTGCAATACAGAAAATGCAGAAGGATTTACACATTATTGAAGAAAAGTTAGACTGGGAAAAAGAATTTAGCGAAAAAACTCAGAAGGCTTGGAAAGAAGTTGATGAGGGAAAATACACGGCCTACAATTCTCCAGAAGAGTTTTTATCTACATTTAAAGAAAAAAATGCCTAAAATTAATGAAACAGACACGTTTAAAGGTATTAAATCTAAACTTAGACAATACTTATCTAATTAGGCTTCAAAAGTTGGTAAGAAAAATTATTCAAAATCCAGAAATAGGCAAACCGATGCAATATGAAAGAAAAGGAACTAGGGAATTATATCTTGCTCCTTTTAGAGTTTCTTACACATACGATCCTTCTTCAGATATTTTAACTTTTTTAGAACTTTATCATAAAAAGAAACAATAAAATTAGAGATTTATTACAAGCTCAAACTTCCTAGCATCTCTTAAATATTCAATCCCTCCAAAATAGTTCGTTTAAATCCTAAAAATCCAAAATCCATCAAACCCCTAAAAAACCAACCTCAATAATTGTGAGGTGCGAAGCGCCGAACTGCGCCGACCATCAAAGCAAAGGTTTTTATAGAACTTCAAAGATACAAAGTTTATGAAAGAATTTGTACTTGGAAGATTAACACCTTCATATAATGATCATAAACAATTAAGGTTTCAGTTAACAATGTCAGAAGGTGCAGAGGGAGTTACAAGTAAAAAGGTATTCTCAAAGACTATCGAAACTCTAGCTGATGAATGTATAAAAAACTCAAAATTTTTTACTATTTCAGATCAAGATGATATCAAAGGGTACGATGGGCCTTTAATAAGAATTTTTATGAGTCCAGTAGATCAGTATGTTTTATCAAATCCTTCACCAGAGGATCTTGCCAATTTTTTAAGAGAATATCATAATCAAAGTTATGATTAGTCTTCTAGATAGTCTTTAGTTCGCACAAGATACATTAACTGTATCTTTAGAGACCTTAATACGAACTTATGACTAAATTTTAAAAAAGATGATCTAAACTATGCATTTTTTAATTTTTAAGGCCTATTCTCACATCTAAAAATTTTAGCCTCTAAACATTTCCTAAAGACTATCTTTAAGACATCTTAAAAAAAGAGCATCAAAAGTGTGGAGTGCTTCATCATAACCTGACTCTACTAATCTCTGTCGTTCACGTGCAAGGCCTTGTTTAAAATAAATCTCTTGGCTATATCTGAAAGAAACCTCGCGAATTCCTACTTTTCTGGCATATCTATTAGTGTGAGTCAAAACTATCGTCTCTGCCCTCTCATCATATAAATCTACAGAAAATCTTCTTTGATCCCAAGGAGCATCACTTTCTCTTCTAAAAAGTTCCTCTTCTAAAACTACAATTGGATTTTTTAAATCTTTTCCTCTACTTTCCCCAGAAGCTATGGCATAGCTCGCTACAGATCTACTAGTAGGAAAGGGAGTAGAAAAAGCAACAACGTTTAGATAACCATATCTAGAATTAGCGATTTCCGCAGACAAGTCTCTAGCTTCTTGCAGCAATTGACTTCTAATTTTGCGTTTTAATAATATTCCTTGGTAAATCTTCTTTAAAACCATACAAAATCAAAATTGTTGAGCTTTTAAATCTTTCCTCTAAGCTCAACTCTTTAGCTTTCTCCAGAAGATTTCAGCATAGCACAAGAGTTCGTTTAATTTTAAAAAAGTTTTTAAAGTCTGTTTAATTTAACCTCTTAAACTTGATAATCTCACAAGTATTATCACGGAACGAAAATGGCACTTAGAAATCTTGAAAGACTGACACAACTGGATAGCACATCAACACATCTAAATTTTTTATTTTTGGAATCTGCTATAGGAATAGTAGAGGAGACTGCAGCAAATAGGGATTCTTACGCAAGCGATAGATTAACTAGATCATATAATCATATAGCAAGACTAGAGGGTATAAAACGAAATTACTCCGAGTCAAACACAAATTAAAAATTAGAGACTTAGTTTCTGAATTAGTTTTAAGTAAATTCCAAGTCACATACTCAATTTATCTGAGTCTAGACAAACAATTATATACTACAAAACTTAAAATTTAAAATGGATGGTTTCGAAACAACAATTGTTTTGCTTGTGTTATTCATTGCTGTTTTAG
>CAYITD010000016.1:1818-13421 GCA_964366325.1 Candidatus Woesearchaeota archaeon | reverse complement strand
AGAGAATCGAACTCCTGACTACTCGGTGTAAACGAGTCGTTTTGCCACTAGACTACAGGCCCTATAAAAATAGATAGAAAAGCTGTTTTTAAATTTGACTGATAATCGAAAGGAAAACAACAAGCTTAAAAAAGATCATATTTTTCTATAAATAAAGCGATATTAGTTTAGTGGCAGAACAGGACGTTGCCAACGTTCAAACGGGGGTCCGATTCCCCCATATCGCATAATACCGCACTAATTATCTTTATATATGGTTGGAGTGACGAGAGAGTATGGCTTATCAGAAAATAGACATACATCCAGTAGACTATGAAAGAGTAAAAAAGAAGCTTCGTGATTATGTTCCAACAGAAAAAGAGTATGAAGAGGTAATAGAACACTTGCGACAATTAGCTAATGGAGAAATTACAGGCAAACAAGTAGGAATCAAAAGACAGGTAAAACTCATACATATGTTTGGAATATTTTTTAAAAACTATAAAGATTCATTTTCTACTATAACCAAAGACCGATTGAGTTCTTTAAAAGAAGATTTGTTGAATGATAAGATAAAAAAAGAGAATGGAGAGAATTATAGTGGTGCTACTAAAGAAGATTTAACCGAAACTATTGTTAGATATCTTGAATGGAAATATCCTAAAAAAATAAGCTCATTTGTTTCTAAAAACAACCTCGCTTTAAGAAAATGGTTTGTCATAAGAGCCCGTAAGAAGACTCCAGAAATAATAAGCGAAAATGAGGTTAAAAGACTATATAATGCTGAAAAAACTTTGAGAGGAAAGTATGTTATTGCTGGTCTTTATGGAAGTGGCGCAAGAATAGAGGAATTTCTAAACTTACGTTTTGAGGATTTTGAGGAGCCTACTGCTAGTTTTCCATATTACAAAATAGACCTTAAAAAAGAGTATTCTAAAACAGAAGAAAGAAAGATTGGCTTATATTGGGATTTATGCACAGAAGCAACTGCAAAGTATTTAGCTAATATAGAAAAGAAAGACAATAAACAAAGAGTTCTAGAAATGGAATACGATGCTGTAAGGAAGTTCTTATCTAGGCTATCTTTAGAAGTTCTAAACAAAAATGTAAATCCTCATATGTTTAGAAAAAGCAGTGCAACCTTTATGGCTTCTAAACTAAACAGACAACAGCTTTGTGTTAGATTTGGCTGGAAGTTTAGCTCTCAAATGCCTGATATTTACATCAATAGGGCTGGAATTGATGAGATAGATGTTAAAGATGTTATGCTTAATGATGACATTTCCGTATTAAAAAAAGAGAATCAGGAAATGCAAAATAAGTTCAATGCTAGAGAAAAAGAGTATTTTGAAATGTTTGCCCATCTAAAGAAGGAAGTTGATAGTTTGAAAAGAGCTAAGCAATTAACTAATTAGGCAATTCCCAAAGTTTTCTTAAATTTTTTATTTATGCTTGAAAATTCATTAGGATATTTATTATGTAAAAGAAAATAGCTTTTTCTTTTTTTAATTTCCCAAAATATTTCCTTTTCGTTTTTGCTTATATTTTTAAGTTTATTACTTTCCTTCCAATCTAAAACAAATTCCTCATTTTCTTTTCTAAATTCTTCTTTAAAATCAAAATTTTCTTTAATAGAATTCTTTGAGAGATTTAATAATTCCTGTTCTTTTTCATCTGCTATTTCTCCATAAGGAAGAGCAAAATGTCTAATATAAAATATCAAGATAGCAGTTATAATATCCGCATCAGGATTTTCTCTTAAAATACTTTCTCTTATAACCAAAGAACTCATTATGTAGTTAAGAAGTTTTTTCTCTCTTTGAGTAAACTCTATATTCTTTTTTTCTTTACAATAAAGATAAAATGGATTAAGATTCAATCTATAAGCATAATTATCTAGAAAGTAAGGTTTGCAATTTTTCTTTCTAATCATATATTTAAGTTCGACAGGGGATTTTTCAATAAAATCTGCTTCTTTCCATTCATTAAAACAATCTCTTATATAGCGCATTGAAGAAATAGATTTATTCTTTTCTCTGTATCTTTTCCATGCTGTTTCATGTAGTAGCCTTGTAGCAAATCCACAAGTCATAAAATTAAAAAATATTCTTGCGACTTTTTTAGTTCCTAATGTCTGTATTTTTTCAAGCGGTGTTCTCTTTATTTTTGGCATTTTAACCCTATACCCTTTATTGTTCAGAGAGTTAAATAAGTTGCTATCTAATAGTTTTCTATGAGAACTCAAATGATAATCCGTTTAGAACTAAAGTTAAAAGAAAGAATCCGAAAACTTGCAGAAGCAGAGAGGCGAGATATGAACTCATTCGTTTTATGTTTGTTTGATAAAAAGATTATAGAGGTAGAAAATGGCAGAACAAATTGAACAAATACCTTATTATGAACAAATCAAAGCAAACTATAGCGAAGCCCTTGTGATTTTACAAGAATTGAAGGAAAAAAATCAAAAAGAGGATAACAATGAAGCAAGAAGAAGCTATAACTTATTTGAAAAAGAAATGTAGGGTAGTGTTAAGCAATACTTTCAGATATACAGGTGAAGTTGTAGAGGCTACTCAAGACACACTTATTCTTTTTGATAAATTCAGTAATCGAGTATCTCTTAGTTTAACTGAAATAATCTCTTGCGAGGTGTTGGAATGATAACCGACAACCCAGAAGAAATTAAGCCTGTTTATAGCGACTATGTTATAGATATATTAGATAAAACCAAAATTGAAGGACTGCTTAAAGAGTGTCATAGATTAAGAAAGCTAACAGGATTGATGAATAAATATGACAGCTACGTCTTAATCTCTGCTCTCGAGATGTATAAGCGAAAATGTGAGAGAGTTTTAAGAAACAAAGCAAAGAGGGCTAGGCTATGAGTGAAGATAATTTAACTTTTGTTTGTGTTTCTTGCAAGACTTCTCTTGTTGGAGATATTAACAGCTTTAAAGATACTAAAGATGCGAAATGTTGTGAAAATCCAAATTATAAAGTAGAACTTTTAGACAACAACGGAAATAAAAGGCTCATAAGTGTTGGAAAATACCTAAGCTATAAGAATAACAAGCTTATAAAGAAAGATGAGAAAGGCAAAGAAGTTTTAGATATTTTTGAAGATAAGAAAGATCGTGTTAAAGAAGTTTCAGAAAGAATAAAGAAGTTATTAGAACAAGGTAAATTATGGGATGAAATTGTTTTTACTGGGCTGAATAAAAGAATAATTGAACATATAGAATTAAGAGAGGTTGTATTTTGTTTTATCTTGGGAAGATTGGTTAAGAACTCTAAACCTGCTTCGCTTAATCTTCTCGTTAAGGGTGATTCAGGAAGCGGTAAAGATTGGGTTGTTAAGAATGTTGGTGATTTATTCCCAGAACAAGATATAGAATATTTTGGCAGGGCTACATCTAAGGCATTTAATTACGTTAATGATTCAAAGGAAAACCCAAATTATAATTATGACGGAAAGGTTGTTTATCTTGAAGAGATTACAGAAAAGACTCTAAATGATGAGGTTATGAAAGTTTGGACTTCTGGTAAGAACCGTATGGTTTCAGTAGAAAGAGGGAAATCAATAATCAAAGAGCCAAAGGGAAAGCCTGTTATTATTGCAACTTCTTTTAGCGCCATTCCCTCAATTGAAATTTTAAATAGATTTGGAATTTTATATGCAAAAACCTCACCAGATATGAAGAAAAGAGTTATGTGTCAACGTCTTAAGGTAGCAACAGAAGGTTTAGAAGATAATTACGACCCTGAAATTTTAAATTTCTTAGCACTTTTAAAACCTTTTAAGATTAAAATTCCATTTGCTGAAAAATTAGGTAAGCATATAGATGCCGAGAAACTTCAAGGTGAATCAAGAGTTATAGACAGAATTTTAGATATTATAAAAAGCGTTGCTATATTTAATCAATTTCTAAAAGAACCAGATAAGGAAAGTTTTCTTGTTGCAGATGAAAAGGATTATGAGATAGCAAGAGGTGTTATAAAAAATATCACGGTTGGTTTTCCTGATTTTCTTTTAGATGAAAAACAAAAAGAGATATTAGAGATTTTAAACAATGAAAAAGAACCTTTGAGTGCAGAGGATATTTTAACTAAAGTTAGGAGTTTTATTATATCTATTCAAGGATTCCGTCCCCATCTTCAACGTCTTGTTGATTTAAAAAAAATTGAGGCTATTCCTCTTTTGAATGAAAGGCATTACAATATTAATAAATATCAAGTTTTGGAGACTAAAAAAGAGTATCATATCAAATTACCTCCATTTGATGAGTTATAGACTTAGGAAACATAGGAAACTTAAGAATAATAGAAACATAGGAAACTTAAGAAAGTCTAAAGCAAAACCTTCTAACTTTATCTTTCCTATCTTTCGTATGTTTGCTTTCCTATCTGCTTTCTTAATTCTCTTCTCTCTTTGAAGCTCCTTCACCCACATTTCGTAAAGAGTCGGCTCAGGATAGATTTATTAAATTCATTTACTCTCAAACCTTAGTGGTTTGCGTGGTTAAGTTAATTCTCTTCTTCGCCTTTTTTTACGAAATAACAAAAAACGCTATTGTTTCTTTTTAAGATAATTCAGGGCTTTCGCCTTTGTTATTGCTTTGTGTTGTGTTAGCTCAAGCCCCTACAAAACAAACAGGGCTAATTCACCCCTCACCCCTCTTAGCCCTGTTTCGTTCACATCAGTATAAAGCATAACTGCGAGGCGAAGCCGAGCAGAGTATAGCATAGCATAGATATACTGCAATATATATGTTAAGATTCAATAAGGCTATTTATTAGAGCCTTACCATTGAATTATCTAGGTTCATTTAATCTTTGAAAGGCTCTCTTTAATTAGCCTTCTTCCTAAGGCTTAGCAGAGCAAAATAAGATATCTAAAATCGAGCGACCTTTAAAGATGATCTTCCATTTTTCGGGCTATCCTCATAGAAATTTTTTAAAAATATAGAAAAGTTTATCTTCAAAATACTCTTTATAAAATCATGAACCAAGACATTGAATCTATAAAGAAAATAATAGAGGAAGAATTAGAGAGGGATTTTAACACAGAAAGAATAAAACCCTATTCAAGATTAAAACACTTAAAAGAACACATCTTCTGGAAAATTGATAAAATAGCTAATTCATCTTAAGCTGAACAATCTTTCAACTCTTTCTGTCTTATCGTTTTTTCTTTCCTTAACAACATTCAGAGTTTTCATGGTCTCTAATGCCTTTTCAACCGTTCTCCACTGAGATTTTGTTTTGAGCGCTAGTTGTCTAATTGATAATTCTTTATTCTTCTCAAGAAGTTTTTTAATTTCTTCCATAAGAAAGGTTATGGGTTTTCTTGTCATATGCACAATAATGCCTATACAATTAAATAGTAAGTTTGCATAATAATGCATAGATATAAAAAGCACCATTATTAATTAATTTAGATTATAATGACAAAGACTGAAGATGCCCAGAAAGATGAAAATCAAAGATGGCTTATTGGTCTGTTAACTATTATTCTAGCAATAATACTTTTTTATTGGTTCTTTTATGGACAATATAAAGATGATGATTATGCTTCATGTGTTGAGTCTTGTAGCTACGATTTAGATAGTTGTCTTTCTCAATCATTGGTATATGATTCTAATCGGAATGGATATGTCTCCTTTTATAATTCTGAAAGTTGTTCTTCAGAGTTAGATTCATGTATATATGATTGTGAACCATAATATCCTTAAATAATGAGTTAAGATATTTGTATTTAAATGAATTTAAATAACTCTATCATCTCTATAGAATTATGGATAAAAAGCGAGAAGAAAAATTATGATGGACTATAAAAGCATTGGTGAGAATAAAATTGCAGAAGTACTAACTAAATACAATATTGATTTTGTCTATGAGCATCCGCTTTTGATTAAAGAGAAGAAAGAAAACGATGGAGAAAAATTAAGGATTTGGTATCCTGACTTTTGGCTTCCTAAATACTCTATAATAATTGAATATTTTGGGATGGATGAAGACCCAGTATATCATAAGGGCAAAGAAGCAAAAACTGAAGCCTATAAGAAATTAGATATTGATTGTATCCCAGTTTACCCAAAAACGCTTCAAGGAGATTTAAAGTCCTATCTATTAATAAAGATTAAAACTTTAATAAACGAGAAACAAAGGCATTTTGAAAATAGAAATAAACCCTCTTAATCCTAAATGTTTTCCTTCAGAATCAGGCTTACTCTCTAGATAAACTAATATTCTTAGTGCGATATCATTCCCCCATATCGCATTGGGATCGGACTGTCCGATTCACTTAAACTTGTAGAGTTTGAGTTACCGCGGAACTCTGTTCTGCGTGTACCCCATATCGCATTGGATTAAAGAAGCATCAATTCATAAAATCCTGAACTTTATCAGATTCTGAAGATTTTGAACTTATGAGGACATCGTCTATTCTAAGTATTAAATTTGCAACTTCTGTTGCGGAAGAGATGGCTTGAGTTTTTACTTTAAGGGGTTCAATGATCCCTGCCTCAAAGGTATCTTCCATTTTGTTTGTAAGAAGATTTAGTCCTTCTCTAAACAATCCAGATTCATGCCTTTTTTTCAGTTCTGTTATAATGTCTATGGGATCCAAGCCGGCATTTTCTGCTAAGGTCTCTGGGATAGACTCTAAGGCTGTTGCAAATTCTTCTATAGCAAGTTGTTCTCTGCCCCCTATTGTTTTTGCAAATATCTTTAACCTTCTTGATAACTCTATTTCAACTGCTCCGCCACCTGCAACAACTTTGCCTGATTTGAAAGCTGAAACAACGTCACCTAAACCATCCTTTACAGCTCTTTCTATTTCATCTATAACGTGTCCAGTTCCTCCCTTTAAGATAAGAGTCACAGCTTTTGGATTTGGACAACCTTCTACATAGATCAAGGAATTATCTATTTTTTCTATTTCCTCAACTTTTTCCGCTCTTCCTAAAAATGCTGGGGAAAGGTCATTTATATTTGCTATAATTTTACCTGAAGTGGCTTTAGATAACTTTTCCATGTCAGATTTTGGAATTCTTCTGCAAGCAAATATACCGGCCTTTGCAAGATAATACTGGGCGACATCGTCTATTCCTTTCTGACAGAAAACAACATTTGCTCCTGAATCTATTATTTTAAAAGTTAAATTTTTTAGGTATTGTTCTTCTGAATTAAGAAAAGAATCTAATTGTTCTGGAGTTGAGATAGATATTTTTGTTTCAGTTTCTGGGGAACGGATTTCTATCGAAAAATCTGCTAAAAGAATTTTAGGATTCTTAACTATTTTAGGCATATCTTTATTTGCTCTTTCTTTTGAAAGAACCAGACCTTTTATTAATTCTGAATCTGAAACGCTTCCACCTTCTATTTTTTCTATTTTTATATTATCCATATCTATTTCTTTTCCTTCAGCTATCTGTTCTACAGCTGAAACTATTAAATCTGAAAGGATTTCTTTGCTTCCTTCTGCGCCCTTGCCTGTCATTGCTGTTTTAGCAATTTGTCTCAGAGTCTCATTAGAAACAACATCAATAGTTAGATCTTTCAAAATTTCTAGTGATTTTTCGACTGCTGCTCTGTACCCTTTTATTATAACTGTTGGGTGAATTTTTTTATTTAGTAGAATTTCTGCTCTCTCTAAAAATTTTCCAGCTAATAAAACGGCAGTAGTTGTGCCGTCACCAACTTCTCTTTCCTGAGTTTTAGCAATTTCAACTATCATTTTTGCTGCAGGATGGTCTATTTCCATCTCTTGCAGAATTGTTACACCATCATTTGTAACAGTTATATTTCCTGAAGCATCAACAAGCATTTTATCCATACCTAAGGGGCCTAAAGTTGTTTTAACAATATCAGCTACTACTTTTGCAGCCAAGATATTATTCCTCTGGGCTTCTCGACCAATAATTCTAGAAACATTGTCAGAAACTACATAATTCTCCTGTTTTATTTCGTTTGCCATTTTTTTTGTTTTGATTTAAAATTTTTAAATATATATGTGGTGTTCTTTTAGGTGAAAAATCACGGAAATGCTTATAATATAAATATCACTTGAAGAGCGATGAAAAAGATAGCTGTTGGTGATGTTATGACCAAAAAATTTGTCTCTATTGAACCTAACGATAGCATTTACGATTGCGTAAAAAAAATGAATACGGAAGATGTGGACAGTGTGCTCGTTACTAAAAAAGACAAGCTTTTAGGAATAATTACCACAAGAGATATTCTAAGAATATTAATAAAAAAACCTTCAGAAGACTTGAGAAAAAAACATGCTATAAATATAGCGGTTAAGAAAATTGCAGTCATAAGACCCTCAGATGACATTCATCAAGCCCTTAAGAAAATGAGGTTTTCTAAATTCAGACGATTGCCAGTTATTTCAAATGGACAAGTAGTTGGAATTATAACTCTGAAAGATATACTTGCAGTTGATCCATCTGTGTACGCTGAAATGAAATATATTATGGACGAAATAAAGGAAGAAGAATTTAAATTAAAAAAGGCTGAAATTACTGCTTATGCAGAAGGGTTGTGTGATAATTGTGGAGCATTTGGACAACTTTTGAGAGTTGAAGATACTCTGCTTTGTGAAGATTGCAGAGACAATATGTATTGATTAGGCCTTAGCTATGGATGCCATAAAAAGATTGCTTAAAATCAAATATCTCAATCGTGACAGGCTACACATAATTTGCGATTTTTTCGCTTATTTATCAATATTTTAATAACCATTTAGTTGATGCAGAGAATTGATATTGAACCCAGAGGGTAATAAACCTTTTTTCCTGCGAACACGTCCTAATTTCTAGTCTATGTTCTCTTAAGTGATAAGTAATTACTAAATAATGGTTGCAACAGAAAATTTTATAAAGTCTATATAAAGCTTAGACTTTATGGTTACATTGGAAAATATTATGGAATTTGAAGCTGCAGAAAAACCAGTTCAAAGCCCTGGAACTGAATTTATATATGATCCTTTAAATGTGGAAACATTTCAAGCTATTCTTAAACGAGAGCTTAAAGAAAGAAAAATAGTTAATATTGTAGATGTCGCAAAGGAAGCAGGTTTAAAACAAGTTGTTTTAGAATTGAGGAAACTTAAGTGTGGATTTGAATTTTTTCTACCTATAGAAAAAGACAAAAGAATTGCATTTTTTCAGCCTGGAGAGATTGCGCTTTTTTGCTCAAATCGAGATAAAGGTATTTTGCAAAAAGAAGGATATTTCACGAGAACTAATGAAAATGAATGGAAAGAAGGTTTTGACGAGTGGATTGCAGTTAAAAGAAGCGCAGATTACTTTGGAGTGGTTGAAAGTTCCTTTAAACCTAATCAATTAGATGAAATGATCCCACTAAATGGAGGTTTTAGCTTAATGGATGCAAATTGGTATCTCCCAAGTGTGCAAGACTCAGCATTTATTACAAGAGCTTATAAAACAATTGATCTAGGAGGAGGTGAACAAGCATCTATAAATTACAGATTGAAAGTTGGAAGCCCGGCAAATGTCTTAACTTTTGACCTGAGTTTCAATTGGAATAATTTAGGAGCTATGCATGGAATGGGTAGTTTTGACACTCATAGCGTTTCTCAAGCAATTCATTTAGAAAAAGATGAAAATAATTTTAAAAAAGAGGGATCTGTTAGAATTGAAAGTCCCTCAGAAAATACTTCTGTTAAAATAAACATTCTAGGAGATGGAACATTTTCTGAACCTATAGGAAGTATTGGAAGATTAGGTACAATATATAAAATTTTAGGAGACTATAATGAAAAAGTTGATTTTCCTAGAACAATAATGAATGCCTTTGATTTAGCCAATAATAGCAATTATCATCAATTAATAAAACAAGGTTTCTTTAAAAGATAGAAACTCAACATTTTTGTAAAATACTAGACATCAAGAAACTTTAGATTGAAACAATCACAAACTAATAAGATTTACTTTAGAACCTGCAGATTCCGAGAAGTTAGTTGCGCCTAGATAAAGAATATCAAGTTCGTCGCAGATTTTTATCAAAGATCCAGTTGCAGGTCCGTCAATTATTATTGCGTGAATCTTCTTTTTGGTTTCTCTTAGGGATCTAGAAATTTCTCTTGCTGAGACTTTTTTTATCACACTTAAAGTTTCATCTAAAAGTAACGCTTCCTTTGTACCTCTAACTCTTTCATAAACTTGTCTCATTTTTTCTTTAATGTCTCCTATTGCTTCAGAAGGTTTATCTATTGGTTTTTCTGAAACTGTCGCTTCATATCTATCTGTAATTGGAGCCTTTCCTCTTAAGAATTCTTCAACAGCTAGCTTTCTTCTCAAAGAGATTAAAATTTCTTTGCTAGTTAGCTCTTCTACTTCCTTGCCTTCAGGAGCTACTGCAACAAACTTTACTCTTGCATGAGATATTATATTATTTGCAATTAGTTTTCCCCCTCTGTCTCCGTCAACAAAAATAGTTATTTCCTTTGTTCTGCTTAATTCAATAACTTCTCTAGGAAGTTTTGCTCCGTCCATTCCGATTACGTTATTTATTCTATTTCTTAACAAATTCACAACGTCTGCTCTTCCTTCTACAACTATAAGCTCATTTCCTGATATCTCTCCACATGGAAGTTTGCTTTCACCATATTCTTGTATCTTTTCAACTCTAACATCTTCTTTTAATGATTCAGACATCTCTCTGAAACTGCCTCCTTCTTCTATAACTGAAAGCAATTTTTTAGCTCTATCTAAAATATAGTCTCTTTTGCTTCCTCTGACATCTTCAATCTTAATTATTTTAATTTCTGCTTCTGTTGGTCCGATTCTGTCAATTGTTTCTAAAGCAGCTGCAATTAGTGTTGTCTCGGATTTGTCCATAGCTGTAGGAACTTGTATTTCTCCAACAGACTTACCATCAACTATTTCTAAATTTACTTCTATTCTTCCTATTTTACCATCTTTTTGTAACTCTCTCATTTCCAGATCTGAACCAAGAAGACCTTCTGTTTGTCCGAAAATTGCTCCTATGACATCTGGTTTTTCTAGAGGCCCAGCTGCCTTGAATGCTGCATATACCATGTATTTTATTGATACCGGACTTATTTTTGCCATTTTACTCTATGTGATTTTATTAAGAACTAAGCGGAGTTTCTCTCCATCAATTGTAATGTGAATATGAAAGTTAATGCGTTAATATGATCCACTAACGTTCTTAATGCTTGAAAAACTAAATGATAATATTTAAACCTTTCTGCTGACCCTTAGATATCTACAAAGGTTATTCTTACACCAGTTACGCTCTGGTTTTCGTCTAGCTTTGCAGTTATAGCCGTGCAGTAACTATGCTCGCCACTCTTGAACATTAAATTGCGAAGCAATCCGCTGGGACTTTGACTGCCATGATTTTGAGTTAAGCCATGAGCTATGTAGAATTTTCTTACTGTCCTTTCTGCGTCATCAATTGTCTCATCTGAACCTGCGAGAAAAAAATTCTGGGTATTCATACCATCATATTCATGACCTCTAACAGGAATCAGCCTATCTCCGAATACGCCTTTTAATGCAGGAGCAATATCTAAACTTTCCATATATTTACTACTAAATAGTTACTTTTAAATCTTACGGTTTGAG
>CAYITD010000016.1:0-1718 GCA_964366325.1 Candidatus Woesearchaeota archaeon | reverse complement strand
GAAAACTGCTGATGAAGTTAAGGCAAAAAATATTGTTTTGTACCCTTATGCGCATCTTTCTTCAAATCTTGCTAAACCTGATACTGCTAGAGAGTATCTTGTTGAAGCTGAGGCATGTTTCAAAAAAGAAGGTTTTAATGTTACAAGAGCGCCATTTGGTTATTATAAAGAATTTGAATTGAAATGTAAAGGACACCCTTTATCTGAATTATCAAAAGAATTTGGACCGATGCACGAAAATAAAGAAGTCATTGGCGTTATTGCTAAAGAGAAGAGAAAGGAAGACAAAGAAGAAGATACCTCTCGCCTTTTAAGAGAAATTTCAAGGTCAAAACTAGATACTTCAAAACTGAAAGAAAACGATCATAGAATTTTGGGGCAGAAACTAGATTTGTTTAGCTTTAATGAGTCTGCTCCTGGGTCTGTTTTTTGGCATAAAAATGGTTTAGCTATATACAATGAACTTGTTAAATTTTCTAGAGAACTTCATGAAAGATTTAACTATCAGGAAATTTCAACTCCTCAATTTGTTAGCAATAAAGTTTGGAAAATATCAGGACACTGGTATCATTACAGAGATAACATGTTCATTTCTGATTATGAAGGAAATGATTTTGCTTTGAAACCTATGAATTGCCCTGGAATGATGCTTGTTTACAAAACGAAGACGAGAAGTTACAAGGAAATGCCTTTAAGGTTATTTGAATTTGGAGTAGTTCATAGAAAGGAACTTTCTGGAGTTTTAGCGGGAATGTTCAGAGTTGTAAAGTTTACGCAGGATGATGCTCATATATTTTGTTTGAAAGAACAAATACAAGGAGAAATGGAAAAAATAGCTGAATTAATAAAAATAATTTACAAAGATACTTTCAATTTTGACTATTCTTTGGAATTGTCTACGAGACCTGAGAAATTTATGGGAGATAAAAAAGACTGGGATTCTGCTGAAAAATCCTTAGAGGATGCTTTGAAGAAGATGAAGATAAAATACACTATAAAGAAAGGAGACGGAGCTTTCTATGGCCCTAAGATAGACATTCATATTAAAGATTCTCTTGGTAGAGATTGGCAATGTGCGACAATACAACTAGACATGCAAACGCCTCAGAGATTTGAACTGGAATACATATCTAAAGAAAATAAGAGAGAAACGCCGATTTTAATTCATAGAGCTATATTTGGTTCTTTAGAGAGATTTATCGCTATTCTACTTGAGAATACAAATGGAGCTTTGCCACTTTGGATTTCTCCAACACAAGTTAGAGTAATGAGTTTTACTGATAGAAACATAAAAGCGGTTGAAGAAACTTATAATTTGTTGAAGAAAGAGATTCCAAATTTAAGAGTTGACATGGATTTGAACTCAACGACTGTTAATGATAAAGTCAGAGATGCTGAGATATTAAGAATACCTTATATGATAACGATTGGAGATAAAGAAGAAGAGAAGGGGACACTGGCCGTAAAAGAAAGAGGACAGAAACCGAAGTTTGGAATAAAAATGGATGATTTCGTTAGAGAGTTGAAGGAAAGAATTGGAAAAAGAGGATGAAGAAAGTTTACATTGTTCATGGGTGGGAGGGATCACCAGAGGAGCCTATGCACAAATGGTTGAAAGAGAAACTGGAGAAAAAAGGTTTTGAGATATTTGTTCCAGTTATGCCAGAAACTGCAAGACCTGATATAAAAAAGTGGATTGGAAAATTAAATGAGGTTGT
>CAYITD010000015.1:0-17669 GCA_964366325.1 Candidatus Woesearchaeota archaeon | reverse complement strand
TCTTAATGAAATTTTCATCTTTCTTAGGAAAAATTACATCTTCCATTCTTATGTTATGAAATTCTTCAGCTCTACATCCAGTATCAAATAAAACATCAACAAAGTATCTTTCTTCGTTAGTTTTACAACCATCCAATATTTTTTCTACCTCTGCTTCCTGAGGAGCATATACCTCTTTTACTTTTCCGCCCATTTTGATTTTTAATATCTTAATGAATTTGTATGCTTTCTCGTCTAACTTCCAGTTTAAATAAAGTATCAGAGTATTTCTTATTGAGATTTTCTTGTTCTTAGCATAAGGTCTTTTACACTTTACGGTAGTTATTACTTCTTCTCCATTAACTGTTTTTTCTTCTCGCTTTAATCTAGTATATCCGAGTTCGTCTTTTACCATTGCTTCATGCAATCTCCTAATATCCTCTTCCTTTAATTTTGACACTGATTTTTTAAAAAACTCCAGAGCTATTTTCATATCGCTTAAATAAACTGATAAACCTCCATCCTGAACAACATTGCCTGTTAATTCCCCCATTTGTAAAGCTCTCATCCAGCCTTCCTGTATATCTTTCTTGTCTTTTGCATCAATCTTCCATTTAGAAACCGCAGCTATCTTTTTCTTCATATTTATTATTCTAAGCGGTATTTTATCTGTTTCTGACATTTTGAGTAATAGGTATATTAGGTATCCTATTACATAATGTACATTAAGGTATTTATAAGCTTTTCTACGTTAGAATAAATTATGGGACAGTTTTGGGCTCGAATTTATAAACATAATTGTAATAAATAATTTGTAATTCATTTTAGACATTTTTATTATCCTCTAAGTTCTCTAGGCAAAAGTTCATAAATCTCTCTTTCAAATACATACATATCCAGTGGTCTAGGTATAACTCTCTCTAATTCACGAGCCGCATGTATTTTTCCAGCGAACTTTAGAGCAGAAACCACAACAGGAGAGTAAGAAAGTCTCGAACCGCTGGGGATCGGAAATGTGCCTCCGGTTTGTCTTTCAAGACATTCTTTAGTAAAAATAGTAGGAATAACTAAACCAACCAAAGATTCTCTTACTACTAGAGGAGTATGTTCGTCTGTAGCAACACCTGTTACCCTAATCTTCTCACGTCTAGTCCTTAAAAAAATATTAGGGGCTCCGCAAGCAGCATAAACTTCATCCTCATTCAAACCCTCAACATCGACTATTAAAACCATAAAATCAATACTGCTCCTTATATCTTCCTCTTTTTTCAACTTTTTCCAATCTCTTCAAAACTTCTTCATAATTCCTAGAGATTTCGTAACCTTTCAAAATCTCTTTAAAATAACCTTGAAAATTCTCATGATGTTTTGCCTCTAACGCTTGTTTTATCAAATGTAAATCTACAGCCTTATCTTCTATCTTTGAAGAAATAAATCCAAGTCCAAAATCAATAAAATAAACTTTGTTTTCCTTTTCAGAATAAATCATATTCGATGTCGTTAAATCTCCATGAATAATATCTGCATCATGCAATTTAGCAATATTCTCTCCAATTTTCTGACAAACTTCTTCATAATTTTTAAGCTTCCCCAATTCTTCAGATAATTTCTTCCCAGAAATAAATTCCATCGTTATTTCTTTCTCTCTATCATCAACTCTTTTAACTTTCGGAGAAGGAATTATTTTGTTTGCCCTCTCAAGTAGATTAACTTCTCTTTTCGTCCTTCCCTTTCTCAGTTTCTCATCAATTTCAAAAATTCTGTATCCTTTTTTTACTCTTCTCTTTATTAAATCCTCTCCTTTTCTTATAAGAATTGCCTCTGCTCCTTGTTGAATTATTTCTTCCATTTCAAAACTTCATCTTCTTCCCAAATTTTTTAGCCAGTTTAAGCATGGTTTTCTGATCTAAATTTCCACCCTCTATAGATTTCTGCGATGAAGCCAACTCCTTCAGCATCTTATACTGTTTTATCAACATCCTTATATCAGAAGTTGAAACTCCACTTCCTTTAGAAATTCTCTGTATCCTTGATGTTTGTTTTTCCATAATTTCAGGATTTTCAATTTCTTCTTGATTCATACTGTTTATCGCATTCTTCCATCTCTTCATTTTTCCCTGCTGGCCTTCTAAAGCTCCCTCTCCAATCTTATCTTTAACTTTCCCAAAACCTGGAATCATATCCATTATCTTATCCATACTCCCCATTGACTCCATGCCTTCAAGTTGTTGCTGTAAATCTCTCAGTGTGAATTTACCTTCCTCCAATTTTTTCTGTTGTCTTTCAATATCTTTTTTACTCATTACATTTTCAATCTTTTCCATCAAACTCTTAAGATCACCCATTCCTAAAATTCTGCTTAAAAAACCTTCAGGATCAAAACTTTCTAAGTCACTAGGTTTTTCTCCTACACCTATAAACACAACAGGAGCCTTAACTTCCGCGCAAGCACTTAGTGCACCTCCTGCTTTGGCAGTTGAGTCCATTCTTGTAATTATTATTCCACTAACTCCCACTGCTTCTTTGAAAGCCTGTGCCTGCCTTTTTGCAGCCTGCCCAATATCTGCCTGCAAAACCAAAAATACCTCTGTTGGTTTAGTTGTCTTCCCTATCTTTTTTATTTCATCTATGAGTTCTTCATCCAGAGAATCTCTTCCCGCACTATCAACTAAAATTAAATCATATTTTTTTATTTCCTTTTCATTCTTCTTCCATATTTTCAAAGGATCTTTTTCAGTTTTGTCAATAAAAGAAGCAATATTTACTTTATCGCTTACTTGCTTCAGTTGTTCAGACGCTGCAGGTCTATGAACATCGAGTCCAACAGAACAAACTTTCCTTCCACGTTTAGCATAATAAGAAGCTATTTTTCCTATCGTGGTCGTCTTCCCAGCACCATAAAGTCCAACAAATAAAAATACCTCTTGTTTTCCTAGCTTCAATTCTCTTTTTGTTCCTATAATTTTCAAAAGCTCATCGTGAAGAAGTTTTACAATATGCTCTCTTTTCTCAATTCCCTTAATTCTCTCATCGTATGCCTCTTTCTTTATTCTTTCACTTAGTTCCTTAACAAGTAAAACATTTACATCAGCCTCTATCAAAGCTCTTTGTAAATCTTTAACTATTCCTTCTACTAAATCCTTATCAAGAAATACTGCATTGGCTATCTTATCAGTTGTCTTTCTTAACACTTCTCCAAGTCGATCTAACATAAAAAATCAAGTCAAAATAAGCTTAATAAAGTTGCTGTTTTTCTCATCCAAAAAGTTTTATCGCCTTGTCAAGAGCATCCACTGCATCTCTAGGATTTATCTTATAATTTCTCAACTCCACCTTATAACCTTTCAACTTATTCAAAAATCTTCTTATATCCTCTATTTTTGGATCTTCAGAAAAGTCTCCTAATTTTTCCTGTTTTAAAAACAAAGCATTCAATGTCTGTTCAAACTGTCCCTTTAACGGAATCGCATAATATGGTTTTTTCAAATATATCGCCTCAGACATTAAAGTAAATCCAGCAGAAGCGATGATTCCCAAGCATCTTCTCAAATCATCCAAAAATCCCTCTCCCGCTTTCTTAAATCTAATATTTCCTTCCTGTTTATCAATATCATAACCATAAACAACAAAGTTTTCATCAAGTTTCCTCAAAATATTCAAAATCTTTTCATCTTTCTTAGTGAGATAAACTAAAATAAAATTTCTTTCTTCTATTTTTAATTTAGTAATCTTATCTCTTAATATCGGATCAGCAACATAAACCTTTTTCATATCTTTGACAGGTTTCCCCTTTGCAAAAGAGAGTATGACATAATAATCCGCCCTCGAAACCGTCTTTCTAACAAAATACTTAGCAAGATTATATTCTGTTTTATATTTTTTAGGAACATTTAATTTCAAGTGCGTTAACCTATGCTGATTATCAAAACATATCAAAGGTATTTTTAACAAATGTCTTATAATCGGGACCATTGGCTCCATGTCGCTAATAGCAAGTTGAGGTTCAAACTTTCTAACTCTTTTCATTATTTCATCAAAATTCTTTATGTTTCCTTCAATCTTTTTTAAATTATTAAAAACCGTTTTCGTCAAACTCAAACCCTTTCCCTCTTTGAAAAATAATTCTATTCCCTCAACTTTTAAAACATCAATTCCAGAATAATTCTTTAAAACTTCATAAGCCTGACCGTATGTAACAACCAAAATCCTGTGTTTTCTCTTAAGTAAAAAAGGAAGAATCTCCTTCGCCCTAGAACTATGTCCAAATCCCTCTCCACTAACTCCGTAAATTATTCTCATACTAACTCTCAAGTCCCAAACCCTTTAGAACATCTTTCTTCTTGAATTCCTTTAAATCTTTATACTCCTGTCCGGTTCCCAAAAACAAAATAGGTTTTCCAGTTACATAACTAACGCTAAGTATTGTCCCCGCTTTTTCATCAACATCTGCCTTGCTTAATATTATCCCATCTATTCCAGCAGTTTCATTAAAAGTTTTAGCCTGTTCAGTCGCATCATTCCCAGTTATGGATTCACCAACAAAAACTTTTAAGTCCGCATTTGCAACTTTTACAATTTTCTCCATTTCACGCATTAAATTTGCTTTTGTGTACATTCTTCCAGCTGTGTCAATTAAAACGACTTTTATTTTATGTTTTTCTGCATATTTTTTAGCTTCAAAAGCTATTGAAGCAGGATCCTGTCCATAATCTCCTTTAACAATCGGAACTCCTATTTTATTTGCGTGTGTTTCCAATTGTTCTATAGAAGCTGCTCTGAAAGTATCTCCAGCAGCCAAAACACAGCTTATCTCTCTTTCCTTTAGTAAATAAGCTAATTTAGCTATGCTCGTTGTCTTCCCACTCCCATTTATTCCAAAAAATAAAATAACAAAAGTCCCATCTTTTTTGTTTATCATCTCAAATAAATCTTCTCCCTCAATCAAAACCTCATTTATAGATCCCTTCAAGCTCTCTAGTATTTTTCCTTCAGCTTCCCCTTTCTTAAACTTCTTTCCAACTAAATCTAGAGAAAGTTTATCTTTTATTTTATCTACAACAACAAGAGCAACATTATTTTCAAGTAAAATCATCTCAAATTCAGAAAAAAACTCTTCAAATTCTTCTTTCTTAAGTTCAGAATCCGTTATCTTTTTAACTAATCGTGAGAAAAACCCACCTTTTTCTTTTTCCTCTTTGATTTCTTCTTTAAGCTCTTCTAGATCCTTTATTTCTTCTTTCTCCCCTTCTTCTAAGCGTTCTTGAATCTTTTCTAAATCAGGCTCATATTTCTGAGTCCCAGCTTCAAATTTAACCGGAACTTCCTGTTCAATAGCCTCGCTCTGTTCCTTCAGTTTTTCTTCAACTCCAAATTCTTCTTTCTTCGTTTTCTTCTTTCCCTTAACTTCTTTTTTTACAACTTTCGCCTTAATTTCTTTCTTACTAACTTTGACCTTTTCTTCTTTCTTCGCTTTCTTTTCTTTAGGCTTCTTTTCTAAAGTGGCTTTTTCTTCTTCCTTCTTCCCAAACCATCCGCCTAGCTTCTTTCTTAATGCATCAAACATAAAAATTATACAAAAAACAGATTTATAAACATAAGTTCTTATCTTGTTTTTAGGAAAAGACAAATAATATGAATCAAAAAACAAAAATTTGGTTAGTTCCTTTTGGATCTTTAATTGGTGGAATTGGAATAGGTAAAATAAATGAAAATCTGAATTTAGGATTTAGCCTAGCCTTGATCGGTTTAATTTTAATATTTATTGGTAGACAAACTTACATAAAAGTTTTAAAGAATTTAAAGTGATTTAATTAAGAAAAATTTCCAATAATTCAAACTTCCACTTTATACTCATAATAATCATCGTAAGGAATAGTCCATTTAACGGTCTCTTGGACACTCGCCTTTTCCATAATCTTCCTAAAAAGCCTTATTGAATTTCCATGTGCAGAAATAGCCACATTCACTTTTTCCTTTTTAATCAATTTCATTAAGTCTTTTATAAAACTTCCAACTCTTTTTTCTACATCGGCAAAACTCTCTCCTTTAGGAGGAGAAACATAAAATCCTCTGTGTATTAAATTATATTCCTGTTCTCCTAAAAACTTTTCAACTTCTTTTCTTCCTTTTTTTTCCAAATCCGTTATCATGTCTCCTTCAACTTCCAACTTATACAATTTCTTCCCAATTTTTCTAATAAATTCACTATGAGATGTTCCGTTTAATTTGCCATAATTCCTCTCCTTCATTCTGTCATCTTCAATAATCTTACTACATTCTGAATGGTCTTTCAAAACTTCCTTGAGAGTTTGTTTCGATCTCTTCAAAGAAGTACAAAAAGAAAGTTCAAACTTCTTTCCATTTAACTTTCTTGCAACTTTCCTCGCCTGTCTAATTCCTAATTCTGTCAATCTAGGATTTAACCAGCCAGTAAACCTCTTTTCCTTGTTAAAAGTACTTTGTCCATGCCTAAAAATATAAATTTTCAGCTCTTTTTTCATTTTCTACTTAGAACAGCTATTTTTATAAATGTCTCTCTAATTAAAACATTATGCTAAATTATAATGATTTATATGAAATATTAAGAAAAGAGAAATATACAGAAAATTTACAGCCTCTGACAGATAAGTTCCTTTTAGAGTTCAAAGAGTATATAGGTGATAAAAAAAGCTCTTCAGACATAGAATCAAACTTATTTGACAAAACAGATTCTAAATCAAAAAAACAGCTTGAAAATGCCATTTCTATTTTCAAAGAAATACTTCTAAAAAGAAAAAAGAAAATCTTGAATCTTGTCTTTGTTGCTGCTGAAACAGGAATAATGAAAAAAGATTATGAAAACATGATATCAATAGAAAAGAAGCTATTCGACTCTCTTGTAAAAATTGTTGAAGAAGGAGACAAAAGCGTCTATAAAATCCTTCATGAAGACAAAGAAAAAAAAGAAGAAAACAAATTGATACTCCTAAAACAAGATCTAGATCAGTTTGTAGATCTTAAAGGTAACTTAATGGGCCCTTACAAAGCAAACAATCTTTTAAATATCGAAGCTGAAATAGCAAACATTCTTGTTGCAGAAAAGAAAGCAGTCTACATTGAAGAAAATCACTAGTCAGTTATAATTGGGTCTAAACAATTCTTTGAAAACTAAGCTTATATCTTTCGGAGGCATATTCTGGAATATTTTTCTTGCTTCCTTAGCTTTTTTATCTAGTTCATCGTAAGGTTTAGACTCTTCTCTCTTAGCCCTATAACTCAAGAGATCTATTTCTTGTTCCACGGCAATAGACTCTCTTGCTCTAAAAACTCTCGGTCTTAAAAGAGGTCTGCTTTGCTCCAATAGAGAGCTTCCTCTGTCCAACTCATAACTGCCTAGATTGTAATCCGAAAGACTGTACATAAAAATAACCTCATTTAAAGATATAAAAATCTTTCGGAAGTCTTTTAATAAAACCAAAAAGATTAAATCCTTATAGAAAATAATTAAAAAATGATTTTACAAGTAAAAGAGTTCAAACAAACAAGAGGGTACTGTGGCCCAGCATCTCTAAAAATTGTGATGCACTACCATGGATCAGAATATTCTGAAAGAACAATAGCCGTATTAGCAAATTCCTCAAGAACAGAAGGTACTCCGCCTTCAAATTTAGTAAATGCTGCAAGAACTCTGGGTTTCTCTTCCAGATTCAGAACTGGTTGTTCAATTAGAGATCTAGAAGAACAAATAGAAAAAGAAAGACCCGCGATTATTGGTTGGCTTCCACCCTACATTGGAGAAGGCCATTATTCTGTTGTTATTGGTTTTGACAGAAGAAATCTCTTTTACATAGATCCTTTCTTTGGAGAGACACTTAAGATGTCCAAAAAAGAGGTTCTGCAAAATTGGTATGACTTTACTTCCTCTTCACCTCCTAAAAATAAATCTGAATATATACATAAAGAAATTATAACTGTTAGAAGAAGATAGCCAATAAATTACAGAATATGTGTCTTTGCTCTTTCCTCTTTTTTGAACGATTTTAGATTTGGTTGCAGCCCCAATCTGCTTTTCGGCAAATTTTCAGATTTTAAATACCATGTAAAAAACATTAACAAGACGCTGAATATAATTCCTCCAACAGTTATCGAAGTATTTAAGAGATCCAAAGTTTGGTGAGTTATTTCTCTAGATATTACAATTCCATAAATAATTAAAACTATTAACTGATTAATCAACTCCAAAACTCTGGAGTCCATTTTAAATAACTCCTAAATTCCTCAAAATCAAATATCCCCCTGCACCAATTACTAAAGCTCCTAAGATTAAGAATAACCAATATAACACATTTAGATATTTTTTTGCCATTTTATATTAATGTAAAAGATACTTATAAAATTATTCATTTGCTTTCTAAAAAGCCTCTAGAGGGATTTGAACCCTCGACCCTTGGTTTACAAAACCAATGCTCTGACCACTGAGCTATAGAGGCATAGTAAACGAAAAATAAAATTGCTTAAAAACCTTTCCTTAAACAATATTTAAATAATAATTTGCCTCTAAACTTAAATGTTAACTCTCACTCAAATAATGAAAGTTGGAAAATTAATGGCTCAAACCTCAGATCGTGATTCTAGCTCATATAATTTAAGAGCTTCTAACTCTACAGCCAAACGATCAGCAAAAAAGGTGCCATCTGTGAGATATAAACCTGTAGACATTTACAGATCAAATGAAATCCTAAGCCCAAACGTTCCAGATTTTTTAAGACTATTTCCTCAAGCGTCACGGCAATCTGAGCCATATCAAGAAGCAGAAATAACTCTTGACAGCGGAAGAGCGTACAATGTTCAAGTTTTAGGAAGAAAAAATCAAAGCTTATTAGTAAGAGCAAAAAACAATAAAAGAATGGAATTCAACGCTTGGAAAATAAAAGAATATCGTGCAGATTCCTAAAACCATTTCCCTAATCCTTCCTGTTTCTCTTTATCTCTTCCAAAAATACTCTGAATATACATTTCATTTAATTCCAAAGATTCAAGGAGATACTCACTTGCTCCAAAATTTCGTGCCAAATCCAAAGCAGGTTGCATATATTTCAGTATACTTCCTTCAGTAATCGTAAATATAAGTTTCCCTCCACATTTCATACATTTCCCAGTCAAAGGTGGCCTCCTATGTGACTGATTGCATCCAACACACCTAAATGCTTGCATAGAAAACTTTCTCAGATTACCTCTTGTATCCCTTATAAAATGTCTTTCTATGATCAATCTTGCAACATCTTCTACATCAACTGCTCTTATTTTCTTACATAGCTCCATTTGAGCGTTAACTTTTTCATGCATAGAAGGCAAAACCTTGTAAGAAGAGCATAAGGGGCCAAGATTAATATCATCAGTATCGTAGCTAAACCAGAGATCTGTAAATTCTCTATTTCCTCCAAGTCTATCCTTAACTTTTTCCATCTTCACATCCCCAGGATTTTTCTCTTCTTCAGCAGCAGAAAAGAGTTCCAAAGGAATATCTTTTGTTACGTCTAGATCAAAAATCATATCATCAACTTCTCCAGCACGTATGTATGCATTTAAAACAAGAGGAGCATCCTGTGTTCCTCCTCTATGAGCTGGAAGAAACTTTCTTGAAAAATTCAAAAGCATGTCCATCAATAACATTGCAGCGGCTTCATCACCATCACAATCCCGTCTCATAGCCGCATGCATATACGGGCTAGCCAACAATGCCTGCGTTTTAGAAAAACCTATTAATCTGCCAACAACAGCTGCACAATTGTGCGGAGCTATACAGCCTAACAAAGCTCCAACAATATCTTCTCTCGTCTCCGCATTAAAAAATCTAGGCAGCCCATAAATTTTTTCAAGTTCATCATCAACAAATTTACTTATTTTTAAGAAAACATCATCTGCCTTTTCGTCCAAAGTTTCTGGGCTAGCAGGTAAAATCACATCATGAGGAAATATCTCCAAAACCTGGTCATCATTTTCTAAAGTTTTACCATAAACATCTTTACCATATCCCAGTTCTTTTAATTTTTGAATGCTAGTCCCTATCTCTTTAGGTTTAAAATGAGTTAAAGGCATCTCGCTCATGTCATATCTTATAGTTCCATCTTTATTCACATGTAAATTATGTTTCGCTCTTAAAATCCCTTTAGACAAATTTTCAGCCGTGTGATCCCTATTGCTTGTTCCTCTCACACCTTTTATAAGAGAAATTTCATCATTTCTTATTCCCACAGCCTTTCTAGCACTTTCAAAATAATCTCTTATATTTATTCTCATTGATTTATACTCTGAACCTTCGTTATGTTCAGGACATTTTTCAAAATAGGATCTATCACATTTTCTGCAAAAATACATCTTCTCACAAAATTCTCCACATTTAATGCATTTATTATAAACATTATTTTCTTTACAGTTTTTACAAAAATAATCACAAAAATCAGACTTCACACTTCCAGCTTCTAATGCTGCTTGAAAGCTTCTTAATCTTCCTCCCTCTTCACCAACTGGAAACAAAACATGAGGGCTTCCAATTAACTTCCGTAACTTTGCCTTTTCAGGTCTTCCCATTCTGCTCCCTATAAAAGTACCAGATTTATCACGTATATTTATTCTAGATAGTAAATTAACAAAATAAAGTCCATCCTTTTCTTCTTTAATATTATCCCCTAGTTTCTTAATAAGAAGATCAACAGCTTCCTCCATTTTTATTTCCAAATTTTCAATACCTAAATTAAACAATACAGACTTTGAGTTTTCTACATTTACTACCACATCCTCTGTAGCAATTATATGCTCACAGCCTATTAATTCTAAAGCTCTCTTTCCTCTCGCAAACCTCTCTTTGTCTATTTGCTTATAAGGCAAAACCAATTTACCTTCTCTTATTTCAGAATGAGAAAGCCAATCCAAAAAGTCTAAGAAATATTTGTTATCTATCTCTCTCCAATAAAATATAAAATCAGGATGTAAGCTAATTCCATATTTCTCAGATAATTTTAAAGCCTCTTCAAACGCAATTTTTAAATCACTCTCCCCTCCTACTTTTCTCAACTCCTGAAGCCAATATTGTTCTATATATCCTTGTTTATCTAAAGAATGATTTCTATTTAGATAATCTCCATAAGGCACCAATAAATCCCCTAAATAAATTATCTCAATTACCTCTTTATACAATCTCGCCGCCTCTTTTTCATCACTTATTTTTCTCACTTCTCCGTTTTTTAGCCTAACAATAGGTCCTTCTATAGACGTGCAAGAAGCAACTGTACATCCTTTAGTAGGTTTCTCGATCTTTAATTGTGTGCCGACAGCAATAAAGTCCCCGCATATCCTCATAGTAGCTGGGTGTATTGCCAAAGTAGAGTACCCTGTATTTCTACATCTTCCATACCTTAGTCTAAAGGCTCCAGAATAAGAAGGATGCCCAAAAACAGGTCTGCCTGCAACTAAATCTTTAATATAAACCGCGCTAGCAGAAGAGCCAACACTCTTGCTTTCCTTTATTCCCTTTTGAATTTTTACAAAATCGTCAAGCCAATCCCAACCAGTCAATTTAAACTCTTTTTCTTTTAATTTTTTAATTCTCTTCAAAATTTTAGGAGCTTTTTGTGCAAGTCCCTCATTTAAAGTCAAACAAAATCCTGATCTTATAAAATTCGTAGAAACTCTCTTCAAATCTTTATAATTAAAAACTTCTCTTTCTTCACTAGGGTCTCCTGAAATTTGAACAGGTACATATTTCATCAAGTATTCTATTTCTGTTTCAGTAGGTAGATATTGTAGGTTGTTTACCCTTTCATGATAAAGATAGGTTTCATGTATTCCTCTTTTCACTTCTTCTTCTGTTGGGTCATATCTAGCATATCCAAAACATTCTCTCAAGTAATCAATGATGACTACAGAAAAAGCCATCTCCGTACCTCCTGCAGATCTCATAGGGCCTGCAAAAAAAGGTACAAAGTATTCTTCTCCTTCCTTAGTTCTATTCAATTGTAAATTTACGAATCCTTCCAAAGGTGATGAAACAACTCCTAAAGTCAAATAAGAAATAGCAATTCTCGCTCCAGCTTCAATAGCTTCAATTTTATCTTTAAATTTACAGTATTTTTCTTTTGCAATCTCCTCAGCAATAATCAAAGCGACAGCAGGATCTAGAGAACCGTGCTCTTTTTCTAATTCTAAAATTCTTTCAACAATTTTTCTATCTGCAACCTGAGGATAAACAGTAGAAATTAAACCTGTCGCTTTTTCAGCCAAAGAAGTCGCTATAGGTATCTCTACATTACTAACACTATCAAATCCTTTTTTTCTAGCTTCTCTGGCTACTTCATAATTTTTATCTACATTTAATCTTATAGACTCAAAGTGATTTTCTATTTCCATTCTTTTTTCATCTCCTCATCATCTCCAAAATCAAATATCTTCAACTCCCTTGTTTTTAAATTTAAAACTGGAACCTTTGCAGGATCAGGAATGTTTCCTATCTTTTCTTCAAAAGGTGTTTGCGCTTGCCAACAACTTCCAGTTATTATTAAAACACCATTATAATTTTCTATATCTAATCTATGCACTTCACCTGTGCAAAGAACGTCAGGAACTTCACTTATAACCAAAGGATCCTTGTCAGCATTAGGTATGTAAACATTTTCAGAATGTGTAGGTCCTAAGTGTCTTCTTTTCAACATATGTTTTATAGCTTTAGCAGGACACATATGTGCTTTAATTTCTCTCAGTTCTTTTATCTCATTTATCAAATTGTGTATGCTAGCTCCGTGATACATCAATACTTTGAATTCTTTATTTCCTTCCAATAACTTAACCATTGTAGGATTAGTAACAAGAACTAAATTCTCAATATCATATAATTTTGGTGCATATTTTTTACTTATTATAGGTTGAGGTTCCGCAACTCTCGAAGCGTCGTGCTGTCCAGGACACATAAACATAGTTATATGTTTAGGTATTTTATTTAGATATTCACTAAGCAAAAGATATTGTTCCTTCATTGATTTTAAGTCTAAAAGTTCTTCTTGCCCTGGGAAAATTCCAACACCATCAACATTATCTCCAACAAAAAAAAGATATCTAATTTTCTTTGCAGCTTCATGGTCGCTGTTTATCCATTCTAAAAATCTTTCAAAGCTTTTTCCTAAATGCCTATTGCTTCCACAATGTAGATCAGATAAAAAGGCAATCGAAATGTCTTCTTCGAACTTAGTCTTATCAAAGTTTATTGAATCTGGAAAAATAATATCGTGTAAGAAAAGAATGTCTCTATTTCCAGAAGCTTTAACCCCTACAATATCATCAAGTTGCAATTCTTCAGCCTTGCTAAAAACTTCCTTGTTATCTACTTTTACTAGAGTAGAAATCTTGCCTGTTAAATCCTCAAATTGGAGGATTATATTTTTATTTTTAGTAGTCCTTTTTTCAGTAAGAATACCGATAATACTCAAACTAGTTCTTTCTGATGATATTTTTCCTATTGAAACTAAATTTTTTTGAAGTTCAGGTCTAGACATGAGCATTTTTTGAATTTCATAATATCTTGCACGAAAATGATTTGAAAAGTCAGAAACTTCAAGTTTTTTATCAGGAGTTGTCTGTGCGTAAAAAACTTTATAGTTTAAATTTTTAGAATCTTCAGGAAGCTTCTTTTCTTCCCTCTGATGCACCACTTCTAGACTCAAACCTAATTTAACAAAAACTCTTTCTAAACTATCTTTGTCCTCTCCCTCTAAATTTCCAACAAATCCTTTAACATACTCTATATTTTTAATTAAAATATTCTTAGTTATAAATTTCTGGCCAGAAACTCTCTCTATTTGCTCTAAAAATTCCTTTGCCAAAACAATATTAGTAAAATTATTTAAAATTTCAAAAATATCTTTTTCCAAAAGAAGACCTTTATTTCTAATTAAATTCAAAATCTCAAGATCCATTATAAGTCAAGCGACTTTTGTAAAATTTCTTTTGCTTTTTCCTTGATATTAGGAGAAAGCATAAGTTTTATCTCTCTAGTCCTACCTTGCCTCCCTTTGCTTATTACTCGAGCATTTATAATACCCAGCATATCAAATTCAGCTATTATATCGGAAACTCTCCTTTGTGTCAAAATTTCATTTTTCGTTTTCTCACATATTTCCTGATAAACGTTAAAAACATCTCCTGTAAAAATAGTTTTTTCTTCATGATCATCTAAATTCATAATAGCTTTCAAAACAAGTTGAAATTGTGTAGGCTCACTTTCTATAATATCTAACATCTTATCTCTTTCTATCTTGCTATTAGCCTCATCCATATGGCTTAAATTGATCTTTTTACTACCTTCCCTCACTGCTATTTCACCAGCCACACGAAGCAAATCTAAAGCCCTCCTTGCGTCACCATGTTCCCGAGCAGCATAAGCAGCACATTTTGGAATAACGCCTTCATCCAGAACAGAATCGTTGAAAGCAATTTCAGCCCTTTCCTTTAAAATATCTCTAAGTTGCAGAGCATTATAAGGGGGAAAAACTATCTCCTCTTCTCCCAAAGAGCTTCTAACTCTAGGATCTAAGTTATCCATAAAAGTCAAACTATTACTTATTCCTATTATACTTATTTGTGCGTTCTTAAGTTCAGAATTCATCCTTGTTAAAGTATATATAAAATTATCGCTTATTTTTTTAACAGCTTGATCTATCTCGTCTAAAATTAATATTACTACTTGTTTTTTATCATCTATTATATCAATAAACCTAGAATAGACGACATCTGTAGGCAATCCTGTAATAGGGATAGTTTTTCCTAAAGACTTTATCAATTCAGCAATAATTCTATACTCAGTATCAGATATTTTTTTAGACTTGCAATTTACATACAAAAACTTCAAATTTGTTCCAGCCAAATTAGCCTTAGTTTCCATTCTTTCAGCTAGAAATCTAGCGGATAATGTTTTTCCAGTTCCTGTTTTTCCATAAAGAAAAATATTACTAACTCTATCTCCACTCAAAGAAGGTCCTAAAATAGAAGCTAAATATTCTATCTGCTGACTTCTGTGCAATATCACTTGAGGTGAGTAATTAGACTGTAAAACGGATTTATCTCTAAATAAGTTATTTGAAACGAAAGAATCAAAAATTTTATCTATATTATCCATTTTACCCCTCTTAATATATTTTCCAACTCTTCACACATTATAAACTTTATTGTTATCTAACCTTAATTTCGTCTGGAAAGCTGATTTTATCTCGAAATAAAAATAAAATAAATCAAAAATAAGCACATACACACACCTTCATTTCAAATGGAGAAATATATTAAAACCATACTCTCTAAACAACATTAATAAGAACTATTGAATATATATCTTAATATACATTATATAATATATATAATATAATATAAATATTTATAAATAAAAATTTAAAAAAATCAAAAGTGAATCATTATTTAAAGATATCTAACTTCTCCATACGAAACCACAGGGTCTCCCCCCTTTACATTTTTTCTTCCTTTTCAATACTCAAAATTTAAAGAAAGATTTATATATAATATCTTTTTAGTTAACGAATGCCTATGGATAAAAAACCTTTGAAGGATGTTTTGGGAAAGCTTGTAGTTACAAAAGAGGGTAAAAGACTCGGTATAGTTAAAGATATAAATTTCGAGACAAATGCGGGTGAATTAATTCAATTAATATTAAAAGACGCAACCCCTTACACAAGGAACTTAAATTTAGAGGTTACAATGGGAAAGGAAGTACTTATCCCTTACAATTCAATTATAGCTATTGGTGACTTCGTCGTTGTCTCCGAAGAAGATTTATCTTAATAAGCCCTACTTTTTTATAATTATTGCGACTAAAACATCCCCCATAACGTAATTTTGAGATAACATTTATTAATTAAGTTCTATTTTATTTTTTATGAAATGGAAGAATCTAGCCCCGAACCTGATTAGACAGAGAGTTATTATAGAGTGCACTACGAAAAAGGTTGTTGAACCAGAGCAAATAAAATCTTACTTGAAAGAATTAGCTAAAGTAACTAAAATGGAAGCTTTATCAGAACCAAGAGCTTATAGTGCTCACGAGATGGGCTTTGGAGGTTGGATACATTGGAAGTCTTCTGGAGCAGCAGTTTATAGTTATCCAACGAGTCCTCCTTTATTCACAGTTGATTGTTACACATGTAAACCTTTTTCAGTAAAAGAAGCTGCAGAGTTTACAAAGAAATATTTTAATGCTATTGAAATGGTCTTTCAGGAAGTAAAGGCTTAACCTAGAAAATAATTTGCAGGGCAGAAATCTACCACAATTTCATAATTCCTTATTGCAACTTTCCTAAAACAATAAACTTTAAATAACCTTTTCTCAATCTATAAAAATGCAAGTAATAGGTTTTAATTTAACAAGTCTCAACGTAAAAAAAGAGAAAACATCTGGCGAGTTTGGTATAAACACTAAGATAGAATTCAAAAATATAGAAAAAGAAGAAGTTAATTTACTCAAAGAAGGAGAAGTACTTAGAATAGAATTTGAATATATAATTTCCTATGATTCGGAAAAAGATAAAAAAGACAAATCTCTGGGTGAAATTAATTTTCAAGGAAATATAATTTTAAGCACAAAAGAGGAAGAATCTAAAGAGCTTTTAAAAGAATGGAAAAAGAAAAAAATACCTCAAAATTTCCAAATTCCTTTATTCAATTTAATAATTAGAAAATGTCTTCCAAAAGCAGCTTTCTTCGCCGATGAATTCTCTCTTCCATCTCCATTTAAATTACCAACTCTTCAAATAAAGAAAGAAGATCAATAAATTATAAATATAGCATACAGAAGTGTCCACTATATTTTTTAGTGGTTTGAGAATATAAAATGTAAGAAACTAATTATTTTTTATATGTCTTTTGTAGAATATAACAAATAGAATGCCAGCAATAAGAGTGATTACTGAAAAGATGATAAATAGAGGATTGCTATACGATAATCCACTTCCCAAGAATGCTAACCCGAGACTACCGCCAATATGTCCTAATAACATTATTGGAATAAACACTCTTGCTCTCATAGATGAAAATCCTGCCAGATATGAAAGCTCATCATCTGGAAATAGGGGTAAGAAATACATTAGGAATAAAATTAATTTGCCCTTTTCAAAAATCTTATCATACCTAGATAAAGTTTCTTGCTTCACAACATGCTTTATTATTTTTCTTCCAAATTTTCTACCTAAATAAAAAGCAATTAACGTACCTATAACTCTTCCAATCCAGTTTAATATAAATCCATACCAAGTCCCAAAAATAAATCCTCCAGCTAATCCTACAACATAATGACTTATAGGCGTTAAAACAACTTGCAATATTTGAATAATTACAAAGACTATTGGAGCAAGAATACCATAAGACTCAACAAAATTTCTTATTTGTTCTTGATTTGAGAAAAATGAAGAAGGGTAGACATAACCTAAGATTAATAATATAATTGGAACGATAGTTAGAATGTACCAAATTATCTTCACATACTTCATTTCTTTATAGCGTCTTTAAAGTTTAAGAAACTATCTCTAGAAAAATATAGTGCCGAGTTTTGTCCGAGTTATTATAAAAATGTCGGACATTTTGTCCCACATCTTAAAACGGAATAGATTAACATTATAAACTTGATTCTCCGATAGATTATATGAATACGAAAAAGAATATTT
>CAYITD010000014.1:0-22622 GCA_964366325.1 Candidatus Woesearchaeota archaeon | reverse complement strand
ATGGATGGTTTCGAAACAACAATTGTTTTGCTTGTGTTATTCATTGCTGTTTTAGCCACACTTGTATATTTGCCAGCCTTAAAATTAGATACTTCAACTTCTGAGGAAGGCCCTGAAAATCCGACAGATTCAACACAAAACTTTTGTTCAACACAAAGCAGAGATAGAAGCGTTTGTGCAGAAATCTATCAACCTGTCTGCGGATGGTTCAACGCTGCAAATGTTCAATGCATAAAATATCCGTGTGCAGAAACTTTTTCAAATGGCTGCTTTGCATGTTTAAATCAAGATGTAGAATATTGGACCCAAGGAGAGTGTCCAAACTAAAGAGATTGTTTTAAATTAGCCTCTCAATCTCTAATTATCTTTTGGATGGCTCAAAAGATAATAAAAGCAAACCTTTTTTAACCAATCTATTTTTTACCAAACATGAAGAAGCATCAGAATAAAAAATTTATTCCCCAAAATTTTACTAAGTATAGGGATCCTACAGATTTAATTCTCGAAGATATAAATGCAGATTCCATAGGAAAAGTATTTCATGTCAAAGGAATGGTTGAAAAAATAACTCAGACTTCTGGGCCAACGCTTTTTACCATATCAGATGGTACTGGTAATTTAATTCTAAAAGGATTTCTTTCACCTGGGACAAGGGCTTTTCCGGAAATTAGTGAACTCTCGACTATATCTGCAACCGTGAAATTAAACGAGTATAATGGAATGTTTGAGGGAGAAATAAAAAAAATCAGTTTAATGAATAAGGAAGAATCTAAGCAATTTTTAGATTCCATAAAAGAGCTAGAGAGGGAAAGAGCAAAACCTGTCGTTACAGAATTTCTAGTTAAAAATATAATCTTAGATAAATTAAAAGAGTCTTTTCTCAGAGCAGCAACAGAAATTCGTTTGGCAATAATGCAAAATAGGCCTATAATTGTAAGACACCACAATGATGCAGACGGTTACAGCGCAGGTTATACTTTAGAAAAGGCAATTGTGCCTTTAATTGAAAACCAACATAAAACGACCAAAGCTGAATGGGAGTTTTATACTAGGGCGCCTTGTGCAGCTCCATTTTATGAAATTGAAGATTCCATAAAAGACACAGCGAAGTCTTTATCTAATGCAGCTAAATTTTCAAATAAAATGCCTTTAGTAATTATAGCTGACAATGGATCTTCAAAAGAAGATTTACTAGGAATATTACAAGGGAAAGTACACGGAATGGATTTCATAGTAGTAGATCATCACGTTTTTGAAGAGGATGTAATTTCAAAAGAAGTTTTAGTGCATATAAACCCTTTTTTAGTAGGAGAAGATGGCGCAAAATATTCGGCAGGAATGTTATGTACAGAGCTTGCAAGATTCATTAATCACGTCGAAAATATTGAGCAAATTCCTGCGATGGCTGGAATAGCTGATAGAATAAATAACCCTGAAGTTATGGAAAAATATATACAAATTGCTGAGAAAAAAAATTATTCTAGAGAACTTTTAACTGATATCGCTGCTCTTTTAGATTTTGTTTCAGCAAAATTAAGATTTATGGAAGCTAGAGAGTATATAGAAGTTATTTTTGGAGAGCCAAGAGAGAAACAAGAAAATTTAGTTAATGTAATGGTCCCATATATTAGAAATTTAGAAGCTAAAGGATTGAAAATAGCAAAATCAACATCACAGCTAAAAAAATTAGGAAAAACTACTTTACAGTCTGTTGAAGTGGAAACTACTTTCTCGATGGGATTTTATCCAAAGCCTGGAAAATGTGTTGGTCTTTTGCATGACGATCTTCAACTAACAAAAAAAATTACTAATCTAGTAACTATCGGCATTTTAAAAGATGCTATAACTATCAGGGCAACAGACGAGGCCAATTTTTCAGTCCACGGTTTAATAGAATTTTTACAAAAAGATTTTGCAGAGGCCTTTGTGGAAGGCGGAGGTCATAAAAATGCAGGAACGATTAAATTTGTTCCAAGTAAGCAGAAAGAAGTTCTAAAATTATTAGAAGATTTTATTCACAAACATTCTAAATAAGTGACTTTCTTAATACATACTTTATTCTTAACTACAGCTTAACCAGCAGCCAATCATATTTCAAATCTTCGTTCAAACAACTGTTTAAACAACCATTATAGCAGAAGCAATCAACAACATCACAAGTTGATACGCAGCATTCAAAAAGTATAACTTTACAGGCTTGCCTTCCCACAAGACACTACCCAACATCAAAGGCAAAACAAAACCTATCCAGACAAGAAACCCAACTTTCATTGCACCAGAAACGTTAGTTGCTCCAAAAACAGAAACTAAAATTCCCAAGACGGAGAAATTAATTAAAGATCCGATAAACATTACTAAATAACTCTTCCACATCCCTTTTTTCTTTGACTTATTTATACTATTCTTATTTATGCCCATTAATTTCATCCAAGTCTTTCCAAATAAAGGACCATACCACAAAGAGCCAACAATCATAGAAACAATTGCTGCAATCAAAACTCTAACTAAATTCACTTCTCCAAACATCTTACTTAAACGCTCTCCTGACTGCTCTATTAAACCAAAGATAACTTCCTATTAACACGCTAACAACAACACTTATCAAATCCACGCTTGCTAGGGCGCCAACGAGGCTAACGCACATTAAGACTATAGTCAAAATTCTAGCCCAGTTCTTCGCTTTCAATAAACTGTTTCCAACAATCACTTCCACTATACCTACAATTATCAAAAACAAGCTACCTAAAATTAGAGAAGAGAAAAATAAAGGCAAGAACCATTCATCAATCGGATTTCCGCCAGTAGTGTAACTCAAAATAGAGTCAACCCCTAAAGAACTTCTTAAGTGAGAGCCTCCAAAACTTTCATATGACAAAATCATGCCAGTTAAAATAGTTAAGACGGCACTTATATAATACAACAGCGCAATAACTTTAACAAATCCCGGAACATTACTTGATTTAAATAAAGACCTTCTAGAACTATAATCTCTATTGGATATAGTCCTCACTTTATACTTTCCAACAGAACTTCTAACCTTTCCACCAGACCTCTTTTTCATTTACTACTAAATACTCAAACCTTTTTAAACTTAACTTTGTTGTCATTTTTAAGCCTCTATAGCTCAGTTGGTTAGAGTACAAGTTTCGTAAACTTGGGGTCCCGGGTTCGACTCCCGGTAGAGGCTTTAACCAACAAACACTGCAGTGTTTGTTGAAAGATAGTTTTAAATAAGTAAATTAAAAGGTATTTTATGGCTAGTCGAAGAATTAATGTCGGAAGTGTAGGGACTCTTCTATGCGCAGCAAGGCATGGCTTTCAATTTTCACAAAAACATGAAAGATACGTAAGAATCAGTGAAGAAGGAAGTTCTTTAACTTTTAGAGTAGAAGTTTGTCCGCCTGACCAAATGAGGACTTTTCTCGATGAATGGTGTAGGGGAGGAAGCGGAAGAAGCGGAAGAACATATTATTACCCCAGTTCAGAATCTGAAAGATCACAAATCTATTCTTCTATTCCAGCACCAGATGCAAAAGGATACCATTGGTTTATGATTGATGAACATGCAACTCAAATATCTGAAGTCAAAGCAACTCATTGCAGATAATAGAAAAGTAAAATAGCCTTACAAAAAACCATCTTTTTCTAATAAGTTAACAAGAATCTTCACACCTGGGGAAGTTTTTATTTTCCCATTCTTAATTTCATATTTATTCAAAAATCTAGCTTCTTTTATTTCATTATCCGGAGATATTTTCCCTATGTATTTTTTAATGAGATAGTATCCAAAATTACCTTTCTTTTTCGTGGCTCTGTTTTCGCCTTTATATGAGTAATAAAATTTGATTGAGCTAGCTTTTATGTTTAGTTCTTCTTTCAATTCTCTTTGTAAAGCTTCTTCGTTAGTTTCATTTTCTAAAGTCTTGCCACCAGGTGTCCAATAAAACTTTGAATTGTTTCCAGTAACTAATAATATTTTATTGTCTTTTAGTATTATGGCTCCAACTCTATCAAACAACATTACTCGATTAATTGGTTAACTGTTATATTCTTTTCTGATTTTAAAATATAATCAATTCAGTAATTTGTTCCAATATCTTTATTAATTCCTTAATTTTAAAACATATGTGAAAGAATTAATCATTTCTGAATTGAAAAAGAATCTTGATTTATCAGAAGAACAACTTTCTAATTTAATAGAAGTGCCCCCAACAAAGGATTTAGGAGACTATGCCTTTCCTTGTTTTCCTTTGGCAAAAACCCTAAAAAAATCACCAAATGAAATAGCTCTGGATTTAGCAAAAAAAATAAAATCAGATCACTTTGAGAGAGTAGAAGCTAGGGGGCCTTATGTGAATTTCTTCATAGACAGAAAAACTCTTGCTAAAGAAACCTTGGGAAAAATACTAAAGGAAAAACAAAATTACGGAAGGAAAAAGATAAATAAAAAAGTCCTGATAGAATTTCCTAGTCCAAATACAAATAAACCTTTACATATCGGACACGGAAGAAACATAATTCTAAGTCAGGCAATTTCAAATATCATGGAATACCAAGGCAATAAAGTAATCAAGGTAAATTTAAACAACGACCGAGGAATTCATATATGCAAGTCTATGCTAGCCTATAAAAAATTTGGAAAAAACTCAACTCCTCAAAAATCAAAAATAAAATCAGATCACTTTGTAGGGGACTTCTATGTAAAGTTTGCAGAAGAGTTGAAAAAAGATCCGGAACTTGAAAAAGAAGCTCAAGAATATTTGAAAAAATGGGAAAACAATGACAAAGAAATTGTTTCTTTGTGGAAAAAAATGAACTTCTGGGCTTTGTCAGGATTTAAACAAACCTATAAAAAATTAAATCTTAAGTTCAAGAAAGAATATTTGGAATCAGAAATTTATGAAAAAGGAAGGGAAATAATTTTAGAAGGTCTAAAAAAAGGAGTCTTTCAGAAAAAACAAGATGGTTCAATTTCAGTAAATTTGGAAAAAGAAGGCTTAGGAGAAAAGATCTTGTTAAGAGCAGATGGCACTTCAATATATATCACACAAGATCTCGCATTAGCATTTCAAAAACAAAAAGATTTTTCCCCAGACGAATCAATTGTAGTCACAGCCCAAGAACAGAATCACCATTTCAAAGTTCTTTTCAAAGTTCTTGAACTATTAAATTCGAAACTAAAAAATCAAAAGCATTACAGCTATGGGATGGTAAATCTTGAGTCAGGTAGAATGAAATCAAGAGAAGGAACCGTAGTGGACTTAGATGAGATAATAAAAGAATTGGAAGACCTTTCACTTGCAGAAATTGAAAAAAGATTTTCTAAACTCTCAAAAAAAGAAAAAAAAGAAAGAGCAGAGGCAATAGCACTTTCAGCCCTAAAATACTATTTTTTAAGAATAGATCATACAAAAGATATTACTTTTAAGCCAGAAGAGTCTATTTCATTTGAAGGAAACACCGGGTCTTACTTGCTCTACACATATGCGCGAGCACAAAGCGTCTTAAAGAAATCAGGGAAAAAAATTGAACTGAAAAATATCTCTTTTCTTAATGAAATAGAGAAATCAATAATCCTACAGCTTTCATTGTTTCCAGAAGTTGTTGAGGAAGCATACTTATCACTTTCTCCAAATATAATTTCAAATTATGCTTATTCTATATCTCAAAAATTCAATGAATTTTATCATTCAATACAAGTTATAGGCTCTGAAAATGAAAACTTAAGACTCGTAATGGTAAAAGCTTTCGCAATAGTCTTAAAGCAAAGTCTTCTCCTATTAGACATTAAGGTATTGGAAAAGATGTAAGCAAAGAACCAAAATCTTTTAAACGAGCCCTTTCTAACTGTTTCCCATGGACTTATACATTTTAATGCTATTGAACACTTTTTTTCTTATCTTAGTCCTAGTGTTTTTTTTCATAGTCTCTTCAAAAAATAATTTAGAGACAAAGATCGAAAAGGATAAAGTTTCTCACGATTTAAAAAAAATAAAGAGCCAGATCGAAGCTCCTTGAACAACAGCTTTAAATATACTTCATTTTTACTTTCTATGCGGGAAGGTCGGCGCGCTAGTCCTGCGCCATACGCAAATGGACTTTGGCGGACTCAAAGGAGTACGTGAGACTAGGTCTTAAGGATCTTTTGTCTAACTATGAGGTTTTGTCCTGTTCGACCGTATTCCTGTGAACCGGGTCAGGCCTTGATCGGAGCAGCCCTAATTAGGAAATATGGTGCTTGCAGGGTTGCGAAATCGAGAAAGGCAGAAGGTAATTCTTAATATCGACTCAAGCAAACTCCCCGCCCGCACTCGTAAACTATAAAAAGACAATTAACTATCATTGACTGCATGAACAAAAGAGGACAGTTTTTTTTAATAGCTGCTTTAGCCATAGTAGGAGTAATTATCGGTTTAACAACTGTATACAACAATATCAGTACAGTCAAAGAGGACTTTACAGTATACGATTTGTCTAATGAAATAAATTACGAATCTGCGCAAGTAATTGACAGCGGTCTTTTCAATAGTTTAGACAATTCAAAAATTGATGAAAATCTAAAGAATTTAACAGATTTTTACTCAAAATCTAATCCAGATCAAGAGTTTGTTGTTCTATTTGGAAATGAAAAGAAATTAAAAGTAGTCAATTATAAAAAAACACCGACTGGGAGCATAGGAGTTTCATTTGGGGGGAACGCTGTAGTTTTTAATTCTCAAGGTCTCGGCTCACATGAAGATGAGAGAGCTATAGAGCGATGTATGAAAAAAGAACAAACTAACTGTCAAAGTGACGTTAGACTAACACTAGCGGATGGTGTAGAATACAACTTCGAAATCAGACCAGGCCAATTCTTTTATGTAGTAATTAAGAAAGAGAAAGAAGAAGAAACCTTTGTAGCTGGGCCACAACTCTCTCCTTCCCAAGGAGAAGATAAATCTATAGTTTTAGATATTTCAAATTAAAATGAAATCTTTTTATAAATTGTCTAAGAAACAGGGAGTAAGTTTAATGGTCGGCTATGTGTTGCTTATTGTTATAGGCATTGTTTTAAGCGCGACAGTCTATTCCTTTCTTAAATTATATGTTCCCTCGGATAAAGCAGAATGTCCTGCTGACACGTCTTTAATAATAGATTCTGCATCTTGCTTTAACAATGGAAAAAATTTAAGCGTAGTGATTTCAAATAGAGGGTTTTTTAATGTCACGGCTTACTTTTTAAGAATCTCAGAAAAGGGCAAGCAGGTCGGAAAACAATTAAATAAAGATAAAGAAGTTTTCCCCTATCCTTTAGCTCCAGATAACAAATTTCTTTTTACTTATTCTTTAGAAGATGTGACTTCAGGATCAGAAGAGTATACTCTCGAGATACAGCCAGGCATTATTTCAAAACAAGTTTTAATTCCTTGTAAGAATTTGATTACCTCTCAAGATTTAAAATGCCCGCTCTTAGGAGGAAACGATCCTTCTTGTTTTGCAAATCCAGAAATTTGTGATAATTTAGATAATAATTGCAATTCCCAAACTGATGAAAATCTCGGATCAACAACTTGCGGAATTGGAGAATGTAGGAGAACTGTAAGTAACTGTATTAGCGGGGTTTCTCAGTCATGCTCTCCAGGGAATCAGTCAACAGAAATTTGTAACGATGGAAAAGATAATGATTGCGATAGTTTTACTGATGTTCAAGATTCTGATTGTTCTATACCTCTAAATTGTGCACAAGGGCACACAAATAATGGAGATGGGACTTGCACAGCCCTCTTGTCAGGCTCAAAGATAATAGACGATGGAACGATAAAATATTCTCTCATAGGTTATGAAAAAGAAAACACAAACCTATTAGAATTTTCAAGAAGTAATTCAGCAGCTTATACAAAAAGAAGTTATATTGAATGGAACATTTCAGAAATACCGGATAGCTTAGACTCAATCAGTTCTTTGGCTTTAGTTTATAGCTCTAATTCAGCATTCGTTTCTGGACATCCTGCGGAAATTAAAGCACTAATTTTAAATCGGGCAAGCGTGGCTATTCTGCCTGTAGAATTTCAAAATATTTTTACAGAGATCGAGTCCTCTTCAGTTTATGTTTCTTCTGGGACTTTTCCAACGCCAAGCAATAATCAAAAAGAATTTCTTATTTTTTTAATGGCTAAATCAGATTTCACTAATCAACTAATAAAAGACTGGTTTTCAATTGGAATTAAATCAGGTGGGGATAACTTTGGAGAATATCAGTATTCTATTTATTCAAAAGAAAGTCCACAGGCTAATCCAGTTCCATCTCTAGAAGTAAAATACACACCTGCTTCCGCTTTAGGTCCATCAAGTCCGGCATCTCTTAATTTTCAATTTTCAAACGACTACGTTTTAATCGGAAACAATTCAGATTTTTCAGATGTATGTTTAAACGGCTGTTCTTTTAGTGCATGGATAAATCCCGCACTTATAAATGGGGGGGAAACAATTATAGGCAGAAGCGACGTTTTCAGTGACAATTTTTTCAGGTTAAGTTTGTTGGCTATCAATGGAAATAACCCTCAATCAACTATCTCTCTTACATCGGACGGTGTTCAAGGATGTACATACACTTCTCCAGCCAATTCAATTTATTTTAATAAATTTCAACAATTTGTAGGAGTTTATAATAAGACGCATGTTTCAATTTATATTAATGGCGCTTTGAAGGGTAGCACTCAATGTCCATTCTCTAATCTTGATGTCTCTGCTTGGCAAAGATCCGAGAAAACTTATATAGGCAACAGGGAATCTGGGGGGAACCCTGCTTTTGGATTCAAAGGAAATATAGATGAAGTCAGAATATACAATAGGGCTTTAAGTTCTAACGAGTTATTAGAAATTAACAACTCAGGAAGAAGAGCTAATTCATCTCTAGCCTCAAATGGTTTATACGCCTGGTATCGTTTTGACAAAGGCCAGGGGAGTTGGGAACCAGATTACACCTTACAAGGCAAAAACGGATTAATTTCAGGGGCTACTTGGTCTTCAACCTAATTCAATAATCTTTATATAATTCTTAAATGCTTGACTTTTTATGAAATTTGCTCATATGGGTGATTGCCATCTTGGCGGTTGGAGGCAACAAGAGTTGAAAGAATTAAACATGCAAAGCTTTAGCAAAGCTGTAGAAATATGTATAAATGAAAAAGTAGAGTTCATTTTGATTGCTGGAGATTTATTTGACTCAGCTTATCCTCCAATGGATTCTCTGAAACATGCTTTTGAAGAATTCAGAAAAATAAAAGAAGCAAATATTCCTGTTTTTATCATAGCCGGAAGTCACGATTATTCAGTTTCAGGAAACACCTTTTTAGAAGTTTTAGAAAAAGCAGGCTTCTGTAAAAATGTGGTAAAATTCGAAGACAGACTAGGCGAGATAATTTTAGAGCCTACCATTTACAAGAATTTTGCTATATATGGTTACCCTGGAAAAAAATCAGGTCTAGAAGTTCCAGAAATAAGGAGATTAAAACTACAAGATTCTCCAGGTCTTTTCAAAATATTGATGCTTCATACAACAATAAGGGACGCAATAGGTAGTTTACCGATAGATGCTGTGAATGAGAAATTTCTTCCCAAAGTAGATTATTTAGCGCTCGCCCATTTGCACATAAAATACCAAAGAGATAACAGAGTTTACTCAGGTCCTACTTTTCCAAATAGCATTTCAGAATTAGAAGAGTTAAAAGGAGGATCCCTTTATATTTTCAATAATGGCTCTATAAAAAGACAAGAAATAAAAACGAAAGAGATTTTATCTGCGCAATTTGAAATAAATAATTCTTTAAATGTAACTGACTCAATAATTTCATATTTTAATAGTCTTGAAGTAAAAGACAAGATAATAATTCTTAGACTTTCAGGTCTGCTGGAAATAGGTAAAACTTCAGACATCGACTTTCAAAAGATAGAAGCAAATTTAAGACAAAAAGGAGCCTTTTCTTTTCTAAAAAGTACTTCTCTTCTTTCTGTTCTAGAATCAGAAAACACAGAAGAATTTTCAAATCAAGATAATCTAGAAGAAAACATAATTTCTAAATTCCTTGAAAAGAATTCCAGCAAATATAACTCTTTAATACCTGACTTAATAAAATCTCTCCAGGTGTCAAAATTAGAAGACGAAGCTTCTTCAAGTTTTGAATCAAGACTATTTTCAGAGGTTAAAAAAATAATCAATTATGATACTTAAAAAATTAAAAATATTTAATATAAGATCTTACAAAAATTTAGACCTTGATTTTCCCCAAGGGTCCATTCTTCTTAGTGGAGACATTGGATCTGGAAAAACTTCTATCTTGCTGGCTATAGAATATGCGTTGTTCGGTCTACAACCAGGTCAGAAAGGGTTTCTTCTATTGCGTAATAAAGAAAATTTGGCTGAAGTTTCGCTTGAGATAGAAATAGATGGAAAAGAAATAATAATAGAAAGAAAGCTTAAGAGGACTCTTAAAGGGGTAAGCAATGAATATGCTTCAATAACAATAGCTGGGAAAAAAGAGGAGTCTTCAGTAACTGAAATAAAATCTAAAATAGTTGAACTAATGGGCTATCCAGCAGAATTTGTAAAAAGAAATAACTTACTGTATAGATATACAGTGTATACTCCTCAAGAACAAATGAAACAGATAATCTTAGAAGACTCAGAAAGCCGTTTAAACATCTTAAGACATATTTTCAGCATAGATAAATATCGAAACATAAAAGAAAATACTTCTCTATTAATTTCAAATTTAAAGATGGAATCCAAAATTTTGCAAGGAGAAATAAAGTACATTGATGAAGACAAAAGATTTATAGATTTAAAAAAGGATGAACTAAAAAAAGCAGAAGCAATTTTAGGTATAAAAATTCAAGATTTAAAGGAAAAGAAAACAAAAAGAGGATCTGTGGAAAAAGAACTCTCAGAATTAGTTAACAAAATAGCAGAAAAAACAACATATGAACAAGAAATAGAAAAATCAAAAATCCTTCTTGGAACAAAAAGAGAGAATCTAAGAAATACTATTTTAGACTGCCAAGAAATAGAGAATTATCTAAAGAATATAAATAAGACTTTCAAAGAGGAAGACTATGAATCTCTTAAAATTAACCTAACAAATTTAAAGACAAAGAAAGACACTTTAGAATCAAAAAATTTGCTGTTTAAAAGTAATCTTTCTGTTTTAGAAAGAGAAGTGGACTCTCTTTTGTCTAGAAGAGATGCACTTTTCAAACTGGAGATATGTCCAGTCTGTTTGCAAGGTGTGCCAGAATCCCATAAACACAACATTTCAAATGACTCGGAAAACAAAGTGAATCAAAACAAAGAAAAAATAAGAGATCTAAAAAATCAAATATCACTTTTAGAGGAAGAAAAATCAACTATAAAAAATCAAATATCACTTTTAGAGGAAGAGAAGTCAACTCTAGAGCTGCTAAGGGCTGAGCAAGCAAATTTAGAAAAATCAAGGTCGAAGCTAAAAGTTCTAGAAAGACAAAAGATTTTAACAGATCAAGATATAAATTTGATTTTTAAACACATAGACAGCTTAAAAGAAAAGATTTTAGAATTTAGTGTTTTTGACTCACAGTTCAAGGTAAAAGGAGGATTTCTGAAAGAGGTCATACAAGAAGAAAAAAACATAGAAATATCGATAGCGGAATTAAAAAAAGAGATAGAAATAGGTGAAAAAGAAGTATCAAAAATCTTAGAATTAATAGAAAAGAAAGAAAACTCTAGAAAAAAATTAAACTTTATTTTAGAAATGGTAGAATGGTTGTCTACACAGTTTCTCAATCTAATTGATTTCACGGAAAGAAATATGTTATTTCATATTAGAACAGGTTTTTCAAGAACTTTCAGAGAATGGTTTTCAATATTAGCCGCAGACTCTTTTTTAGACTCAAAAATTGATGACACTTTCACGCCAATTATAATTCAGCGTGAAACCGAAATGGATTACGAATCTTTATCAGGAGGAGAGAGAACAGCAGTCGCTCTTGCTTACCGTTTGGCTCTTAATCAAACAGTAAACAGTACAATGAACAATCTAAAAACTGGAGGGCTGATAATTTTAGACGAGCCAACAGATGGATTTTCAGAGTCACAAATAACACGTTTCAGAGACATCCTTGAAAACTTAAAAGCTAAACAGTTAATAATAGTCAGTCACGAGCAAAAGATAGAAGGTTTTGTAGATAATCTAATAAAAATTTCAAAAAAAAATGGCCTTTCAGAGGCAGAAACTCTAAAACAAAAAGCTTAAATACCTATCTCCTTTAACTAATCAAAGTGGGTCTATTTTTATATGGAAACAGAAATTTCTAAGAATATATTAAAGTCTGGAACAAGCATAGTGGGATTCGTTTGCAGAGATGGTATAGTCATGGCTGGAGATAGAAGAGCAACCGCAGGAGGCATAATAATGTCTAAAAAAACTGCTAAAGTAGTCCAAATTAATGATTATCTTTTAGTATCCGGAACAGGGACTTCTTCAGATATAGATTTCGATCAAAAAATACTCGCTGCTGAGTTAAGATTGAAAGAATTGAGAACGAAGTCACGACCAACTGTTAAAGAAGCAGCAAATTTAGTTGGCATGTCTATTTACAATAGTATAAGAACACCTTCAATGGTTCCGCATATAGTTGGTTTGTTGGTCGGAGGAATAAATCCAGATAACACTTACGAACTTTATACGATAGAGCCTGCTGGAGGAGTATACAAAGTAGAGGACTACGACTCTAACTTTTCTTCAGGTATGCCTTATATATTGGGTTTGCTTGAAAAGATGTATCGTAAAGATCTTTCTGTTAAAGAAGGTATAGAAATTGCTAGGGATTGTATAAGATCTGGAATAGAGAGAGATTCTGGGTCTGGAAACGGCATAGATGTTTTCACAATAACGAAAGAAGGTATAAAACATGCAGTTTCTGAACAGATTATACATCAGTACAAATAAATTCAATTAAGTCTAATTTAGAATGCCAGATATCTTAAAAACAATAAAGGAAGAATTGCCAAGTGTAATCAGCGATGCAGTTTTTGAAGGTGCAAATATAGTTCTTTATACAGAAGATAAGGAGTTTTTTAAAAATAGCGAAGAACACATAAAAAAAGTAGTTCTTAAAATTAAAAAAAGAGTAGAATTACGCGCAGAAAAAACTATCCTTGCTTCTGAAAGCGATACAGAAAAAACTATTAGAGGTTTAGTACCTGAAGACTCTGAGATCACAAACGTTATTTTTGATGTTCAGAGAAGCATAGTAGTAATAGAAGCGAAAAGACCTGGATTGGTAATAGGCAAACAAGGGTCTATATTATCAAACATAAAAAAATCAACGTTTTGGTCTCCTACCATCCAAAGGAGCCCTGCAATACCTTCTAAAATAACAGAAAAAATAAGGTCTGTTTTATATGCCAACAACAATTACAGACGAAAATTTCTTAATGACATCGGCAAAAAAATATACAATGATTGGAATCCTGAAAAGAAAGATATGTGGGTAAGGCTCACCTTTCTAGGAGGAAGTTCGCAAGTAGGTCGTTCCTGCCTTCTTCTACATACTCCTTTTTCTAAAGTCTTACTAGACTGTGGAATAAACGCTGCAATTTCTGAAGGCCCAGAAAAATTCCCATATCTAAACGTTGGAGAAATAGGAGATATTAATTCTTTGGATGCAATTATTCTTTCTCATGCACATCTTGATCATTGTGGTTTGGTTCCTTATTTGTATAGGATGGGATACCGAGGCCCAATCTATTTAACTGCTCCGACAAGAGATATTTCGGCTTTATTACAGTTAGATCTAATGGGTGTAGCTTATAAAAAAGCAGAGTTTCCACTCTATAAAACGGAAGACATTAAAGAGATGGTTAAGCACTCAATCTCTTTAGAATATAACGAGGTAAATGATATTACTCCAGACATAAGAATTACTTTTTATAACGCTGGCCATGTTCTGGGTTCTGCCCAGGTCCACATAAATATAGGAAACGGATTGCATAATTTTGTCTATAGTGCAGATACAAAATACGCAAAAACTCGTCTCTTAGATGCAGCAGTTAATCGTTTTCCTAGAGTAGAAACTATACAGATAGAATCTACATATGGTGGCAAAGAAGATATTTTACCTCCAAAAAAAGAAATAGAAGATAAATTCATAGAGCTTGTAAAAGAAACAATAGAGAAAAAAGGAAAGGTTCTTCTTCCTGAGCTTGGTTTAGGTCACGCACAGGAAACAATGTTAAGAGTTGAGGAAGCAATTCGTACAGGAGTTCTTCCTAAAATACCAGTATACATAGACGGAATGATTTGGGATATAAATGCAATTCACACTGCTTATCCAGATTTTTTGAGCGCTAATGTTAGAAATCAAATATTTCAAGACAATAACCCCTTTATTTCAGATATCTTTAAGAGAGTAGGAAGCAATATAGAAAGGAAAGAGGTAATAGAAGGAGGGCCCTGCATTATTATTGCAACTTCAGGTATGCTTGTCGGAGGAGCATCAGTAGAGTACTTTAAGCAAATGGCAGATAATCCAAATAATTTAATAGCCTTTGGTTGTTTCCAAGCAATAGGCTCTTTAGGAAGACAAGTAAAAGATGGAGCTAGGGAAGTGCACCTTGGAGGAGACTATGGAAATGAAAAAGTAAGCGTAAATCTCAGAGTGGAAACACTATACGGTCTATCGGCACATTCAGGAAGGAATGAGTTGTTACAGTATATCAATCGTTTGACTCCTAAACCTAAAAAAATAATAATTAACCACGGTGAGCCTTCGAAATCGATGGACCTCGCTTCTACTATCTACCGTGCAAAAAAAATCGAAACTATTGTTCCAAAGAATCTTGAAACAATTAGATTGAAATAAAGATCTCAATCACAGCGAGTGTGGTGTATTTTTAAGTCTCAAACCGAGACTGATCACAACAAGCTGAGAGGTATTAACACAGTTCGAGCAATAAAAACAATTAAAAGCGTCACCTCATTAATACAAAAATGAAACACACTTTAAAGATTACTCTTATTCTTTTAACTCTTTTTTTATCTACTCAACTAATAGGGCTTTTAGTTATAAATCAATATTCTCCTCAAGTAAAAGAAGTGCAAAATTTAAATGGCACTTTTATAAACAAGACGACTTATAATCTCCCTTACTCTCTTGACCCGCCAGAAAATACTTCCCCCGAAAGTTCTCTAATATCTATAATTTTTGCATTAATCTTTGCAGTTTTTTTAATGCTATTTTTAATAAAATTCAAAGTAGAACATATTCTCAGAACATGGTTCTTTATAGTAATTGTGTTATCAATTGCTATAACTCTCAACTCTTTTATGTTAGGTCTTCAATATTCTCAAATAATCGCTTTAATTTTAGCTTTTCCTTTAGCCTTCTTGAAAGTTTTCAAAAGAAACATTATCGTCCACAATCTCACGGAGCTAATCATTTATCCTGGAATAGCCTCAATTTTTGTTCCAATTTTAACTATCTGGTCAGTAATTCTTCTCCTAATTTTCATATCAATTTATGATATGTATGCTGTCTGGCACGCAGGTTTCATGCAAAAAATGGCAAAGTACCAAATACAAAAGCTAAGAATCTTTTCAGGATTTTTTATTCCTTATTTAGGAAAAAAAGAGAAAGAGCTTTACAGTCAGTCAAAAAGATCCAATTCAAAAAAATCAAATAAAAAAGTAAAATTAAGTGTCGCTATTTTAGGGGGAGGAGATGTAGTCTTTCCAATAATCTTGGCAGGAGTTGTTTTTAATAACTTAGGCTTTTTCCCAGCTATTTTAATTTCATTAGGAGCAACTCTAGCTTTAGGATTTTTATTCTACATGTCTAAAAAAGGAAAGTTTTATCCCGCAATGCCTTTTATAACTATAGGTTGTTTACTTGCGCTAGGAATCGCAAGTTTAATTAATTAGACCAGGCATTGCTTGAAAAGGTATTCTTAAGGGTTATCTAACTGATCATCTTTTTGTTATGACTACTAAATGACTAATTAACCGAAAGATTTAAATACTGCTCAATTGTCGCTCCTTTATGATGATAAAGCAGGATCTAGTGAAGAGAATAAAGGAATATTTTAGCCTTAATATTTATGAAACCAAAGTTTGGATAGCTTTACTCTCTAAGGGTATAGCCTCTGCAGGGGAGATAGCTGTAATTTCAGGCGTTCCAAGGTCAAGAACGTATGATGTTTTAGAATCTTTAGAGAAAAGAGGTTTTGCAATAGTAAAAATAGGAAAACCTGTTAAATACATAGCTGTTAAACCAACAGAAGTTTTAGAAAAAATAAAGTCTTCAACGCTTCAGGATGCACAAGATAAAGTAAAGAGCCTTTCGAAATTAAAGGAAACAAGCGAATACGAAGAATTGGAAAAATTGCATAAAACAGGAATATCTCCAATTAAAACACTAGACATAACAGGCTCGCTAAAAGGCAGATCCAATATAATCTCTAGATTAAGAGAATTGATTCAAAATACAAAAAAAGAACTTATTATTTCAACATCTGCTTTAGACTTTGAAGACAAAAGTAGAGTTCTATTACCTGCGATACAGCAAGCTGCTAGAAATAATGTAAAAGTAAAAATGGCTATTTTTGGAAATTCAGACAAGCTAAAAAAGATAAATATTAAATCAAATCTCAAGATAATTCCAAGCACTTCAAATGCTAGGCTATTCATTTCAGATAGGAAAGAAATTTTATTTATGATCACTCCAGAAAACTCAGATGAAGATTTAGCTGTTTGGCTGAATTCTCCATTTTTTGCACAAGCGCTATCAGAACTTGTCGAATCAGATTCAGGCAAAAAAAGCGATCTAATATTGTCTATTTAATTAACTTTAAAACAGTTATGCCCATTTCTTTTAATTTTTTAGACTCTTTTTTATTTAGTTTGTTGACGAAATCTTCAAGGGAGAAATCTATTGTTATTTTAGCATATAATGATTTATTTTTTTCAAAAACTTCCTTATTTTTTAATTTAAAAGACCGAACTTCAGATTTCAAGCTTATAGGGGGACCAGCTTTTATGACACTTTTTTTGCTTTTAGCTACAATGAAAAAATTAGATGCTTTTCCTTTATTGTAAGAAAAGTCTCTTTCTAGTATTGTAAAAAATTTAGATATCGCGCTTTCAAGAAATCGCGAAAATTTTTTCATTTTAGTTCCAGCAATATCTCCTTCTTGTCTATCTGTTTCAATTATAATATTCAAAAATTCAGCATTTTTCTTTTTAGCAATTTTTAAAAAATAATCTTTAGAATTCTTTTTTTCCATAAAAAATTTGTCAGATGGTTCATCAAGGAAGTCTTTTGCTGATCTTTGAAATCTTTTAAAAGACTCAACATTTAAAGCTGCAAGAACGTTTCTCTCTTTAAATGTAGGATCTACAAGGACTATTGGGCTGTTTAGTCGGCTTTCATTCATATCAAATAGCACATCTTCTTTATTTTTATAATATTTTTTCAAATCGATTATTATTTTCTCATCAGCTTTTGACAACTCTCTAAGCATTTTTAAAAAAGACTTATAGTATATCACCAGGCATTCTATAGCATATCCAGAAAAGCCATTAATGTATGATTCTGCACCGTAAACTCCTTGAGCAGTGCAAAAATATTTTGCCAGCCTAACATCTTTTTCATTTTTTTCTTCCAAATTTTTTCTTACATAGTTGACATGGAAATAACTCAGATCAGTCACATTCCTAGCTTCTTTAGGCTTGTTTATCTTTGTTACAGGAATCACTTCAAAAACTGTCTTTTCATTTATGTTTATTCTAAAATAATCTCTACTCCCATGAACTTTTTGCAAACTGCGCAGATATTTCTCAGGGAGAATTTTTAAAATCTTTTCTAGCTCTTCTGATAGCAGTTCATATTTCCAGTCAAATCTTACAAATATGTCCACATCATATTTATCAGATTTTGTCAATGTGCCCTTAGCAAAACTACCTCCAACAAAAACTTCAGCCTCAATACCTTTTTTCGCGACACACTCTTTCAAATGTTCAACAAAAACTTTTGCTTCTTTTTTTATATATTCTAAATCTTCTTTAGATGGAGAAAAATCTGCCATCTTCAAAACACTACTTGCATTCATTAAATAAAGTAGGAATATTTCTTTTTAAATTCATTTATTGCTCGAACTGTGTTAATACCTCTCAGCTTGTTGTGATCAGTGTCAGTTTGAGGCTTAAAAATACTCACAGCTTGTAGTGATTGGGATTTTTATTATATATAATAATTAAAATCATTCAAAAATTAAATTTCTGTATAAGTTAAAAAGTTTTTTTGGTTTTCGTGTTTAAGTCTATAATGTACTTGCCATCTTCAAGCTTATAGACTCTAGGTTTATCTATGGAAAATAAATTTCCTAAATCAACAAGGTATTTTCCAGATTTTACAACTTTAATACTCTCAAAGTCAAGGAATATAGGGTCTTCATCATTTTCAAAACCTGCTATTTCTCTTATATCTTCTTCTATTTGTTTCTTTTCAACAGTGCTTAATTCCAATTCCTCTTTTTCTGTTTCATCCATTTTTTTCAGTTGGTCCTCTTTTATATAAAAGAAAAATTTCCTTTTACACTCAGAGCATCCGCTCAAAACTTCTTTAGAACCTTCCAAATATACTTTAGAACAATTAACACACTTATAAGGCATGAGAGATCAAAAATAAACTAATTAATAAATATTTAGTTTGTAGAGTCAACTAAGCATAAGCTCTATTTTTCTCGGGTCTCTCTTAATTTCTTTAATAACACTAGCAGGCCCTATAACTGTAAGGCTGCTATTATCTCCCACAAGTTTTTTAGCTATCCCATGCTTCATTTTTATAAACACACTCTCATTTTTCAGTTGAGGCTCAATAACTGCTAGTTCTATACCTGTAAATCCTTTAACATGATCAACAAGAGCCATAGTATCTTCTATCAATCTAGCTTCTTCCTCAGGTCTTAATCGTCCATGTAAAATAACTATTTTATTATTAAGAACAAGGTTAAGAATTTTTCTAACTCTTTCAGATATAGTCATGCTTTTAACTTCTGAGAAGGGCATGACGTGTAGACTTAACCCTTTCAATTTTTTCAACTCTTTTTTATCCATTTTCATCATTTTAAATTTTCTTTGAAAGCTTAAACAAACATTCATAAAACTCATCCATATTTAATCTTTCTTTGGCGGAAACTCCTATTACTTCATAATCAGGAAACGCTGATTCTATCTTTTTAATCTCCGCTTTTTTTAAATCTATTTTATTAGCGACTATAAGCACAGGGATTTTCCTAGCAACTAAATTACCTATGATGGTGATATTAACTTGAGAATAAGGATTTTGAGTAGAGTCAAGCACAACTATTACCGCATCCAAACCATCAAGCCATTGTATTGCTTCTATTATGCCTTGAGTGGCCTCTTTTGCTCTTTTCTTAGCATTACCCTTAGTCAACCCGAATTTTAAAAAGTCTTCATAGTCTATTTTAGTGGCAATCCCAGGTGTGTCTATAAGCTTAAAGACAAGACTTTTGCCCTTATAGTCTATTTTAACTTGTTCTTTCATCTGAACCTTTCTTGTCTCATGAGGGACATTACTCACAGAGCCTATCTCTTCACCAGTCCAGTCTAAGCAAATGTTATTTGCAAGAGTTGTTTTTCCAGCATTTGGAGGGCCGTAGAAGCCTATCTTTAGACTTTCTCTTCTTCCAAATATCTTAAACAATACTCTCTTTGAAAAGTTCTTAAGTATCTTTAACATCTTTACCTTATATAGTTGCTTTTAATAAATCTTATGTCTACAGGCTGACCTTGCTTCTTTTGTATTTCTTTTCTTACTTTTCTATTTTCAAGGAACTTAAATACTGGAATTTCCCACATTCCAGTGCGCTTTCCATCCATTTTTTTGAAACCATAAACTATCTGTTCTTTCTTCCATTTTTTCTCCAAAAGTTTTTCTCTTGTTGTTCTGTCCTCAAGATACGCCTTTCTAGCATTATATATAAAGTTTATTAAGTTATACAAATCATCAGGATTTTTAAACAAGCTTTTTTCATAATGTCTTTTATACCATGATTGAAGTATTAAATAAATAACTAAGAAGCCTAATAATAAAAAAGAAGTCCATCCCAAAAAGAACCTCCATCTAAAATTTCCTTGTTCATCAAAAAGGTTGCTGGCGAAAGGTTTTCCTACAGCTCCCAATTTATCTAAAACTGGGGATACATAAATAGGTAAATTTTCAACAAGAGGTGCATTACCCAATATTAAAAATTCTATTTCTTTTATATCTTCACTTCCACTCAAAGGGAGATAAGTTGCCGAACCTTGTCCAACACTTTCAGCTCCATAATCAGACTTCCATTTTATAGATTCGAATGGATATTGGATTATAAGGTAATCTTCATCGCTAGATTGTTCCTTTTTTTCTATTTCTACTTTATAACTCTTTAAAAGATTTTTCTGTCCAAGTTCAGAAAAAGAAGAAACAGTTTTGAAGTTCACCTCTAAATTGTAAAATTTATCATTCCAGTTTATAATTCCTAATTTGATCTCTGATTTATCACTAATTTCTTCCAAATTTGCACCAGAAATTTCAACCATGTACTTTGGATCAATATTATTAAAACTTATTTCTCCAGGTAAACTGCCTTCTTCGGATATAGAAATAGAATATGGAGGGTCAATGTTCAGTAATTCATCAAGAATTTTTTCATAGTCCTCTGACTTAGCATTAATGCCTAATAAACTAAACCTATCTTTTTGTTTTTTTAAATTCACCTCATCTTCCTCGATCTTAGTTTCTTTTTTAATTTCATTAGCTATCCAGATATCAAGTTGATTTATCTCTTCTTTTGAATTTTTTATTCCAGCTTCATAATTCGCGATTTTTACTTGCACAGATTTCTTCGGGTCTCCAACAAATATTTTAAATTTTTTTGTAGAGCTCTCCCCTCCAGATTTCTTTATAGTAACTTCAACAACATATTCTCCTTCTTTAGAATATGTATGTTCAGCACCAGCAGCATTAGAATTTATTATCTGGCTTCCATCTCCAAAATTCCAAGTAGAAGATACTATTCCCTCTGATCCGAAAGCCTTAAAGGAAGTTTTTTGTTTTATCAAAGGTCTTCTTGGTTCTATACTAAAGTTAAAACCCACTATCACATTTATACTCTCTTCAAGAATTTCATCTTTTCCTAAACTTAATTCAAATTTATAGGTGCCATTTGCTTTAGGCACAGGTATTTGAAATTTATCTAAATCTATTTGAGTATAGTTTAAACTAATAGCGAAATCCTTAGGATTTAAAAAATATATTTTCTTATTTTCAACGGTTGCTCCAAGATCATCATATCTAACATGCGCATTCTTTAATATTGCTGAATTTCCAGAACCTCCCCAAAAAACAACAGGCAAGATACAGTCCTTTTCACATTGATTATTATAAGTCTTATTTAGGTAATCATTTACTAAGTTTATGAGGTCTCGGCCATTTAGATTTTTATAAAACTCCTTGTCTACAACTATGTTCTTCAAACCTGCGTATTCCGTAGGTCTTGCATATATTTCAAAATCTTGCAAAAATTTCAATCCAGAAGAAGAGTCAAGTGTTCCTCCACACACCTTCCCACCAACCTCTCTTCTTATCTTGTAGTTATCTTCTGCCTTAGTAGAGACGCAAACATAATATTCTCTCTTTTCTACTATCGGCTTATCTACTATACAACTTACCTTCCCTCCAGCTGGTGTACTTTCACATTTTTTAATAAAAGTTCCATTCGTGTAAAACAACCTTATTTCAATTAAGTCTCCAGAGCCTGAAATCTTGGCGCCTAATTCATATGCAGGTGCAGGTTCTAAAGTAATATTTTCACAGTAATATTCAGGGGTTTTTTTCAATAACACTTCAGCAGTGTTTTCAGAAGGATCAAAACAGCCATAATTTTCTGCTTTTGTTTGACAAACCAAACCAGATCCTAGAGTATTATAAAAATCAGTAGAATTATCATTTAATATATCCAAATACAACTGATTTTGGCAACTTTCTTTATTATCTCCTTCAATCTCAAATTTTAAATCAGTCACCTTTACGTTCTTTCCAGTTATCTTAAAACCATATATCTTTTTAGAATTCTCAATACTCAAAACTGGAGTTTCAGAACCTTCATCTCCCTCATTTATTTTATAATCTTTTTTGCAATTATAAGGGTTGCAAAAAAAATCTTTTCCTTCGATTTTTCCACTTCTTTTTAATACTTCATAAAGAGAGGTTTCACTACCAAGGCTATTTTTTACAACAGGGTTTATTTCATCAGTCAAGCTAATATTCACCTTCCCTCTTATAAAATCTCCCTCTATATAGTTTTTTTCAATGTTTGAAGAATTTTTATTTATTTGATAAGCTGCTTCAACATTATAAAAAGCAAAAATTCCAAGAAGAATTACAAAAATATATATCCTTTGCCTCTTTATACTCATGATCTTTAAACTCAGAACGTATTTATAAAACTTTCAGATTTTAGTTTTTCTTCTTTTTGACTAGAGTTTTCTCTTTTTTCCTATTAACATAAAACAAGTAAGTTATTACAATCAGAAGACCGCTTA
>CAYITD010000013.1:11208-27382 GCA_964366325.1 Candidatus Woesearchaeota archaeon | reverse complement strand
AATCCTGTTCTTTTTCAAATTTATGAACTTGTTTTCTAAATGAAGAAAAGTTTTTCCCTTTCATTTCAATTAGGTCTTTAGTTTTATAATAATATTCTTTACCATGTACTTGCATAGTCCTTATTTGCAATTTTTTACTCTTAATTTTCTCGATTTCCTCTTTTGTGCAATGTGTAACTATAGCCTTCATCATATTCTTTGTTTTCTTGGGAAAAACTATGAAAGGAAAATCATTTTGAAACAATTCATCCCTTTCATAAATTAATAGTTCTTCATTTTTTGTTTCATAGAAACCATTAAAAGCAAGATAGAAAGGATTAGTAACATACTTATCCTTACCAAAAATCTTAGAAAACTTTTCAGCCTCTTCCACTTTTATTTTAGTCAACACTTATATGTAAAGAAAAAGAACTTTAATAAACTTTTCACTTCAAATTCTGCCAAAGCCCTAAAATATTTCCTTCTGAATCTCTAAAGTAAGCAGAGATGCCCATGTCACCAACTCTCGCTGGTTCTCTAATAATAGGAAAAGTGGTTGATGCTAAGACATTTGGATTAGAAAGCAAAGTAGGAAAAGGCGAGACTCTTGTTTCTGTGCCTAAAGACTTAATTGATAAAATGGAAAGGCGTAACGGCTAAGAAAGCTAATTAAATAGAAATTTTCTGAATAGATAATGAAAAACGGGGAAATAGTTGACAGATACACAGACATCTCTTCAACTTACAATAGAAGAATATCTTTAACTAACACTTTTATTTTAAAAAGGTTAAGAAAAAAATTAATCAATAAGTCTAAAGGAAAAATCCTTGAAATTGCTGCAGGGTCAGGCGCCAACTTTCTTTACTATTCTAAATCACAAAATATTACATGTATTGATCTTACTCCTGCAATGCTTAAGCTAGCAAAGAAAGAAGCAGAAAAAATAAGTCTAAAAGTAAAATTAAAGATTGCAGACGCGGAAAATCTTCCATTTAAGAGTAATTCCTTTAACACAGTAATTGAAACTCTAGGATTATGCACTTACAACGATCCAGTAAAGGCATTAAAAGAAATGAAAAGAGTGTGTAAGAAAAACGGGAGAATTTTATTATTAGAACACGGCAAGAGCAAGAATCGTTTCATCTCAAAGCTGCAGAGTTTTAAAGAAAAATACCTCTTCAAGAAGAAGTGTTGCAAACTAACAAGAGATCACTGTGATTTAGTAGAAGAATCTGGTTTAAAAATACTAAAGGCAGAAAGAAAGTTCTTCGGAGTAATTTATTTTATAGTAGCCAGACCCTAAAATATTAAAAACAATTCAATCCTAAAATTTTCATGGACCATATCGAATTAGCAAAACAAACGGAAATCTGCAAAAACTGCAAGAATATTGTAATCGGAAAGGGAAATCCAAAGGCAGATATTCTTTTTATCGGGGAATCACCCGGAAGAAATGAAGACGAACAAGGAATACCTTTTGTTGGAGCGGCAGGAAAAAATCTAGACTCCTTATTAAACAAAGTAGGGCTATCATCAAACGAGATTTATATTGCAAACATCCTCAAATGTCGCCCTCCTGAAAACCGCGATCCCCTACCAGAAGAAATCAAAGCCCACACTCCTTGGCTCTTAAAACAGATAGAAGAAATACAGCCAAAAGTAATATGTTCTCTAGGAAATTATGCAACTAAATTCTTTCTCGCAGATTGTAATGTGGATAAAATGAAAGATCAAGATGGAATAACAAAAACCCATGGAAAAGTTAGAATGATAAAAATAAACGGCAAAGAAATAAAACTAATACCTTTGTTCCATCCTGCAGCTATAATATACAACAGAGCTCTCCAAACAGAGTGGGAAAAAGACATAAAAATCGTCAAGAATGAACTTTCTCAGAAAACCCTTTTTTAAAAACCGCATTCTTCATTTTAATAAATTTATAATGCGCATTCTCTGTCTTTTTTCCGCAAACACTACAAACTTCTTTGATAGTGTATCCATGTTCAAGACATTTTCTAAGCAACATAACATCACTTTGTTAGAAAGATATATATATATATTCCCATTAAAAATCAAAGTTTAAAGTTTTTGAATATTTAAAAGGAGGTAAAAATGAGTGATAAAAAAATGAGTTCCAAACAAATTTGGACAATTATCTTAATTTCTTTAGTTGTTGCAGTTATTTCTTCTTTGATAACCGTTAGTTTTACAGGAAATACTATTAGAGTTCCAACAGCTACAACTATAGGTCAAACAGATATTTACACAAAACAGGAAATTGATGCTAAATTAGGAAATGTTGCAACAAACCAAGGCATATTTAACGCTTTAAATAAATGTGTTTCGCTTGAAACAGGTAACGAAGGCATTCAAGCTGGTCAAAGTTGTAACAGTCTTTGCAGAGATCAACAAGGCAAAACTTGCGTTGCCACATTATTATATAGAAACAATAAATCACCAGATAAAGCTTATTTAGGTGGTTCTTGCGATACTGTTTGGACAGCAATGTATCCTATAAAAGATGCATTTTTAGATTGTGTCTGTTGCTAAATAATTTTCTTATTTCTTATTTTTCTTTTTTATTTCAAAATCTCAAAATGAGCTTTCCTTTTCTTAGCCCTTGAAGTAATTTCCTCTAAAGCATTATTCATCTTATTATTCGCCTCTTTGAAATCCTTAGCTTTAACAGTTATAGAAAAGTTGCCAGAGCCAAGATAAAATATCTCAATATTGTCAAAATTCAACACTTCCTTTATAATATTCAAACCATCAGGTTGAGTAATTGCCCTTAAAATAAATTTAGTCTTTACTTCTTTTTCTTTTTCATCTTTCTCAACAAGAAGTTTTGATAATTTCTCAGAGTTTTCCTTAGAAAAATAGTTCTCAAGGATCTTACTATTTTCTCTAGCCTCTTCTATAAAGTCAGCGATATTATATTTTTCCATTATTTTAGCAATTACAGAATTAAAATCCTCGCCTATAATCTTCAAAATATTTCTAAAAGCAGCTTCCTTCTTATGCCTGTCAAACACTATCTCTTTTTCTTTTGAGGTTACTCTTCTTAGGCTTAGTTCAAAATGATCAGGAGTGATCTTCAAAATCTTACATGCTATTTTTTTCCCAACAGAAACATATTCTCTTAAATTTCTTATTCTGCCAGCAGCTATTTCAGATAAAACTAAACTACCAGAGTGATTATTTTCAACATCAACGAATACAGTAGTTCCTTCTATTTTCTTAACAGTGCATAAAACTAAATCTCCTTGCCTAAACTCCATTTCAGCACCTCCTTAACAAATGTCTTTATCTTTGTCTTGCCGCCAGTAGGTCTTACTAACAGTTTATTACATCCTCTACATTTTGCCCATGTAGAACTCTTTCCAAAAACAAACTGACTATTGCCACATCTAGAACAAACCACTTTCAAAAACACAGATTTCTTCGCATTATCAGCCATTAAAATTATAAAAAGATGCTTCTTTTAAACCTTTACCATCTCAACTTCAAGTACTCTCCTCAGTTCCTCTATAAATACTATCTCTTTTTCTTTTGAAATCAAACATCCTGCAGCGTTAGGGTGCCCACCAACCTCTCCCCCAAGACCTATGACTGCCCGGCTTAACAAATCACGAACATTCCTACCATCCTTTCCAACTATTCTAGCAGAAACTTTTATTTTATCTCCATTATAGGCCAATGCAATAATTACTTGACCAGAAGGATATAAAGGAGAATGAGAAACAATTGAGGCGACGGTTCCAATTATTGTATCTTTTATCTTGTCTTTTGCATTGATAATCAAATAATCCTTGCCTTGAACTTTTTCGTTGCTCTCTGAAAAATACTTTAGTGCTGAAAACAAACTCTGCTTATACCCTATATAGATCTTCTCAGCTTCCTCTCTAAAAAGTTTATTACCAAAACAAAAACCCAAAGCTACATGTGAGAAGTCCATTCTGCTGCAAGCATTTATGAGGGCGGATAATTCTCTAGCATCTTCTAATTTATTAAAAAACTTGATTAAAAATAAATTACCTATAAGGCTTTCGGGATCTATTTGTGCGTGATTCTTAATCATTATAGAAGTGACTAGTTTAGTCATTTCTTCTTCAGTTAATTCATAAAGCGCCTTATACTGCCCATTTTCACTTGTTAGTCCGGATGCTCTTAACAACTCCAAAACTCCTTCTCTTGAGCCACTCACACCTGGAATAAAGGGATTTGAAGAATACTCCAAAACCTTATTTAAAGGTCTTGTAGAAGGATAAACAAGCAAACCTTTCTTGATAGTTGTTTCTGAATCATTAAGGATTTCACTAAAAACTTTACCTATACTCTTTTCATGTAAATCTCCAACCATACCTATAACTGCTAAGTAAGCGAGATCTTTATTCTGAAGAGAAAGAGTTCTAGCAAATAAATAACATATAGCTGCTCCAGATAAAGATTCAAAATCTTCCAAAACAGGGTTTATCATGAGCACATTTACCGGTATCTCTTGAGTAATTTCATGATGATCAAATACAAAAATCTCAGTCTTCTTATTTCCAAGATAATTTAAACTTCCAGATGCAAGATCCAAAAATATTAAAATTTCATCATTAGATAAGCATTTAATATATTCCTCATCTAACCCCTTTACAATCTCTAAACTAAAAGTCTTCCCCCATCTTGCAAGAGCCTTAGAAAAAATGGCGGCTGAAGTGATCCCATCAGTATCAAAGTGACTTATTATTTTTATTCGTTTGTTTTTACTCAATTCATCAATTCGCTTTACAGCCAACTCTATTTTATCAAACATCCTCTTCTTTCCTAGAAGACAAAAAACCGATTCATATTTTAAATACTTTTAGTTCTCTGTCTTTCAATCCTATTCAGCACCCACAGCTTTTTTGTTAAAGATTTCTTAGCAGTGTAATCATGTTTATTCCCTTCTAAATGCTTTCTCAAATCCTTTATTTGATCATCGAAAACGTCTTTTTCAACTTTATAAGTAATGCCCTTAGCCTTCAATATCTTTGTTATCTTAGTTTCAAAAACTCTGGACTTAGGTATTCCATGACTATCTCTGAGTATCAAACCTATTTTAGCTGGAGTCTCTCCCTTCTTAGCCAACTCAACAACTAAATCTTCAAACTCTTGAAAATTCATCTTAACCCAGCCAGGTTTAACACTCTTAGATTCCTTTCTTTTCCTTTCCTTAGTAGGTTTTAAATCTTCCTCACTTCCCTGTGCATCAGCATTATCTTCAATCTTCTTTTCAACAGCAATCATCAAACTAGTTTAAAACACTCCCTTAAAAACATTACGGTTTTGCTAAATTAAAATTAAAAAAGCAAATCTTTAAAAACTACCTTCTTATCCCATAAATTACAGCCTAACCTCCTGAGGTCGTCAAGAGGCCAGCTTTGAAAGACCAATTAATATGAAATTTCCTAAAGAAATAAAAAGATATTGCCCATACTGTAAAAAACACACAACACAATCAGTTGGAACAGCAAAACAAAAATCAAGATCTTCTGCACATCCTTTATCAAGATGGTCAACCGCTAGAGCTAAACTAAGAAACTATCGTTCAGGTGTTGGAAACCTTGGTAGATTTAGCAAACCAGCTGTTAAATCTTGGAAAAGAAAAACAAAAGTTACAAAAAGAATAACAATAAACTATACTTGTAAAGATTGCAAAAAAACAAAAATAATAAAAAAGGCAATTCGCTCAGGAAGAATCGAAATAGGAGAAAAAATAGCTAAATAAACATGGTAAAAACATCTAAAAAAACAATAAAGAAATCATTCTTTGAAATAAGCGCGCCATTTACTTCCTCAAAGATAAGCCTATATGGTGAAAGCCCAGAATCTTTAGCAGAAAAAACTGTAAAGCTTGATTTAACTAAAGATTTGAAAGGAAAAAGTCTTGAATTAAAATTAAGAATAAAAAATAATAACGGCGAACTTAGAGCAGAGCCTGAAATGATCGAATTAGTAGGCTCATATATTAGAAGAGTTATGAGAAAAGGTGTCGATTATGTAGAAGATTCTTTCATAACTGAAACTCGTGAAGGTCTTGCACAAGTAAAACCTTTCCTTCTAACAAGAAAAAGAGTTTCAAAAGCGATACAGAGAGCTTTAAGAAATGAAACGAAAAAATTCATAGAAGTTTATCTAAAAACAAGAACTTATCAGGAAATCTTCTCAGATATAATAACCAACAAACTTCAAAAAAACCTCTCCTCAAAGTTAAAGAAAATATATCCTTTAGCTCTTTGTGAAATCCGTATTTTCTCAATAATTAAGAAAAAATAATTTTCAATTAATTTAAAAGGTTAAATTTGCTTTGTTAAATATGAAGAGAGTAGCAACACATAATGGAAAATTTCATGCTGATGATGTTTTTGCCATATCAATACTAAAAATAATTTATCCAGACATGAAAATCATCAGGACAAGAGATCCTAAAAAATACAATAAAGCAGATGCTAGAGTAGATGTGGGTATGATTTATTCTCCTAAAAATAATAACTTTGACCATCACCAAAAAGAAGGAGCTGGAAAAAGAAAAAACGAAATACCTTATGCTTCAGCAGGTTTGATATGGAAACATTTCGGAAAGAAGATAGTCAAAGAAGAAAGTTTTAAAATTATAGATGAAAAAATAATGCAGTACGTTGATTCTGATGATATTGGTATTAAAACCTATGAAACAAAATCTGTAGAACCTTATGCTATAGACACAATCATAGAATCTCTAAATCCAGATAGACAAGCAAAAAAGAGGAATTTTGACAAAGAATTTGGAAAAGCAGTGATATTTTGTACTTATCTTCTAAAAAAAGAAATAACTCTAGCTGAAGAAAAAGTAAAAGCGAAAGCAATCATAAAAAATATAATAAAAAAATCAAAAAAAGAATATATTATTCTGGAAAAACCTTATCCTTGGAAAGAAACGGTAATTAATGTTAAAAACAACTTAAAGTATGTAATAAATTATAATGAAACAGAAAAGAGCTGGGCAGCAATAGCCATTCCAAAATCAATTAATTCATTTGAAGTTAGAAAGCCTTTTCCAAAAAGTTGGGGTGGGATATCAAGTGAAAAATTAGAAAAGATAACAGGAGTAAAGGGTGCAAAGTTTTGCCATTCTAAGTTATTCATAACAATAGCAAAAACAAAAGAATCCATAATAAAACTAGTCGAAATAGCTCTTAAAAGTTAAATTTGTTTTTCTCTATTTGCCTTGTAAAATAAGACAGTCAAAACAGAAGAAATAATCAAAAAAATAGATAAAGATAAAATTTCAGATAAGCTAAATCTTATTGAAAGACCAAATATTAACACTTGTCTTAACTTAGTTTCAAGTATTGTTAAAGGAGATAATTTTATTATTGTAGAAAAGAAGCTAGGGATTGTTTCATATGGAGTTATTAAAGGTGAAAAAATTATAAAGATAAAAGATAAAGAAATAGCAGTTATAATAGCAGAATCTTTAGAATTAAAAGTGTAACCTATAACAAACCCAATGGCTAGAAATATAAACTCTGTCAAAATTATTATCAGGCTAACGTTTAGTAAATGATTATAAATAGAAACTTTGAGAAAGTGAGAGCTTATCAAAAAGATAAAAGCGATCTGGAAAGATATAATTATAAAACAGCTTATAAAGTTTGAAAAAATTATAGTTATAGAAGAAGTCTTACTGCAAATATTTCTTATAAAGGAACTTGAAGATCTATCTCCAATTATAAAAAAAGTAGAAAAGATTATCGAAGAGATAATTAAAAAGTAAATTATAATGCTTGGAAAGATATAATCTAAAAATCCCAATGAGTCTTCTTCTGTCGAGCTTAATTCACCATAAGAAGCAGAATAAATAGACAAATACAGAGGATTATAAGCTCTGCTAATATCTTCTTTATTCAAATATTCCAAGTCATTATTAATTCTAGAGAAGTAATCTTGCATATCTTTTATATTGTTAGAAACTCTAGAAGAATAAAGCCTCAAATTAGAGTTCTCCAAAGAAGAGACGCTTTGAAAAAGATAACTCTCCTCTAGTCTAGAATCTAAAATATTAACATCGCTAACTGCTTTGTCAATAGTGTTGCTCATTACAAAAAAAGCATCAGAAGGATAAAATTTTATCAAAGCGTCAGCCTGATTATTAATCGAAAAAATATCCTCTTTCAGATTACTTAAATCTTTTCTAGATTTATTTATATTATTTACTAAATTTTTTAGATTAGATAGATCATTCTCATAGCGGCTTATTTCGTTTTCAAAATCTTCATAATTGTTAATTGTAGCTTCTAAATTATTATCTTGTAAAATTATCTTTTCTCTTGCAGATTTAACTTTTGTTTCGATGAAATCAAGCCCTTTGTTTCTCAATCTATCGTTATAGTTATCCACAAACCTAGAAAAAGTTGAAACAATCCCCCAAACAACTCTTTGTTTTGAAAAATCAGCATATATATCTAAATCATAAAAATTAAGCGCTTTATACTCGTTTTTTGTAATGTTTTCATCCTTTTTTATAGAAAGACACAAATCAATTTCAGAGATTAAAACAGAATTTTTACACTGTGTAAGTGTTGAAAATTCAAAAATTTGAAAAGAATTTACTTTCAATTCATCAATAAAACTTTCAGAAAAGTTATTTTTATCATAAGCAAATAGCCCTAGTTTTATGTTTTTTACAGAGTTATCCTGCAAAACTAACCCTAACATGATTGCGATCAGAATAGGTGAAATTATTAAGATCAAAGCGCTTATCTTTGAATTTAAAATTAGACTAAAGTTTTTCTTAACTATAGAATATATTTTTAAGCCCATATTAGTCATAAATTTTATTTAAATTTGATTTTTGAATCTGCAACAATTTTCCTTGATTAAGAAAAAATATCCTGTCACATATATCAGAAAAACCATTTAATATATGAGAAGAGATAATTGACGTTCTGCCTGCTTTCTTTAAATCAACAATGACTTCCAAAAGAGAATTAACCAATGAAGGATCTAATCCTAAGAAAGGTTCATCAAATATTACTATTTCTGGATTATTCAATAAAGCGCAAATTATATCTACTCTCTTCTTTGTTCCTCCAGACAAATTTGAAATTTTCTTTTTCGTGAACTCAGAAAGGTTAAACTTAGCAGTATAATAATTAATTATTTTGTCTGCTTCTTTTTTTTTCAACATTATAGATTTTTGAGAAAAAATGCAAGTTCTGCATCATTGTCAGGTTCTCATAAAGAGAATTTTCCTGCATAGAAAACCCTATAGGGTTTTTTCCTTCTGCTTCAAAAAAAACTTTACCTCTCTTAGGTTTATAAAAACCAATCAAAGTCTTTATGAGTACAGATTTCTCACTTCCAGACCTGCCAACTAGTCCAAAAATTTCTCCTTTCTTAACAGAAAAAGATAGATCGCTTAAGACTTCTTTTTTATTAAATGATTTTGTTAAACCTTCAACTCTAAGAATATCCATCCAAATATATAATTTAACAATTTATAATTCTTATCATAAAAATTATTTTGAGATAGCCCACTAAAATTTATCATTCTTTAGAAAGTAACCCAGCCACTTCATCTTTTTCATTCTCATCAAGCTCTCTAAAAATTCCAGTCTCATGAATCTGAGATTTTTCATACAATTCATCAAATAATTCTCTCGGTCTTAAGTGGACATGTAGATGATAAACTTTCAATCTCCCTTCCTTTTGAAAAGGCCGATAATTCTGAACAATATCGCATCCTTTCGCAATTTTACCCAAAATCCTCTCTTGAAAATCTAAAACTGTTTTAAACAACTCTTCTCGTTCTTCTTCGTCCAACTCAGAAATCTTTCCAACATGTCTTTTAGGAATAACTAAAATATGTCCCTTCATTAATCTAGGATTACTCAAAACAACAAAAACTTTTTCTCCTTCCCAAATCACTCTAGTCTTCTCTTTATTAAGTTCACAAAACGGACATTCTTTTTCCATCTTTTTTTATTGTTAATAACCCACTAGGATTCCCGTAGCGTGTAAACACAAGGGCACCGCGGAACTTGTTCTGCGTGTGCGTTCGAATCCTGCGTGTTCATGTTGAATAGCCCCACCAGGATTCGAACCTGGGTCACAGGCGCCAAAGGCCTGTATCCTAGACCGCTAGACTATGGGGCTTTCTAAACAAACAACTAAACAGAAAAACAAGACTTTATAAGAATTGCCTTTTAAGCTAAAAAGAATTTTGTCTCTCTAACCAAGAAGCAGAGAGCCTCAAAGATTCTACAGCAGATAATTTACATCCTCCGAGTATAGGAACTGAATGAGAAGCAATAACTGCAGCATCAGCATTGGAAAAAGAAAAAACACCTAGTGAAGTTTCTATATCTGTCTCTGTAGCCCCTATTTTTTTAAAGATCATAGAACCGACATACGGATCCTGAGGTCCCCCAGATTCTGTAGACAAACTATATAGCTTATTAATTCTTACTTCTTTTCCATTTGAATCTATATAACTCATGGAAAACCTAATAAATAATTAGTTTATAAATATAGCGCCCATTTCTGTCCCATAATTTACTGTGTAAAATGGTAAAATATGGTGGCTAAACTTAATTTTTCTTTCCTCCTGAAATAACAATAAATACGTAGCTTTTAAACATTGTTTAGCCATGTAATTCTAAGATTTTAGTCCGTTTTTCAGAAAACAATAGGTACAATCGGTACAATTAGTCCACCAGAATTCCCATCATATAAAACCATTAGTGGATAGCTTATTCTTCCCTATAATGCACATATGAGCTTAATTTGAAGCAGTTTTTAGCCTAGTTTAGCAATTATACAAAAAGAATTACTTCTGAGATTTACAAGAGATGTTTATACTTCCTGAACCAGATTTTTTATCTTTCTTCTCTTGTCCGTATTTCCATTTCTGAACTTTCAGGTAGAGTAATTTCGCTTCCTTTTTGTTTAACTGAGGATAAGCTAGTTGTAAGTCTTCTTCATCGTATTCCGCTCTGTCTTCCAGTAATCCCTCTTTCCTAAAAGAACTAAACAATCTATCAACCTCTTTCTTTTTTACTTGTTGCTTTCTAACAGTTATCATAAATTAATAAAAAGAAGTTGGAATATAAAGTTTTCTCCGACGACAAATTATAAATTATTATTAATAATTATAAAACTAATAGATAAGAAAGGTGCTTTCCAGTCACGATTTTTCCAAATGTTTAGAAACTGCTTTATCAATAATTATTATCTCACTAACACTCTTAACATACCTATAATTAATTATCGCTCCTTTTCCATTAAATTTATGCTTTTTATCTACTTCAATTTTCAGGCTATCAATTCTATTATCTCCTAAAATAATATCACTTACTTTTCCGATATAATTTCCACTTTCTGAATAGACTTGCTTATTCATTAAACCTAAAATACTATTTGAAGGATATTTTTTATGTTTATTATTTATGTTTGACAAAAATTCGATAATTTTCTTGCAAACCAAAGCTAATTTCTTTCTTAATACAATTAGCAAGACAATAAAGAAGACTATTATAAGAGGGACTAATATTAGTTTCCAGCTATAAGAGGATAAATTGTTGATAACTTTTCCAGTTATGTTTGTTTTGAGGATTATCACCAGAAGTGCAACAATCAATAAAGCAACAAAACCAAAAGCAAGATATTTTCTTTTATATTTTCTCCTTTCTCCTTCTATTTTACCAAGCCTTGTTGAAATCTTACTAAATTTGATTAATAGATACAAAATAAGCAAGACAGCAGACAGGACAATAATCCCGATAGCCACGAATACAAATATATTAGTTTTCTGGAGGGTTGATATGGCTTCTTCTGTGCTTATTTCACCATTAGCTATCTTAAACTTTTGCTCAGCAAAAGCTCTTTGCAGATTTCCGTAAAGAACATCAATTCTTAATGTGTATTCCCCGTCTGTTAGTTTAATGTCTTCTATTTCTCTTTCATACGTTAAATTTCCTTGTATTGCACGTGTTTCTATTTGGCTGAACATCTCATTGTTGTTGCTGTCAATAACAGAATATTTTATATGAACATCTATTTTCTCCACACCTTTTGTTTCTGTTAAATCAACATTAAACTTTAATGTTTTATTTTCAGTTAATTTTATTTCTTTGAATTTCATAACAATGTCAAATAAAGCTTCTGAACATTGCATCTCTTCTATTGGTTTACTTTCATTTCCAGTACATGCTCCAATGTTTTTACATTCTCTTGTTTGTTTTCCATCTGCACAAACACTCCATGGAGTACAGTCCCAGTTATATGTACATTTTTCTATTATTGTAGTTGTTCCTCCACCACCAGAAGAACCACCTCCTGAGGGAGGGGTTGTTGATTGTGCTGTCAAGTCAAAATAGTCTACAACACTCGCGATTGCTCCTGTTGAGCTGTTTGCATAAAATATAACATTATATCTTCCTACAACAGAAGGACTTGGCACGTAATTAACAGTCTGTCCATTAATAAGATTTAAAGTTTGTTCTTGAGCATTTGGAGAAGTTATCTTTGCCCATACTTTTTGGGAATTTAATGCTGAAATGTATAAACCAATTGTTGAACCCACAACAGCAGAACTTGGAGAAATTGAATAAGAAGTTATGCTTACTGTTCTGTAATAAGTAGTATTTTCAAAAAAACCAAGATTTACAGTGTAAGAATTTGATTCAGCATTTCTTGTTCCTGATTGTGATGTTGAGAGAGATTCTGCTGTATAATTTGTTGATGAAGGATTTGATACTGCTAAACCTGTTCCAAACATGCTTACTGAATAATTTGAAGAGTTTGCAGTTAATGCTGAAGCAGATTGTATTAAGAAAAGTAAGTTGATGATACATGCAATTATTATTAAAATATTTATTGTTTTCATTTTAACCAACCCTAATCACAGCATTAGAACCAATGAATAATGTCTGCCCCGATGTAGGATATTCTAAATTTTTAAAAGAGATTGCTGAGTTAAATGTTGCATTTCCTGTTCCAGTAAAAGTTATGTTTCCTGTTCCTAAATTACAAGTAGTGGATATAACACAATAGTCTGCCATATTTATTTCCCAATTATTATTTAATCCAGCACACGTGCAGGTGTTTGCTGCATTAACATGAACAAACCATGTTTCACTTGAAGTTGTGTAATTTTGGGAATTTGAATAAATGCAGGTAATGTTTTCTACTTGAACTGTGCTGAAAGTAGTTGTATTTCCAATTGGAGAAGTTCCTGAATTAATAACACTTCCTTCTCTGTATAATGTTAAGGTCGTTCCTGAATCTCCTGTTAGAGTTGAACAATTTAAATTAATTGCAGTTCCTTGTATGATTGTTATATTGCTCTCAGAGTTATTTAATGTCAGATTAACTGAAGATGTTGCTTTGCTTATATTAACCTGCATATATTCTCCTGCAACACTTGAATAGTTTGTATTTCCTGTTACATTAAAGTTATAGACATACCCTCCAGCACTTAAACTAACATTCAATCCATTTTCAGAGGTTGCATCTGTTGTATCTCTGTAAATTTTTATAGTTCCTCCAGTAGATGAACCTGTAGCATTAACCTGCTGGGGATAGGTTATTGTTAAATTGTCGGTTCCACTATTAAGAAGTTTTGTTATTACAGGAGTTGCCTGGGCAACTGTAATTGTAAAATTACTTATACTTGCATTAGTAGAATAATTTGCACCTCCTGTTGAGTTTAGAATGTAGCTATAAGTTCCAGCACTTAATGTAACATTTAAGCCTTTTTCGCTTGTGACATCAACGTTATCTCTGTAAATTTTATAAGAAACATCTGCATCTCCTGTATTTGTTTCCACATAACTTACATTAATTGCTGTAGGATAAGTTACAGTTAAAGAAGTAGTGTTTGTTAAGCTTCCTGCTGGTGTTGCTTTATTTATTGTCACTATCTGTGAAACACTTTTTGCAGAGTAATTAGTGTTGCCTGTTGTGTTGTAAGTTATATTGTAAACTCCTGCTCCAAGAGTATAATTTGCTCCATTAGTCAGTGTTCCTGTTTGATTATTATATAAATTGCAGGTTAATTCACTAGGGCAATTTGTTCCTGTTGCATTTATCTGGGTTGGATAAGTTTCTGTTATTGAAGGAGTTATTGTCAATGTTAAAACATAACTATTATTTTGTTGGACAGTCAAGGTTTTTGCGTCCATTGAGGCATTTGCAGTATAATTTGTTCCACCTGTTGTATTTAAAACATAATTGTAAGTGCCTACTCCAAGAGTTACATTTTCACCGCCATTTTTATAAACATTATCCCTAGAAATATTATAACTAACATCTCCATCTCCTGAATTAGATTCACTATAACTTATATTTGTTTGAGTTGGATAAGTTACTGTCCACGCAGTTGTGTTTGTTAAACTTCCTTGAGGAATTGTTTTATTAATTGTTATATTATAATAAGAATAATCCACATTAGAATAATTTTGATTTCCTGTTATATTTGCCCTGAAAATATAACTTCCTGCTGACAAAGAAACATTTAAGCTATTGCTTGATAAATAATTAGCATTATCCTTATCCAATCCGACTGTTCCTGTTCCTGCACTTGCTGTTGCTGATATGTTTACTTGTTGAGGATAAATTAAACTTAAATTATTTGTTCCACCATTTGCCAAGAATGTTAGAGTTTGAGTTGCTTTTGCAACTGTATAAGACATTAAAGTTGTTGAATTAAAATTTTTATCAGTTCCATTTCCACGCGCCCACCAATAATATGAATAGGTTCCCGCTGCTAAATTAGTCACAGAAGCAGTGAAGTTATTTGAGGAATTTGTTGCCGTATTATTAGTTCCATTAAATTCCATTCCCGCTGTGCCATTTGTATTTATAATTGTTGAGTTAAACCGATAAGTTGCTCCACTTGAATAAGGTGTGTTGTTTTCAGGATTTGAATTAAAGCTGCTAAAGATTGGATAGATTGTGTCTGTGATAATGTAAGTTATTCTCAAAATACCAACAGAACCATTTCCTCCGCGTTCGCCAGCAACATTGTCTGTTTGTCCAGCTCCGCCTCCCCCATAAAGATTTCCAGGATTACCATTACCATTGTTTGCAGTGCTTCCTGCTCCTCCATTCCCACCTAATTCTGTTGTTCCTGTTCCTGCAGTTACTCCTGAAGCATTTCCTCCAACGCCTGTGCTTCCTGCTCCTCCTCCACCTCCGCCAGACAGACTAGTAGTGCCAGTTCCACCAGTTCCTCCTGCGTAAATAGTAGTTCCAACCCCACCAGATGCTGAACCAATGCCTCTGGCTCCCCCACTTCCAAGAGCTCTTCCAAAATTTCCTCCTTTCGCTAGTGTGTAATTGCCTGTTAGATTATAAAAGTAAGTATCCCTTCCTGAAGTTCCATTAGCGGGGCTAGCGCCACCTGTTCCCCCTGTCCCAATTGTTATATTAAAAATCTGCCCGGCTGTGACTGCTATATTTGCTGTTGCATATTGTCCGCCAGCTCCGCCTCCTCCACCATCTTTGGTGCCTGTTCCGCCTCCTCCGCCTCCTCCGCCACCTCCCCATGCTTCAACAGTTATTTGAGTAACTGTTGTAGGAATAGTGAAATTCCCGTCGCTTGTGTAATTAACGACTACTGTAGCCGCCTGAACCAAAGGAACAGCGAATAATAGAAAAACTAATACAAAGAATAAACTTACAAAAAACATCTTTTTTTTTAAGCCGAACATATTTTTCCTCCGCTACTGAACACTATGCAATCAACAGAAGTTACATTATTAGTACTCATATTCAAATTTCCAGCCATAGTATCGCCTGTTTTATTAACCCAAAGCGGAGAGGTTATATTAGCAGCATTGTGCAAATGTAAATCCGCTGTTCCAACTTTTGTGTCAGTGTAAGAATTTGCTGGAATTGTTTGATTGTATGCCCAAGTTGCATAAGTAGAATTATAAGTAGAATTAAATCCTAGTCTCACTCCCTCAGAAGAGATTGTATTATTTAATTTTGTTTCATTGAACTCAAGAGTTCCTGCATTATTTACAAACCAACCAGATAACCAGTTTGTTAAGCCTGCCCACCAAGTTGTTGAATTAACATTTAAGTTTGCTTCATTAGATTGAGCAATGTACAATGAATCAGTCAAAGATTGATTAAAACTAGAATTTCCCCCTGAAATTCCATCAATTCTCGAAGATAAAC
>CAYITD010000013.1:0-11108 GCA_964366325.1 Candidatus Woesearchaeota archaeon | reverse complement strand
TGTTTGCACTTACAACTGAATCAGTATAAGCATTTGCTCCTGTTGTCTGATTGTAGTTCCATGTCTTTGAAGAATATAATGTGTCTGTTAATGATTGATTAAAACTAGAATTTCCCCCTGAAATTCCATCAATTCTCGAAGATAAACTTGTGTTTATATTTGAAGCATATGTTATTGCTGGTGTTGTTTGATTGTAATCATAAGCAAATGTTGAAAGCCAATTTGTAAATGGAGTTGTCATGTTATATCCCCATTGAATTCCTGCATATAGTCCATTGGCTCTTGTTTCATTCCAAGAATTATTTGCCATATTAGCTGCATAAGTTGCGTTGTAAGTGCTCATCCATGATGCATTGTTTGCACTTACAACTGAATCAGTATAAGCATTTGCTCCTGTTGTCTGATTGTAAGCGAATTGTGCATAAGTTGCATTATACTTATTCTTAGCTTCTGCCCATAGACTTGCATTTTCTGCAGTAAATATTGGGTCAGATTCTGCTCCTGCTGGTGGAACAATACACTGAACCCCAGAACTTGTAGTATTCATAACAACTTGTCCGGCAGGACAATTACCTGTTCCCGCTTTTGCATCATAAGTAGAATTATAAGTTGATAAGTAACTTGCATTATTAATCAATCCTGTAAAGATGCTGTAATTTCCATTCCATGCTGGCTCTGTTTCAACAGCAGTCGGAGTCATGCATATAAATGTCCCATTTGCTAATGTTCCATTTACAACCTTTCCTGCTGGACAATTCTGATTTAACAATACATTGTAAGTTGCATTGTAGGTTGAAAGCCAGCTTGCTTCATTTGTATTTATGTAGCTCCATAACGAAGAATTAACAGTTAAAACCAAAGTAGTATCATTAAAAATCTGTGCATTAGTTATGTTAATAAAATTCAAAGGATTACTAATTGAATAATAAAGAGTATCTGTTAATGATTGATTAAATGATGAGTTGCCCCCCCCCATATCAGAAACTAAATTATCAACTTCTGACTTGTTATAAAAACTCAAACCCATTATATTTGAAGTTGTGTTCATTGAGAGAATTAAAACAGTACTGTTATATCTTTGGTCTGTTTCTGATAATTTGCTATTTATAGCACTCCATAATGTTGAATTTTCAGAAACAAATATCGGGTCTGATTCTGCTCCGTTGCCTAAAAATTCGGCAATACTATAACAACTTGTTGAATTACAATATTTTGAAGCAGTTACATTTCCAGTAACATTAACATTTCCAGAAGCATCTATATCCTGAACAAACAGTTTTGTTATTCTTGAAGCCAAACTTCCAAGCCAGCCAAAGAATCCTGTTTGAGTAGTTGTGATATTTCCTGTAAAAGTTTCTGATTGATTTTTTAAAGCATAATTTGTTAGATTAGTTTCTGTAGAACCAGAATCATCAGTCTCACATAAAACACTCCCATTTTCATAAATTAATCTTATTGAACTTCCAACAGGACATGAATTTATTAAAGAAAAATTGATGAATGAAACATTATTTATCTTTCCAACAGAAGACTGAATTTCTAATCTTTCATTTCCATCAAAATCAAGGTCTTCACCATTAATCTTGTAGTCTTTCCAATAACTTTTCCCATATTCTAGATTAGGGTTTATCATAACATTCCATGAACCATTCGCTATAGCATTACTGGAATTTTGCTCGAAGATTAAATTTCCTCCTGTTGCATTGTCATATATACTAATCGTTAGATTAGCTAATGCTGTTAAATTTCCAGTTGCAACTTCTCGTACATTTGTTCCTTGATCTGAAATTAGAAAAGCGGATACAATATTTGGAAGTATTCCTAATATAAGAATTAATAATAATATTTTATTTTTCATTTTCTTCTCCCTCTTTTTTTAAAAGTTCTATTAAAGCTTTATTTAAAGAAATAGAACGAGGAATAGTATCTTTCCATTTACTCCAAATTTCTTCTGGAATTTCCAATAAAAACTTCTTAAGCTTTTCCTCTTTTTTATTTGCCATCTAAATTAGTATAACTTAATTTTACTAAGTAAAGATTATTTTTAGTATTTTTAATAACCTTTATTTAATATTTATTATAATAAATAAGTATTTAAAGCTGTCGATTGAAGAATTATTATTCATTACTCAGTTAATCTTTCAAGATCATGCTAGTTCCGTCAGGATAAATTTTACATTTTCCTTCCCTTACTCCTTTGAGTTTTCTATCAATCAGTTCCCCAATCATTAAAACCATATCAACGGTTTTATCAATTTCCTTTTTAGTAGAATTTAAACCTTTTCCTGTCTTAACAGTAATTATTATTTTCATACTAATAAAAATCAGTTCTGTTATATAAAGATTGCACGAGTTTCACCAAAAACCTTGCGTGTATTCTTCTTCATTATTATTAATATTATTTTCTTCAGAATCATCATCTTCTCTGTCTCGATAATCTTCCATCTCGCATAGCTGACCAACTCTCGGAGTATTAATCAAGTAAGGATGTGGTCCGCGTCTGTTCTGTGTTAATCCTTTCTCTTTGTCTTGCTCTTCTGCATAATCCAATTCTTGCTGATAAAATTTCCTGTCTTCTTCTGTTGTAGCTAATCTTAGATTTCTCAGAATGTTTTTATGAATCCTAGGAACAAACTTTCTTTTTCTTTTCTTGTAACTTGTGTAAGTTGGTTCTATTTTGTAATATCTATCATCACAGATGAACTTTAGAAACAAAAAGAAATGTGGCGATGTTGGGGTTCTGGCGATGCACATGTAATGTCCTTGCCCGAAATTTTCATGAATAAAATATACAAATTCAGAGGTAGTTCTTATTGGTCCATTACCTACTGTTTCAAATATCTTTCCGCTCTCTTCTTTTTGAATCTCATGTAAGGTTTTCCAATCTATTCTTGTTTCATGATTCCTTTGATACTTAGTAGGAACTTCAGTTTTTCTTTTTACCTGAATCCAGATTTCATTCATCTCTTACTCTCCCGAACTCTTTAGCTCTCTCAAGTAATTCATTAGTCTTTCTTATCTTATTATCGTATCCTTTGATAGTTGGTAATTCCAACAACTCTTTAACATATTGTTTTAGTTTTTCATTCTTAGACTTCTTGGTTACATATTCAATTATTAACAGTCTAATAGAAGTAGAAAATCTTCCAAGATTATGTGTGCAATGAATTTCTATGTCTTTGTCTTTAAGAATAAGCTGTTTGAATTCTTCGATTATTGGAAAGAACTTGTCATTATATATTATGTGGTCTATTTCATGTCCTTGTGGCATTTTGTTTAATTTTCTGTTTTATCGTCGGTTTAATTAAAATACTAACCTTACTATTCTTATTAAATGTTCTTCCGAGAGCTAAGCTATTATGGCTATTACATATGTAATAGCTATCAATAAACCCTGCTTTGCGCCCTATGAATAGACGTAATGACATTTTGGCTGGGCCCTAGCTCACATTCAGGTCACACTTAGGAACTTCTGTATACCGAAGCTGAAATGGTCAAATTATATAAACAATCGTCTTTAATTATTAATATAAAAATTAAACAAATATGATGTTTATTTAATTTAAAGAATCAAAATCTTAAACACTTGTTTAATTTTTTATAGCCGAAAATGGATGTAGAAAATATATTAAGCACAGCATCAGAAGAAGATTTAACTAAACTTAGGCAAGCACTTAAACCAAAATCTAAGTACCAAAAGAAAGGAGTGTACAGAGAAAAGGAAAACAAAGTTAGGTTCTTTAATCCCGACGAATATGAGAAGTTTATTTATGCTGTTAGTCCGAAATGGCGAAACTATTATTGGTTCTTAATGCTTACTGGTTTAAGATATAAGGAAGCCAAGAATGTTAAAGTTGGTGATATTGATTTTGCTAACAAACAAATCATTATCTTAAAGCCAAAAGGGGGAGTTCAGAGATACTGCCATCTATCTTCTTATGGTGTTAAGCTAATTAGACAATGGAAGATGTCAGACAACCTAAAAGAAAAAGATATGTTCAGCTTTCCAACTATCCAACACCTTATACAATTAATGAAGAAGACATGCAAAGAACAAGGCATTAAAGATTATCCTGACTTCTCAGTCCATAACTTAAGAAAGACTCACGAGAACTATCTATTAGCTTTAGGCAAAGATGAAATGAAGCTAACTCGTCATATGGGACACACACCAAAGACAGCACAGCAGCATTACTTATCTTCTGCTTTTATTAAAGATAAATCCCAGTTAGATAAGATTAGAACTTGGCTCAGTGATATTTTTGAGTGAATTAATATTATTAATAATCTTATTCTTATTGTCTCTGAACTCCCTGAAAGATATTGCTAAGAATTTATATCCTCGCCTATTGCAAACTTCCTCTACAGCTTTTGCCTTACTCTTCATAGTATATTTTCCCATGAAGTAAAAGAAGATTTTATTCTTCTCATCACAATAAATATATCTATCGGTTCTCTTAACATCAAAACCATTAGCTCTTGCTAACTTATGAAACTTACTGCTTATCCTTTTCGATTTCTTTGATTCTTTCATTATATATCTCCAAATGGTTTATACACACTGAAGTATTCATCTTCATAAGCCGAGTTATCTTCGTCAATCTCTACTTCTCCGCTCAAAGAACTTATTTCAGGAGCATCATCATAAATATAATAATCCATGTCAGTGTATGAATCTCCATCAAGACCAGTCTCACCATAAAACTTATTTCTTAGTTCATTAGTTTTTTCAAAATTTATTTCTAGTTCTCTCCAGAACTCCTCTGAATGTCCAAGAATCTTTATGTGTGTGAGTTCATGCAAAATTATATACCAAGCCCAGTCATCTAATTCATCTTCCTTAAAGATTGCACCATTGAACCTTATTGTTTTATCTTCTCGATAAGTACATTCACCAGCGTACACATGAAAGCCCGAAGTAATGTAATAAGGAAATTCTACATTTAGTTCTATGATTCCGTACAATTCCTTAGCAGCTAACTTAGCATGTTCTGCCATTATTTCTTGTTTGTTCATTTAGCTTCCTCCTAAAGGTCTACTCCTTTCTTTGCACACTCATCGCATATGCAACCCCTATGAATAGTTTGTTTTATCATTTCTAATATTCCAAGAATCTCTATTGCAGTTAAATTGGAATTATCAAATAGGCTCATAATGCCCTCAGCAACTTTATCGATTTCATGTTTTATTACTGTCTTCTCTAGCGCTTCTTTCAATTCTTTATTCAAACGTTTCACGATTTGTTTATTTCCCATTTTATTGAATACCTCCTTTCACCTGTTGATTATTTGCTCCTGAATTTTTACTAAACTGATTTTTTAAAACCCAAATTAAAATAAAAATAATTAATGTGGCTAAGAGGCTATAGATTGTAAGAGCAATGACTATATCTCCGATTACGCTGTTTTGCATACATGATATAAATCCTATTGTGTTATTCATTTTTCATCTTCCTCCAAGTATCTTTAGCCATTTGTTGTGCTGTAAAAAAATATGCTTACTCTTTTACTGATGATGAATCTTCCAGATTTTCATCAAGAAAGAATCTATCCTCTCCAGCTATTGCAAGATTGATAAATCTATGAATGTCCTCGAAGTCACTTTTTAACTGCTTCATATACTTATCAGGCACTTGCTCATAGAGTTCGCTTTTTAGTTCGTCAGCTAAGAATCTTAACCATGCTCTCCAACTCCTGATAAACATTTTTCCTTCCCTGTCTTCTCTGTAAACCATAGCATACATTCCTTCACACTTATTTTTACTAGAGTCAGAAACATCAACATAAGCAAAGTCTTCTTCAGCAACTCCTATTACTTCATGAGGTTCGCCCTCAAATATTTCAGATTTCATTTTTACAGCACCTCCTTTCAGCTATTAAACCCAGAGAATGCCAGACAGCTGGAGGCAGGGAAGATGACAACAACCCATACACAGCCATCTGACATTTCCGGGAATATGATAAGTTACAAAAACACAGAGTACAATTAGTACAAAAGGTACAATAAGAAAATGCATTATTTTTACATTTATTGATATTTTTTTCTATAATATGATAAATTGTACTGATTGGACTGATTTGACCGAGTGTACTGGTTGTACCTATTGTACCTGTTTTATTTTCCATTTTTTATAAACCTCCAAGATATTTTTGAATTTAGCAGTGTTTTCAATGATAAATGAGTTCAGTGATTTGTCATAATCCAGACCAAATTCGCTTAATTGCACACCCAAATGTCCTATATGCTCCTCAAATGGCTCTTTGACACGGGAAAAGAACTCGTATTTTCTGCCAATATCCTGAGTTTCTCTAAGTATCTTATAATGCTCTTCCAGCAAGTTAATGTGTATTATCTTATCATCAGTAATTGCTTCTTTTGCCTTATACTCAAACAAACTAAATAGCACAATTTTTGCATACTCTGGCCGTAAATTCTTAAGGTTCATTTCCAGAATAGGTCCATAAATATCTTCTGAACTTATTGATTTGACAATAGCAGTGTAGCTCTTCAAATTTTTACCAATAAGCATATCAAAGAAATCCTGCGCAGATTCCAGAACCTCATCTATGTCCTCGCTAGATAATTTTCCTTTATTAAAGAACTTAGACAGCCCGACTTTTAACCAAGCTCTTCTTACTGCTCCTCCACGAACTCCTCTGTAATTAATTTTCTGCCCTTCCAGAAATTCCTTAGTCAAATAATCCTCACATTGTTTAATCAAACTATCAACTCTTTCGCAGTATTCCTTTGCGTGAGGTTTTGTAACCCATTTATCCACTTTTTGATTTTGTAATAAGTCTGTAAAACCATCTTTTGATGCTTCAGCAATTGTTCTTATTATCTGCTGCCCTTTCTCAAAGTCCGCTTCTGATACGCCCTCTCCTGAAATTGTTTTATAATCCAATCCGACATTAACCTCTCCTATTCTTTTTGATAATGCTCTTGCATTAGTTGAAATTTTCATTAAGAAATCCCTGAACTGTCTTACAAAACCGAACAGCTCTACTATCCTGTTATCAACATCACGATTAGCTGATTTAGGATTTCCTTGAAATACTAAGGTACTATGTCCCTGGCAACTGATTCCGAGCCCTTTCGCAATCTGACAGCTTCCCTGAGCCATGTAAGTTAAAAGCCTTCCTAAAACTTCCTCGTCTTTTATCTCCTGCATCTCATCCAGAATAGTTGCCTTTGTTCTTCCGTCTAACTTGCCTCTGACTTTTTTCTCAGCAGTTGCAAATCCCAATAAATTAGCAGAAGAAAAATCAGAAACAACTGGCTCTCCTGTTACAATCATACCCTTAGTGGTTTTTCCGACAGCAGAATTAGTTACATCTAAAGTATGATTTGCACTTTTCATGTATGCAAAACTGGTTATTCTTTCTGGATTGACTTGAGGAATTAAACTGATGTAAGAATCATCTATACTTGGGTCTCCTTTAACTCCAGCTTCAACACATTTTGTTATAATCTCATAATAATTATGAATGTTTTTTAATTCCTCATTAGATATTGCCTGAGTTTTTTTAAAAAATAAGGGAGGAGTACCTTTGTTATGCTTCATTAATATTTTTTCAATTAAATCATTAGGTTCTAAATCTTTAACGCTTATTTTTAAGTGCTCTGTAGAAAATTCGTACAAGAATTTAGCTTCCAACATGTCAAAAAGAATCTTCTTAACATCATCTTCATTTAAAGGTACTAAATAAAGAATTGTTTCTCCTGATTCAATCTTATCATACTTGCTTGAACAAACAAAAATAGGATCGTTTCCAGCAGCAACAAAAGCCTTGTAAATATCATAATCAGTGGCAAAATAAGCAGCATCATTTTTCAAGCCATAAGTTTTATGAGTATAAACAATATTATCTTTAGGAGTGAATAGCTTTGTTGGTTTATTGAATTTTTTTATACCGAGGTATTCATCTGATTCATTGGAGTACTCTTTTACAATTCCCGAATCTACTGTCTTCTGAGCAGCTGCTTTCTGTTCTAGTTCCTGTCTTTTAAGCTGTTCTTTTATTTTCCTTATTCTCTTAATAGCACTTCTTGATGCAATTCCAGACTTCTTTCTTAGGTTATCAAAAAATGGGTCTAAAATAGCACTATCGCTTAAAGCCATCAAATTAAGGATTTCATTAATTCTAGTAAAATCAGTTTTGTTTCTAATCTTGCTTATTAAAAAATCCAGAATATGCTGAGAATGATTATCAATTAAATCCCTGATAGCAGAGTTCTTATCTTCTTTCCCTTTAAGATAATCACACATATCAATTTTATCTGTGTTCTCTGGTCTGGGAATTGTTATTATTTGTGTATTTGATACTCCGTTCTCAAAAAGATACCTTGCTGTGTCAATTGCTCCCTGCATTCCTTCATCGCTTGTTTCATTATCATTTGCTATGTAAACATCTTTCCCTTTAGAATATTTTAGCAGTTGAGGATAATCTTCTTTCTTGAACCTTACTGTAACAGGACTTATGCATGAGTAACCTGCTTGGTCAATAGAAATGCAGTCTGCAACACCTTCAGTAATAAATAATTCTTCTGTTACATTTAAGCTATCAGTATTAAAAATAACATTGGGTAGATAATCGCTTTTTAACTTGATGTACTTGCCCTTCATTAAATCATCTTTTGGGGTTTCTTCTGTTTCCCTGCCGATAATATAAACTGCCTTATCATGTCTCAGATAAGGAAACATTATCCTGTTCTTATAAAATTCAAAATCCTTCTCAGAAACAATGCCTCCAAGAATATCGCAATCATTAAATCCTCTTGATAGAAGTCTTTGCTTGATTCCTGAAACCGAAAAACCTATCTTGAATTTGTTGATAGTTTCGTCTGTCCAGCCTCGCTCCTGCTTTAGCTTATCTCTTCTTTCCTGAGTTAAATTATCATGAAATATTAATGCTGCAACAGTCAAAACCTCAATTCTTCTTTTCTGCTGGTCTTTTATTATTGCTAATTTTTGCAGTTCTTCCTGAGATTTATTATCAAGTTTTATTTCAATCTCTGCTAACTCTGCTGCTTTCTTCAATGCCTCAAATTTACTGCAATGTTCTTTTTCCTGAATTATATCAAAAATGTCTCCCCACTTATTGCAGTTGCTAGAAAAACAATAAATTATTTCATCATGAGTAACCTGCGCATCATTTGGAGGTATGTCTGGATGAAACGGACAGTTCCACTTTCCAGAAGAATCTTTAGAATGTCCGTAGTGCCTGAGCACATCTTCTATTCCCATCTTCTCTTTTATCAGTTTAAAATAGTCAATTTTGTTTTCCATGTTTCCCTTTTCCAAATAGCCCGAGTTCCATTTTATTTTGTAAAAAAAATACGCCTAGTGCTGAGCAACTAGTATCTGCGGTACTGATTCAAATTGCTGTGGCATTCTAGCTCTTTTGCTGCTGTTGATTCTGGATTCTACTTCAAGATAGTGTCTTTCGACAGCATTTCTGCATGGGTTCCCATGAAAGAGTTTGGAAATTTTTCCAAAACTTAGGCCCATCTTCTTAAGCATAAAGCAGCATAGCTTTAGTGCATCAGGATATACCTTTGGCATTTTTTTAACCTCCTTTCAATTTTATTGAATATTTTCAGAATTATCATTGTCATCTATTTCCTCCATATTTTCTGTTTCCAGATCTTCCAGAATTTCCTTGCTCCGCTTTATCGACCTTTCTGCAATTTTATCAATTTCAGCTATCCAGTCAGTTACCTCATTTTGCATGATTCTTGCTCCTCTTTTTGTTGTAGTCATACCTTTTACATCTGGGGCAGTTTGCAGGCATGCGTTCTAAACGAGAGAACCAGACATGCCCACAAAGCCCGCAAGTAAGTCTCTTTGGGGTTCGGTATTGCCGTTTTATTTTATTATTCATAATGATAACAACAGAAACGTTTATATAAACATTATTCCTTACTAACTGGTAGGGAAGTATCCCCTAGTAAAATACCATTTAGTAAAACAGCCATATGAAAGAAAGTAAACATAACATTGAACTAATAAAAGAAAAGGTTGAGGCATCGTGGGCTTGGTTTTTAGAGTACCACAGCGAATCAACCATGATAGCTTCTAATAAAACAAATAGAAAATGGCTGAAAGAATGGAAGCCTTATTTTGACATAAAGAAAATTAAAATATTAAAACCCCGACAAAGAACAGAGAAGAATGAGGTGCTTAAGGTAGATAAGAAATATATTCCAAACTTTAAGGAAAAAGATGAAGAGGTTATACTCAATAAAAAAATTCTTTTACTAATTAAGCAAAATAAAGACAGAAAAGCCATTTGTAAAGAACTAAAGATAAACGAGCAAAAATTAGGGCATAAACTCTCTAAATTACATAAAAATAATAATATTAAGCGTGCAATTATTGAGAAGAAAATAGACGCGCCATATCCATATCCTATAAAGAAATATAGACTTAACTTTAAAGCTTTCTTAGATTATGCAAAGACAAAAAATATCGAATTTGATGAACCAGAAATGCAGTCTATCAAATTGCTTTTTAATGCCCATACATTCAGAATAAATCTCTATCAAGAATATAAAACAATTAGCTATATAGAAGCAATTCCAAAATATTTTCTAAAGCATTTTTATATTCCTTTGTTGGAGGAAAAGAATAAATTTAATTATAGCAAAGAAACAATTAATTTTATCTTGAGTGTAGGCAGGCAACATGAAGGAGATATGAGCAAAGTTATTAAGGAAATAGATGCTACAATCGAGGATGACTCAGACTGGAATCCCCTAGAAAATATGAATAAACTAAACGAAGAAGTTATAAAAAAAGTTAATGTAAAAATGCTCAAGATTTTATCTAATTAAACCAGAACTGCGAAAAAAAATAAGTAGCATCAGTTTCTTTTCTCAAACTTGTAAATCCATCTTCTGACGCATTTCACCTTTGGAGAACCGCCCATTTCCTGTACAATTTCTTTTGGTTTCTTTCCAGATTTATGCAGTTCAATAACCTTATCTCGTACAGAATCTTCGTATTTCCTATAACCTGCCTTAACTCTTGGTTCTGCATTTAGGTCTTCAAGTTTCTTTTCTTTCTTAACTGGTTTTGTCATTTTAGCCTCCTTTCAATTTTTCAA
>CAYITD010000012.1:0-32507 GCA_964366325.1 Candidatus Woesearchaeota archaeon | reverse complement strand
TTTGCATTCGATAAGCTATTTTAAAGGGATAGGACATATGTCTGTAGGGAGCACATCAGTTGCTATTAAAGATACTTTTAAAAATAAGCAGTATAATAAATAACTATGGGAAAAAGAAGAGGGCTTAGGGATTTCATTATAATTCTTCTTGCTCTCTTTGGGACAGTACTTGTAATTTTTGGAAGAGAATCAACAATTTTAGCTATAATTGGGACATTATCAATAATTTTATCCGTAGTAATTAGTTTATCAAGATTTTTATTGAAATGAGAGATAAAAATGAATGGATTCAGCGAAATACCAAAGTATGTAAGATATGACTTCTTAATAACTTTTATTGCAATTATTCTTATAAGCTCTGCATGGTATTTTACCAACATCAATGAAATTCCAAAAGAAAATACGAACATCTTCTATTTAATAGGAATCCCTTTAGCTATCTGGGGCTTCGGAGAAATGTATAATAATTATCGTGAAGGCAGAGATTTAAAGCAGCTCCAAACAATAGTAGAAAAAAGAGAAATATATGAAAAATTAGCCAAAAATAGAATCTTAGATTCAGAAAAAAAAGGATTCTTCATAAATGAGCTTAAAAAAGAAATGAGCGAAATAATAGAAAAAAGAAAAGTTTAGTCAACAATCAAGCAAGAATCTCTGTGTTCTCAGAAACACTATTTCCAGCCAAATCAACAACTTGAACATTTATTGTATTTGATCCAGAATTCAATTTTACTTTTCCTTTACAAATCCCATTTATTAATTTAGAACAAAGTTTTCTTTCAGTTGGTTTTATATCATCCAAATTCATATAAATAACTTCATCAACATTAGTTTCATTGATTAAAACAGAAACTTCAGCGCTCAAACCATTGACAGTACTATTTATATTAACTATTTCAGGCATCTCCGTATCAACTTTCAAAATCTTTTCCTTTGAGTTTACCAAATGTTCTCCCTTATCTTCCAAAGTAAAGAAGTAACTTATAAATTGATCATTAAAGTCATCAACCATAGAACGAATATCAATGCTGCACTTCCAATCACCTTTGCCATTATTCCCACATGTGTTAATATCGTTAAACATTACATCAAAACTTCTAAATCCATCATCTAAGTTTCCATAAGTCAATGTTAAGTTTTCAGGGTTCTCCTCTTGAAATTCTAAATAGAAAAGTCCAGAAGTCAAGCCTTTTTCAGGCATAGTCTTCTTTATCTTAGGATCTTTCGAATCAGTAAAGAACTGTATACTATCATTAACTACATTTCCACCCATATCTTTGACAAAAATAGTCAAATCATGATCGCCATCTTTCAAAGACACTTTCTTCTGACATAATCCGCCAGTCAAACTCTTGCAAAGATTCTTTTCCTTGCCATTCTGTTCATTATTATCAAGATAAGTTACAGAATTCAAATAAGGTTCAGTAACATCTATGACAAGAATTACATTTTTACCTTCAACTCTATATGTAACATTGTTTATTATAGGAGAGGAGTAATCAACATCCAAGTTCTGTATAGGGTTCTCTTTTAAGTTTCCGGCTACATCTTCCAAAGCAAAATTATAACTAATCTGTTCTCCATCAAAATCACTAAGATCTACATTTGTATTACATTCATAATTATCTGTTCCAGTATTAACACATTCGTCTTCAATATCTAATTCTTTCTCTCTGTTTCCAGTTTCTAAACTACCATACTTCAAAATCAAACTCTCTGGGTTTCCTTCTTGGAACAGAACTCTAAAATCTCCAGATGCAAAACCCTTCTTAGGTTCTGCCGATTTTATTTTAGGAACTTTCGAATCTATGTAGAAGAATACATCAAAGAAAGCAGTATTTCCAGCTTGATCTCTTACTCTGAAAGTCAAATTGTTAGGCCCTTCATTAAAGTTCCTTTCCTTACTATATCTTGTGCATCCATTACAAACCTGCTTCCAGCCAACTCTTTCATTATTGTTGTCTATAAAATCCACATCTGATTTTTCCGTTGGGTCTAAATCAAGCAAAACAGATTTCTTAGTATAAACTCCGTTGTTTGCAGGAGAAAATATAGTCATATTTGGAAAGCTCAAATCATGTGTTGTGTTAGTTCCAGAAGTGCAACTTAAACCGAGAGAATTACAGACATTTATACTAGTAGGGCAAATCTTACCATTATCAAGATAATGAACACATAAATTTATAGGTCCAGTTCGAGGTTCCATTGCAGGATTACACAAAGTAGGAAGATCAATCGTTTCTCCAGCTTTCAAACAAGTAAGCTGATAGCTATCAGCCAAAGCAAAAGGTAAAACTAACAGCGCTAGAGCTACCAGTGCAATTCCTTCAATTACCAATTTTCTTGTGTTCATATTTTTCTTCTCCTGTACTAATTTCTTCCCTAGTAATGTCTCCTGTGTACATTCTTTCTTCTCCTACTCGTTCTAACTCTTTCCCCTCATCGGGTGTGAATATAAAATAAAAAAAAATAAAAATAAAAAATTAAGTCTATTTAGATAGCTTCTCCCCAGAAGTAAATACTTCCAGTGTCAAAGTCTCCGTTACATGGCTCAGGCAATGACAATTTGAATGTTACTGCCATCTCAGCTCCAGGAGCTAACAAGTTAGCTGTGTAATAAGGACCGACTTTTTGAGCCTGAAGAATTTCATATCCGTTATAAAATACATTTGGATTGTTGAATCCAATACCATATCCTATACCGACATAACCTTCTGCATCTCTAACGCCTGCTCCTCTTCCATTACCTATGTCCTGTGAAGTTGAGTAAGCTCCGTTTGTAGCGAAATATCTAAAGCTGTCTAAAGACAACTGATTTGTAGTTGGGCATTTTGCGCCTGAACTTGCGGAATCGTAGAAGTCAGTTCCAGAGATGAACATATCCATCATAACTCCTGAACCTTGATCTGCGTCGTTTCCTACAAGCAATGTACTTGAATAACTATCAGTACCTGGTCTAACATTATCAAATGTTAGATCTCCATCAATGCTTAAAGCAATGACAGGGTTAAAGAACCAGTACTCATTTTCATCCATTGTACCTAACAAACCATCCATATCTTCAGCTTCAACAGTGATCCAGTGTTCGCCGTACATACTATCAGATGTTTCTACAGTAAATGTACAATCATAATAAGCCATCAATTCAGAATTGAATGTTCGAAGTTCCTCTTCAAGAATTCTCGCATTACATGATTCAGCAATTATTGACTGCTCAGGACTGCCATAACCACTTGTTCTTCTACAGTTTACTTCGATATCGTTACCAGCTCCTTGTGAGCTGCCAACAGTAGCATAAACATCTTTGACTTTGTCAATACCGTTTTTATCCATTACAAGAACTTGCCAGTGAACCTGCTCTCCTTCGAAAGCATAGTTATTGATTCTTTCAACCAATTCCTGTCCATCACCAGAAACCCTTCCTGGTTCGGTTGCGTCATCAAACACAACTCTATTGTCACACATGAATACTAGAGGTTCGAAATCTTCTGTTTCTATGTTGACACCAACACCTATACCTGTTTCAGCAGCAGATACTAAGCTTGGAACTACGGAGATTACCAAAAGACTTAACACTAATAAATTAAGTGTTGTTCTCATGATCTATTTTTCAAACCCCCTTTCAGTTGTTAGTATAAAAAGATTGTATTTGTAAGATCCACTCGCATCCAGTCCATCTGAGACTATGATGTAATTCCTAAGTGAATCCCCTTTTCCTCTGTTAATCATAAAACAGCTCTATTACATTTCGTATATAAAGACTATTATACTGCAAAACCAGAATTTTGTTATCACTCTTTACAAATTACCCAAAGAAGAGAAATACCCCACTATCTATTTTCTCCATGTTCTTTGAAAAAATCTTCAAGCTCTTTTTTCGTCGGTGGACCATCAGCGCTTTCACCAGAATAATAATTTTTTCTAGATTTGTTCGTTTTAATATTATTTTTTTGTTCACCCCATATCCAGTACTTCTTCTTAATTAAAACAAAAGCAACAAAACCAAGAACTAAAACAACGATAACACTAAAAACTATTTTAACAACTTTCCCTTTAGCAAAATAAGAACCAACTTTTTTAGTCAAAGATTTAGTTCCATCAATCAAATAAGAAGCAGCTCCTGTAATTCCCCCACTTTTTAGAATAGTTTCATTAACTTCACAAGCCTCAACGCTTGGTTTAATATTTTCAGAACCACAACTATTCAAATCTTTACATTCTGTCGCAATTCTTTGTCCATTTAAACATTCACTCCAAGTGCATTCCCAGTTTTCAACACAGTTTTCCTTATTTTCCTCAACATAAGTACAGTTCTCTATCAATCCAGGCATTCTAGTGAAACAATCAAACCTTTTTCTCTCGCACTCCCTGTTCCTTGTCCCATCAACAGCACACTCTCCCCAATCACCACACTGCCAAACATCAGTGCAAGAAGCAGCCTCATCTTTAACAGCCGTTGTTCCCACTTTCTTCTCTTCCTTAGGTTTTTCACTTTCCTGACTTCCAGAACCTTGACTTGAACCAGAACTAGAGCCAGAACTCTCCGTCGTACCTTGAGTTGAGTTACTTTGATTTACTGTTTGCGTCCCCCCATATAAAGAGAACAAAATAAAGGTCGCATTCGTCCTGTGTCCCAAAGTATCATTAACAATCAAAAAGAAAGAATAGTTAACAACACCTAAAGAACTAGAATTGTAAATAACTCCTGAATTATTTATCTGAAAAGTTGTATTCCCTCCCGTATATTGCACACTATAGCTAGAAATTCCAGAAACATCACTAGCAACAGTTTGATAATTAAATGTCTGATTAGTATAAATTGTTTGATTTATCGCATTCATCTCTGGCCCCCTAACATCTAAACATCCTCTATTTCCTGAAACATCAGTCCATGTTCCCAAAATACAACTCCCAAAAGAAGTTGCAGAGCTGTTTTTAACACTTAAATTAGATCCAGACCCAACAAAAATAGCATTATTGAAACCCAAGAGGTCACAATTCTCAAGGCTTACATTATTCAAATTAGCAAAAACTAAAACTCCATAAGCGTTCTGAGTAACATGTCCATTAATATCATAGTTTTTACAATCAAAAGCCACATTTGAAGAATTTATGTAAACTCCAGTTGAATTCCCGCATAAACCAACGCTAGCATTCAATTCCCAATATCCTCCAGAATTAATGTAATTAGAACAGCCTCCAGAATAAACAGCAAATCCAGTTATACTCCAATTTCTATTAATGCTGACAGCAAAAAACAAAATCGTAGCACAAATGAGCAAAATGAGAAAAATCTCGGTCGCCCCTCTCTTCACCATCAACTAGACTAAACTTTGCGATATTTAAATTTAATTCTTTTAAATTACTTAAAATATTTAGACCAGCTCTCTTCTCTAAATTTCAAAAAGGAATGTCATCATTGCTATTACCAGAGGGGCTGGTATCAGAATAATGAAATAATGTGTTTTGTTCACGAGTATCTCTTTGGACAGGAGAGCCATTAATTTCACTTTCAGTTTTACGATAATGTTTATCAGAGAAAAATTCCCCGAGTTTTTGTACAATCCTTATTGCTTCGTCTCTTCTAATTTCTCTAAAATAGCTAACAACACTTTCTCTTCCTTCCTGTTCATTTGTGCACCTAGCCAAAGGATAGCCTTCTCTTTCATTCACTTTGCTTATTATATCGAATGAAACCTTTATTGGAATTTCACCATGATGAATTACATACGTTCTAAGATTCTCTAAGTTTACAACAGCTTCATATATTAAACGACTCGTTTCCTCAGGTGTCTTAGGAAGTGACTGTGAAGAATCTCTTTTAGAGCCATTAAAAAAATCAAAGTCCACGCTGCCTTCTCTTACATGATCCTTAGAGATTTTTGCCAAATACACAGACGAAACTGAATCTTCTCCTACTCTCTCTTCAACTACAATTTCCAAAGTTCTATTAATAGCAAATGTCATAATCAAATCGATAAATAACAATATATAAAATTTTATATAATACATTACATTAACTAAAAATTATCTATTTAATATATTCAATACTGTCAACGTCCAAAACCAAAAAATCTTGATGTATTGGCACATCATTCGTTCCACCCATTCCCTTTGTATTTCCATGAGCTAAGTGAACTGTCCGTTTGCCTTTTCCAGAATTTCTCATTTTCTCTGCAACAGCAACGCTCCAATTTTGCATAAGATATTCACTGCTTATAGAAGGATTAGTTCCAATTCCAAGTTCTGCTAATACATCATATCCTGGTCCGCCAAAGATCATTGGCTTTAAAGTGCTATCGATCCACTCTTGTCCTCCTCTAACTCTATTTTTTGATTCTACTCCTACAAACCTTGCTCTTTCGATAGTAAACCTAGCATCATATTTTAATTGGTCTCTTCCTCCCCAGCCAGCCGGAACTTTAAACCAACCGCGAGATTCTCCGCCTGCACATGGATGAACAGGAACAGCAAAGGCTTCTGCTCCAAGCCAATTATCAATGCTTCCTGGCTGAGTAATTAAACCAGTGCCTGCATGAACTAAATTTTGATCAACATGGATTAAAAGATCTGCATTGATCCCAGCAACTCGAACATATCTGCTTTGTCTCAATTTATCTGCAATTTCTAATGTTTCATCTACAATTCGATGAAAATCTCCTTCTACATCAAAAGGCCCTCCAGGAGTAAACATAGCAAGAGAGGAATTAGACATTGTAGCAATTCTAGAACCCTTTTTATTTTGTTCTTCTCTAAACTTAGTATGAGTTATAGAATAAGCACAAGGAGCAATTACAATTTCTGGAACTCCAAACACATCTTCATACCGCTCAATCCGTTCATAAAGTTCTGGAGTCGGATTAACCGTCGATCCCGGTGCAGAAGGAACATAAGTCATCAAAGAAACATTAACTCCTGCTACTGAATAAACTCTAGAAAGTTGCTCGCATAAATCCACTGACCTGCCTAAAACCTCTTTTGTATCTACAGACAAAGAAGAAGCCCATCTCTGCGCAACAATAACAACTTTTTCCTTAGGCCTATATCCCAAATTATTGTGAAGAGCCTTCATCATTACTCCCTCCATTTTATCATCAATAGACATCCGAGTTTCTAATTTGATTTATATTTAAATCTGGTTAATTACTAAACTGTAATAAAAATAAGAGATCAATTAAAACTCTCTCCATTATATTTCTCACAACGTCCAAATTTTATCACAATAAAGTAATGAGCTATATTTATAAATAACATTTGCGAAAAACAACTTAACATGGCGCGTCACACTAACCACGGACCTTATATATCAGGATACGCCTCACTTGGCCTCCCATCAAACGTAGTTTCACAAAATCCAAGTTCTTCCTCCAAAAGAGAAAAAGGATATACTATTCAAGTTGCATTTAAACCACGAACAGGAAGATTCTTTGCATCCGCAGGCTCAAACCATGTGTGGAGCGGTTCAAGTTTAGAAGATCTTGCTACACAAATGGCTAGAGCTAAAGATATTAATTTTAGAATTGCCAACTTTGTACCAGGAGAAGTCTACGTAAGAGTCAAAGGCGGAAAAGCAAAAATAGAAGGATCAAAACCAGCCTTAGACCAAGAATATGAATTAACTGGTGGATATTTTTCAAGTACTTTGGAAGACGCAAGAATGCGAATAAAAAGAGAAGAAGCTAATAAGCGAAACGTTGTTGGATCATATACTGCAGAACAATTTGAAAGAAGTCGTGAAATAAACCTCCAACTACTAGCTAAAAATAGAACAAAAGAAAAACAGTCAAGATGGAGCAGTTATTAATCAGCTAAATTTAATTTTTATTTTTTGAAAAAATACAATTCAAACTAAAGTCTATTAAAAATTTAAACACATTAAGACCTAGGTTTTTCATCATCAGCTATATAAAAAGTACGACCTTGTCTTAACAAAGGAAAATAGCGCCTTCCCTCTAATATGCTATCTGCATACTTAGCATCGAAATACTCCTGCGTTGCTACCTCGAACTTAGGAGGAATTTTAAATCTTTCAAGAAATTTCTTTTTAAAATCTTCTACCAATAACCTCTTATCTTCTTTAAATATTTCTTCAAAAAAAGCTTCCTGTCCTCCATCACTAACAACAAATTCCAAATAAAGTTTTTCTGTGTGATCTATTCTATCTACTTCCATAATAATCACAAAAGATTACAATTTATAAATCTTTTTATTTAACTACTTTATAATTACACAAAAGTTAGATACGGGAGGTAAGCCCCAGACGGGAATTTAATGAACTTATGCTCGAACTCTGAAAAACCTCAGTCCTAGTTTTTTTTATCATCTAACAACTTCTTTGTTCTTGCTGAATTTAGTATCTTCTCTAAAACTTTTAAAAACTTCTCACCTTGTTCCAGTGGAATTGTAATTGAATGCTCATGTAGCCAGCCGCTTTCAGTTTTTTTCTTTTTCTGTATCAATAAATATCTTCCAGTTTCCCCTTCTAAAATATCAAACCAAATAGTTTTGTTATCATAGTCCATCTTTTCAAAATCAAGATGCTGAACTTTTCTATTAGGATAATAAACTTTTGTAATTCCAAATTGTTTCATATAAATTTCGTTTTCTAAAACAAGAACTTGTAAATGTTTCTCAATAGCTTTTCTAGAAAAACCAGAGGCATCAACAATATCAGTCATAGTTAATCCCTTAGAATTTTTCTTTAGATGCTCTAATATCTTCTTGTGTATATCTTTTTCTTTTTCTGCTGGATTCATTTTATTTAGAACTTATTCATTTAATACTTTATATTAATTACCAAAAGATTTATATATTTATTGTTCTCTATATTGGTAACCAATTATGATAATTAAGAGGTAAAATGAAAATAAAATTTCAAAATATAGGATGGCAAAGCAAAGTATCTCAGAAAAGAGCAACTTTTAGTATTTCTATCAACAAACTTGTAGTTATTGGCGCTTGTATAGAAAAAGGACAAAAATTACATTGTTATATGGCTGAAGATAACTCAAAAAGACCATTAATTATTGTTTATTTAGATGGAAAGAAAAGGAAAGTTTAAATATAGCTATTTCCTAAGAAGAAATAACTATTTCCTAAGAAGAAATATATAAAAATAAAATGGCAATGCTTGAAAAATCAATAAGAGAAATTATGAAGATACTGCTAAAGGATTTCACAAAGAGAAATACCATAAGTTCGCTGTCAGAAGAAATAGGAATAGAAAGGCCGGGAGTTTGGAAAGTCCTTAAACGATTAGAATCAAAAAGGCTGATTAATCTAGACCCTATTGGTAAAGGGAAAACAAGCGTTTATGAAGTAACCTTAAACTGGAAAAATTCCCTTGTAGAGAAAACTCTAGCTATAATATTAGAAGAAGATGCACTCGAACAAGAAAGGTGGAGAGATAACTTTAAAAATCTAGAGAAACGCACGCTTTTCGTAATATTATTTGGAAGCATATTACATTCTCCAAAAGAGGCTAATGATATAGACATTCTTGTAGTGGTTAAAACAAATAACGATTTTAAGGCAGTAGAAAAAATTGTATCAGAAGTTCAACAAACACAAATTAAAAAGATCCATGTGATTGACTTAACAAAAGAAGAGTTAAAGTCGGAATTGAAGAAAAAAAATAAAGCATATCTTGAAGCTTTAAAAAAAGGAGCAATATTATTTGGGCAAGAAAATTTTATAAAATTTGTCGAGAAGATGTTAAAATGAGCAAAGAAATTAGAGAATGTTTTGAAGCGGCTAGAAAAGATGAAGAAAAAGGAAAAAAGCATAAAGGACTGCTTGTAGTAGATTCCTCTATAGAAAAGGCAAAGGAATATCTCGATAAAGCAAGAGATAGTTTAAAGTTTTGCGAAATGTATAAGAGAACAGGGTCAGATTATAAAATTCCAGAGGAATGGTATTATTCTTTGTATTATTGTGCTTTGGCTATTTTATGTAAATTCGGCGTTGAAACAAGAAGTCAAAGGTGTACTGCTTTATTTGTTAAATATGTTAAAGAAAAAGGACTAATAGATTATGATGATGAATTTATTAACAAAATTATAGTCTATAAAGATAAAAGCAAAAAAAATGTTGTTGACGAAAGAGAAGAAGCGAGGTATGGTTCGAAAATAAAAATAAAAAAGGTAGAAGAAAGATATGACGAAATGATGGAACTATGCAAAAAAGCTATTTCCCAGGCAGAAGATATTATTTATAGCGATAAAGAATTGAAACTGCCCAAAGAATTACTAGAAAATTGATCTTGTGTGTTTTCATGCGTACGCAAAAAAGTACGTCGTAGATACTTAAAATCTATTTTTCAAGAAGATATATGGAAAACAAAATAAATCTTGGAGAAGCCTTAAGTCTATTAAAAAAAGAAAAAAGCAGACTGGCAAGGCTTATTTCTTTAAGAAAAGAGAATATCTATATAGAAGAAGGTAAAAAATCTCCATTTGATCCAAAAAAACTATCTGAAGAAATAAAGGGAAAAATAGAGCTGATAAGAGAACTAAAGATTAGAATACAAAATACTAATCTCAACACAGATGTCAAAGAAGAAGATATAAGCCTAGCAGAAGCAATTATTAAAGTTAATGATATAAGAAGCCAAATTGGAAGATTATCGGATCTTTTTGAAAAAGAAAGAAGGAGCTGGCTATACAGAGATAAGGAAGAAATAAAAATAATATCCCAACTAGACCAATCGGAAATAGAAAAGGAAATAGAGAATCTTGAGATGGAAAAATCAAAATTAGATAATAAAATTCAGGTAACAAATTGGAACACTCAATTAATTTAAATCATACTTATCTAGAGAAACCTTCGGGTTACTCATAGGTAAGATTGCCAATGGCTTTGATCAAGTATAGTAAAGATAAATTACCAATTGTAAACTGGAACAATGACGGGATGTTTTAAAGATTAAGATTAAAGTTCAATGCTCAATAATCAAAGGTTAAGGTTCACTTACATCTGTACCTTTTCAAGTTGTTGGCAATTTAAAATAAAAATGAAAGAAATTGAAAAAATAAACAAACTTGTATTAACAGCAGATAGCATAGAATGCAAGAGGTGGAGTCTTGCACAGAAAGAGAACCCTGTATTGTGTTATTATTGTAAATCGCCTCTTTTTTATGCAGCTATTGAGTGGGGAATTGTTGAGGAAAGAGAACTTTATGGAATCAAAGTATTAGGAAAAGAAAGAGAACCGCAATACAATATAAGAGAAGTTGGTTTAATTTTGTATTGTGCAGAATGCGGACACTTTCATGAAAATTATTCAAAATATTTTTATCCAGAAGATAAACTTGTTTGCTCTTGGTCGGATGAAGAATTGAATTTAGCAGAAATTGAAGAAATAAAACATTGCCTAGAACAATTTAATAGAAACGGAGATTTTAACCCAAATTATGAGTCCAAAGAGCTGTCTTATTTGAAAGAAAAATTGGAAGAATATGAGAAAAAATACTTCAAGAGTAAGAAGAAAAACAAGTCTAAATGAATACGGAGAGTAGGATTCCCGTAACACGTTAGTGTGAAGACACCGCGAAACTTTGTTCTGCGTGTGCGTTCGAATCCTTTAATTAATGCGGGGAGTAGGATTCGAACCTACGAAGGCACTAAGCACACAGGATTTCTCATCCTGAACTTAAATCTTTCACAGTGAAAGACCGACATCTTAAGTCCTGCCCGTTTGACCGCTCCGGAACCCCCGCGTAAAAAAAGAAAATGAAAACATCTTATAAACATTCCGTTTTCTCTAAATTTTCTATCTATTGCAGAATAAAAATAAATATAAACTAGACAAAAAGACAAGATAAATGGCATACCTTACAGTAAAATTTCCAAAAGACCCTAAAGAAGAAGTAGAAATAAGTAGATATGATGATGGGAGAATGTATAGAGTAAATTATGCACTGGAAGAAACAGCTCAAGGACGCACAAACGGATCAAAAGAGAAGCAAACTATGCTGATCGAAGCAACTTCTTGGGAAGAAGCAGATCAAATTTTCAAGGCAGTATTGCAAAAAAGATTAAAAGAAAGTTCGTCTGAAACGACACGTTGTGTATCTAGTTCCATAGACGAAATAGTAGAAGACGTTTACAGAAAAGTTCATCCAACTGCATAAAAAGATTAATAACTCTCATTACTATCTAAATTATTCAAAATCTCTTCAACACTTTCAGTAACATGTTTTATCACTTCTTGCGTCTGCGCCCTCGGATTTTTCTCCTTAAACTTCATGGCATGAGAAGCTCCAGCAACAACAGCGATTTTCAACTTATACCTCTCTTCACTCATTCATTAAAATCAAATATTAACTATATAAATTTTCTCGTGTTTTATCACAACTAAAAAAATAACAAATCCAAAAAGATATAAACTAAGATCAATTTTATAACCTATGAAAATTCATGCCATAGGCGGTTATAATGAGGTGGGAAAAAACATGACTGCCTTGGAAATAGATGAAGATGTTTTCATTTTTGATTCTGGTCTTTTTCTGCCTGCAATAATTGCCGTACAGGAAAGAGATAAAATACTTACTGAGAAAGGAATGCGCGCTCTCGGTGCTCTCCCAGATGATATTTATCTTGAAAATAAGGGTCTAAGAAATAAAGTTAGAGCTATTTTAGTATCTCACGCACACCTTGATCACGTAGGCGGGATTCCTTACAACGCTCAAAGATATGATGCTAGCGTTTTAGGAACACCATATACAACAGAAGTACTAAAAGTTTTAATGCAAGACAACAGCCAAACAATAAAAAATAAAATAATATCTGTCAAGCTAAATTCTACAGTTACAATTCGTGGAAAAAGCGACAACTACAAAATAGAATTCATAAATATAACTCATTCAACAATAGAAAGTGCCATGATCGCAGTACATACAAAAGAAGGAGTAGTAATTTACGCAAACGATTTCAAATTAGACAACACACCAACATTCGGAGATAAACCTAATTACAAAAGATTATTAGAATTATCAAAAATCGGCGTAAAAGCGCTAATAGTAGACTGCTTATATGCCTATGATGATAGAAAAACTCCATCAGAAAGAATAGCACGTGGTCTGTTGGAAGAAGTTATGCTCGCAAAAAATAACAATAAATCAGCAATGGTAGTAACAACTTTCTCTTCGCACATAGCCAGATTAAAATCAATAACAGAATTTGGAAAAAAACTAGGTAGAGAAATATTGTTTTTAGGAAGAAGTTTAGCTAAGTATACAACAGCTGCAAGAAACATAGGAAAAGCTCCATTCATAAAAGATGTAAGAGTCTTAACTTATAGAAGACAAGTTGAACAAATGCTAAAAAAAGTAGAAAGAGATAGAGAAAAGTATCTTATAGTTTGTACGGGTCATCAAGGAGAACCAGGATCTATACTAGACAGAATGGCTAGAAATGAATTCAACTTCAAACTAAGAGCAGACGATCAAGTAATATTTTCTTCAAAAACAATTCCAACACCTATAAACGAAGCAAATAGAGAAGAACTTGAGCAAAGGCTAAAAAAACATCATGTAAGAATTTTTGATAATATTCACGTTTCAGGACACGGAGGGAGAGAAGACCTTAGAGATCTTATAAATATCCTAAAACCAGAACATGTGATACCTTCACATGGAGATCTAAAAAAAACAACCGCAGGAGCAAAGCTTGCAGAAGAAATGGGATACAAACTAAATAAAAACGTTCATTTGATGGAAAACTTAAAACAGCTTGAGATAAAAAATTGAAATGAAAGAGGAAATATACTACGGCTTGAAAAACGCTATAGAGAAAAATGAATCTCTAGACTCAGCCATGCAATCTTTCATTAATGCTGGATACAATCCAGAAGAAGTAAAAGCCGCAGGAAAAGCTATAGAAGAAGGAGAAAATGACTTCAAAGATTCAAGTCTTCTGCCTAAACTTCCAGATAAAAAATCTCTTCCTCAACTGCCAAAAATAGAAAATAGTTTCGCTCAAGGCAAACAACCAGAAATAAAAAAGAAAGGCAAGAAAAAAACAATAATCCTGCTTATAATACTTCTTTTATTAATCTTCTTGGGGGCAATAGCTTATCTGTTATACACATTGATAAAATGAAAAGGAATAAAAGAGGAAACAAATAAATGGAAATCGGAAATTTAATATTTGCTTTTATTATAATAATTTTTATATTATGGTGTACAATAGTCATCATTAACATCATTTTCAAAATCTTTATTTTGAATCACCTTCACAAAAAAAGAAAACTTAACTCAAATATTTCAAAACAAATTATTTGGCTAATTAAAAATGGTTTTCTGTTTTATGCCTTTAGAAAAGATTATTATGATAATTATAGAAGTATGTACAAATACTATGAAATAAAATCTCCACAATATAGAAGATTGGTTAACAGATCAGCAAAATCATTAAGATTTGGTCTAAGCATATTTAATATTATCTTTATTATGACCTTATCAATCAATTTATTTTTTTATTTTTCTATTATACTAAGAGGTCTTGATTAAAATGAAAAACAACATGATAAAAATATTCTTTTATTCTCTAAAAGAATTGTCAAAAAGAACAAATATGATCTTCCTAAGTCTTATTCTTTGGGTCATCTTAAATCTTTTATCGCTTGCTTCTAAAAGGATAAACATTCTGTTCTCCACGAACATTCAGTTCTCTATTTGGATTGTAGTCTTCTTTCTCGTTTATATTGCAGTTTTATCCTTTTTCTCATCAGAATTAATTAGTTTATCAATAACTAAAAATAAATTTACGAACTTTAAAAATACCTGGAAAAAATTCTTTCTCAAAAATTTAATAATAATGATTTTGATTTCTTTAATAACACTTATAATTTCTCAAATAACTTTTTACTCCTCTATGTTTATAGGAAAAACTCTGTCCCTCTCTTTAATCACGGCACAAATAGTGTTCTTTCTAATTTATTTTGCGTTGTTAGCAGGTTTTCTTATATTCTTCACATTCTCAAGTTTTTTTGTAGTAATTGAAAACGCTTCAATAAAGGAATCAATAAAGAAGTCTTTTAAATTTGTAAAAAATAATTATCCAGAAACACTTTTGCTTATGATTTTTCTTTTCATAATTTTCTTTTTGCTCAATAAATCTCCAAGAATACTAGCAGAATTAATAGAATATGTTTTACTTATTCCTCTCTCTATAACATTTATAAAAAACTTCCTGCTTGAAAGAAAATGATTTACGCTCCCTCTGAAGATTCTGAACTTTTAGCAGAACAAGTAAAAAAATTCGCAAAAAATAAAAAAGTTCTCGACATCGGTTCAGGATCTGGAATACAAGCAGAAACAGCAATATCTTCCGGAGCGTTTTCAGTTCTCGCCTCCGACATAGATCAAGATTCAATAAAATTGTTAAAATCAAAAAATATCCTCTGTATTAAATCCGATCTTTTCTCAAAAATTAAAGAAAAATTTGATCTAGTTATCTTCAATCCACCTTATCTTCCAGAAGATAAAAAAGAAGATACAGAAAGCAAAAGAGCCACAACTGGAGGAAAAAAAGGCGATGAAATCATCTTAGGATTTATAAAAAATCTAAAAAAACATCTTAATAAAAATGCCTTTGCCCTTTTATTAATTTCCTCTCTTACTCCAAAAAACAAAATAAAAAAAGAAATCAAAGAACAAAGTCTCTCCTATGAGATTCTATCAGAGAAAAAACTTTTTTTTGAAACTCTCGAAGTTTGGAAAATAGAAGTTAAAGGGCTTTAACTTCTAGGAACTCTAAAGTAATCTAATCTTGATCTTGGTGTCTCTCGCACTGAAGCACTAGCAGCACAAACATATGCCAAAGCTTGAGAAGGGGGCAAATTATATTGGCTAGCAACATCATGCACTGAAACTCTATCATTAGCAAGCCCTTTTCTTATAGAATGAATAGCCGCAACCTCGTCCCTGCAAAATCCATCAAAAGCATAATGATCTCTATCTCCACTCATAAACAAAATTATTAATTTCAATATATAAATCTTTTTAATAGGTTAAACTTCGGTCTGATTCTTCAAGAGACCCATTAGAATATCTGTCATGTAATTCAAAAGCTAATGTCACAGATCTTGCCAAAGGCAAATTATGCCTATCAGCAAGCTCATGGAGGATATAATTTTCCCCTCTTGCAAGCCTATCTCTTAATTCTTCAGTGAAATTTTTTTCCATCATTACTTCAAATATACTCTTAAACATGAAAATTCACTTATTAAAATACTTTAAATAGTTATCTTTTTTCATATTTCTATGAATAATGAAGAAGAAATGCTTTACAGAGCAACTGTACTAAAAAACCAGTCTGAGCAGCTAGAAAACACAATTCAGAGCGCAAATGAACAAATCAAAGAACTTGAAGAATTAAATTCAACTCTAAGTTTAATAAAAAATGGCGAAAAACAAGTTCTCAATCCTATTGGAAAAGGAATTTACTTGAAAGCAAATATTGAAAATGATGAACTATTTGTCAATGTAGGTTCAAATGTTGTTGTTAAAAAAACCATCCCTGAAGGTAAAAAGATGATAGAAGAACAAACATCAAAACTAAGAAAAGCAAGTCTTGAAATTTCAATGCAATTAGAACAATACGCAATGGAATTCCAACACATGCTAAAAGAACTTAATAAAATCAAAGAAGAGCAATAAAATGAGCCACAAATATCTAGCAGTATATGAAACATCTAGTACAGAATATAGACAATTAACACATCCTATAGAAGCAAACTCCCATGAAGAAGCTAGGAATAAAGCAGAATCAAGAGCACTTAGTATAAAAACAACATTATCGGATATTAGAGACACCGAAACAACGGTTACACTCAGAAGTTTAATTGATACTGCTAAATGTAATAAATGTGGAGTTCCTAACTCCTGTGAAAGATGTTCTGTTTTATAATTTCGAATTATCCAAGATATATATCTTCTCCAGATTTTTTGCCCAATTCTTCTTTTGCTGTTTTAAGTATAATTTCAGCAACTTTCTTTGGGTTTTCTCCTCTTAAATTAGTCATTGGAGTTGCTGTTAAATTAGGGTTAACGCAATATATTCTAATATTTTTAGGCAATTCATCAGCCAAAGCCTTTGTGAATCCTCTTACTCCGAATTTACTCGCTCCGTAAGCGGTATGTCTTGCATGTGTATATTTTCCAGACATGCTGGAAACATTAACAATCACGGCCTCTTCATTTCTCTCCAGATATGGAAAAGATAGCTTTGTCACCTTTATCAAACCCTTCAAATTAATGTCTATTTGTTTTTCCAATTCCTCCAAACTTTGTTCTTTAAACATTTTACCAATTAAAATTCCCGCATTATTAATCAAAACATCAATTCCTCCAAATTTCCTTAGGGCTTCCTTTATAGCGTTTTCAACAGATTCTGTAGACAACACATCCATTTGAACAAGCATAGCCTCAGAATTTTTCTGACATTCCTTCAAAACATCTTCCCCAGATTTTTTATTTTTAAGAAAAGATATAACAATCTTAGCTCCAGACTTTGAAAATTCAATAGCTGTTTCTCTTCCTATGCCTGTGCTAGAACCAGTTACAAAAACAACCTGATCTCTTAAATCCATTTAATAAAAAAGAACAATAAAGAATTTCTCTCACAATTAGGACACGGAATCTACATAAAATCAGAAGCAAAAGAAAAAGAATTCTAGATTAATGTTGGTTCTGGGGTTGTAATGAAGAAAAGCCCAGAAAACGCAAAAAAATGATTGAAAAACAAATACAAAATATGAAAAAAACAAAAATACATCTTTCAGCACAACTTGACGAATACGCCCATGAATTCAAAAAGATGCTAAAAGAATTGGAAAATTTAAAAGAAGAAGAATAAAATGACAAGTTATATAGCAAAATATGAATTACCATACAGAGAAATTACTAGTTTGGTAAAAGCAAAAACACAAGAGAATGCTTTGGAAGAAGCAAAAAAACAAACAAGCGTTCTAGAAGAAAAAACATTAGAAATTGATGGAACCAAGTCTCCAGTAAACCTTTTAGGCTTAACCGACGTAACTAATTGTGAAATTTGTCGCGAGAGTAATTGTAAAAACTGCAAGTATTCTCTAATTTGAAGATAAAGAGATTTCCTATAAATTCCTAACTTTAATCATGTCTTTCTAAGAAGTAAATATCTCTCCGAAAATTCTTTTAAACTGAGAACACCAGATCTAAGAAAATCAAAATCTTCTTGTGTAGTTTCAAGTAAAACTGCAAGAGAAGATCTTTTTGATGACATTTTATCTATTAAACAAACTTGATTAAAAGGAATATCTTGAAAATCTTTTTCTACCTGTCCAATCGGAACAGCATCTTTAGTATCTTGACTCATCTCTAAAATCTTCAATTTGTCTAAAGAATCCATTCTGCTCCCTAAATCATGAATATACATATTTTTGTTTCCATGTAGGGGTAAAGCTATGATTATATGTCTTTCAGAGTCATATAATTGCTCTCCTCTCCAAGTTCTGTACTCAACTCTAGAGTCATATCTACTCAAGTCTACTGATCCAAAAGAAATTCTTTGTTGATCCATTGCCCAAAATCCTTCAGCAACACCAAGCCAATAAATTCCAAAAGTCATAATTGCTGTAAAAAATTTAAGTTTATAAGAATTGTTGTACAAACTAAGGAAATAGAATAAGTAAGTCTATATATTATCTTTTCTTCCCTTCAACAATTCTCTCAGTAAACAAAGACAAAATCATATAAGAAAACATAAAAATAGAGAATATTAAAAATACAAATTTAAAAGGGAAAAACAATAAAGCCAAAGAAGGTATAAACTTAGCTATAAGGTGTCCCACATCAATAGTCGTATTATATGCACTGTAAAATCTGTAAGGTTCATTTCCCTTGCTTATATCAAAGAAATAACTCTCACAAGTAGACTCAACCATAGCAGTTCCAAAACCAGCTAAAATCAATGCTCCAAGTATAAAATAAAAATCATTTGACAAGAAACATAGAAAGGCAGAAGTTCCAAGAATTAAAAATCCTATAAAAAATATTTTCTTAAAACCTATTCTGTTAGCCAAAGAAGCAGCAGGATATGTAAATAAAATATTTGGTAAAACAACCGCAAATAAAAACCCGCTAACCCATAAAATATTATATCCCTTATCGTAAATAAATAAAGGGACAAATAAATATATCAAAACCCACCAACAACTTATACCTCCTCCTAAAAAATAAGCAACTACCCTTTTTCTGTTTTTAAAAAAATCAAAAAAATTCTTTAAAACATTCGTGTCAGCCTTTTTCTTCACATTTCCATCTTTTATCCCAAACTGCCAAAACAATATCAAAGCCATAAAAACAAATAAGGAAGCAATTAAGAAAACACCTCTATTTCCAAACCTCAAAGCCAAAAATCCTGCAAGCAATGGTCCAATAAACCATCCAGTATTAAAAAACGTATAAACAATTCCCTCATTTTTAGCAAGAACTTTTTTCTTTGAATTATCCCTTACTAATATTCCAAAGCTGGATATCCTCAAATTGGCAGCCAAAGTCAAAACAACAGAAAAGATAATGAAAACATAAAAACTTTTAACAAAAGAGAAAACAATATATGAAACAATCACCATACATAAAGCAAACATATACAATCTCTCCTTGTGCCCCCTCTCAATTATTGGGATTATCAAAAACAAAGAAACAAGAGAAATGCATGTAAGAATCCCAGAAAAAAAGCCAATGTAAGCATCATTATGAATAAACTGTTTAACAAAAATTATCCAAATTGTATCTATAAAAGCAGCCGCAACAGCAACAATGAAACTGACTAAAGCCAGTTTAGTAATTCCTCCATGAAATCTCAACAGCGATCCCTTTTTTATCAAATGACTCATAAACCTTCAAAATAACCTTATTATTTAAGGATTTTCCTTGGAATACTTTCCTCTATTCTTTATCTCCTTCTCCTTAAAACTAGATTCAACTTTCCCAAAACACTCTTCTGAACAGCATCCTCTCATTTCAGAATCACAAGAATCACAAACAATCATCAGTTCATCACACTCTTTATTTCTGCAATTTCTATAAAAGTCACTTTCTTTCAAACAATGTCTACATTTAGTTATAGGTCTAGTTTCCTGCCCTACTTTACTCACAAGCCTCTTATCAAAAACAAAACAACTACCTTCCCAAAAAGTATTAGGAAAATTCTGACAAAAAGTAATTACTCCTCCTTCTAATTGATAAACATTATGAAACCCATTTTCAACAAGCATTGCTGAAGCCTTCTCACATCTTATTCCTCCAGTACAATAAGTAACTATTTTTTTATTTTCAAAACCTCTAAGTTGTTCAACAACCTTATCAAACTCCCTAAAATTTTCAATATTAGGAGTTACTGCTCCTTTAAATTTCCCAATCTCAGATTCATAATTATTTCGCCCATCAACAATAACAAAATCCTCTCCACTTTCGTAAAGTTTAACCAATTCATCCGATTTAATATATCTCCCTTTCTTATTCAAATCAACATCCTTTCCAATATTTATTATATAATCTCTAGTTCTTACAACCATTCTCTCAAAAGGATGTTCTAATCCTTCTTCCTCTTTAAAAACAATATCTTCAAACTCTTTCTTCCTCCATAATTCCGTCTTGTATTTCTCAACCTGTTCCATCGTTCCAGAAACGCTTCCATTTATTCCTTCCTTAGCAACAAGTATTTTCCCCTTTATTCCCAAGTCTTCGCAAAATCTCCCATGTTCTTCAACAAATCTTTCAGGATCTTTCATCTCAACAAACTTGTAAAATAATAGTATTTTTATTGCTCGAACTGAGTTCAATACTTCGCGGCTTGTTGCGACAGTCTCAGTTTGAGGCTTAAAAATACCCTCACAGCTTGCTGTGTTTGGGATTTTTATTTTTTCCATAAAAACAAAATTATTAAGTGTATTTAATTATAACTATCAGCTCAATCCAAAACTATCCATAAAACCAACAATCCGATTATATTCAAAAAGATACTTATTTCCCTTTTCCGTTATCTTATAAATCCTTCCTTTACCGCTCTCATCCTTTTCCTCAACAATAAATTTCTTTGTAATCAATTCATCTAGGTAGTCTTTCATCATATTGTGCGATAAATTCGATTTATACAAAATATGGGTCGGTTTAGCTCTACCATTCTTATTCCTAACAACTTGAAGTATATCTCGTATAACTTCAAGGTGACTTCTTTTTCTTTCCATTTTGCAAGATAGAGATCAAACTGAAGAATATGAATACATAGCCAAGTATATCAAGAACATGTGAAAGAGCATATAGGTTTGGAACAAAATAATCATCTACTAGCATAAGTAAAAGATTAGATACAAAAAAAAAGACCATACCAAGCATCACAAAAAATGTGTTTCTATTACCTTTCAATTTATACAAAGAAATATAATGATAAACTACAAACAATAAAAATAGTGAACTTACAAAGTAGATCATGAAAGATTTATCAGAACTCAATAATACACCTAGTATTGAAACAACAATCATGATAAAATAAAGTTCATTGTTTTTCTCTTTCTGTGTAGCGTAAACTAAAGTACCTAGTCCACTAACCAAAGAAACAATATACAAAACAAAGAACAAAGCTTTTATTTGATATACTCCCTCTATCCAGTACTCTCTTATATTCCCACTTATCTTCAAAAAAAACAAGTTACTTAAGCAAAGAATCAAGTAAGATGCAGAAAGAAAAGAAAAAGCACCACCAAAAAGTTTAGCCTCTCTACGATATGTTAATTTGTAAACTTTAAAGGCGTACAAAGCAACTATGCCCGCAAGTAAGAAAAACATGAATTCCAAAATTATGCTATACCCAAAAAACCATCCAGGTAAAATATATATTCTTTCCATTTATCTAAAGGTCTAAACTCATTTAAAAGCGTTGTGAAAGTTCTCTACTATTAAAAATCAAGTTTATTAATTTCTTAAGAACGAACAAACTTTATCCAAAATCTCATTTAATTTTTCTTGCTTCAATGAGCCAACTTTATATTTAATCAAAGATTTATCGATTGTAAAAATCTTATCAAGCCTAATAAAACCTTCCTTTTTTAATTTTCCCTCGCTAAAATCTTCATGAGTTATTAAAATTTCTACACTTTTTTCCTGAGACTCAGCAGTCATTTGCAAAACAATGATATCATCTCCTTTAGGAGCTTTAATAACTAAAACTGGCCGTCTTTTATAACTTTTAAAATCAGAATAAGGATATTCAATTACAATTATATCCCCTTTTACAAATCCTTCCATGCTTCATCCTCTTTCTCATTAAACCATGTTTTTGCTATAGATTTATGAGAAATAAGCACATTCTCAGGAATAGATTTTTTTAAGATTATCTCATCACCCTTTCTAATTACAATTAATTTATCTCCTTCATTAATGTCCTTTCTCATATCCAAAGGAATTACCACTTGTCCTCTCGAACTCATTTTAGTTGTATCAATTTGCATAAATAAGATTAATCTTACTTATATTTAAGTCTTTCTCAAAAGAAAATTACGCTAAATTTAAATCCTTCAATAGCAAATAAACATATGGAACAAAAAACAGAAAAAGCAACATTTGGAGCGGGCTGTTTCTGGCAAGTCCAATACATTTTCTCAGAATTAAAAGGTGTAATAAAAGCCGAATCAGGATACATGGGGGATTCAGAATTTAAAAATCCAACTTACGAGCAAGTCTGTTCAGGAGAAACAAACCATGCAGAAGTTGTCCAAGTTGTTTTCTATCCAAAAAAAGTATCTTACAACTCTCTCCTTGAAATATTCTGGAAAAATCACAATCCAACAGAATTAAACCGCCAAGGGCCAGACATAGGATCGCAGTATCGTTCCGTTGTTTTCTATCACACAAAAGAACAAGAAGAATTAGCAGAAAAATCAAAAAAAGATCATCAAAAATCACTTTCAAAAAAGATCGTAACTCAAATACTTCCAGCACAAAACTTTTACAAGGCAGAAGAATATCATCAAGACTATCTAAAAAAACATAACAAAACTTACTGTCATATCTAACTCCAAAATAATTAATAACTATTATCAGAATCAATTACACTCTCTAATTTTTCAGAGTAACGATTTCTTATCTGGTCTAATTGTCCAGCATTCAATTCTCTAGAATCATCTATTCTAGGATCATAATTCTTGCCCAAAGCATCCCGATAAGCCAGCGCCCAGTCCTTATCAGAAGTTCCAGGCTCTCCATCCAATAAAGAAATAGCATTTAACACAATTCTATATCTATCGTTCTCATCTTTAATAATTTTTTGACGTCCAAGCTCAGCAGCTAAACCAAAAGCTAAACCCGTAACTACCAGCGAAGCCATAGCAAGTCTAAAATCATAAGATTTATTATATCCGCTCATGAAAACTAAGCATATTTCATCTTTTTAAATATTTATTCTCTGTAAAATAGATCAAATAAAAAAGCTCTAAGTAATCACAATAACTTCTTTCCCGCTAACAATGACCGTATGTTCAGCCTGTGCAACTTTTCCTCCACCCTTTTCAACCAATTGAGGATAATGATGTAAAACTCCTGCCTGCTCAATCTGCCTCAAAGCCAACAATCCTCTTGATCCAAATTTCTTATGAATCCAACGAGAACAAAAAGGCAAAGTCTGGTATTCCTCCAAAATAAAAGATAAAACATCTCTGGCAAAATTATCTCTTACACTCCCATCTTTTTCAACTGAATAAATTCCAGAAAACTTTCCATCTCTTACGGTTCCTAAACCAGTAGTGGTAAAAGGCTCAATAGCGTAAACACCTTCATCAATTTCCAAGTTAGAAGAATTATCAAAATTAGGAACACTTATTCCAGCATGAACGTTATATTTTTCTATAGAATGTCCTGTTAAATTGTGAACAACGCTAAATCCACTAGAAATTACTTTTTTCTCAATTTCTCTGCCAACTACACTAAACAAAGAGCCTTTCTTAAAATGTTTAACTCCCTCACTTAACCCCTTTTCAGCGGCCTCAATCAATTTCTTATTTTCTTCATTATTTTCAAGATCAACAGAAAAAGCGCTATCGGCTACAAATCCATCAATATGAACTCCAACATCAACTTTTAACAATCCATAAGCTTTTGTCTCATCATTAAAAGAAGGCGTTGAATGAGCAGCAATCTCGTTTATTGATAAGTTAATAGGAAAAGCAGGTTTTCCACCCAGTTCAAATATCTTTCTCTCAATCTTTTCAGCAATCTCAAAAAGAGGCATATCTTTCTTCACAAGTCCATGAGCATAATCTTTAACCTTCCTACATATTTCTCCAGCTTCCTTCAATTTCTCAATCTCTGTCTTATTCATAAAACTGAATAGATTGAAGGTTTAAGAATTATTCGCTTCTGTGTTTTGATGTGTTATCTGATTAATATTTCTTGACGGATGGATTATTATTGAGCGCATATTTCACATCTTCAGCATATGTGCCTCCATATTTGCTAAGTTCTAAAATTAAGTCTTCAGGAAGATTTTTATTTCTAGCCAACTGAACTTTCAAATAGGCATAATAATGAAATATCTCTTGTTGATCTGTTCCATTATCTTCCAAAGAAAAATTATATAACTCATAAAGTATATTTGTTGGCGTTGAAGGATTTGATGCCAATCCATAAAAGATGAAAAATTCTTTCTCGAATTCACTATTAGAGCCATAAAGAAAAAGAGCATGATTATAAATTTTATAAAACAAATCTTCAGGCAAAGCTTCATTAAAAGCTAAATTTTGAATTACAGGATAATTGTTACTTTTTACAGCCTTTTCGAAAAGCATATAATAAGTAGAATTGCTCTCTCTTTCAGAACTTGAAAGGTTATATGCTCGAAAGTAATTAAAAATAAACATAGAAATTATAAAAACAAGCACAACTATGATTATTAAAAATAAGACAGATAAAACAAACTTCTTCCCAGTTATTAATTTTCGACTTTTTTTATCTCTAAAGTAAATAATATTGAAGATGGACAAAAAAGATAGAAAAAATAAGAAAAAAGCAATAACGAAAAAAGGAATGACTGCTAATATTGCAAGACCTTCTTGTGCATCACCACCCAAAAAAAAAAGAATGTAAAAAATAAAACCAAAAAATAAAACCAAAGTAATTATCAAAGAAATATAAACAGAAGTCTTTCTCCGTTTATCATATGAAAACATCTTACTCGTCACCATAACAACGTAAAAAACAACTATTTATAGTTTTTGGTTCTGAAGATATTGTCAAGTTATCGATACATAATTATCTCTGACAAACTCTATTAAACTCAACAACTTTTTTCTTTTTAAGAGCAGAATTATCTCAGCCATTTCTGCTGGTGTTTTTCCTCCCAATTCCTGATTTGGATTTACAAAATTGTGGATTGTTCTTCTCAAGTCCATAAAATATCTCGCATTATCAAAACTTTTAAAACCACTTCTAATATTTTTTATCCTGTCTTTTATCTTTCCGTTATATCTTTCAATTGGATTGTTATTATGCTTCACACCATGTTTTTGGTAAGCGATTGAAATACCGAAGTTCAATTTGCAAATTCTATAAAACAATTTGTTAAATGCACTTTTATAATTCGCAAATTTGTCGCAAGTAAATTCAATCTTATTACCCTGCTCAAATCTCTCAAGCATTTGTTCATAGCAATTATCTTTAATTTGTTTTAGAAATTTATAACATTCTTCTTTCGTCCGTTTCTCGACGAAAGAATGAGCTAAAACAAATTTAGTTTTGCTGTCAATTGCATTTAAATCATAACAATCTTTCTTCTTAACTTTTACATATTTTTCATCATAATGAATCCCACCAATTATTTTGGGTTTGACAATTTTATATACTCTATTTTAAAAAAACACCATATTTATTGCACCATTCTCTTATTGCTTCCCTGCTAACTTTCACACCATCGTGTTGCCATATATGGTCTTTCACCTGAAAAAGTGAAAGCCCTTCATTGTGCAGATGAATTGCACGCACAATATGTTTTTTATTATATCTCATTCTCTCAAATCCATTTTGTTTAACAAATTTTATTTTACATTTATTGCATAAATAAAGTTGTTTTGTCCCAGATTTATTATACCTTTTTCCTCTTTTTGAAATATCTTTACCTTTACATTTTAGGCATTTCATAAATGTTCAACTTCCTTTATGAAATATAACTCCTAGGTTTTATATACTTATCCCTTTAAGTTGACAATATCTTGTTTTGAAAGCCCTTCCAAAATCTTCAAACCTTCCTAGCCCTAACACCATTTTCCGTATCCTCTAAAACATATCCTCTTTCCTTTATCCTTTGTCTTATTATGTCTGCTTCAGCCCACTTCTTCTGTTTTCTCAAAACTTCTCTTTCACTAATTAAAACCTCAATTTCATCAGACACATGGCTGCTGTCATCTTTCATTTCTTTAAATCCTAAGCCAAGAACTTTATCAAAATTATACATCAAAACAAGCTTCTTAACAGAGTCAAAACTCTTATCCTCAAGAGCCTTTAAAAAAATCTGAACAGCTTTAGGTAAATTCAAATCATCATTAATAGCTTCCAAAAAAAATTTCTCATACTTTTCTGTCAAATCCTTTCCTTTCAATTTGTCTTTTTTTAATTCAACAATTCTTCTCTTAATTCTACCGTAAGCGGCTTTTGCAGCGTCTAAATTATCTAAAGAAAAATTCAAGGGTTTCCTATAATGAGTAAGTAAACATAAATATCTAAAATCCTCTGCATTATATCCAATCTCTTCTAATTCAGACACAGTATACAATCCCCCTTTAGATTTAGAAACTTTTTCTCCTTTAAACAAAAGAAAAGCTCCATGCAGCCAATAATTAACAAATTTCTTTCCGCTAACACATTCGCTCTGCGCAATTTCATTAGTGTGGTGAACTGAAATATGATCTTCTCCTCCTGTGTGTATATCAAAATGTTCTCCCAAATAACGCATTGACATTGCAGAACATTCTAAATGCCATCCTGGAAAACCAACACCCCATGGAGAATCCCACTCCTGTTGCCTTTTACCTTCAGAATTAGAAAATTTCCACAAAGCAAAATCCGTCTTATGCTTTTTCTCGCCTACTAAAACTCGCTTGCCAGCACTAAGACCTTCTTTATTTAGCTTAGCTAATTTACCATAATTCTTAAATTTAGAGCTATTAAAATATATTCCATCAGAAGTCTTGTAAGTAAAACCTTTCTTTTCCAATTTCTTAACAAGTTCAATCTGTTCCTTAATATGTTCTGTAGCTTTAGACCAGATATTAGGTTCCAAAATATTCAATTTCTTCATATCTTTTACAAAAACATCAAAATAAAATTCAGCTATTTCTTTTGCAGATTTACCCTCTTTTACAGCTGCTTTCTCCATTTTGTCTTCTCCTTCATCCGCATCAGAAGTCAAATGCCCAACATCCGTAACATTCATCACATGTTCAACTTTAAGTCCATTAAACAATAAAATTCTCTTCAGTAAGTCAGAAAAAATATAAGTCCTTAAATTCCCAATATGCTGAAACCAATAGACTGTCGGCCCACAAGAATACACTCCTACTTTTCCCTTCTCAATCTCTTTAAAATTATCCTTTTTCCTAGTAAGCGTATTATACAACTTCAACATGATAAAAAATATCTCTAGTTATATTTAATGCTTTCTAAACTCCAGAAGGAGTACGTTCACTAAAAATTTTATAAGCTCTCTTAAGTTTCTCATCATATCTAATAGCTTCTTGAAATAAGTCAGAGTCTATTACAACCCTAAAAGTCGCCCCTTCAACTCTACAAACATAAGCAATAGTCTTTCCAAGAAAATAATGTATGCCTATCTTGCTAGGTTCTCTTAATCCCGCCTCAGTTTGGCTACGATAAAAGCTATTTCCAATCGGACACCCTGCAGATTTAAGAATTCTTCTCAAGATTCTGTCAGGCGTTGATATAGGATTTTCAGCTTCTAACTCAAATGACAAGTTTCTACTATTACAACAAAGAAAATCCGCAAATTCAAGTTCCCCACTCATAAAAAACATAAATATTCTCCATTTTAAAGTATTTCTATAGCTTGTAAATTCCCAATTTAATAAACAACAAAATACAAAAACTATTTCAATCTAAATTTTCTTCATTTAATATGAAAATCTACTTAGCAGGCAAGATCCGTCAAGAATCAGAAAGAGAAGCTCTAGAAGAAATAGATTCTCTCTGCAAATCCCTTGGCTTCAAAACTTTCCTCCCACATAGAGATGTTGGTCTTGTAAAAAACATCAAAGATGTGAAAAGAATATTTGAAGGAGACATAGTAAAAGGTTTCAAAGATGTCTCCCTAGTCATAGCTCTCCTAGACGGTCTGCATGTCGGAGCAGGAACAGCCTTTGAAATTGGTTACGCATATGCAAACAAGATCCCAATTATAGGTTTAAAAACAGACGAATCCCCAGAGGAAGCTCTGGAATATCTCTCAGCCATAATCATCAGTTCAACAAAAATCCTGTCTTCTTTTGACGAATTAAAAAAAGAACTTAAGAAGTTCAAAGAAAGAGGTAAAGTTTAAGACCCCAATATTTATAATTCAACTTTTTCCTAATTTCCAATGGTAAGCGTAAGAGGAGATCAAGTATATGGGGCAGTCACATATCAATGGGAAAAGCACGAAAATATAAGAAAAAGGTTAAGAAGAGAGTTGTGTATCGATCAACTGAACTGGCTCCAAAAAGTTGGGTATGCGCTGACTCTTACATATTGGAACGTTAGTACGTTTGATATTATTGGAAAATTAGCCTCATTAGAAGATCAAGACCTTATAGAATCAAGAATGAATAAAAATACTCTGCCTATCCCAAGAAATGAATACAGAAAAAAAGCCTCTGGAAAAACAGAACTAGCAGATCCAAGATTGCAAACCGAAGGTTTAGGCTATTTATTATCTACAGCTTAAATTAGCCCCTATAAAAAACCCTAAAATGATATGTTTTTAAACTTTGTTTACACAAACCTATTATGGAATTTACAGCGATAATAGAAAAAGATGAGGATATGTATGTTGCAAAATGTTCTGAGATTGGAACAATTAGCCAAGGGAATACAATAGAGGAGTCTATTGAGAATCTGAAGGAAGCGACAGAACTTTATTTAGAAGAATTTCCAGTTCAAAAAAGGATGAAGCCCCTAATGACTTTTTTTGAAATAAAAAATGTCCAAACTCAAGAAAATATCAGGTAAGGATTGTATCAAAATTCTTTGTAATAAGTTTGGTTTTAAAGTTGTAAGACAAAGAGGGAGTCATGTCTTTTTGAATAAAGAATTACCTTCTGGAAAAATAGGGACAGTAGTACCAATGCATAATGAACTAAAAACAGGCACACTAAAGGGAGTTTTAGAATTAGCTAGAGTTGAGGAAGATGAGTTTGTAAAGTATCAATAGAAGAAAAATTTATAAGTGGATTGTCTCTAAACCAGAATATGGCAAAAAGTATGTTTGATATTAATGAAATTAATCGTAAATTATATGGATCTAATTTAAAAAAAGAAACTAAAAGAGGAACACTTTATTCGTATGATAAGGACAAAATACTACAAAGACAAAAAGGTCTATGTGCTGGAAAAGATTGTAAAAAAATGCACAATGGGAAAAGAATGCCTGTGAACATTAGAAGTCATTTTGACCATATAAAATCTTTAGCATTGAATGGTAAAGATAATGTTACAAATCTTCAGGTGCTTGTGCTAACTGTCATCAACTAAAAACAAGAGAAGATAGAAAGTTAATTACTATTGGAAAGAAAAAGACAATAAAATCAAATAGCACGTATTTCATTAATCCTGTAACAGGTAAAAAAGAAAAATCCGTCAATATTTGGAAACTCTAAATTTTCTACCTATATTGTTCTTCATATACTTCTTTCAATCTTTTAATTGAAATATTAATCTTCATCTTTGGTGTATTAAAAAATCTTCAACTATTTGTATAATACTTTTCCCTTTATCAAACACAATACCTCTCTTGTTTATCATCTTAAAAACAATAAAAATAACTCTTTAAACTTTTTCCTACTTTACATTCCAACTCTCAACCCTTCCCCAAATTCCTTCATCTCTTCCAAACTCTTTAGTTTCATAAACTCCGCTCTCTTTTCTCCAGCACCCTTGAATCCTTTTATGAAATTAACTCCAATGTATTTAGCCCTCCCTAAATCAAAAACATCATACTTTTCAGCCAATTTAAAATATTCCTTAAAACATTCTAAATTTTTCTTTAAATCTATTTCGCTCTCTTTTCCAGTTTTCAGGTAATTCAAAACCCTTGAAAAAATAAGTGGATCTCCAATTGCTCCTCTAGCTATCATAACGGCATCACATCCAGTTTCCTTAAACATCCTTTCAGCATCCTTTCCAGAAAAAATGTCTCCATTTCCTATAACTGGAATTTTCACGCTTTCCTTTACTTTCTTTATCCACTTCCAATCAGCTCTAACGCTTGCCCCCTGTGTTGCAAGTCTCGCGTGAACAGTTATCGCATCCGCTCCAGCTTTTTCAATCTCTTTAGCAACTTCAATAACATTGTTCTCTTTAAATCCAAGTCTTATTTTAGCCGTAACTGTCAACCCTTTACCTTTCAGAATTCTAATCATTCTTCCTATTTTTTCAGGATGTTTCAATAAATAAGACCCAGCCTCATTCCCAGTAATTCTAATTGAAGGGCAGCCGCAATTAATATCTACTAAATCAAACTTTCCAAAATGTTTAGCAGCCTTTTCAAATTCTTCTTCATTATTACCAGTAATTTGTATTCCTAGTGGTTTATCCTCTTTGCAACTTTTCATAACTTTCTTTGTCTTCTCATTTTCGTGTAAAATAGCATCAACATAAATCATCTCCGTATAAGCCATCTCTGCTCCAGCTTTCCTACATAACATTCTATAAGCTAAATCTGTTACATCAACCATAGGAGAAAGAAAAACCCTATTTTTTATCCTCAGTTTTCCTATCTTAATTCCTTCCATTATTCTTAAACAAAACAAGAATTTATAAAATACACTAAAAAGGAATTATATGACTCATCTTACTTATGATTCACAATTCGCAGGATTCATGGCTGAAGCTTTCCTTCAAAATTTAAGAAGTTTCTCTCTTTTTGATGAATCACATAGGATCTTATGCGCAACTCTAGAAGATGGATATTCTCTGGCCCATTGGACAAGAGAAACTCAAAATAGAAGAAGATCAAACAAAAACTGATATTAACATAAAAGACCGCAATGGATATTTACTTTGGATTTGTGTTGAAAGAGATAAAAGAGGACAAGGACACGGCTCTTCTTTATACAATTGCATTGAACGGTTCTTCAGAGAACAAGAATGTGAAAGAATAATTTTAACTCCCTCAGGAACAATGCCTGACGGAAGAAAAAAATCAGAATGGTGGAGAAATAGAGGTTTTCAATTTAGAGAAGAAAATCCAAACGAAATGGACAAAGTACTCAAATAATAATTTCATTACTTAAACCAAACAAAAAAGAGCATCCTCTCCAAAATAGTCTTCTCTTTATTCCCTTTCTATGACAAGAACATTTAAATAGAAATTCCTTCTCAAAAAATAATGGAAAAGGATATTGACAAAATAACGAAAAACGCCGAGACAGACATAGTCATAAGAATAGACGATTTTGGTGGAAAGAGAGGACTTACAATAAGAGAGTTTGTAAAAAGTGAAAGATACACAGGTTTTACAAAAGCAGGAACAAGAATCCCAGCAGACAAGTTTTCAATTTTCAAACAAGCAATTAATTCAATAAATGAAAAAGATCTTTTAGAAGAATCAAGTTCAAGTTCAGTTTCAGAGTCAGAAGTAAAAGTTAAATCTTCCGAGCATAAAGAGGCCTCCCCTTCAAAGAAACATAAAAAGATAGATATGGAGGAAGAAGCTTACTAAACTATCTTGGCAATTAAATCTTCTGGTATTTCTCTGCCTTTCCCATCATCTAAGCCAACAATAACATATGTGCTATCTTCCCTAGAAACTATATCCTCCCCTCTAAACATTCTTTGTAATGTAACTACTTTATTCTCTCCATCATATTTTTGAAACTTAGTTGTTATTGTCAAGAAGTCTCCTTCAAACGTTTGCCTGAAATATCTAGTAGGGCCCTTTTTAGGTATAAAAAATCCCAATCCTCTCTCTGTCAAAGAATCCACAGAAAATCCAGTTCCATTGAAAAACTCTACTCTGGCTGCATCAAAATGAACATTATATCTTGCATTATTCATATGTCTATTCGCATCAATATCCTCAGACCCAATAGTAAATGTGTGTATCTTCTCATTCATACTAATTACAAAATTACATGATTTTTAAAAATTTGTGTAATGAATTAAGCGCCTGCTCAGTCTACAAAGGTTATACTTAAACGAAACAAATAATTAAAACTGTGTAGCCAAGGGACATATGTCCTAGGGCTACCGAAAATTAGTTCTGTAAGA
>CAYITD010000011.1:0-33780 GCA_964366325.1 Candidatus Woesearchaeota archaeon | reverse complement strand
TGGCTTAAAGTTTATAGAGCTCTAAAGAATCAACCTTTGCAGGTCGCAAGAATTTATACGCACTCAGAGGTTGATTTTTCGGAGAGCTCTTGGACTGGTGTTTCTAAAAACCATAAGCGCTATGTGAAATGCATAGATCCTGCAGGAATAGTTTCCGTTGGAAGAATAGTAAGGGAAGTTTGGAGAGAGGATCTTGCGAGAATTGTTGAGAGAACAAAGGAAAGTGCTGAAACTGTTGCAAGAGAAAGAGGAGCAGTTATTATTGCGAAAACTTTGGACCATAATTATCCTGGGATGCGAAGAGATAAAGAATATTTATATTTATACAGAGAAATTGTGGAAGGATCTGTAGCTAGATGTCTAACTCAAGGCAAAGGGGAGCCTTTAGACTTGAAGAGGCTCTAGATTTTAGATTTAATAAAGTTAAACTAATATTTTAATTTTAATATTTGCTAAATGTAAATATATCTCATAAAAACAAAGCGTTTATATAAATCATTATTGTATTGTTAAAGAGAGTAGTAAAATGAGAGAGATAAAACACGTTAATCTGAAAACATATGAAGGCGATAGGAGAAAGAGTATTGGGGAAGTTTATGAATCGTATGAAAGATTTGATGATGAGTTTTGGATAAGGGAAAAAGTTCACAATCAGGAATTTAAGACAAAGAAAAAAAGAAGATACACTCTCCCTATTTTGTCTTTTAGGACTAAACTAAAAGGAAAGGCTATTTGGATAATTTCCGGTATACATGGAGAGGAACCTGCCGGAGTTAATGCTATTGCTCAGCATGTTGGTTTTTTGAACGATTTGGCCAGAAAAATTCCATTGGTTGTCTTGCCTATGTGTAATCCTGTTGGGTACACTTTAAATTGGAGATATCCAGATCAAAGAAGATATAAGAAAGGAGTAAATGCAAGAAGCGTTGGATCGAGTGAGCATTACCTTCCAGATTTAAAAGAATTTAGGAGAGCAAGGGCTAAGAAGGCTGCTTGCGAAGAGGCTAAAGATTTGACTTCTTATGTGCTAAGTCAAATTAGAAGATATAAGCCAATACTAGTTCTTGATTTTCATGAAGATGAGAGCAGTAGTAGCTTGTATATTTATTCGCAGGGAAAACTTGGAGCAGGAGATCCAGTTGCGAAAGAAGTTGTTAAAATTTTAGAGGTAAAGGGATTTAAAATAAGAAAAAAGGGGAAGACAATGTTTGATCAGAATATTGTGAATGGAATTATAGGAAGAGTAAAAGATGGATCGATTGATGAACTTTTAGCTTCAAAATATATCGTTGCTGATGGAGAAATAAAAAAGAAGCCTTCTGCTAGGAGCGTTATTGTTGTTGAGACAAGTACGAAGAATATTCCAATTGAGACAAGAATAAAAGCACATACTGAGATTTTATTATCTGCTGAAAAGTTTTTTGATATTGCTAGAATGATTGATGGGAAATAAAAATACCTAACACAGCAAGTCGCTGGGTATTTTTAAGCCTCAAACTGAGACTGGCCGCAGCAAGCTGCGGAGTATTGAACTCAGTTCGAGCAGTGACTTTCTATCCTTCTTCGTCTTTTATCCCTGCTTCTGTTAGATAAAATTGTGCTTCGTTTTCTGGAAGATTTGGAGAATCTATTAGTTTGGCTACTCTTGAACCTGCTTTTCCCCTTCTGAAATACATTCTATATGTTGATGCGTGACCGAGGATATTTCCTCCAATGGCTGTTGTTGGATCTCCGAACATTACTGCTGGATTTGACATGACTTGATTTGTCACAAAAACTGCTAAGTTATGCTGTTCTGCAAGACGCATAAGATTGTGTAAATAACGATTTAGCTTTTGTTGTCTATCTGCTAATTGCCCTCTGCCTGAAAATTCTGCTCTGAAATGCGCAGTGATTGAATCTATTATAACGAGTTTTATTGGTTCTCCTTCTTTTATCATTTCAGTTATTTTGTCTAGAAGTAGAATTTGATGATCTGAATTGAATGCTCTGGCTACCAGAATATTTTTTAGGACTTTTTCAGGATTTGCATCCATGGCGATTGCTATTTGTTTTATTCTTTCTGGACGAAATGTTCCTTCTGTGTCAATGTATACTGCTTTTCCCTCTGCACCCATTTTCTCTTTTGGAAGCTGTACGTTAACTGCTAAAGTCAGAGCCAACTGGGTTTTTCCTGAGCCAAACGCTCCATAGGCTTCGCTTATGGCTCTTGATTCTATTCCTTTTCCACCAAGGAGATTGTTTAGATTTTGGGAACCTGTGGTTATGTAGCTGACATCTTCTCTTTTTTTTGCAAATTCAGAAGCATCCATAAAACCTAGGTTCATCATTGATCTTGCTGCCTGAATTGCTTTTCTTGCAACTGCTTCACCTATTCCAGCCATATCAGAAAGAGTTGCTGGACTCATAACTGCTAAGCCCATAAGATCATAAACACCTGCTGCTTCTAGTTTGGAAGCGATTCCTGGGCCTATTCCCGGAACATCTGTAATCTTTTTCTCTTCTTCAACTTCTTTGCTCTCTTTTTTTTCAGCCATATTTCTGAAAAAAGAAAGGAGTTTATAAAGATTATATTGATGAAGGATACATTAAAGCCTGAGGATTTGAGATATAGAAAATTATTTTATCTTTGATTCTAATTCTAGAGCAAGAGCTTCTGTATTTATAGATTCAATTGAGTTTATTGAAAGCTCATTTGTATTATACATAGCATTGTTTTTTATCTGCCCTGTAAATATTTTTTCTTCTCCGATTATTGAATTTTTTATTTTATTGAATTCTTCAAGAGAAAATATCTGTTCGTTTGTTAGACCTAAGATTTTTATTGTTTCTCCAAATAATGATGATCTGATTGTTTCTGTGCCGTCATCTAAAGTTATAGACAACACTGCTCTTTTTTCAGGAGTTATAGCTCCATGTTCTTTGCATTCGTTTTCTATAGCTTTTTTCCCACATTTTGGACAAACATCAAAATATCTTGGTTCAAATGAGCCAACTATAAATGCTCTTGTTTTTATTATTTCGCCTGACTTTGCTTCAATTAATTTTTTTTCGGAAATTAATCTTTGTAATGCTACGGATTCTATTTTTTCTTTGCTTTCTTTTATATCTGCAAAGGAGGATAGATGGAGTTCATTATTTCTTATGGCTGCATTCGAGATTTCTATTACGGAACCTTCTTTTAGTTTGCCATTTTCAATCATAGATATATGATTAGTGTCCCATAAAACGGTTCTTATATTAGAAGACTCGTCTGCAAGTGTGAAGCTCCCTATTTTTCCTTCCCGTCCATTTTTACTATAGTTTTTAATTGGATTCAATTGAACTATTTTGCCTAAGACATTTGCTTTTTTCATGCCTTCAACTAATTCAGAGATTTTCATTCTCTCTAGGTCAAAATTAATTCCCAGCTCTGCAGCTACTATTTGGGCAGCGCCTTCTTTAGAGATTAGACCTGAAAGTTTCGCTTTTTTTGCTTCTACTTTTCTTTCTATCTCCTCTTTTTCTAAACCAGATGATTTGGATATCCTATCCAACAACTTTTCGTAGTTGTCCATTTTGCCATAAAAATATTGAGATTTATAAAGATTTATGAGAATTTTTGTTTTTGATCTTTATTATAAAATACGCAAAGACTCCTCCAATTATTCCGAGAAATAGGTCTCCAATGGTATCTGCAAGTCCTAGTTGGGTGTAAGATGCAGTCATCCTGTCAAGAATAAACTCCATGAATTCCCAGAGTACTGCAGTTAAAACAACTAACGAAATCATAAATAAGAAAAAGATTAATTCGTTCATTTTGCCTACTTCGCCTTTCTTTTTCATCCATTCAAACAGCATGGAGTATGTTAGATAAACAGATAATCCTCCAAGAAAGTGCATAGGTATATCTAACCAAGGATAAAAGGTATATGCTCCGATTGGTATTAAGATAATGTGAGATGATAAAACTATGATTGGAGGAGAGAAGATTTTTAGTAATTTCTTTGCAGTTTGCATTTAAAAGCATATAACTAAAATTTATAAACCTTATTTTGCAGGGTTTGATATGACTGGAATAGTTGCGGTTATTGTAAGGATTATGCCCGAATCTACTGATAGCAATCTTTTGAAGATAAAAGATGAAAGCAAGAAAGTATTGGAGAATCAGGGAGCTATGAATCTCTCTTTTGAGGAGAAGCCTATGGCTTTTGGCTTAAATTCGATTAAGATAAAATTCGCATGGCCTGAAGAAAAGGATACTAGTTTAATTGAAGATAGCTTGTCGGACATTGATGAAGTTTCTACTGTAGAAATAGAAGATTATAGAAGAGCTTTTGGATAAATTTATATATTGAATAAATTTATAGTTTTCATGAAACTGCAGTATCTTTTTTATGTTATAGGTATTGTTTTTTTATTCGCTACTGTTGCTTATTTTTCCTATAATTATTTGTTTAATCTTTCTGATGGGCTTAAATTAGTGATATTAGTCTTGTTAACTATTGTATTTTTCTTCCTAGGAGAAGTCTTCTGGGAAAAGGAGTGGTAATGGGATATTCACCTTATCTTGGGATTTTTGGTTGGGGGATATTTTTTATAGGAGTAGTGGTAGCCATAGTATTGTTTGCCATTAAAAAGAAGTTTTATCCTGTAATGTACCTTGTTTCTATTGCTCTGTACATATTTACTGTAGGGTTTGTTATGGATATATTTGACATGGGAAAAAATGGAGTACTTTTAATGTTGGCTCTTTCTGCTTGTTTTTTTATTTTAGCGGGAATGTATTTTTCTCACAAGTTTAAAAATAGAAAAGAAGAAATATCTAAGAATGTTTCTTCTAGGAGATAAGATGAGTTTAAAAATTGTTTTTGGAATAGTTATTCCTTTAGCTGTTGTTGTTATTTTAGCTCTTCTGGGAAGTTTGAACATTGGATTTTCTACTAAAACAAGCTATATAAGTGAGGTTTCTATTTCTGAATTGTTCAATGATGGTAAATTAGAGACAAATGTCAAAATTGGAGAAGTGACTCTGAATAATGATTATTTGTTTGCGAAGAGGTTTGATTTACCGAATTTAAAGACTTGTCTTATTGATTCTGAGGGAAAAGGAGTTATTCAAGATATTGGAGAGACTTTTTATGGCGAAGGGGATTATTCAGGGGAGCGATATGATTTAGATTATTATGGATCGAGATCAAGGAATGTTCAAATTGGAGCATACGGATCTAAGGAGATAGCTATTTACGTGCGACCTAATTACTTTTCTTATGAGAATTATAATGATTTAATTCAGAGGTATGGAGCTTATGATGAGGCTGTTATAGTTGAGATTGACGACTCTAATTATTATAACTATTTTTCTTGCAGCGGTTTAAGTAAGGAGAGTCTAGATGGTGGGAAGAAGATTAATATTTTGCCTTGATAAAGTTATTTAAAATGATGTTTTCTTTAAAATAGATGAGTTTAAGCAAAGAAGAAATAACTGAATTGAAGAATCAACTTAAAGAGCAGATTAAACATCTTTCTGGGAATGAGAGAAAAGAAGCAGAGAAGCAAATTGAGGAAATGTCTGAGGAGTCTATTGACCTTATGGTCTCTCAGCAAAAGACGCAGAAGATTTTTAGGATGATTGCAAACAAGGAGATAGAGAGTGTTACAATTAAAGAGAATGACAAAGCTATTGCTGTTCTCGAGATAAATCCTTTGTCAAGAGGACATACTTTGATTATACCTAAGCAATCATATAAAAATAAGAATAAATTTGGCGAGGATTTTGCAGTTTTTGTTAAGGAAATTGTTGAAAAAATCGAAAAAAACATGAAGGCTAAGAAAGTTCATTTTCTTATCGAAGATAAATTGGGAGAAATAGTTGGAGAGATTATTCCAGAATATGATCTGGAAATGAAGAATATGAAAAGAAAGCAGATGGAAAGAGAAGATTTAGAGAAAGTAAAGAAGGAGATAAATAGAGAAGTAATTATAGCTAAAAAGGAAACAGTTAAGGAAGAAAAGAAAGAGCCAGTTCAAAAAGAGATTCCTTTAAAATTAAAAAGGAAAATACCATAAATAGAAAGGAAATAAGAAATGCTGGGGAAAAAGGAATTCCTTCTTTTATGAGCGCTTTTTTACTATGTCTCTTTAGAAATTTTATGTCTTCTATAGATAGTCCATGGACGGATTTTTTTATTAATTTATTTTTTAAATTTATTTCTTCTTCTAACCAGTCTCCTTCTGTGAGTTCAGAGGGCGATTTTAACTTTATCATGCAGGAGTCTATTGATTTTATATAATTATATAGAAGAGGAATGAAAAAAAGCACTGCTAAGGGAATGAAGAATGTTTCTTTAAGCACTAAAATGGCGAAAGTTATTGAAAGAGCAAGGCAAATTAGAGAGAGATAGTTCTGCTTCGTTACTCTGCTTTTGAAGTCTTTTTTAAATTTTTCTTTATTTTTCTTTACAATAAAAATTGAGTACACCAAAGTGTAGATTGTGCCTCCAAGAAAAAGAGTTAACGTGAAAATTAGCGAAATAGGTATCAAATCTTGATAGTTTTGGAAAGGTATTATTAAACTATAAGCCATTAATAGTTTTGCATCTCCTCCGGCAAATGCTCTTGTGTAATATAGGAGGTTAGAAATGCAAAAAAAGATAGCTAGACTTAATAGACCAACAAAGAGAAATTGATAATTATTTTTTAACAGGGAATAGAATACACGATACCCTAGAGCAAAAGCGAGAAGAGAAAAATTAAGCCAGTTTGCTATCTCTCTTTTCTTTATATCTTGAAATACTGCGAACAGAGTAAAGGCTAAACCTACAGCGAAAAGGAAGTAATATTCTTGCATATTCTTAATTTTTATTTGAGATAGTTATTTTTGAGGCGCGTTGAGAGCCTCCTTTTTTGTATCTATTATATCTAGCTTTTGCTTTTTTATCTCTTTTTGTCTTTCTTTTTCCTGGAAAAGCGTAGTCAGAACTCATTTTATTTAGCAAACACCGTCGCAGGTCATTGAAGGGCAATCAACATCTAAACGTGAATCTGAACAACCAATTTCTAGTTCATCTATTTTGTACTTTCTACAGCAGAATGTTAATTTGTCTGTATTTTCACAAGCTAAAGAACAAGCTTGTTTTATAGAAGAAGATTGTGTTGTGTCATAGAAAGGCTTTGTGGATGATTTAAAGACTTTTATGCTGCCATTAAAGGCTAGAATTAAACCTATTAGGACAACAACGCCTAGAATTATAACGATCAGGGTTGACATTGCGAGTTCGAAACCATGTTTATTTTTCATTTTATAATTTTCTCTTATCTTCTATTTGATTCGAAGGTTTTTGAACGATACTTCTAGCGTAAAATCTTTCTGGAAGCTCTCCGAAGCCTCTTCTTAATCCTCTTGTTGGAGGCTCTTCAGTGTGCAAAGAAGAAACCACATAGCTTCTCGCTCGATCTGCTGGTTGGGATATTCTTTCACTATATTCGCTTGAAGTTACGTGAGCCATTTTTAATTTATTTTATTTAATATTCTGGAGCGCTTGCTGAATTAGGGACAACTACGCAATCAACATTATTTACTTTGGTGTCCGAAGTTATTTGTTTGTTTGCATTAAGAACTGAGCAGTACCAAGATCCTGCATCTGCACTTTCTCTTGTACATTGTATTTGACCACTTAAACTAGAGGAGATTCTTGAATCTTGGCAGTTTACAAATTGTACTTTTCCGTCAACCTTTACTTTTTTAAAGTCTTGGCAGAATGTGTATTGTGAGTTTGAGGCAACAGCTATATTACAGGCTTGTATAACACTTTCTAAAGATGAACCGCCTTGGAAGATATTAATTTTTTCCCAGAGGTTTGACCAACCTAGAGAGAATCCCAAAATTAAAAGAACGAGGACGACTATTCCGAGAACAATTAAAATTAGAGTACCTATTGAAAGATCCTGTGCTTTTTTATTAAGTCCTCTTTTAAACATTAGAGGAAAAAGAAAAGGTTATTTATAAATCTTTTGAGGATCTTTTTGGATTTAACATTCAGAGATGAATTCACCTTGTGAATCAAAATAAAGACAAACGTCAAAATTCTTTGTAATTTCTGAGTTTTTTGATTCTGATTTTACAAACACTGAAGGAATTTTAAGAGTGAAGAGATTTTCTTTTTTTTCTATCTCAAACTCGGAGTTTCTAAATTTTCCGAATAAATTTCCCGAATTTTCTAAATGTTGATCTTTTTCAGTTGATACTTCTGTGATCTTTCGTTTTAGACTTTCTAAGGAACATGAAGGACAGTTTATTAAGGATTCTTTAAAGATAATTTTTGATTCTTCAACAGCGTATGTTTGGAAGAACTGAATACCTATTGAGAGTTGTTCTAGATCTTGAGAGGCTTCTTTTAATTGAGCGTTTGAAGTTATGAAGGCCATGAAGGTGGCTATGCAAAAGGCTATTGCTACTAATATGCAAAGCAAGAAAGACGCATCGGCTTTTTTATTCATGGGCAGGCTCCAAAATAACTTTCAATGGTTATTTTTTTATCGTCTAATAAAAATTCATTTTTTGTCAGTTTGTCTTGGATGAAAAGAGAGTTTTCTCTTCTCTTTGGTATGCTTTGTTCGTTTCGTAGTGTATTGCTTTGAACTATTCCATCTTTTTGATAATTTAGAAAATAGCAGTAATTTTCTTTTTTTGCAAGATCTGAAAGTGATTTTGACAAAACATCCAGAGTGATTTCATCTTCAATCCTCAAGATTATTACGTCCAATACTAGTGTTTCTTTGTTTTCTAAAGGAAGATAAACCTTTTTCAGGAGAATTGACTTTTCAGGCATTGATGAAAGCGCTTCTTTTTGATACGATGGCTCTTTAAAAGAACTATAAGTTATAGCTGCAAACATGAAGGCAGTCATTATCACAACTACGATTATTAATACAAAGGGAAAAGACACTATTTTTCCTATCGAGGCTTTTTTATTTTTCATTTATCTCCTTATTTGTGAACTTCCTGTTAATATTCTTAATTTTACTTCTTTGTCTTCAATTTTTATTTTAAACTCTTTTTCTACACATTTTGGATATGTTGGATTTTTCTCAGAAAATGGGCAGAGATTATGAGCTGCATCGTAGTCATATAAAACTGCGGAATCCAGATAAATTCCAATGAGATAATAATCTTTTATTATAGTTTCATTTAAGTTGCATTTCTGAAAAAAGTATTTTTCGAAATTTGTTTTTTCTATTGAGAAATCGAAGTTTTTTGTTAGACAGTTTTTTATTTTATAATTGAGAAGGTTAGCATCTGCAGAACGAAAATCATATTCTTTTCCAAAAAATGCCCAAGAGCCTATGACTATTCCTGTTCCGATTATACACAGAATTATCATGAAAGGGATAATCATTATTTTTTCTCCAGCATTTCCTTTTTTATTCATCATTTTTTAACAACCTTGAAGACAAGGATATTTTCTGGAACGCCCAGTTCTACTTCTTTGTCTTCTATATTTACGTTATTGAAGTAAAAGTAACATGTTTTTCCATCTGAAATCTTAACACAGATTTTGTTTTCATCGTTTATGAAGTAAAAGGTAGAGTTAAAATCAGTAATGCGGTTGTTTTTTGCTATTTCAGTTGCTTTTTGAATATTTATTGTGATTTTTTGGTTTGGTTCTGCAAGATTTATTTGTCTAGCTATTTCTTTAGCATAATAATCTGACCAGACAGATGCGCCATTCATTTCGCTTCTAATAAAATAAAACATCATTCCTGTGAACATCAATAATAAAATTAAATAGATTACATATCCATAAAGCAAGTTTGTAGTATTTTCTTCGCTCATTTTTCTGGAATTTTTGTGAAGTGGCTTATGGTTATTGTTGAATCCTTTTTTTCAAGATTTAAGCTTATTAACTTTCCAGGCAATGGAATTTCTGGTTTTATTACTTCTTCATAAGAACCTTCAAGATGATATCTTCCTTCTAAAGCAGCAGGGGGAACGTAGAAATAATCGCGATTTTTGATTTCAATATTGGACGAAATTTTTCTGCAAAAACCATCTTTTTGGCAATCTGCTTTGCATACGCAAACACAGGAATTAAGGTAACATTTTTGTGGACGTTTTTTATCTGTCACGCTCCAGCCTGTTAGAAAATAAGTATTTTCAGGTGAGAAAATACCTCTTATCGTTAGATCAGTTGTTTCTTTATCTTTTACAGAGTCTAGAATTGTTTGCATCTTATCTGCAAGATACTGCGCACTTCTTGTTTCTTGGTCTATATAACTATTAGAATAGAGATAACGAAGGCCAAAGATTACCAAAGAAATTCCTATAACTGCGATTATAAGACTTATAACCTCTGGGAGAAGAAGTGCTCTTTTGTTTTTTTTAGCCATATTCATACCCTTCTATTTTTGTGCATAATTGGTTGTTTGATTCTACATTGTTAAAGTCTAAGGGAGCGACGACTGAACAACCGTATTTCAAGTTCTGCTCTTCTGAATCTATTCCTGTTATTTCACCACAATATTGCCCCGCTATAATTTGGTTATTCCAAGCAGAATAACCTGCGCTTACTCCGGAAATTCCTCCTGTGACAATTGCTGCTATTGCAGTCTCCTTAAATCCAAACCCTTTTGAAAGAGCCCCGAATGGATTTAAAGTTTGTAGTTGAGTGCCACCTATAAGAACTGTAAGACCCGAAGATACTCCTTTATCATATGCTGTTTTAAGAACATCTCTGTCTTTAACAAGGAGCTGCATGTAAGTTATTGCTATTTGATCTGTTTGTTTTTTTGAGTTTCCAAAGTCAGCAGGGGGTAGAGGAGGGAAGGAATTAACTTGTTTATCTGTGAATGTTTGCACATAAGTCTTCCCAGTTTCTTTTATTTTTGTTTTTTCCATGTAATCCAATAGATTAACTTTTGAAAGGATTTCAGGATGTTTTTTTAGATTTTCTGAAACTGCTAAACGGGAACACATCACACAGTAAGGTTTAGCTTCGTCAATTTTGAAGAAGTCACTTATAAAATTTTTATAATCTTTTTCTATACCTGCAAATAAATTTAGTTTTCCTTCTCCCATTAATCTCCAACAAGTATATAGCGCGTCTGCAGAAATTTCTTCTATTTTATTTGCTGCTTCTTCTGGATTTGATGGCAGTTTTATATTAGTTACGTCTTTGTCTCCAAGAAAAGCTTTGCAGTCGTCCCCAAGCGAGAAACATATCTTTTTTGTTCTGCATTTTAGGGGAACGAGACGCTGAGCTATGTCCGGAGAAGTTGCTCTTGTAAGAACTGAAAGTTTACAGACTTCATCTTCAGTATTTCCTTTTAAATTAGAGACAATTAAAAAATATACAAGGATGGAAAAACTTACAATTGCGAATATAAGTGAGACTATCTGAGTTGAAGTTAACTCTCCTCTTTTAATCATTTTTTTAAAAAGCCAAGAGGGTTTATATAATTTTAGTGGATAAAATTTTTTATTAAGAACTAATGATAAAATTAAATTAATATCTCAATGTGTTAGGAACTTTACTAAACGGATTAGGCCTATCCCTGCCCCTATAGAAAATAGAATCCAAAGAAGAGTAGTTACTAGGTTATCTCCAATAATCGCTTTTTTATTGCTCAAAATAGGTTTAGATTCTTTATTTTTTGACATTTTAACAGGAAGATTTCGGTTCATTTAGGTTAATGTTAAGGTAGAGGTCATCAATTTTTTGGACACAGAAAGTTTCTGTTTTTAAGACAAATTGGTTATCGCTTAGAGTTTTGTAATTTATGGAAATTGGGTTTTTTAGAACAGAATCGCGCCATTCTGCTGTTTTTCCAATTATTTCATACTCTGGAGAGTCAAGATATTTGAAGATCGGGGAATAGTCTATTGATGTGCTGTATTCAGATAAGGTATTATCTAAAGAAAGCTTGAAGTAGGTTGTTAGATCTCCTTTACCTTGATCTAGGTTGGAAGAAGTATGGGCTGCAGTGATGAATAAAGAGCCCTTTTCTTTTTGAGAAAATCCAGTTATTGTGAATTCCTTTTTGTATATTCTTCCATTTTCCCATCCTGCCAATTCTTTTATTTTTTTATTTACGACTTCTACTAAAGGAAGAGTTACAGGAAATTTTCTTGTGTAGTATAATTTGGAGAACTCTAATTTTAATGCATCTTCCGAGATTTTTTTATTATCTAGAACTGTTTCTTTATTTTGAGGGAAGTCGTTCCAAGATGTAGAATCATAGTACTGTACTTTGTCTTTTGAAATATCATATCTTATGTATGCAATTTCTTTTATTGTAATATTTTCTTCTTGAAATTTTGTGTTTCCGAAATAATCTAGAAATTGTTGGGAAGTTAAAGCGTATCCTCCTATTACAATCACTAGTACAACTATGACTAAAACTATAACTATCGCCATAGTGCGAAATTCTATTTGAGCTTTTTTCTTCATGTTAGTCTAAATATGCTTTTTAGAAAATCTAAGGCTTTAACTCCTGTTTCGGTATATAAAGCGGCGGAAATAATTCCTATGGCTAAAACTGCAGCTGCTATTGTTAGAGGTGCAATGTAATCTTGTAGTATAAAACCTCTTTTTGACTTCATTTATTTATGAACTGAAGGGTCTTATTAAATTTTTGTAATGGTTATGGTGATAAAGAGATTTCCTAAGCCTTCGCTATCTTATAGTGTGCTGAGGAGGTATTGCGCTTGGCCTCAACGGAAATGTCAAGAATCTTTTAAAAGACTTGATTCTTGAACACACAAGATTTGTAAGAGTAAACAAATCTTGCTGTCTCTAATTACCATTTGGGCGCAGCAAGCTGCTAGGCATTAAACCAAATGGTAATAAAGATTTATAACTTCATTTTTGTATTTAAACATATATAAAAGAGGAATAATGGCCGAGTCTACAAAAGATATTCTTGAAAAATATAGCAGGAAGCTTGAGAATCAATTGGACAATTTTGAAAGTGGAGGATATTCTAAAGAGTATACTGCTTTCAGAGGAGAGATGATTCCAGAACTGAGCAGATATGAACGTTGGCTAAAGTCTTTGGGTAGTATAATAAAACTAAGAGTTGGAGAGAAAGATAGATTGAAGATACAGAGGAATTTAGAGATCGCTCATTTAGAGGCCAGTGTTGAACAAGCAGTTACTCTCTCGGTTGTTTCTATGCTTGGAGTGTTTTTTTTGACTATCTTAATTTCCGCAGCTTATTATTTCATTGCTTTTCCTGGAGGGTTACAAGAAATTCGTTCAGATCAACTTTCTAATTTGGTACTTTTTACATTTCTAGGTTTTCTTGCAAGCGGGTTTATTTTTTACTTTACTTACAGTATGCCTGCTAGGTTAGCCAATATATGGAGATTAAGAGCTTCTTCTGAAATGGTTCCTGCTATTCTTTATCTTGTTGTTTATATGAAACACACTTCTAATTTGGAAAGAGCTTTTGTGTTTGCTTCTCAACATCTTGAGGGGCCACTTTCTTTAGATTTTAGGAAAATACTTTATGATGTTGAAATAGGAAAGTACTCCACTTTAAAGCAGGCTCTTGAAATTTATCTTAGGGGCTGGAAAGACTATGCTCCTGAATTTTTGGAATCTATGCATCTAATAGAATCTTCTTTGCTAGAACCAGCTGAACAAAGAAGAGTAGAGATTTTGGAAAAGAGCCTTCAAGTTATTCTGGACGGAGTTTATGAAAAGATGCTTAAATATTCTAGAGACATAAGGAGTCCATTGACTAATATTTATATGCTTGGAATAATTTTGCCTACTTTGGGTTTAGCATTATTGCCTCTGGCTTCTACACTGCTACAGGGTTTGATTCAATGGCCTCATGTTTTTTTGCTCTTTAACTTGATTTTTCCTTTTTTTGTATTCTATATGGTAACCACTATTTTACTTAGAAGACCTGGAGGTTATGGAGAATCTTCGAGTTTGGAATTTAATCCGGCATTTAGAGATTACAAGAGCAGGAAACATTTACTTTCTGCGGGCTTGATATCTTTGCCAATTTTAATTTTAGGGTTTTTGCCTTTTATTTTCCAGCTGGATTTTTTTACGAGCATATTAGGATTAAAAAGCGATTACACTTTTGCTGAATTGGGGTTGAGTTCTCTTGGGCAGACTAAAATTTTTGATTTCAAAGATATAGGCGGACATACAGTAGGGCCTTTTGGTCCTGTTGCTATATTGCTAAGTTTATTTGTACCTTTTTCTATTGCTTTGTTTTTCTTTTTTGTTTACTCAGGAAAAACTAGATTATTAATAAAAGCCAGAGAGGATGCTAAGGCTTTGGAAGGTGAGTTTGCAAATTCTTTGTTTCAGCTAGGGAATAGATTAGGGGATGGAACTCCAGCAGAGATAGCTTTTGGAAATCTGGCAGATTCTACGCAAGGACAAAAGAGTGCAGGCTTTTTTTCTTTAGTTTCACAAAATATACAACAAGGAGGAATGTCCCTTGATGGGGCTATTTTTGATACGAGACGTGGAGCGCTAGTTTACTATCCTTCAGCTTTAATAGGCACTTCTATGAGGATACTTGTTGAAAGCGTTAAGAAAGGTCTTAATGTTGCTGCTAGGGCTTTGATTTCTATTTCTGAATATGTTAAAAATATTGGCAGAATAAATCAAAGACTTAAGGATTTGCTAGCTGAAATTATTTCTGATATGAAATCCAACATGACTTTTCTTGCTCCGTTACTTGCAGGAATAGTTGTAGGGTTATCTACTATGATTACTTTGATTTTAAATAAACTTGAAGTTTTACAAGTGGAGGGAGGAGCGGAGGCTTTGCAAGGATTTGGAAACTTTTCTCAGATAGTTTCTATATTTGATGTGAGTAAAATGATTCCTCCTTATTTTTTACAAATTTCTGTGGGCGTTTATATAATTGAAGTTATATTTATTTTAACTGGTGCTTTGGTTACTGTTGATTCAGGAAAGGATTCCTTAAGAGAAAAATATGAGCTTGCTAGAAACTTGAGGACAGGGATCATTCTTTATTTGATGACTGCTTTTGTTTCAATCGTAGCTTTGGGGATTTTAGCTTCTGTAGCTCTTCAGGGATTAGGTGGCTAATTTTTATTATTTTTTAATAAGAACGAAAAAGCCATTAAATTTAGGTAGGTAAAAAAAATCGCCTTTAATCTGCAACAGTTTTTATAAAGAATTAATTTTAGAGTTACTACATGTTTGGTGAAAGAGTAAACTGTAAGCGAGGAAAACTTTTGTTTTTAATGGCTATTTTAATTTTGTTTGTTCGCTTAGGAAGTTCTTTTCCAGGATGGGATGCTTTTGGCATTTCTGACCCTACAACAATAAACAATACTATCTCTCTTTTACAGCAAGAGAATGATAGCTCTGGATTGATAGAATTCTTATTGAATGATGATGACCTGGATAGAGTGCCTAATTCTATAGACTTCTGTCCTAATTCGAGGTTTAGAAATGTTGATAGATATGGTTGTGATTTAAATCAGTTTTGTTCTGCTCTTGGCTGTAGTAGAGATTGTTTCAGAGCTGACTGGAAAAATGATAGCAAGAGCAGAAAAGGAGGGGATTGCACCCTTGTTTTAGTTGAAAAAGAAGGGAAGATTCAGCAACCTGAGTGTGCGCCTTTGATCTGTATAGATGATCCAAAAAATATAACTGTACCTAATTCAAGTGTAAATGCAGAGCTTATTTTTACTCCCTCTATAAATCACTCTCCTTCTAATTTTTTGGTTAAACTCGACAACGTTCCTTCGGGCTTTGGCCCTATAAATAATAGTGTATATGGTGGCTGGTGTGTGGAACTAAGCAAATCAATTTTATCTATGATTAATTATAATGCGACTTTAATTTCCAGCTTAGACCCTGATTTATTGACTAAATGCCCTCTATGTGCAGGTGTGCAATTTGACAAGATAAATTATATTATAAATCATAAACCTGCGGGAGTTCCTGCTTCTGATGTGCAGATTGCGATATGGCATTTTACACCTTTGGGAATAGACACGCAAGATCCTGATGCTTTGGCTATAATAGCAGAAGCTGAGGCTTTCGGAGATGGATTTTTACCTACAAAGGGTCAGTTTGTAGCAGTAGTTGTTAAAATTAATAATTTTACTCAACTTATTTTTATAGAAGTAGATCCTTAGAATAAATCTATATTTTTATGGAACCAGTTTTTCCATCTGGGTAGAACAAGATGGGACCATGGAAGAGCGGATTCTTTCCTTACTTCTTCGCTGATTCTGTGAAATGCCGCATTTGAAATAACATTAAAAGGTGCCTCCATCAAATAACTTTTATTTAGTTTTATAGCAGCGTCTACTATTTCTTGCTTTATTTTTCCTCTTAATATTATATTATCATAGACTGCGTCCCAATTACCTGCCCAACCTTTAACTTTTGAGGCTATATTTTTTATTATTTCTGAATCTCCATTAATTAGTTCTTCTGTAGGTTCAAGCTCGTCTTTTTCTACGTTATATTTGAAAAGATCAACGAAACCTTTTTCTTCTAAAGGGTCTTTGCTCCAATGTTTTCTTACTTCTGTTATTTCTATCAATCGCTTTATAGACTTTAAACCATCAGTTGTTTTTATTGGATTTGCTACCAATATTAAATCAGTTGCTTTGAAACTGGTTACTGGAACATTAAGATCATTTACTACACGATCAAAAACTCCATAAGGAGAGTCGCCGTGAATTGTTCCTGCAACTACATTTGCTAACGCTCCTACACGCATAGCTTCATATAACGCACGAGTTTCGTCACTTCTAACTTCTCCAACAATAAGTGCACTGTCTCCAAGTCTTAGACTTGCTTTTATTCCTTCAGATGCATCCACCTCTGTTGTTCCTGAGACTAGAGCAGAACGGACTCGCATACTTAAAATATCATACCCTAATTTGCGTAAAACGTCTGTTGGCAACTCCAAAGTATCTTCTATAACTATTGTTCTGTATTTCGGCATTATTTCCAACATCAAAGCTCCGAGAAGAGATGTTTTTCCCGAAGAACGTGTTCCGGCTACTAACAAGGTTCTTGCACCATCAATTATAAAACTTAAAAATCCTGCAGTAAATGAATTCATCATTTTATTATTTATGAATAAAGGAAGTGTCCAGGGTTGATCTCTATGTCTTCTAAATGCATATGTTAAACCCAAAGGAGAAAGAGGCTCTGTAACTGCTGCTACTCTTGTTCTTATTTTATCAAAGATTAAGTCAGTGTCAAGAACAGGATTCGCTTCATCTAAAGGCCGGCCACTTTTTAATCTTAGCTTCGCAGCCCAAGAATTAATATCTTCAAAACTAGGTATAATATTAGTTACGCATTCTTCATACTTTTCATGTTTTACAAATATTGGATTTTGAGTTATTGGTGCATTTAATACTATATCTTGCAGTTTTTCATCCATTAATAAAACTTCTATAATTCCAAATCCAATTGTATGTCTGACAAGTATTTTTGCAAGATTTGTTAGTTCTTTATTTGTCAGCCCGATGTTTTTGTTTTTTGATAACTCTGTTAACATATCTTTTGCTATGTTAAAGAAAACTTGTCTTGTTCTTTCAGGATCTATGAATTCTTCTGCTTTAGGTCTGTGCTCTGCGAGAACATTTCTAGCAGTATTTAATAAAAGATGATGATCTTCAGATAGGGAATATTCAGGCGGGAGGATGTGATAAAAGTATTTCGGATCATTTTCTAGTTTTAGAATGGTTACTGTTACTTTTTCCATATCATTTTTTAATTCGTATTGATCTACTAATTCTGCTTTTTGAGGAATTTGAGAGGTGATCCTAGTAAATGTAAAATTAGGAAGAGTTTCTGCACGAAACAATCCTTTGTAGAGATCTCTTTTAGTCAATGAGAACTCTGATTCATTAGTGGAAAAATATTTTAACAGTTTTGTATTTTGAAGAAGTTCTAAGATTTTTTCTAGAGTTCTTGTATAATTTAGCACAAAGGATCTGTTTTGTATGTTCGGATTTTCTAATTGGTTTCTAAATTCTTTTATTCTTTTTTTTAATTCCAGAAAACAACTTAAAGGATCTTGTTTTAATAAATTTAAAAGATATTGAATATCCTCTCTTATTTCTGGATTATTTCCGAAAAGAGAGAGCTTTCTTTGTGAAAGTAGCTCTTCTTGTTTTACTAAATAGTTGTAGATTCTAGATATTTCAGATAAGAGAGTTATTTGATTTGAAGGATAATTATAATTTCTTTGCTGTACGAAGACTACTCTAGATGCTCCAGGATTTTCGGCAAGTAAATCTACTACTCTCTCCATTATTGAACCATTCTCTGCGATAGATGGAACTATTGGAGCACCTAAAGTGTTAATATAAATTACTTCTTCCCCTTGTTCATGATTTATTTCTGTCGCATAAATCGGCGCTCCTCTTTTAAACATCATTTTTCAAACCAAACTATTTTAAACCCTTTATACTTTTATATTTAATGGTAGAAGAGGCGTTCGATAATTCTGCGGTTCTTGATCAATCCGCGGGATCTAATTTTTTTGGAGATGTTAATACAAGACTTAGAGATGTAGATGAAAGACAAATGCTGTTAAGGGATAGGATGCTCCTCATAAGCGAGACTTTTGTAAAAGATAGGGATAGAAATTTTGAAGAGATACAATCTATGAAAGGTCTCTTGGAACAGTTGAAAGAAGAAAATAAAAGAATGAAAGAAGTTCTTCAAAGAGTTACTGAATTGTTGAATACTACTGTTAGAAAGGAGGAACTTATGATTTTGCAAAGGCAATTTGATTTGTTTAGGAAAGTAAATTAAAATGGGAGTATCGGAAGAGGTAAAATTTATGCAGTCTAAGGGCGTTTCTGACCCTGAGATAGTTCAAGCTTTGACTAGCAAAGGATATCAGGAGAGAGAGGTTTATGATTCTTTGACTCAGGCGAAAATAAAAGAAGCTATTGTTTCTTCAGGTAGTATGGATGGAAAAACAGGGCCGGATTATCTTCAGACTCCTTCATCTAATCAATATTCTACGCAATCTTCTTCTATTTCTGGAAATTATGAGGGGATGCAGCCTTCTATGTTTGTTCAACAGTCTGAGCAACAGAACACTCAGAGTGTATACTCAAATTCACAATCGCAGAGCAGTCAGCCTGAGCAAGAGTATGTTGGTGAGCCTTACGGCGGTAATTCTTATGTGCCTGAAACGCAAACACAACAAAGTCCTGAACAATATCAATCTTATCAGGATGCTTTTAGTTCAGATATGATTACTGAAATTGCTGAACAGGTTGTCAGCGAGAGACTGACAGGCATTCAAGAAAAATTAGAGAAAAATATAGACTTTAGGACAGTTGCAGAGGCTAGAATTCTTGGGTTGGATCGTAGATTAAGAAGAATAGAACAGATAATTGACAAGCTTCAGCTTTCTGTGTTGCAGAGAGTTGGAGAATATGTAAATGATGTTAAGGATCTTAAAAATGAGTTGGGAGAGACGCAGAAGTCATTTAAGGCGATTTCTGAAAAGAGACATGAACATCATGCAACGCATCATGAACATCACACTGTTCCTCACGGAAACCAGGCACATCACGTGGAACATCCGGCACATTCGAAGAAGAAGCATAAACATCCTTGATTATTAAGTGCTTGGATAATTTTAAGTATATTATATTTTATTAACAAGGCTTGTTTACTAGTTTAAATTTATTTTGGTGTTCTGGCCAAATTTTACTTAGAATCTTTAGCTTTGAAAAGGATCCAACTTACTAAGGCTGAAACGCCGATTAGAATTATTGCTCCAGAAATCCTTGGAGAATAAAGGAATGCGAAAGTTGGAAGAAGATCGGGATTTGCATTGTAACCGAAGCCTTCTCCTGGAAGATAGCCTACGATGAACTTTGAGAAGACAAAAAAGGCTGAAACTAAGAAAATGATTGTTAACAAAATGACTGAGACAATGCCTACCCATTTATTTAGAAAATCTACTGGTTTTCCTATGAATCCTATTAAAATGCCTAGGAAGACAACGCTAATTATCAATATTGAAAACCAAGGAGTTATGAGTTCTATATATTCTCTTGCTCCTGCCAACGAGATGAAAAGAGTTGCAACGAAGAATGCGATGAAAAGATTTATCCAGTAATTGTCTGTTATTATCTTTATTTTTGCTAAAACTGCATACACGATTACGAAGACAAGAAGGAATGTGACGATAGGTGCAAAGTATGCGAAAGGGGATAAATCTGCTGGCATTTTACGATTTGTGTTTACCGCCTTCTTGCCCGTCTCTCCAGAAGGTGAATCCTGCTGGTTTTTGATCAGATTTATGGTCCGATCCGCTAGCTCCAACTGCGATTATTATTCCTAAAAGTAAAACGCCTAGAACAATCATCCCTATCTCTTGAGAACCTTCTCCTGAAGACCACCAACCTAGGACATTAAATGTTTGATATAATACAGAAATTCCGATTAAACCACCCAAAGCGGATAATCCATAAAACCAATATCTTCTGACGTCATCCGCAATGAACAATCCGACCATTACCATTAATGCTATCATTACTGAAAGGCCGATACCAAGACGAGGGAACAATTCAGTCATGAAATCAGAGACAAAATTTTGGAAACGCAAAGACATTAAGGAAATTACGAGAGCAATTATTATGTAAACTGGTTTGTTTTTTCCAAAAAACCTTACGGAATCCATAATTCCAAATGTTATTGCGAATATGAGTAGAAAAGGAAGAATGAAATCAAACACGCCTAAAAATTCCCACTGATAGAATACATCCGCTATACTTCCGAACACCATTTTTAGATGTGTGAATGTTTATTTAAATATGTTTCGTTGTTATTACTGATCAAGATGAAATTGGGATATATTGAAAAATAATTACTTTTTAACTTTATGATTTAAAAACTTATTAATAAAAAGTATGACAAATATTATAAAAGTTATTTTTACTAAAAAATTAAGGCTACAAACAATTTTTATAAATAAGCCATAGAATGTTGAAATATTAATCTCTTTAGGACAAATACTCTTATTAAATAAAATTAAAAAAATACTTAAAGCAAAAAGTGTCATGCTTAAAATATCCGACCTATCTTTTTTCATGCTCTTTTCCAACAGCTTCTCTTATATTGCTGTAACCATCTCTCTTCAATAAATCAACAAGGCCTTGATTTATTTGTCCGATTAAGGCTGGGCCTTTGTAAATCATTCCAGTGATTAATTGAACAAGATTAGCTCCTAATTTTATTTTTTTATATGCATCTTCTGCAGAAAAAATCCCTCCAGAACCTATGAGGATCCATGACTTTTTATTTTTTATTTTAAATTTATAGACTTTAGATAAAAGGAGATTGGCTTTTTTTTCTACTTCTTTTCCCGAAAAACCTCCGGACTTTATTTTGCCTTTTTTAGTTAGATTAGAACAAACAAACCCCGAGAGATCATACTTTAAGGAAATTTTTAAAATAGATTCTATGTTTTTCCCCCCTAAATCTGGAGAAAGTTTTATGAATATTGGTTTTTTTATTTTTAACTTTTGAATTTCATTCATTAGAGATTTGAATAATTCTGGAGAAGAAAAGGGTTGGCCTCCGAAAGCATTTGGGCAGCTTATGTTAATTGTAAAATAGCTACCGATCTTTTTCATACCTTTTAGTGTTGTTAGGTAATCCTTTAATCCGATTTTAGGGTTTACAGTTTCAGCAGAATTTGTTTTCGCTACGCTTATTCCTATAGGGATTTCAAATTTCTTTGATTTTATACGATTTTTTATTTCAAGGTAGCCTTTATTGTTAAGTCCAAGATTTACCCAGATACTTTTTTTTTCTGGCAAACGGACTAGTCTCTTTCCTTCATTACCTTTACAAGGGTTTGCAGTTATGCTTCCAACTTCTGCAAAACCGAAGCCAATTGAGGGAAGAAGGTCAACGAGTTCTGCGTTTTTGTCGAAGCCTGCCGATAGACCGACAGGGTTTCTAAATGTAATTCCAACAAGATTCTGTTTGAGTGCAGGATTTTCAAATGAAAAAAGTTTAGATGCTGCTTCTTTTGAAACTTTATGGCTTCCGAGAGATTTTCCTATTTTTATAAAATTATTATGTACTTTTTCAGGTTCATAATGAAACAGAATTTTTTTTGTTAAATAGTAGAGTGAATTATTGAATTTATTTCTTAGTTTTAGATATTGCATAAAATTAAACAAATAGGAAGTTTAAATGTTTAATCTTTTTTATCTTTCTTGTCATTGCTTCCGTAAAGAACTGCTGCAATGGCTCCAATCATGATAACTACAAAACCTAGGTTTATTATGAAATTTGATTCGCTTCCTTCAGAGACTAAATTGAATAAGTATTCCCAAGCACCGGTTATATAAAGCACAGCGATTATTACTGCTATCAAAGATGCAACTATTAATATCCAACGCATACCTTTTGGAAATTCTTTGAAGAAATCTCCTTCTTTTGTAAATGATCCAATTAATATTAGGAAAACTAAGATTATTACTAGACTTACCGATAAGAAATATGTGAGTTGTATTATTATTCCAACTGCTTGACCTAAGGAAATTATAAGAAGACCAATTACTAAGGAGACTATCGCATCTATTTGTCTTTTACCTTTTCCAAGAATTTCTGATTTTTGTAATACGGCAAAGACTATTGTAAATACTAGAAGAAAAGGAAGAATGGTTTCTACAACTATAGGATTAGAAAGAAGAGTTTGACCTCCGTAAGTAAAAGACTTCACCATGAATTAAATTAATAAATAGATTATATAAAGATTTGCTTGGTTTTTAAAATTCTTCAAGATTTTGAGAATTCATTTGCTGTGAAGCTGGAGAGGGCATCATTGAATCGTCTCTTGAAGGCAACGAACCACGGTTTATAACTACTACATCGCCCATTGCTTTTACAAACTGGTGAGGTATGATTACTCCTCTTGCTCCTCCAAACGAAGCCAAAAAGCCTGAACTTACTCGTATTTTCCAACCATCAATTTTATTTTCAGTAAGATTTACATCTTCTATTTGTCCAAAATAATCGCCTTCTGAAGTATAAACTTGTTTTCCTATTACCTCTGATACTTTTTTTATTCTCAACATCTCGTTTTTTAATCGAATGAGTATTTATACTTTATGCTTTTTGAAAGATGTTTTTATCCATATATGTTTTCAAGACTGGAGAATCTTGACATAACAATATTTATATAAATTGTTTTACTCTTTTTTATATGGAAGCCAAAGAAATTGCACATATATTAACCGCTGTGTTGCTAATGTTTGCTGTTTCGGTCTTTTCTTTTGTTTTTAAGGGCAATTTTTCTAGGATGCTCGAAGTTCTTGTTTTTTCTTGTATTGTTGTAATTATTCCTGTTTTGTTTAAGAAAGGATCTGCTTATTTGCTAGATTCAAATGTGGAACACAGTCTTTGGGGAGTTTATTTTTATGGTTATAAACCTGGAAAACATTTTAAGGAAGAGAAACCATTTGGAATACTAATCCCGTTGGCACTTACCGTTGTAACTTTGGGATTTTTTAAGACTATGACTTTTTTAACTTATGAAACAAGAGCTTTGAAGCATAGAGTTGCAAAAAGATTTGGATATTATAGTTATAGCGAGATGACTGATTGGCACAATGCACTCATAGGTTCAGCAGGAGTTATATCTTTGTTCTTAATCGTAATTGTTTCGTATATTTTGGGTTTTGAATATCTTAGCAAACTTGCTGCATATTACGCTTTGTTCTCTATTTTACCTATTTCTAAACTGGATGGGACACAGATATTTTTTGGATCAAGAATAATTTGGACAGTTCTCGCGTTCTTCAGTTTTCTTTTTTCAGTTTATGCTTTTGCTTTGTAAAATTTAAAAGTAAAAGATATCCTATTATTTAATGAAAATAATTTTAGTTGATGCGATTAATACTTTTGTTATAAAAGATAAGGGAATTTTTCAAGAAATGTATTGGCTATTGGAAAAATACTCAAACAAGAAAATAATTATTACTGGAGCTAATGATGAAGAAATGGAAAAATTTGGATTGAATAAATTGCCTTATGAAGTTTTTACATTAAATCATAATCCTGAAAAAACAGACCCTTTGTATTATGAAATAATGCTTAAGCATTTTAAACTTGATACAACGGAAGTTGTCTATTTTGAACATAATGAATTGGCTGTAAAAAGTGCAAAATCTGTCGGAATAAAAACTTACCACTATGATAAAGATAAAAAAGATTTGGTGGCATTAAGAGATTTTATAGACAAAAATATCTGAGCACGCACTTATTTATATAACTCTTTACTCAAACTGGAATATGCAAGAGATTAGTTTGAAACCAAGAGAATATCAGCAAAAAATATTTGAGACGGCTAGAGATAGAAATACTCTTGTTGTTTTGCCTACTGGCTTGGGGAAGACGCTTATCGCACTAATGCTTTCTATTGAAAGATTGAAAAAATATCCTGGAAAAAAGATTCTTATTTTAGCTCCTACAAGGCCCTTGGTTGAGCAACATATTAACAGTTTTAAAAAACAACTTCCTGAGTTGTTTGCTGATTTACAATTATTCACCGGAGAGGTTGCAGCTGCTAAAAGAAAAAAAACTTTTTTCACAGCAGATGTTATTTTTTCAACTCCTCAATGTATTGCAAACGACTTAAAAGCCAACCTTTACAAAATGGAAGATGTTTCTCTTCTAGTCATAGATGAGGCACATAGATGTCTGAAAAATTATGATTACACAACAGTTGTTGAATTTTATAAAAGACAGGGAAGTAATTATAGAATTTTAGGGTTGACTGCTTCTCCAGGAAGCGAAGCAGATAACGTTAGAGAAATATGCAAACATCTTGATACTGAGGAAATTGAAGTTAGAACTAGAGATTCAGAAGATGTAAAAAATTATCTTCAAAAATTGGATTATGAAAAAATAGAAGTTCCTTTTCCTCCTGAATTTCTTGAAATGAAAGTATTGTTGAAAAGGATTTACGATTCAAAAATAGGTGAATTAAGAGCTAGAAATCTTCTATTTGGGCCTGGAAATAAAATAACACTATTGAAATTGCAAAGTAGATTGGGGAATATGGTTGGAGAAAAAAATTTTAATGCTATGCTTGGTATGTCTGCAACAGCTCAAGCAATAAAAATTTCCCATGCTATGGAACTTTTGGAAACGCAGACTCTTTCAGGACTAAATGAATATCTTAAAGGGCTTGTTAAACAGTCAGATGAAAAGAAGTCAAAAGGAGTTCAGAAGTTAGTTAGCAGTCCAGAATTTAAAGCTGTCTTGATTTCATTGAATCATCTTCTGTTAAAAGAAATGGAACATCCTAAAGTTGAAGAAACTGCTGTTTTAGTTGAGGAAGAGTTTAAACAAAACAAGGAAGCGAGAATAATAATTTTTACACAATATAGGGAGACTGCAACTAAAATAGTTGAAAGATTAAATAAGTCTAATTTTGTAAAAGCTAATACTTTTTTCGGACAGGCAAAAAAAGGAAATACTGGATTTTCACAAAAAGAGCAGAAACAAATAATTGAAAATCTCAAAGAGGGTAAACTAAATGTAATAGTTGCTACCTCAATTGGAGAGGAAGGTTTGGACATTGCTGAAGTGAATGTTGTTATTTTTTATGAGCCAATACCAAGTGCAATAAGAAAAATACAAAGAGCTGGAAGAACGGCAAGATTGAAAGCAGGGAAACTTGTAATCCTAGTGACAAAAGATACAAGAGATGAAATAAATCACTATGCCTCTTCGGCAAGAGAGAAAAAAATGCATAAAGTCATTGATTTAGTTAGGAAAGAGATAAAAGATGGAAGAAAAGATATGAAGTTAGGAAGTTTTGGTTAGACACTAAATTCACAATATCATTTAAGCAATAAAATTAAAAAGATAACTAATATTATCTATTATGAGAAAAATTATTAAAAAGTATATTTTAATTATTTTTTTACTATTGGTTGGGCTATTTACGTTAATCTTTTTTTTTAATAAAGAAGAAACTAAAAATGAGGGTGTTAAACTGATTATTCAGGGAGGAGAATTTGAAAGTTTAAGAAAATTAACAGATAGTGTCCAAGTTAATTTATTAATTTATTACCCGACTAATGTTTATTCAGATTATATAACAATAAAATCAGCGAAGCTTTTGTTTTTAGGAGGAGGTAAATCTAAATTTAATATTGGAGAAAATATAGTGTATCCTTCTTCAGAAAAGTTTGGATTAGCCAGTACATCTGATTATGGTTTTTGTGCTGATTCTAAAATCTATGGATCTGGAGATTTAGCTTTTTTTGATGAAAATGCTAGATGGGAGTTTATAAGAAAAAGTGGAGAGGACATACACAAATTCTCCAATGGTTGCAGTTTTAATATACCTCTGATAGAATTATTTGGTGGAGAAAATGAATCTGGGACGAGGTTTGTAGAATACAAGATAATTTATGAACATAATGGCAAAGAAAGTACAATTTCTAAACAAGTTAATTTTACAAAATCTCCTTCTCTTCCTACAGGAAATGAAGAAGATGTTCCTAAATATTTATGGAATTCAACTACGAAAGAATGGATGCCTGTTAAGGAATTTTAATCAGTTTATCTTTTCTTATATTTCAAAATAACCATTAAAATTTTAAAGATCATTTTACTTTATTTAGCATGAGACAGAATAAGAAAATAAAATCAGGTAATGATAAAGAACTCATTTTAAATTTCACAGGTAAAGAATTAATAGATGAATCTGAGTTTGAATCTTTAAAAAAAGACTGGAAAAGATGGAGTAGAAAACTATCTGATACTTAAATGCCATTACTAGACATATTCTCAAAAAAGAAAGATAAAAAAGAAGAAAAGATAAAGATAGAAGTAGACTTTAGGGAAAAGAATTCTCTTGTCGCATCTTATCTTGTCAAAGAAGGTTTTGATGTTGAATTTAAACAACTAAATGTCGGAGATTACATTATAAAAGATGTGGCAATTGAGAGAAAGACTATTTCTGATTTGAAAAGTTCAATAGTTGATAAAAGAATATTCAGACAGCTTATTGAGTTGAAGCAATATCCTAAGAGTTTTTTAATATTGGAGGGCTTTTTTCAAGAGGGAAAATATGAAGGAGGAATAAATGAAAATGCTTTTCGCGGTTTTCTAATTGCTCTTTCTTTGGAGTGGGATACAAAGGTAATTTTTAGTGAAAATGAGAAAGATAGCGCTAAATATATTAGTGTTTTGGCTCGAAGAAAAGAAAATAAAGAGTTTTCTTTGAAACCTTCGAAGACATTCTTAACAAAAGAAGAGCAGATTCAATATATACTCGAGGGTTTTCCAAATGTAGGCCCTAAAAAGGCAAAGAAACTGATTGAGAAGTTTGGAAGTTTGAAGAGTATTTTTAATGCATCTAGAGAGGAACTGGAAGAAATTTTAGGAAAAAGAGCAAGCGATTTTGTTGAGATGGTTGAGTTTAAGGCCTAGATAAAATATATTCTTCTATTGTTTCATAAACTGGTCCAAGAGTTTTCAATTCAGAAGACTTCAATTTGAAGGAAGAGAGGGAAAACTTAAGGGGTTTAACTTTTATTGTTTTAACATGTTTTTCAAAATTGATTTTATCTTTTACGTACTTTATACGGGCAATTGTTAAATGAGACATGAATCTTTCTTCTTTTTCTAGATCTTCTTTTAGTGAGGAATCTATCAAAGATTGTAATTCAAAAACACTTTTGCCTGAGACTTTTATCCAAACTATCCTTGGATTCTTTCTATAAGAAAAAAGACCAATTTCTGACAGGTGGGCCTCAAACTTGTTAAATTTAATTTGCGATAGTTTTTCTTTTATTTTTTCTAATTTTTCTGTCGATACTTCTCCGAGGAATTTCAATGTTAAATGCAAATTCTCTAGTTCAGTGGTTTTTCCTGTGAACTTTGTTTTTTGTAATAATTCTTGGATTCTGGCAACTTCTTTTACAACCTCTTCTGGGAAGTCTATGCAAATGAAAGTTCTTATTTTGTCTTCAGTTTCCATATTTTTAAGGTACTCTTTTATTTTTATATGGATTCTTTTTAATAATTATTTGCTTTTTGTATTTTATTGTTAGTCATCAAAACATATATATAGAGAAAAATCAGGGAATATTTGTGAGGGTGTTAGGTGTGCGTCCTTAGAGTCTAGATGTTAATCCTTTATCGTCTATTCTTTCACACCTGCTTTTATTGCTCGAACTGATTTCATTGCTCCTCAGTTTGAGGCTTAAAAATACCATTAAGTTTGTTGTGTTTGGTATTTTTATTTTGGAACTATTGATGCTGTACTGAAAGATTTTAATTTTGCGATTGCTTTGACGTCATTTAAACTTACTTTGTTTATCTTATCATCGTAAGTGTAATAATCTTCTGCCTTCGTTGCAAGTTCGTAGAATAAAAGGTCATTCATGGTATTTGTGCTTTCTTCAGACATAACACTTTTTAATCCAATTAGTCTTTCTTTGCTTTGCTTTAACTCCTTTTCTGTCAGATCTTTTATATTTCCAAATTCTTCAACAATGATTTTTTTTACTTGAGGTATCGCTTGTTTTGTTGTTCCAACATAAATTGAATAATAAGAGTAGTTTTTTTCTGTCGATATGGATCCGCGAACAGTATATGCTAGGCCAAGATCTTCTCTTATTTTTAAGAATAGTTTTGAAGACATACCGTTTGCAAGATAGCAATCTAAAACTTCTAAGGCGGAATGCTCTTTTTGAGAAAAAGAAGGGGCGTGGAAAGCAAAGACAAAATGCGCTTGATCAATTCCGGATCTTTCTTCAGTTGTTTCTTTGTTTAGGACAGAAATTTTTGGAACTTTCAAATCACTCTTACTTTTTTTGAACTTCTCCTCTAAAAATGCACAGACTTTGTTAAAATCTGCAGAGCCTACTATGGTGACTATGAAATTCTCAGGGTTGTATACTTTCTTAAAATAATCATAAACAAAATCTCTTGAAAGAGCAGAAATTGTTTTTTCAGAGCCTATTACTCCTTCTCCGAAAGGGGAGCTATATAAGTTTTCTTCTATTTTATCTAGAACGTGTCTTTGCGGATTATCGTGATACATTTTTATTTCTTCCATTATCACTTTTTTTTCTTTTTCAAATTTCTTTTTCTCAAAAATTGGATTGTTTAATATGTCTGATAAAATCTCCAAACCATCAAACAGGTTTTTGGAGGGAAGTTTAAACCAAAATGAAGTCACGTCGTGAGAAGTAAAAGCGTTTAAAACTCCTCCTTTACTTTCTATTTCTCTAGATATATCTTCATGTGTTCTTGTTTTTGTTCCGGTAAAGACAAGGTGTTCTATAAAATGTGCTATCCCTTTTATATCTGAAGACTCATAAACTGCTCCAAATTTGTTGGAAATTGATAAAGAGACAATGGGCAAAGGTCTTTCTTCCATTAAAACAGTTATTCCGTTTGATAATCTTCTTCTTTTTAGATTCATATTTAGATTTTGGAAGACTGATTAATAAACTTAGCGATTGAGCAAATATTATTTCTTCTTTAAAATTATTAAGTTAATTAAAACAGATATGATTAACCCCACTAAAGCGGAAGGTAATAAGAGTGCAAAAACAATTATGTATATACCCCAGCTTCCAGGAGGAGGGTTTTCAAATAAATAAGACAAAAATCCATATAATAGAATTAATAAAAGATATGAAAAGGGTATTATTAAACTCAAAAAATAATACTTGACTTTCTTATTTTTTGCTATAAACTTAGCTGAGAAAATTACTGCTAGAATGGGTAATAGAAAAATTATAATAAATGAAATACTAGTCAAGGATGATAAAATCATTCCTGATAAAAATATCGCTATTGCAGTTAAATTTACAATTAAAATATATTTAGTTAAATTATTTTTCATATTAATTAGTTTTTTAAACAGCTTTCTATATATAAAATTATGCCAATCAACGCAGGATACGAATATTTTGAGAAAGAAAAGGAATACCTGAAGGCTGATAATTTAGATGATAAAATTCATTGGCTTGAAGAAATGATCAAAGCTGCTCCAAAACATAAATCAAGTGAGAACTTTGTCGCAGAACTTAAAAGAAGATTGATAAAACTGAATGAGAAGAAAGAAAAAGCCAGTAAAAAATCTGGAGGAAGAAAAGGAATAAGAAAAGAAGGTTTTCAGTTTGTTCTTTTTGGTTTAACTGGAAAAGGCAAGACGCAGCTTTTAACTTCTCTGACTAATGCAAAAACAATCATTAAAGGCACAATGTTTTCCACTAAAGCACCAGAAATAGGAACATTTGAGTTTCAGGGAGTGAAAGCGCAGATAGTTGATACTCCCTCAATAGGGAGCGAAGATTTTGACTCTGGAATAATAAATAATGCAGATTGTCTCCTTATAGTAATTGAAACTCTTGAAGAAATTGAGGAAGTTTCAAAATATCTTGGAAGGGCAACGGAAAACAGAATAATAATTGTAAATAAAAAAGATAATTATGATGAAGAAAGAAAGAGAAAAATGATTGAAAGAATGAAAAGCAAGAAGGTAAACGGATTTTTTATTTCTGCTCTTACAAAAGAAGGCTTTGAGGCTTTGAAAAATGAGATGCTTTTAAGAATGAATGTAATTAGAATATATTTAAAAGAACCTGGGAAGAAAGCAAAAGATGTTCCATTGGTGTTGAAACAAGGAGCAAAGATTAAAGATGTTGCTGAGGGGATCTTTAAAGGTTTTTCAAGAAGTGTTAGACAAACTAGAATAACCGGTCCTTCTGCAAAATTCCCTAATCAAAAAGTAGGATTAGAACATAAAGTTAAAGATAAAGATACTGTAGAGTTTCATACTAGGTAGACTTAAATTTTTAATGAATTCATTTTTCAGCTACCATTATTAGTTCTAATGAATTATTATCAAAAACATCTCCTTTAAATGAACCATAGAATTTAACATTCTTGAATCCAACTTTCTTTGCTAAGGCTTCGAATTCTGTTTTTGAGTAAATTCTAACACTATAAGGAGTTAATTTATTTTCGTTATTTTTAGAAAGTATTGTCCATGAACCCTCCATCCTATTATTTTGTTTGTTATATTTTTCTTCAATAACTAATTCTTTTCCATTAGCCAGAGTTCTTTTTTCTCTAAGTCTATAATTTTTTCCTTCTAAAATTTCTGGGGAAACATCAGTATGCAAGATAAATTTACCTTTATTTTTTAAAGCATTATAAAATTCTCCCATAGCTTTGTCATTCTCTTTTTCTTTTTCAAAAAATCCAAAAGAATAGAACATATTTGTGACTAAATCAAATTTATTGTAGTTTTCTTTTCCTATATCTCTCATATCTTTTTTAATAAACTCTATACTGAGTCCTTTCGATTCTTTTTTTGCTTTGATAAGATGTTTTTCATTTATGTCTATTCCAACAACTGAAAAACCTTTTTTTGATAATTCTATTGAATGCCTACCGTAACCACAAGGTATATCTAAAATTTTTGCTCCTTCCCTGATGGCTGATAACGTAATTATTCCATTTACCTCCCTCTTTGTTCTTTCTGAAAGAAGTTGTTTTTTGTTTGGAATAAAACCTTCAAGACTGTCGTCTCCCTCCATATACTTTTCTCCAAAGAATCCACCTTCATTTTCCCACCATTCAAGATTTTTCATATAATTATAAATTAAGATTACATTAAAAATTTATCTTGTTGTTTCAAAGCTTTTGACTTTCTTTTGTAATTCTGAAGCTTTCTTGTTTGTTTCAAAGTGTTTCCTTACTGGCTCTAAAAGTTGATTTATGTAAATCGCGATTGCATTCTTTAAATCTAGAGGATGTATCTTTTTATCTTTGTAAAGTTGAGAAAGCTCTTCATAGGAGTTTATTTTTAGATTTCCTCCAAATTTTTCAGGTCGCTTAATTTCTATAGAATCATATTTTTCAAATACTATGTATTTAGCGTATTCTAGAACTGGATTGTCTTTTTCTTCTCCTTCAGGACAAAAGGCATTTTTGAATTTTTTATCTATTTCTTCTTTTGTGTCTGTCATAAAGATGGCAGTTTCTGGCTTTGATTTAGACATTTTCAGCGCTATTTTTCTTTCGATGCCTTCTAATTCTGTTTTTTGAAATTGTAAACCAGAAAGCATGTGGTGATGTACCGCGATTGGAGGCTTTATTCCTAATTTTGGAAATAAATCTCTAGCTAGCATATTTACTTTTCTTTGGTCTAAACCAAGCTGAGCTATATCTGCTTTCAAATGATAAATATCTGCTGCTTGCATTAAAGGGTATAAAATTTGAGAACTGGGATTAGATGCGCTTTCAGAACGCCCCATTATTTGACTGCATCTCATGACTCTTTGAATTGTAGCGTTTTTTGATAATTTGATTACAGTTTCCCAATATTCGGGAGTTTTTTTAATAAATTCAGAAGTCCAGATGAACTCCACATTTTTCATGTCTAACCCAGAAGCTTTCCAAACTTCTATAAAATACTTTCCAACTATTCTTATTTTCTCCATATCGCCATCAAGTTTGTTGTTCAAGAGAGCAAACCAGTCAGCTACATAAAACTTAAAATGGATACCTATGGAAGTTAATTTGTTAACTGTAATAGCCCTGAGAAGGCCTTGAGCTATGTGAATTTGCCCTGAAGGTTCGAAACCATCATAAGCAACTATCTTTTTTCCTTTTTTGAATAATTCTAAAAGTTCATCTTCTGTCACAATTTCTTCAGCAACAACTCTAACAACCGCAAGTTTCTCTTCAGGAGACATTGTTTTTTGCATAACAGAGAAATGCAAAAGCTTAATTTAAATGTTTTCTATTTTGTTTAAATGGAGAAAATAACTTTACTTATAGTTCTTTTAGGATTTATTACTCTAGTTGTTATTTTTAATTTTTATTATGTTGAAATTCATGAAGCTGAAGAATTAAATAAATATGAAGCTAATCAGAAAGTAATTTTCAAAGGAAAAATTATAGATGTTAAGAAGGAGTTTGGTGAAAACAAGATATACTTAGATAATGGAATAAATTTCAGTTGCAGCTGTTTTTTAGATGAGGAGGATAAAGTGGTTGTGCATGGAATCATAAGAGAATTCAATAATTTAAAAAGAATAGAAGTTGTGAAGATTGAGATTTTTAGAGTGGAAATTTAGGATTTATTTTTCCCAAGCTATAATTCCAATCATAATTAGCATTATCAAACTTCCTACAAAAGGGATTAAGAATAGGATAGCGATCCATCCAGGCTTCTTAAAGTATTCAAAAACATGCCAGTGCCAAATTACAGAGAATATGGATAAAGCTATTGCAAATCCCAGACTTAGATAAGGGATAAACAAACCAATCGCTAGAAGTATTGGCCACCAATGCATTTTCGCTATTTTACAGGCTATAAGAGAGGGACCTACAAAGGGTATCCAAGCAAGTCCAGGAGATTTGAATTTTGCTTTTTTCGCTATTTTTGAATATGCTAAGGAGATGTATATGTAGATACCTATTACGATTAAGAACATAAAAATAAATAATAGAAGGATAGATGCGATACTAGCACCTGCTAATACTGAAGACCATTTGGGATCCACCACTAGAGAAGAAAGTTCATTCACCATTTATCTATTAGTGGAATTGTGTTTAAATAGTTTTTTAAAATTGGGATTTATATTTATTGAGTAAATTCAAAGTATTTTAAGAGGGACAATGTTATTTGAACTTGTTTTGGCATTAACACTTGGAGTTATGGCTGGGGCTCTAAGTGGTATCTCGCCTGGAATACATATAAATAGATCGGAAGAGCACACGTCTGAACTCCAGT
>CAYITD010000010.1:0-33837 GCA_964366325.1 Candidatus Woesearchaeota archaeon | reverse complement strand
TTTGCATTCGATAAGCTATTTTAAAGGGATAGGACATATGTCTGTAGGGAGCACAAAAACTACTGCAGTAGTTAGCTTTATATATAATATTATAATCAAAAATATATGAGAAAGATAATAAGAAGACAACGAAGAAAGAGAAAATTAGCTATGAAATTGAAGAAGAAATAATATTTATACTATTGACTCTTATATTTTAAAGCCTTCTGGACCCAAATTGATTAATATTTCTCTTATCTCATCTATGGTTTTTTGCTGACTTTTCTTGTCGGACATCCTAACGAATCTTATTAATAAATCAACTAATTTTGCTTCATCCATTACTTTCAACTTGTATCCATCAGTAATAAAATAGAATCTGAAATTTTTATACTTTAACTCTTTTATAACTATTCCCCCAACTTGACCTAAAGTTTTGCCCTTATGAGGACTGTCTTTAAGAGTTTCTATAAGATCAATCACTTCATGAGCTCCGTCCTTAAGTTTTTTCTGAATTTCCTCGAATAAAGACCGAACTATTTCGACCTTGGCCATTTTTTATCTAGTTCCTTTCTAGCCTCTTCTATAGAAATAGTTCCCTCTGATGATAATAAAAACTCTCTTAATTGCTCTTTAACAGCCAATGCATAAATCCTTTTAAGAATATCATCATAACTTTCGCCCTTTGTTCCAAAAGAAGATATTTTGTTCTTTATTTCCTTGCTCAATTGAATTGTTGTTATTTCCATATCAACCTATAGACTCCATAGAAGCCATAGTTTATAAGTTTTTGGTTAATTATGTTTTCTAAAATCCTTAGGAAGATATAAAATCTTAAATTTCATTGTTCATCGATGTCAATAACATTCGGACCAGCAGGACTTGGACCTGTTAAAACAGCACTTAAAGTTTTAGAAACTTATAATAAATTAGGATTAAAGGCTTGCGAAATTGCGTTTACATATAGCGTATATATAAAAGAACCAGAAACTGCTGAAATAAAGAAAAAAGCTTTAGATTTAGGAATTGAATTGAGCATACACGCGCCTTATTTTGTAAATTTAAATTCTGCTGAAAAAATTAAAATAGAAGCAACTAAAAAAAGAATCCTTGATTGCTGTAAAATTGGAGAACTTTTAGGAGCAAAAGTTGTTGTATTCCACCCAGGATACTACGGCGAAAATAGAGAAGGAGCCTATGAAAACATAAAAAAAGGAATAATTGAAATTCTGAATGAAGTAAAAAAGAACGGCTGGAAAATAAAAATAGCTCCTGAAACAATGGGAAAAGTAAATGTCTTTGGTTCTTTAGAAGAAATTTCCAAACTTGTTAAAGATACAGGTTGTTCTTTCTGCATAGATTTCGCACATATTCTCGCAAGAGAAAAAAGCGTCGATTACGAAAAAGTCTTTCGGCTTTTCCCAGAAAAAGAATGGCATTGCCATTTCTCTGGAATCGAATACGGAGAGAAAGGAGAAAAGAACCATATCAAGACAGGAAAGGACAAATGGCAAGATCTCCTAAAGAACCTACCCAAAGATAAGAAGATAAGAATTATTAATGAATCTCCTGAAATGGTTGAAGACAGCGTTGTTGGATTAAAAATTTATGAGAAGATGAGCAATTAATTGTTTTGAAAGTTCTATATTCTAAAAAATTTTAAGACTCTTTTAGCTAAATCACCAGCCTCTTTATCTTCCATTCTAACAGCTGTTTTAGGGTGAACAACAAAACCTATATAGCCTTCAGAAGGTTCCTCAGGTAATTTAGCGTCATCTCTAAATTGATAGACTCTTCTTTGCGTTCCTTCTTCAGAAAGTAGAAAATGATCTGGATCTACAAATTCTACCCTATATTTTTCTGGATCGAAATTCCAACCTTCTTTATATGCTACCATTTGAAAATATCCAGTTTTTATTCCAAGATTTTTCCTATTTGTTGGTGTATCTGCAACTAGAAGATTATATCCTACTTTTCCTTCTCTTAGTCTACTTAATTCAACTTTATCAAGTGGAGGTAGTTCACTTTCAGGAACGAGTCTAATCTGATCTCTTGGAATCATATCATCATGAGAAATTATAGGATATTGAGGAAAATATTTATTCATTTTTTACCTCTAATCTATAATATTCTTTAACCATGTCATTGAATAGTTCTCTATCGTAATTTTTAAAAAAATCTAGGTCTACAAATTCAAATTCAATTCCTGGATCTCTTGAAGGTCCATATCCTTTTTTGAAAAATAGCTTTTTCTTGCTTCCCACAGAACTAGTCTCTAAAAGATCATATTTACCATCAAAATCCATATCAGTAGCAACCTCTCTGCTTGCGTGTCCATTATATATACGAATATTAGAGTTAACCATTTCTTTATTAGGTATACGGTCTTTGCATCCAGAAACAAATAAGGTACTGGCTACAACTATCCCATAGAGTGCGTTTCTTAATGATTTTCTTTGTTTTATCATGACTTCCATAAAATCTCACTCAAATAACAATATTTAAATATTAGGTTCCCCTTAAGGTAACCTATGGAATGGGGTATTTTAAAGGAAATCGGGCTTTCTGAGTCTGAAAAGAAAGTATATTTAACGCTCTTAGACTTAGGAGATTCAACGAGAGGCGATATTGTAAAAAAGTCTGGTGTTACTGGATCAAAAGTGTATGAATTATTAGAAAAACTTCAAGAAAAAGGACTTGTTTCTATATACATAAAAGATAATGTTAAGCACTTCAAGCCAACTAATCCTAGCCAATTATTAAATTATCTAGAGCAAAAAAAGAAAGATCTCTTAGGCATGGAAGAACAAACAAAGTCAATTTTACCTAGTTTATTAGCCAAATTCAATTCTTCTAATGAAAATCAAGAAGTTGAATTAATTACTGGAATGAAAGGATTAGAGATAATATTCAGGGAACAAGTTGACTTATTAAAAAAAGATGAAACTTGCTATGTTATCGGTGGAACTTGGGGAACAGGAGAAAATAACGAACCTATAGTTCAATCTTTCTTTGAAAAAATTCATTTAATGAGAGAACAAAAGAAAATTAAAACTAAAATGCTATTCAACATTAAGCAAAAAAACACCACGGAGAAGTTATATTCTGTAAAAAAATATCCAAGCACAACTACTAGATATATAGAACACACATCACCAGTAGCGATTAATGTTTACAAAGATAGAACTATTATAATTATTTTTGGACAGAATATAACCTCAATTTACATTAAATCAAAAGATGTAGCCAATAGTTTCATAGAATATTTTAATATTCTCTGGAATGCCTCAAAAAAATAAAACAAAAAACATTTAAATATTGTTATATCCAATGATATAACATGAATCAAATACAGGAAGAGAAGAAGTTAAAAGGAATTTTGAGATTTCCCAGATTAGATACAGTTTTAATGGTAGAAGAATTTATCAAAGAAAATGATGGAGAGTATAAGAAAAGAGCTTTATGGGAGCACCTCCCAAAGAAAACCATGTATCAAACCTTTTGTGTAATAATTGATTACCTTTTGTATTCAAGAAAGATATCTATTGACGCAGAAGGAAAAATAGGTTGGATTTATTATCCAGATTCAGCACATTACTATTTCAATAGGAAAGACTTAGCCAGAAGAAAATGATCATTCAATCAGAAACAAGATTTGTTGAAGAATCGTTGAAAGAAGCATTTTACAAATTAGAAACAGGCGATTCTTCTGAAAAAGAGTTATTTAAATTTATAAATCAAGCTATGAATAATCTAGAGAAAAACGCTTTTTGTGGAATTCAAATTCAAAAGAAACAGATTCCAAGAGAATATATCAAAAAATATGGTGTAGCAAATCTCTGGAAATATGATCTTCCAAATGCTTGGAGGCTAATTTATTCTAAGGTAAAGTAATTTTAGTGAGCGTTATTCTTGAATGGATGACTCATAAAGAATATGAAAGAAGATTTAATTATTGATTTCAACCCTCCGGCAAACAATCCAAATACAATTCTTTATCATAAACAGGCGCATAAAACCTTGTTTCTCTGGAAGTTTGATATATGCAAAGAACTTCTGAAAATGGAACACTTCTCTCAAACGCCCTTCCTTCTCCCCTTCTATGATGAATTTTCAATGGTTCAAGTGAAGCAACAACACCAAAATGAATAGGTTTTCTAAGAAAACGTGTTCCTAATACTCCTTCTCCAAACATAACAAATACAGATCCTTCTTCCACATCTTCTATTTCATCTAAATGTTTTAATGCCTTCCTCATGGTTAGAGGTCTATCATTCTCTGTTAAACCAACTATATAAAAAGCAGTTCCTGCACAATTTGAGTAAACATCAGGGGAATGTTCTGCAGTCCAAACTCTTTCATTGATCGCTTCAAGTCTATTCATTTGCAATCTCTCTCTTTTTTCTTTTCCTTATTTGTCTATCATAAAAAACAAGCTTCTTTCTAGCCATTTCAGGGTTTATTTTTAGAATATTTAATATATTAAGCATACTTTCAACTATTTCCTCATAAGTTTCCCTCTTATGAACTCTCAATTTATCCATTCTTTCCTTTGTTCTTCTGCTTAATTTTATCGTCGTAATTTTTCCAGTATTTTCTTCAGTCATCAAAGTATACCAAAGTATACCTATTTAAACATTTAATATACTAGAGTGCAACATTAGTATTTACTATAAAGTTAATTAATTATGTTATCACCCAAAAGTTTATAAATAAGGAATTTGATCAAGTATTAACTAAATTTAAACCTAACAAAAAATGGCATACAAAAACTTTTTGGTTTTACTTGTTGGCGCACTTTTCTTCGCTTTAGCAAGCGCTGAAAGCGTAAATGCTTTCGGTCAGATTGTTGGTGTTGAAGTTAATGGAGTTAATGCCCTTTCAGGTATTAACTTTGCAAATTTTGCAGGAGACAGAATTCCTGTCCTCATTACTTTCAGAGCCACACAAAACGCTGAAGACGTAAGAATAAAAGCATGGATCTCTGGAGAAAGAGAAAATGCTGTTGTATCAGAGAGATTTGATACAATTGCTGATAGGACATACACACAAGTAGTTTACTTGCCTATACCATCCGACCTTGATAGAGAGCTTGACGAATCAAGAAAACTTGATATCGTTGTTGAAAGCAAAAATCAGGGAACCGCTGATGAAAAGGTAATTGACTTGACTGTACAAAGAGAATCGTATCAAATACAGATTCTTTCAGTACAGATACAGTCTGAAGTAAAAGCTGGAACATCAGTTCCAATAGATGTGGTATTGAAGAACAGAGGAAGACAGTCAGCAGATGACAACTTTCTCAAAGTAAGCATACCTGAACTAGGAATTGAAACCAGAACCTACTTTGGTGACTTGTCTCCAATAGATCAAGGTGGAAATGTACCAGATAAAGACGACGCTGTTGAAAGAAGAGCTTTCTTGAAAGTTCCTTCAAACGTCCCTGCTGGTCTTTACACATTGCAGCTAGAAGCCTACAACGCTGACTCTTCAGCTAAAATGGAAAGAAAGTTAGTAATCCTTGGAGCTGGAGAAGACACTAAAATAGTTTCTTCTGCTACTACCAAGACTTTCCAAACTGGCGAAAAGCAGATATACAGAATGACAGTTGTTAACAAGGGTACTTCAGTGGGTGTTTATGAAATATCAATAAACGCACCTAAAGAACTCAATGTTGAAGCTGACGAATCTGTTATTGTTGTACCTGCTGGTTCAAGCAGAGATGTAGAACTAACCGCTGATTCTTCAGAGGAAGGAGTCTACAGCTTTAGCGCTAGCGTACAAACAGAAAACGGCCAAACAATAGAAGAGAAAAACTTCAAGGCAAATGTACAAGGGAATGGAAAAGGTTCAGTTGCAAATAATACAACTGTTCTTTTGACTGTTATCTTGGCTATAGTCTTCGTCGTTTTACTTGTTGTATTGATTGTGCTTTTGACAAGAAAACCTGCAAAAACTGAAGAATTCGGTGAAAGCTACTACTAAATAAATTTTTATTTTTTTATTTTTTTATTTAAATTTATCAAAATTTGGGGAACTGATTACTCAGATTTCCCAATTCTTTAATTTTATATAAATAACGGCAATAATTGCCCCGATTAAATCTGAAACTAAGTCTAAAGAAGTATTAACATATCCTCCAACTCCTGTTTGTGGTGCAAGGACCGTAGCTATAAATTCTATTATTTCATTTAATGCTCCAACACCTAACCCAGTCATTATAAGTATAAAAGCCAAAGACTTCTTATTTTTCGTATTACCATTTAAAGAAGGTCTCAATAAAAAATACATAAGCAAAGTTGCAATGCCAAAGCCAACTATGTGGACAAATTGATCATACCTAAATATGCCGTATTCTTCTGAAAGAGGTATTAAAATGAGAGAATAAAGAACTCTTCCACTTTTCAAAATATATCCTCCTCCAGCCATGTGTAATATTCCCCAAATAGTCATGCCCCATAGGACAGAATTTGGATAATTCATTTTCTTATTTGTCGCTAAAATTAAAATCGCTATAACTATTATGACTCCAATATACATAACAAACTCATAATTTTTTCTAGAAGAAAACACAAAGAGAGAAATTCCCAAGTACAACAAGTTAACAATAAAAATTGGCCACTGACCTCTTTTCAAGAACATATTTAACAAATAGATACAGAGATTATAAAGGTTTTTATAGACCTAACCTCAAATAAGAATATGGGCTATATAAAAAAGCTGGTGATACAAGGCTTTAAAAGTTTTGCCAAAAGAACCGAAGTTCCATTCGATAAAGGGATTAATACCATAATTGGCCCTAACGGTTCTGGTAAAAGTAACATCTCAGATGCAATCTGTTTTGTCCTAGGCCGTCTTTCTGTTAAATCAATGAGAGCTGAAAAATCAAGAAGCTTAATTTTTATGGGCTCAAAATACATAAAACCTGCAAAAGAAGCGTTTGTAGAGATAATTTTTGATAACTCTGACCGTTCTTTTGGCATAGATACTGATGAAATAGTAATAAGGAGAAGTATAAAGTTCAATGGGCAAGGAGTATACAAGATAAATGATGGAACAAAAACTAGAGCAGAAGTAATAGAAACCCTTGGGCAAGCAGGAATAGATCCTTACGGCTTTAATCTAATACTGCAAGGACAAATACAAAGCATTGTAAAAATGCATGGAGAAGAAAGAAAGAAAGTAATAGGGGAGGTAGCTGGAATCTCAGTTTATGAATGGAGAAAAGAAAAATCCTTAAAAGAATTAGAAAAAACAGAAGAAAAATTAAAAGAAATATCAACAGTTTTGAGAGAAAGATCAGCGTATTTAAACAATTTAGAAAAAGAAAGATCTCAAGCACAAAAGTATCAAGAATTGCAAACAAATGTCCGTAGAATTAAAGGTTCAATAATAAATAAAAAACTTGAAGATAAGAAAAAAGAGATAGCATCTATTGTAAAAGCAGTTGATGAAAAAACAGAAGATAAAATAAAAAAACAGGACAAAGTAGCATCTTTGCAAGAAAACATTGAAAAATTAACAGAGAAAATTAATGAAATAAATAGACACATTAGGAAAGCTACAGGTCTTGAACAAGGCAAACTAAGAGAAGATATAACAAATCTAAGAGCAGAAATTGAAGGATATAAGGTAAGAAAAGAAGGTTATGAAAACAGAAAACTAGATGTTGAAAAAAGAATAACAGAAATGACCAAGTCTATTCCAGAAATAGAGTCAGAAATAAAGAAATTAAGAGAAGAAAGCCCTCAAATGGCTCAAAAAGCAAAAGAATTAAGAAAGAAAAAGGAAGAGCTGGCTCAACTTGAAGAAGAGAAAAAAAAGTTATTCTCAGTTAAGACTGAATTAAATTCCATAAGAGAGAGAATAGAAGACAAAAGAAAACACGTTTCAAGAGCAACAGCAGAATCAGAATTTTTGTTGAAACAAATAGAGGAATTATCACTAAATTTGAAGCATAATAATGAAAAAGATTGTGAAATATCTTTAAATGGAGCTTTAGAAAGTTTAAAAAAAGAAAGAGGAAAATTCGAGACATTCATAAGAGAAGAAATGGAGGCTGAAAAGTTAATTTCTGTAGCAGAATCAGACATTTCAAGGAATGATGAAATAAAGAAAAAAGTTGAAAAAATAGACACTTGCCCCATTTGTTTAAGCAAAATAACTCCCGAACATATCCATCATGTTTTCAAAGATTGCGACGAAAAAATAAAGGCCTCAAAAGCGATCTTGGAAAATTCAAAAGAAAAAATAATCTCTTTAAAAACAATCAGGGCAGAAACAAGATCTAAAATAGAAGAGATAGACAGAAAAATAAAATCTTGTGAAAAAGAAATTATATGTTTCAAATCCATAGAAGAAAAGAAAGAAGTTCTAAAAAAATCAGTAAGTTATGAAAGTTTGTTGAAAAAAGAAATATCCGAGTTAGAAATTAAAAGAAAAAATCTTGAAACAGCATCAGACAATACATTAAACATAAGAGAAAGATATGAAAACAAAATGCTTGAGATAGAAGAAATTTCCTCAAGAACAGAAGAAGATATAGACACCACCTTGTTATACAAAGAAAGAGAATTAGAAAAAATACGCAATAGTATCGATAGAAACAAGCAGGATTTTGAAGAAATAAACAATTTGCTTAAAGAAATAAACTTAAAATTCAAAGAAAAGAAAGAAATGCTCTTAGAAAATGAAAAGAAAGAGGAAGAGCTGAATTCCAGATTTAACAAAATGTTTTCAGAAAGAGACAGCACGCAAAAACAAATTCAAGAATCAAGCATAAAACTAACAGAAATACAATCCGAAATTAGACAAATTGAAGATCAAATAAACTATCTAAAAATAGGAAAAGCAAAACTAGATGGAGAAAGAGAAACACTAGATATGGATTTTGTTGAAATGTCAGATATAGCTCTAATACAAGGCAGTCTGGCAAGTTTAGAAGAAAAATTAGAAAGAACACAGGAAATACTTAGAAGTATAGGTTCAATAAATATGCGAGCCCTAGAAGTTTATGAAGAAATCAAGAAAGAATATGACATAGTAAAAGAGAAAGTCGAAACAATAGAAAAAGAAAAAATTGAGATCCTAAAAGTCATAGAAGAAATAGACAAGAAAAAAAGAGCAGTATTTATGAGGACTTACAAAGCCTTAAATGAACATTTTTCAAGCAACTTTTCCCGCCTTTCCGCAAAAGGAACTGCATACTTAGAAATAGAAAACAAAGAAGATGTATTTGCCGGAGGCATAGAGATAGTAGTAAAATTTGCAAAAGGGAAATATTTTGACGTTGCGTCCTTATCAGGAGGAGAACAAACCCTTGTCGCTCTTTCTCTTTTATTTGCAATACAACAATTCAAACCCTATAAATTTTATATTCTGGATGAAATAGATGCTGCACTAGATAAAAGAAATTCTGAAAGGCTTGCAGCTTTATTAAATCAGTATATGAGATCAGGACAATACATCGTAATAACACACAATGATGCAATTATTCTAGACTCGCAAGTCCTTTACGGTGTGAGTATGCATGATGGAGTCTCGAAGATACTGAGTCTTAAAATCTCAGACGATGTGAGAAAAGTAAAAGAAGAAAGTGAAAATATAGAGAACGAAGCGAAAGAAGATCCAGATCAATCAGATCAATAAAAAACAATAATGCTTAAATACTTCCAATAATAAATTACATTTTGATGGATGAATTAACAAGAGATAATTTAACAATTCTTAATACTAGTGGAGGCTTGAAGTGGGATGAGCCATTTTTTGCTTATACTTCTGGTAGTATTGGGCCAAACTATGTCAGTTCAGAAAGTGTAACAAGAGATTCTAACAGTTATTATCTAGCAATTCGGTCGATGCAAAAAGTTGTTGAAAGATGGTCAGTTGGAAAAGATGAAAAAATTGAGTATATAACAGGCGGACAAAGCAGAGACTGGCTTTTTTCTGAACCGTTGGCCAGAAAACTTGGAGGAGTTACACATGTTAGACTCTTTAAAAACGGGGATGTTGAAAAAAATATAGATATGGAAGGAAAAACAGTTATACATGTAGCAGACCTAAATAATGAAGGTCACTCCATAAGAAACTTATGGATCCCATTAATAACACAAGCCAATGGAAATTTAGGCGCTGTTTTCTTTTATGTTGATAGGATGGAAGAGGGAAACAAAGCACTAAATAGAGACAAGATAACTCACGATTCAGTTGTTAAACTAGATTCTGAAGTTTGGGATTATATGTTAAGAGAAGGGGTTGTAGATGAAGATTCTTATAGAAATATTATGGCAAGGAGAGAGGATCCAAACGGGTGGGCTGAAAGAATGCTTAAAAGTGACAAAGGTTTAGAACATTTAATTACATTACTAAAAAATCCTCACTTGATGAGTAGAGCTTGGAAAGTTGTTAATGAAGGTTATCCTTCAATGACTCCAGAGTTAACAGAAAGACTGGAAAAAAGAGGGTATGTTAATCCTCTATCTAATTAGAATCAAAATAAAGTTTTCTGTTCATTTTGATTAAAAATAGCCTTCCAAGTTGCCCAACTTTTTCTAAATATTCCAGAATCTTTAAATTCTGCTCCTCTTTTTTTAAGAAATTCTTTCGTAGTCGGATCAGAAGGATATCCAGATCCAATATCTCCATATTGTTTTTTTATTTTTGCAACTTCTTCTTCCCTTTTGCATTTTGCAAGAATTGAAGCAGCGGAAACTGAAACATGATTTGCATCTGCTTTATGTTCACAAATAACCTCCAAATTCTCATAATTTTCAACAAAACTAAGAAGTTTATTTCTCCAAGAAGTTATATTCACAGAAGGACAATCCACCACTACTTTTATTTTCTTATCTCTAAATCTTGAACTTATTTTATTTATCACTTCAGCCATTTTTTTAGCTTCTAATGTATTCAAATTTGTTTTTCCCAAAACGGCTTCATCTATCTCTTCAGGCGAGATTGCAATAACTTCATAACTCTCGCAATTTTCCTTTATTATTTTTTCAAGCTTTATTCTTTCCCCATGTTCTACTACCTTCGAATCTCTTATCTTATTAGTCTTCAGTTTCCCTTCTTGATCTCTACTAAGTAAAACTCCTGAAATTATCATCGGCCCAATTAAAGGTCCACGACCCGCATCATCTATTCCTAACGTCAACATCATCCTAAACTTGACCCCGTAATAATATAATCATAACAATTATTTCCAATACAATCTCCCTTGAAGATATAATCATAAAATCCAGTTATATTCACAGCATTTATTGTAAAGTTTCCCGTCCCAGAAACCGTCATGTTTGCTCCAGTATTTCCGCTGACATTAGAACTTATAACGCAATTATTTGCTCTGTCAATATTCCAGTTTCCACTTGTGTAAGCACAATTATCAGTATAATAACTCTTCATTCCAAAACTTTCATTCATTATTGGAGAAATGAAGTTATTCGGAGAAGCATATAAAATAAACTTAATTGAAAAGTTAGTTGGAGTTCCAATAGCTAAACTATTCACAACATTACTTGACAAACCATATTCTGTTCCATAACTATACGAGCTTCCAGATTGAGTTCCAATAGAGACATTAATCATCGAACCAAATGGCTGAACAGAATCTATGGTTAAATTAATTGTATTATTGGTAATTATGTTCAGATTAGCAAATATCCTCTCTCCTCTCGAGTAAAACCTTGAAGTCTGATTAGTAAATGTCTGACTAATTTGAGTTGAACCTAAAGCAGAATCCATAAATACAAACTCATCTATTTCACCATCGTAACAACTACCAATAGGAAAAGTAGAGCAACCTATCTGCAAAATAGGGGCTACAAAATCTAAATTTCCAAAAGCTGAACAGGTAGTGTCTAAAACCCCGTTAACATATATTAACTTAGCTGTTCCATTATAAGTAAATGCTAAATGTGTCCAAGTATTCGCACTAAGGATCGCTAAGTTGCTATTACAAGTCTGAACAGTCGCTGAAGCATTTCTAGTTGTAAATACTACACCATCTCCCCCCGACTTTTTGCTAATTCTATAAGGAGTAACTCCTGAAGCTGAAATGTCAAAAAACACAACAGCGTTGCTCAAATTGTAAGGTTTAGCCCAAAACATAACAGTCATATTGTTATGAACATTCATATTGCCTTGGGAGTATATATCTAATCTTTCTTTGAAAGAAGAGTTGAATCTTTGTGAACCTCCAATTAAACCATTATTATTCCATTTAGCTGATAGAGAAGTGAAATTTGTATTTAATTGTTGAACTACATCCATAAAAGCCAGATCTTCAGGATACCAATTTCTATTACTGTTATTGTAGTCAAATGGAAGATAAATTAAAGTGTTGTTTCTATTCATTACACTTGAATCACTCAAAGCTAAATGAATAACATTATGAATTAATGTGTTGCTTGTTTTTGTTGTGTTTGCTTCTGGTGGATCGGTATAGTAAACTTTAACTTGCAAGTTATCTATATTAAGCATTGCGCCAGAGCAAATAGTGTCTGCTATTATTCTGACTCTAAAGTTTTTATTTGATAATTCATTTGTTGTCCATCTTCGTGCATTATCCCAATACCAAGAAGAATATCCTCCCAGAACAACTGTATCTTCCGTTCCACCGAAACCACTTTGAGCATCATAACTTGAAGGAGTTTGAGTAGTCATATTATCACCGCTCAGAGTTACATTAAAGCCAACATTCGTTGTCGATGGAAAACAAGCACCTGTTCGCTTTCCTTCAACGCTAATTTCTATACCTTGAATAAATGAGCCATTTGGAACAACACCTCCTTCATCTTTTAACAAACTAAAGTTACCCATATCCAATGTTGAACCAACTATAGTAGTGTTAGCGTAAGCGTTGTTTGATGTCTTAACATTATTCGGATTTGTCCATCCTGAACTTGAAGGATCTCCAACAATTGTCGGACTTAAATAAGAAGTTGCAAATGGATCAAGAACAATTTCCACCCCATTAGGAAGAGTTCCTTCTTTATGTAATTTAACTGCAAAAACATTCTCTCCACCCCTTCCTATTGCTTCTCCATCACCTAAGAAAAAATCTTCGACTGTGAAGTTAGCATCAATCATATCTTGAAAGTTATAAGTTAAACTTCCAACTCTGAACTCTGGAGCGTTATCAACAAACAAGCTATCAGAATCAACTTTCATAACAAACCAGTAATCAATATCAGAAAGATCAGATCCTATGTTATTTGTAATTGAATAAGTTGTCTTAAATCTTTTTAGTTTAGTATCATAAACCCAATCCTGTCTTAAACTTAATTCACCATTGCTGTTTCCAGTAAACTTGTAAAGTGTTTTGTTATCTTGCTCGTAACTATCTTCGCTCCAAGACCAATCAAAGTCGTCTGAATTATAAACAAAATCTGAAACAGAACCGTTAGATGAGTTAATTTCTAGAATATTAGCTTTCGTTCCTACAATTGTCAAGGCAAAATCATATAAGTTGCCTCCTTGTTCTTTTATTGTGAACACTCCGTCAGAGCTTGTTTGATAATCAATATCCTTTATCGGATCTGGAACAACATTATTATTTTCTGAAGAGATAACCAAAGATAAAGTTAATACAATTGCGAATATAAAAAGAATCCATCTACTTCTATAGAAGATGTTTCTCATTGTTTCTTTTTCTTTTATATTTTTCATCTCTTCCTCTCTTTTAATTTATATGATTTGTTAAAGTAATTTCTATTTTTATACACTACATAAATCAAAAATATGTAAAAAGCCGTTATTAATGAAATAGCTACAATCACAAACGGATAAAATGAATCTTTAGGTATTTCTTTTGGCAAAATACTCAAACCTTTATCAATGTAAAAAATGGCAGTTAGTGCTCCAATTGTTAAAAATATCATAATTACTATAAAGTACTTCCAGCTATTTTTTATTCTATGTATGAATAAGAAAATTAATATCACAAAAGCAATTAATATTATCACATCGGAAATATAATTAATTATAGCCAGTTCTCTCCCCAATACTAATTTATTCAATTCAAACCTTTCACCGAAATTAAATAATTTAAAGAAATTTCTCATTACAATATAAATCATCCACGCAATTATCAATGTAATTGCTATTGGTCTTTTCTTCATATCTTTTCTAGTTTGTTTCTTATTTTTCATTTTCATGGTGTTGAATTCTCCAATACATATCCTGTCAGACATAAGTTTCCATTTGTTCTAGCAATAACAATAACTTCACTGTTGGTAGAGTTTGTTATAATAAATGATGGATTTGGAGAACTGCAACTTGCTTGCTGATCACTATTCTGACAAGAAGTTGTTCCTTGTATACACATATCTCCCGTGCTATTAACATAAGCAACAACGCTACCAGTTGCATTTTTTATCTTGAAAGAGTTTGCAATTCCATTATTGCAACTTGTTTGATTCATGCAAGTTCCTCTCAAAACGACGTTTCCCGCACTTCCAAACCAAGCCACTTTAACTCCAGATGAGTTTTGAACGTAGAGTTTGTTTGTGTCATTTGCATAGTCACCTATCTTGTAATTTGTCCAGGAACTAACATTAAAAATAACATTGGTTGCAGTTAGAGAGGTAAAGTTATAACACACACTTGAAGGACAAAGAATTCCATCTCTTAAAACTTTTGGACTCGAGAACCCTCTATTTCCAATATTGTACAAAGTTATATTTGCACTGGCATTTAATCCTTTGTTTGATTCGCTTCTTACAGTTACAGAATTGTTTCCAATCATAACATCATTGGTTAAGTTTGTTCCAGAGCCGTTTATTGTTTTCAAGAATTTAATCTCTCCAAAATTAGAGTTTTTGAAAATAACTAATGAGCCCATTCCAAAGAAAGTATAATTTCCTACGTAAGGCATATCTATCAAATAAGTTCCGTTTGTTGTTTCGGCTCCAAATTTAATATCATAGTAAGATGAATTTGTATTTTCTATCTTTATATTTGTCAAATTATTATTTTGACTTACTCCTGCTAATCTAATTCCATTTTCTCCAGAGTAATTTATTATTCCTCCAATAATATTGTTTTGATTAGAAGCAAAAATATCAACTCCACGTATACCATTGTAAGTCATAGTATTGTTTTCTAATCTATTATTATCAGAAGTCGATAAAGTTATGCCGTTTTCTCCATTATTCTGAATAGTATTATTTACTACGATATTTTCTTTTGAAAACGAGGTGATTTGCAAACCATCTAGTAAGTTGAAGTTGAATACATTGTTTACAATTGAGTTCCAACTGCTCCAAATAATTGCGCCACCTTCCTGAGCATTTGAGTTGCCTTTGTTATCTTTGAAAGTATTATTGTTTGAATGATCCACAAACAATCCACTGAGTGTGCCATTTCTTATTGTATTGTTCTCCACCAAAGACATATTCACATAACTAAGGTAAATTCCTCTGCTAAAGTTAGCAACAATCAAGTTCTTTATTGTTATGTTTATCCTATTCTGAGAATAAACTCCATAATCTGAAGTTCCACCGTCTCCAGTTATAGTGTATCCGTTTCCATTTAAAGTAACATTATCGGCTGTGATGTTGAAGCAGGTTGAAGTTGTTACTATATTATTCTGCAATATGTGAAAGGTATTCGGCGTAGAAAGAACGGAGCAAGAACTTGGTGATTCGAAAGTAAAAGTATCATTATAAATATTATTAGTAAGGTTTCTTTCATGACTTATAGTTGAATAACTAGGATGACTTGCGTAAATTGTGTAAGGGGAATAATAAGTTTTCGTTCCTCCATTGTTGATATAATCAACAATTTCAGTCATTGGTGTGTATCCAGTTCCATCTGTTGTTAAATTAAACTGATATTTCCCTGTAACATTATAAGCCGTTATGTTTGCATTTGAAACATTTCCAGTTGCGTTGTTGGTAAATGCACGGTAATACCATTTTCTCGTTAGACTAGAGTCGCTACTTATTTGTTCCGTTGATAAAGTTACATTAAGTAAAAAATTATTGATAGAGTGATTGAGGCTGAAAGAAGAAATATTACTATTGGTTATGTTAATAATTGAACTAGTTGTTATAAATAAATCTTTTTTAATATTATTAAACAGTAAAACATTTCTAATTAAAGTATTATTGATATTTCGAACAAATTCTAAACCGTTTTCGCCATTGTTTTTTATGGTTATGTTTAATAAGATGTATCTTGGCGTAACAAATATACTTGGATTTGCCTCCGCTTCTATACCATCGTCTAAATTTCCTTCAGAGAAGAGATTAGTAATATTAGCGTTACTAACTCTAAGAAGTCTCAATCCTCTTCCATTATTAAAACTAACATTTATATTTCTAAGAACATTCGGCCTATTTTCTAAGTTGTCAGTGTCTTGAAGATAAATTCCATCGCCAATGTTCAAAATGGAATTAACATAGTATATATCTATAGGAATGTTTAGATTTTTTATTCCTTTGTCAAAATTTCCAACCGTTAAATTTTTCACAATTATATTTTGTTTGTTAACTATTTCAATTCCGTTAGTGTTTGGAGTTCTGTTGCCATCAATAATGTACCCTTTGCCATCAACAACAACGTTATTAGCATCAATTATTAAACAAGTTGAAGGAGAGTATATACTTTTTATCAACGTATAGTTAATTCCGCTAAAATTCAAAGTCCTACAATTACCTACTAAATTAACTAGAAAATCAAATATTCCCATTTCCTCAGTTGATAATCCATTGCTATAATTAACAAAGAAAGTAAAATTGTAAGTTCCATTAACAAAATCTGTGAAATTTTGAGCCCATATTTGATTTGTTACATTCTTTACGGCATAGGAAGTAACAAGGCCATTTGGATTTGTCACATTCAATCTAACTGACACATTGAAAGGATTTAAGAGAACCGCGCTAATGGTTACATTCTCTCCAAAAGCTTGATGGGCGGGAAAAACTGTAACATTTATAATCTCTGGAATAAACAAAGAAATAATCAGGTTTCTGATTTCTGTTTCTCCTATATATCCTCTAGAATCGATACATCTAACAGTCCAATTATAGTTTCCATCTGGGAGGTTTAAAGAGAAATTTAATATTTCGCTTTGAATGATTGCAGAGTTATTTGTTTTATTCAGAAGGTTATTAATGTATAAAGAACAATTTGTAATGTTGGCATTGAGAACTTCAGTTTTATATCTAAATAACACCTGGTTGTTCGATAAAGCGGTATTATGGTCTGGGGATATCAGTTCAACAATTGGATCTGGTTCAACAGAAAAGCTAACATTATTCGTAGCCACACCCGTTTTTACACCATCTGTAGCAAAAACTTTAACAACATATTGAGACCCATTTTCTAGAAAACTATTTTCAATTGTCAAATTAGTGGTACTTATGTCCAAAGCCATTGTTGTAAAGTTTTTCCCTCCGTCAGCACTTAACAAAACAGAGTATGTTAAATTATCTCCATCAGAGTCATTTCCGTTCCATTTTACATTAAAAGCATCATTAAAAGATTGTCCGTTGATTGTGGAGTTAATTGACACAACTGGAGTTTGAGAAGAAACATTTCGTTGTGCTATAACTATTCCGCTGCTGTTTTGAAAACTTATACTAGTAACACTTTGGTTAAACGGCACAACAAATGCGAAGTATGAGATATTGTTAACAATCGTTTCTCCGCCGAAAAAGTAAATATTGAAATCTGGATTTAATTTTGTAGAATAAAACTCTTCGTTTCCTATTTTCAGCATTAATGTATAGTTGCCGTTAGAATTTGTAACATTATTAATACTTGTTTCATTAAGGACATAAAAATCATCAAATAAAATTGAGCCGTTTTTATTAATGCTGCCTGAAACAAGAATAGAAGAATCAGTTTCTAAAAATTCAAAAGGAAATGAAAACTTATTTAGAAGATGATTATAAGAATCATTAGCTATCCACGGATTTCCATTGCCCATCATATTAAAGAAAGGAGTAAGAGAGGCTGGAGGGTTAAAGTAATTTCTATATATAGGTTCTATAGTTTCTGCTGGACATCCTTTGGGGTAGCACTGATCATCTAAGGTTTCATTATCATCTTGATCACCATTTGGGCAAATATCAGAGAGCGTGTTCTGTATATCCCATTCAGTCCTGTTATATTCATCACAAAGGCCATAAGTGTGTCCTATTTCATGAGCTGTAAGATGATTAACTGTCGAGACAGTCGGTTCAATTATTACTGCTTTGACTTCGTTTTCTATAGAAGATCCGCAAGATAGACCGTTTGTATTAGATCTTCCGCGAAGTGCAAACCATCCGTCTTCTACCACACCAATCATACGATCTGTAGCTCTAAAATCTCGTGTAATTCTTATGAATTTAAACAAATCCTTTGTTAAGTCACAATATCTTTCAGTAGAGAAATTAGTAAATCCAGAGGAGTATATGATTTGAGAAGAATCTGGAAAAAATTTATCATCAGCTAAGGGGTAAGTTCTGTTAAGAAAATGAATCTGGTTTTCAACTATCTGATTATAATTTTCAACTAAACTATCAACCTGAGTAAACTCAATAGTCAGATCTCTAGTATTGAGAACTTCTACATTAACGAGTTTCCCATTATTTGTTAGATTGGAATCTGTAACTGCGGAAACTAAACAAATATTTAAGCTTAAAAAAAATAAAATAAAAATATGTAAATTGTAGAATTTTTTAATTAATTTAGCAACTACCATAATTACAAATATCAAAATAAGCGACAAAACTAAATAGTAAGTAAAAACTATAAATAGTAATTTTTCTGAATACCACCCATCTGCTAAGTAAGCTTTACGAAAGATTTCTTGAATTTTTTCATCTGAACGGACAACTTTCTCAAGAGGATTTAATGTAAATTTGACAAATGGACCAAACTCAGTGTTTCCGCAAACATCCCCGTAGCAAACACTCTTGCTGAAAGGAGAAATCTCATATGCTCCTAAAAAATAAAATAAAAATAGTAGGAGCGCAACAGCAAGTGAAACTTTTATTAGTTTATTTTTAATAAATTTTAAAACGATAAAAATAGACAGACTAATAAAAAAAAGTGAAAAAACAAACTTTTCCATTTCGTTGTTTACATATGCACTTTTTTTTAAAAGGGTATAAATTAATAAAATAGCGAACAATACAAACCAAATTATTATTTCTACTAATGCTTTCTTCCTGATTTTTAAGATCTCTTTTTTTGGTAAGTTTTTATTTTTTATCATATTAATTTACCGTCACATTCGCAACAATTTGTTTAGTCCCTGTCGAATTTGGATTAAAATCAAAATCAAAACTGATATTTTGACTAGGGTTAATCAACTTGGTTGATTGATCTCCAGAATGAATGCTTAACTGCTGCCCATCAAAACTAGTTGTAACTGTGCCATTTGCAGATTGGTTGCCGTAGTTAGAAACTACTATTCTAACGATTCCAGATTTTCCTTTAACAAGATCAACATTCTTAACTACTTGTACAGGAATTATATCGACAACAGCCAAATCAGTAATTATGCCAGACCCTCCGCAAATTCCTCCAGAACAAGCGCCATTCAAACAATCACTATTTTCATCACACAAAGCGCCATTGCTTAACCTAGCTTGACAAATAGTGTCGCATCTTCCTGAGTCACATTGTAAATCATCATTATTGGAACATGTTTTCGCATTTGCACCTGTAGTGCAAACTTTACTTGCTGAACTACCCATACAATCGTATCCGCCATTATTATTCCAGCATTGAGAGCTTGAAGAACAAGAAGAATATTCTTTAACTCTGCAGAAGTCTTCGGCATCTGTAGTCAGTAATTGATCCTCTCCAGTCAAATCCAGATCGCAAACATAATAACCACTGAGCTTATTACTACAAGTATCATCTTCCAAAGCTAGGGTATCTTGCAATCCTTCTCCACCACATGAGTTATCATAATCAATAGTTATTATCTGATATCCATCTGAACCATCAGAATCGCATATCGATTCAAGTTCTGTTCTGTCTCCTTCACATATACCAGAAATACAATTTAAATTAGAAAAACAAGCCACACCATCTAAAAGAGCACATGGTGGAGCAAGAGAGCTGGATCCGATGTTGTCATTCATTTCATCTAACCTATCAGAGCAAGCATAATTATTTGAATTGTATATTTCTGAACAAACTTTTTTACCGCCATCATAAGAAATCCACTCCAAAGTATTACTCTGTTCTCGGTTAGGAAACACTCCTCGAAGTAGGAATTCATCAATTCCATTAGATTCACACAAGTATTGCCTAGGTTTTATAACAAAGTAATGGGAATCAATAATTGTTTTTGTTGGTATATTACAAGACTGGCAATCATGATAAACTATCGCCTCCACTTCATCACCATATCTATCAGAAGTATCAAATTCGCAGCCGTCACAAACTTGGCCATGAACTTCAGAACTTAAATCTGACTTTTGTTGCATATTACCAGTTGGAACAGTTATTCCGTAGCAGGATATACAATCATCTCTTAGTAAAGAGTTTGCATAAATACAAAAATCAGCAGAATTCCCACCATCATCTTCATAATTATCTGTTCCTCCATAAACATCCCAATTATAGCAAACCATGTCAGAACCTTGATCCAAGCCATATACTTGAAAATCAAAGTCATAATTTTCAAACGCTACTAGATCATTGGAACTTGTGTCATCAAAAGTATAGGTATCATCTATATCTATACCCGGAGTCGCATTGATATTAGGGATTACAAGAATAATTAGCAAAAATAAAACTAATCGATATCTTCTAATTTCACCATTCAAATTTTTTAATTTCTTCTTTAACATTTGAAACATTTTTTGCTCACCTCAACTTCCAGTCTTTTTTAATTATTTTGTCTGACAATTTTCACTTTTTGTTGACTTCTTAGCAAATTTGAATTATTTATCACTCTTAATATCTTTTCGTTTCTATTTTCAAAGACGCCGTCTATTTCTCGTAAAGAAAAATCCTTATTATTCTCTAAAAAAGAAGTTCTGCGGGAGCACTCTTCCCAAACTATTTCATTATCATAATTACCTATGGTATTATTTCTAATGTAAGTATCTATTTCTCCAATGCACCTTTTTACATCATCCGAAAACTCAAGACCCTTTATTTCATAAAACATATTTTTCTCACAGTCTTCTCTTACAAGAGCAATTTCTGATTTATCTAAGAAAAAATCTTTTTCAATTCTCTCAAATTTTTCTTCAGTATTGGGACACTTTCCTCCGCCACCAATATAACGATTAGGATTTATTGTTTTTTCAGAATTTTCACTAAACCATTTAAGGCCTTTATAGATTTTATTTTGAAAAATAAAACTCTCACTAAAACACCCATTATTAGTGCAATCGTTAGGGTACTTTAACAAGTAATCGCTTACTAATGTTTCCGGAAAAGAGATCTCATTATTTTTAGCGTTTGTTTTAATAGTTTCTGACTTATTTTCTTCTTCTTTTGTAAGCATTTTTACAAAATTAACTCCACTTATCCAAAAAATGTAACTTTCGTTTCTATTAAAAAAAATTGACTTATTAATTAAAAGTGTGTTTTCTGCACTATTTTCTATTTTCGGTTTAATCCAATTGTTTAATTCATCTTCCGAACCAAATTCAATTATTTGTACTTTATACTTTTCTTTAGAGTTATTTTCTATATAGTCATATGCTTTAAACGACTTAAATCTATCAGAAGAATTAGAAAAATGACTTGTTAATAAAACTAAATTATCTTGTTTTTTCTCAGAAATTGAGAAAACATTTTCAGAAGCGTAAACAATTGAGAACATAACTAGCAATAAACCTAGACAAATTACTAAAGTTTTTACCTTGGCTAACTTATCCATACTCTCTCTTTAAAAGTTAAGCAGTGTTTACTTTATATATGTTGTTATTTTTTACCATCAAGCCTAAGTGAAAAATCGACGTTAAGTTTAAAAAGCAGTTTTTGATGAAATTCGTATGAATTTAAAAAGAACACTTACCAGCTTACTTCTTGGAGTAGTTGGATTATCTGGGATTGTTAATAAAAGTCAAGGAGAAGGATATGTTAGCAAAGAAACAGGAAATCTCTTGCATGAGTTACAAATTTCTACAAGTCTTCAAGAAAGGATAGACCAATCTTCAGATGGAGATACTATTTTCATAAAGCCTGGCACATATAATGAAGCACTTTCTTTACCAAACCATTCTGTAAAGATTATTGGGGAGAGTTGGACGAATACAATTTTAGATGGTATTGATGTAAATGCAGATCGTGCAGGTATTTATCAAGAATACTCAAACAATGTAGAAATTAGAGGATTGACTATAAGAAATTTTGAAACTCAAGCAGGAGGTATGTGGCTTTCTCACAATGGTGGAAATGTTGAAGTATCCATGACCACTGTAGAAAATAACTCTGGAGGCATATTTTTAGGTGGACAATCTGGAGGACATTATAATATACATGATAATTTAATAAATAATAATCATTCTAAAGATTCACGTTTTAGAGGGATTTATTTTTGGTTCGGAGACGGACAAATTGTTAATAATACAATAATAAATAATGCCGAAGGCGGAATAGGAACATATTACGGACCTTCACCTCTGATAGGAGAAAATGTTATCAAGGGTAATGGCGGACCAGGAATATTTGTAGACACCTTCGGCTCCCCTTTAATCATAAATAATTTAATCTCAGAAAACTCCACAGGAATATATAGCAATATGTCTTCTTTGATATTTAATAACAACCTAATAGTAAAAAACAAGCAGGAAGGAATATACGCATGGGACTGGGTTGGAGTGCGAGGAAATGTTAAAGGATTAGATAATATCATATTAGACAATGGGACTTTTGATGCTAACAATATTGGCGTAACTACTATAGATCTAAGAAAAAATTGGTGGGGTGTTTCCCCGCCAGATGTTAGCAAAATAAAAGGGTCAATTGTTTATGAAGAATGGTTGAATAGCTCTCCTGGTGATTATTTAGCCCCAAAATGGGATGGAGTAGAAGGTATTGAGTCTATACAGCAAGTTGATAAAGATAGTGTGGTTGTAGCATGGAGTTCAGCAACAGACAATGAAAGTGATGTGATTTATGATGTTTTCAAGCGCTCCAACGAGGAGACTTATGATAGAGAAACCCCATATTGGTCAGGCACTTCAACTTCTCTTACTGATAATATTTTTAGCAACGAAAGGCATTGGTACAATGTAAGAGCGAGAAATATTTATGGGAATTCTGACGTCAATATAAACGAATTAGTTTTCCCTAAATTTCCCACTTTACCGCACTTTTTAGATTGTTTCAACGGACCAGGACAATATAATGTTAGAGGTTGCGGAGACATTAATTATGATGCCGACAAAGACATAGACTTAAGAGACTTTTCTGGATTTCAGACAATATTTACCTCTCCTTAAAAATAACTAAACATCACGATTAGTTTTTTTGATAAGAATTCTATCTTCAGTTGGATGATAGATATACTCCTCCATAATCGTTCCATTGGTATTATTTCCTTCTCTTATTTTTATTAACTGGTTGAACTCATTATATTCTCTATATTTTCCATCACCAGTTATTAAATTTCCGTTTCCATCGTAAACAAGAGTTTGATTGATTTGAGAAGCAAATGTAATAGGTAAAGAGAGAAAAAGGAAAAGTAAAAATGATGTGATAATAAACCTAAATTTATTATTTATCATTTCAACCTCATTATATATATTAAAACAGATAGGTCTTTATATAATTTACTGTTATTTTTTAAAAATTTCTAACTTCTAATACTTCTTGCCTTATCTAAATTGTATTTTAACTTCCCATTGTCTGTAATTAATTCTATAAAAACAAATCCTTCTTCCATATAGATTACAGGTTCTTGGCTTGAGCCAATTATAATTTTAGTTTTGTTTGTTTTTTTGTCATAGTTTAAACTAACTACTATTGAGCCTTCCATACTATTCAAGTAAAGATATTGAACTAAGCGATCTTTGTAATTTCTTATTGTAAACAGGTTTCTAACAGGTTTTATAGGATCTCCATTATAAACTAAATTCGTAATATTAAATGTCAAATAATCCGTTCCCTTGCCAGTATAATGTAAGGTTATATTTAGCGAGTTTCCCTCTTTATCATTCAAATTACAAATCTCATTTGCATATTTAGATAGGCATTTAACTCTTACAGCTTGCCCATTATAGTCCATTCCGCTGATCTCTAAATCTTTTAATTTTTGATTGTATTTTATTGTTGCTTCTGGAGGAGTCGTGCTTATAGAAGAAGTGATATTTAGGTTGATCGGAATTTCTAAAGTGAAATTTTGACTAGGATATAGTGGCTCCCAGCCAAACACCTTAATATTTCCTCTAAAGTTTCCGTAACAATTATTGGGAATATTGAATCGAAATTTAATTGGTATATCCTTTTCAAAAGTAAGAATGTTTGACAGATATAATTCATGTATACTTTCTTGGTTACCTAGAATGGGAGAATTAGAAAAAGCTATATTGATGTATCCTTCCTTGTCTGCTTCTGCATTATTTAGAGTAGAATATTTCCCATTTTCAGCATAGTAATAAATACTCCCTAAAGGAAAATAATCTTTATTATCACAAAAACTACTATTCCCAATAGATTTCAGATTATCCGCAGATAAATCTAGAAACATATCAACTCCACTCCCCCCATCTGCAGTATTTGTTATATTTAAGATATCAGAATAAACAGTTTTTCCAGAAAAAGCCTTTTCAATATTTATGCCTCCGCTTTTTGAAAGTTGCAAAATAGGATTAAAAAAGAAAAACTCCCCATTTTTCAAAGAAGAGTAATATCCATTTGAATTTTTAGCTTCAACCGTTGTCCACTTTAATCCATACATATGATCCGGATCTTTAACAGAAAATTTACAATCAAAATATCCCATAATTGAAGAATTAAATGTTGAAAAATTGTCACTATATTCTCCCAAGTTACAAGTGCTATAATCAATATTTTCTCTGTCTTGATCTATATATCTACAATAATCTTCTATATCGTATCCATGTTCATTTCTATATGTTCCAGAAGCAGTATAAACATCTATTATTCTATTGAAACCATTTGTGTCTAAGACAAGAACTTTTCGATTAACTTTCTCTCCTTCAAATAAATATTTCCAAAAAATACGTTCCCCACCCTCGTCAACATAATCCTGCCTCATAGCTTCAAGAATACTTTGAGATTCTGAAGAAAGATTTTGTTCAATTAAGCCATAAAAATAGGATGTGTTTCCACACTGAAAGACTTTTAGAGATTCAGAGCCTAAACTAGATACATCGTAAGAAGGTGAAGTATTATTACCCATCCCATGTGTAAAAGAAACAAGAGAGATTATTAGTAAAACTCCTAAGAATAAAAAGAATTTTTTATTAAAGGTTCGCTTAAGACTCATGTTTATCTCATAAATTGAGATTATTTAAATCTTTTCTTTTGTAATCATTTTATAATTACTACATATTTACTCCACCCTGATAGTGAGACAGCTTTAAATAAAGAACATTCCCTGAGGATATATGAGTTTGAGAAAAGGTTTAGCAAGTTTACTAATTGCTGGGGCATCTGGACTGGCAACTTTAGGTTTTCAGGAAAAAGCTAGAGGAAATATTGTGCTGGATATAGAAAAAGCTGGCGAAATAACAGTTCAGGGAAGAGATTTAGATAAATATCATTTGTCCTTTATAGCTGATAATTCAAATGAAAAATTGAAGTCTATGGCGCTAGATTTTGTAGGAGATGTTCATCAACAGGGGCTGGCAGATAATCATGATAATAATCTAATAATTGACCCAGCAGAAGGATATGCAGTTGAGTTCCTAAATAATGCTGGGTTTAACACAGATGCGGATTCTCACTTTCTTTTGCGTGGATATGGAATAGACTATGATGGGATCTCTAATCCTTTTCCAGCTTTCAATTTTAATGATCAAAGATTCGGCTTAGAAGAGACCGTAACAAATGGTCAGTTGCAAAATTATCTGTATGGCTTAGGAGAATTGGAAATGGAAGGCATTTTTTTTAGAAACCCTGCACAAAATATGCTTCTTGCCCAAATTGTCGTGCCTAGAGGAGGAATTGTAGAGATGCATGGAGCATATGACTGGACAGATGGTTTTGGATTAGATCATTTTCACTATGTCCGCATTGATGGACTTGTCCCAGAACCCTCAACACTTGGCTTACTAGGAGCAGGAATCGCTGCAACGACCTTAAGAAGAAAGAAATAATTTCTATACGAATATGAAAAAATACATTGAGTCCTACAACAAACTCATATTTATTAGTTTTATTTTTTTTATTAGTACGCTTTTTATTTATCCAGTAAACGGAGTAGGGATATATAAAGAAATCAAATATAACTCTTTAGAAAATAAATTGGTTGAAAATAACCTAATTGAAGCCGCAATAGTCTTTGATAAAGAAGTTGGGGATTTTGTTGTCTCTGCAAAAAATTCTAGTAAAAAAGTTGAAGTGTCTTACAGAGAAATTTGTAAAAGTAAGTCGTGCAAGCTTAAAACAAGAGAATACATTTTAAAAAATGAAAATAGCAAACTTGAATTAAGATTAGAATATAAAAAATTAATAGACTCTTCCGAACTAAAGGTTGTAAGTCTTAAATATAATGGTTATAAAATAATAAAGCCAAAAAACAATAAATTCATAGTTCAAAATAATGAATTTAAGTTAAAACAAAATTTAACAATAGATAATAAAATAAAAGTATACATAGATTACAACAACGAGAGCGACAAGAGCTATATAATAACTGATAAAAACGGAATAGAAAAAAAATATTATGAGGATGGCTTAACTTTGATTAAATTAGTTACAAATAGCGGATATCTGGATTTTGACTTATTAAATACCCATACAGATTATTTTTACTATAACCTCTCCAAGAGTGAATGGGACTTCACAAACGAGCCAGACGATCCATTACTAAATCCTGAAAGCTTCAACACTCTAATTATGAAAGATAACGGCTTCATTGTAAATCAGGTTTTTGCTAAGCCCAGCCCATGTAGCCTTACCAACTATAGTATATCAATAAAAAATAAAATTATTAGCATTAAGCCAGAAATTATTCAGCAGCCTAATATTATTTGTCCAACCATTATCTCATATGAGCAGGTAAAAATTGACATGACAATGTCCAAAGGAGAATATACATTAAACATATATTCTTTTTATGATTCTGAACCTTTTATAAGTAGAATTATAACATTATAAATATCAGTTTTATTTATCTCAATTAAACCAAGATTTAACTTTTTCAAACAGACTTGAAAAAAATCCCTCTTCTTGTGAGTCTTTATTAGTTGAATTAGCTTTCAAGCGAATAACACCGTCTGATTTATTTATAGGATTTATAATAACTTTCCGATCTCTACTATCCTCACATGATATTTCTATAGGAATAATCTCTTTATTATCAGAAGAGGTCTTATATTTTACATTAGAATAATCATAATCTGCACTTAGAACTAAGCTATAATTTCCATTAGAAATATTATTTGGAATATCAAAGTCCAAAGACACCCTATCTTGATAACCCTTGTCTAAATCATAAAGCTCAACAAATTCATCTATGTCTAATAGATCATTAACCAGTTTTATTCTAACTCTATCTTGATTTTTGTTGCCCACATTAAGAACATCAGAGTGTAAAGTTAAGCTATCCCCGCATTCTACCTCTTCTGGCATTTCTACATTATTAAAGATGATTAATTTATTTTTATTTTTCTCTCTTTCAACATTGATCTCATTATAATAATCATGATCTAAGTCAGGGGAAACATCAATACACAGATTTTCTTCTCTATTTTCATCACTATAAGTTTTAATAACTAGCCTATAATTTCCATCTTCAAAATCAACTGGAACCATAAAACTAAAAGTGGCTTTTTCGTCATCTCCAGGATTCAAATCTCCAAGGTCTATCTCTTTATCACTATCAAATTCTAAGTCATCTATCACATTACTCAAACGAGAATCAAATAAACCTAGCTCAGCAATGACATTATTTATTTCTTCTCTGCCTATATTTTTTACATCTACTTCTATTTCAACGTTTTCTGTTAATTTCCATGTTTCATCATTACCATCTAAATTATTAATTTTTATATTGTCAATTTTAAGATCCCCAATTTTACCAGTTTCACAGAATGTTTTTCTTACCGTAAAAATTAGACTATTCGTAATATCACCTGTTTCATCTTGAGTCTTTACGGTAAAACTATTGTCTCCAAAATCCAAATTGGAAGAATCTGCTAAAGATACATCAATCATCCTAGATTCCCCAGCTTCTAAATAATCTATAAAATCAGGAGCAAATTTCAATCTTGCATTATTATCAGAAATTTTTATCGAACTAACTCTAACATCTCCTACATTTTCTATTTTAAAAGTTCCATTTTTAGTTTGACTCAAATCAGATGTTTTTGTTAAAACAAAGCTTCTTACTTCAGGTTGAGGCTGATTAACCTGCAAAAATACTTGTTTTTCTGTAGATACTCCCTCAGAAAGGACTCCAATAATAAAAGATTTTTCACCCACAACATCTTGATATGGAGTAAAGGAGAAAGTTATATTTTTACTTTCTCCAGGAGCAAGGTCAAAAATTCTCTGAGAAATAGAGTTTAAAGCACCCCAGGATTCGTATTCTGAAGCTTGAATAAAGAAATTAGATGTGGAATTCTTAAGGCTTTTTATCGTGGCATCAACTATAAATTCCTTTCCAGCAAGAATATTTTCATTAGAATCCAAACTTGTGTTTATTGTGGCAATGTTTTCACTTTCACTATTTAGTATATTCATAAAAAGGCTCACTTCGTCAGTATAAATTACACCATCTCTTCCTTGACCAATAAGTTCTATTTTTAATACGTGTTCTCCTTCCTCAGCATAATCTGGTATGTTAACAAATACGTTAAATTTAGCTGTTTTCTGTGCCTCTAAACCGCTAAACGCAAAAAAACTTAAAGGCAAATCGCTTTCATTGTAAATATCATTTATGGTAAGATGAATAAAAGAGTCATCGATTATAGCTGATCCGTTAGTATTATTGTTTAAAACCTCAAACTCAAATTTTACAACTGAACCTCTTCTTACTTTGAAAGGAATTAATTGATGCTCCATTAAGTCGTTTTTAGTTATATTATCTGCAGTTACATTTAAATTTTTAATAATTAGGTTGTCTTCATTTTTTTCAGATTCTACAAAGGATGTCAAAGGCAAATAGTCAATGTTATAATCATCTAACATATAAGGTAGATCACAAATTCCGTTTAGATCAGAATCTATGCAAGCTTCTGAAAAGCCAGTTCCTTCAGGATTTGTCCAGTAGTTTCCCCTAGAAGTCACATTCCAATTATTTATCGCATCAGAACCTATTTTTACATTATCTTCGTTATTAAATAGATTATGATAGATAGTGTTACCAGATGTACTTTGTTCGATACGCATCCCTACCTCATTATCTTGAATGGTATTGAATCTTATTGTGTTAAGTGTCGAATCTTCAAGTTGTATCCCCTCTCTCCCACTATCAAGAAAATCATTCATTTCTACAATATTAGACTCTGAATATTCCTTTATTGCAAGTCCCTTTCCATTGTTCTCAATCAAGTTGTTGATAATAATATTTTCATGTCCCGTATCTAATTTAATACCATACAATATATTATTTTTAATTAGATTATTTTCAATGATATTGTTATTTGCTTCATCAAAATGGATTCCTACATCTTCATTGTTTTCAATATTATTTTCTATAATAGAATTGGCATTAGAATCTCGTATATAAATCCCATCTTGGGTTCCATTTCTAACATAATTTTCAGTTAACACATTTTCATGTGAACCATCTAATTCAATCTCTCCAAGATTATAAAAACCAAATTGTTGTCCTGCACAGTGTTTTGAGAGATTTCGTTTCTTTCGCTCAATAATAGGTAAATACCGCTATGGTTGTTATCTTCAATAAAATTCCCTTCAATAATGTTCTTATCTGCGAATCTTAAAGAAATACCCTCACCGAGATTATTTTTAATTTCATTGTTTCTTATAATAGTTGAATCAACACCATCTAAAAAAATTCCAGAAAAACTACTACCCTCAATAATGCTATTTTCAATCCTATTGTCAGCACCTTGATTAAACCAGATTCCTCCACCAGAACTGTTAATGATTATTGCATTTTTAATCACTACATTATTGCCATTGTTAAACCAATATCCATAATGAAATTTTTCAATTGTTCCATTGAAAACATTTATTGAATCGAATCCATCGCTAAAAACACCAGTGCCTCCATTTCCTGTAACTTTATAGCCATTTAAGTCCAATGTAACATCTCTTGCGAAAATCCTAAAACACCAATCTTCAGAGGTAATTACATCATTTTGTAATATATAAAGCGCTCCTTCTTTATTCAAGACTTGGCAATTACTAACTAAATTAATTTCTCTTTGTCCAGAAGCAATAACAATAGCTGTAGCCACTAAGCTTATACTTGCCTCTCCTTCAGCAGAATAAGTGAACTTTATTTTAGTCTCAGTTGTTCCAGATTCATCTGCGGAAATATTAAAATAAACTCTACGCTCTTCATGAGCCATTAATGAGAATTGGTTTTTACTCAATATCAAGTTGTTTGCTAAGTCTCCAGAAACACTTACATTTATATTAACAGGAAAATCATTGACATTTCCAACTAATACATATTTCTCAACAATTTCTCCAACCTCCGAATTTATAATGAATCTTGAATTCCCTATGCTCGCTGTAATAGCCGATGATAAACTAGCAAAACCCAGCGTGAAAAGAAGCGCGTAAAATATTAGTAACTTTCTCTTGATCATCTTACAAAAAAGAGTTATCAGAGCATATTTAAACTTTTCCCTTATTACTACTTTAAAATTACTATCTTTCTTACTAGATAAACCTCTTATTTTTAAGCTTAAGATAAGTCTTTTATTTCCTTGGCTATTAACTTATATTCCATTTTCCAAAATTTTTAACTCCGTGAATTTAATATTTTTTAGTTTTGCTCCTTCTATAATCTTTTTTAGTCTATCTGTAACAATAATCATCTTAGTGTATTTTGCCCCAAAAAAGTCTGATTGATTCCAAGAGGATAAATTGTAAAAATCCTTCCTCACTTCATGTCCTTCATAATAAATTTTATATTTTTTTCTTATCCACTTATCCAAATTTTCTTGGAACTTTTTTCTTTCACTTTTGCTCAAATAACTTCCATCTCTCATAGAATCAATAAATGATTTTGGCTCAACGTAATAATAATTTGGAATTTCTTTATTCTTTACTTTTTCTGGTAAAACTATTTTAATAGGAAATGTTTTTAGGTCTGCATTATGTTTATTTAAAAATTCAACTAAATTTTCTGAATATATATTAAGCACTAAAGAGTTCCCTAATATATCTGCAGAGGTAGTCCCAGATTTTGGAATGAAAGAATCGCAAACTTTTTTCTTGATAAGCTCTTCAGAGTTTTCTCCCTTCTGAACATTCCAATCTGGATCTAGCCAGAAATATTTAGTCGCCCAACCATGGGAAATTTCGTAAAATTTTTCTTCCATTTTTGTATAATTTAACTCAAACATTTAATATTACACTCATTTTGAGATATAAAGGGGATTTTATTATCTTGGTTAATACATCCACTCAGGGCTACACAACTTTGTCCATTATAATAATACCCTAGCACAGCATCACAAAGACCATAATTCTCCGTTGGACGCCATTCACATACGCCAATCCTTTTTTTAACAAAGTTCCCAGCTTCATCTAAAACACTTATAGTCAAATTAAGCTCTCCAGAATTAAGCGTTTTTCTAATAATACACATCCCATTTTTTAATTTAGAACACAATGTTTTTTCCTTTGGGTTCTTATCGTTCCAGTCAATATAACTAATTTTCTCAAAATTTTTCTCCGTTATGTTGAACATAAACAAAACATTTTTTCCAACCATAGTGTAATTAAATTGATTAATAACAGGAGCAGTTGTGTCAACTTTTATCTTCAACTTTTTGCTTTCAGCTATATTTCCAGCTATATCCAAGATCCCAAACCAATATTCTAATTCTTCTCCATCAAAATTACCAAGATCTACATTAAACAAACATTCCTTATTCTTTCCAGAATTGCATTCTTTTGTGAAGCTTACATTATCAACATTAAAGTTTAAACTAATATTCTCAACATTATCTTCAGTATATTTAACTAAAAAGCCAGATCCATTGCTAAAATAATTCTGTTTGGGCTCAATTTTTGATATTTGAGGCTTTTTACTGTCAACAAAGAAAGATACATTTCTTTCCATCTTTTGACTGTCTCTAACTGTCTTAATTGTTAGATTGTGTTCTCCATCCTTGAAAGTTTTTATTTTTTTCTTACTAAGCCCATATTCATTACAATTCTTACACAATACATTAAATTTTGGCTTATTTTCACTCCAGTCTATGTAAGACAGTTCATTAATTGAATTATTTCCTAAGGTTATATTAAACTGAACTTTAGTATTGTTGTATATTGTAATATTAGGAGAATAAATAATTAGATCTGGGTTTTCATTAATACAAATGTTTCCTTCATCAGTTTCTCCATCACAATCATCATCTAAGTTGTTGCAAATTTCATTAGAAGAGTTGATCGCTCTGCATTGGCTCCAATCTTCCCACATACAACCAGAAGAACATTCTCTTTTGCTTTGTCCAGTTGTACAAACCCCCAAATTAAAGGAACAAGATTTAACTTCATAATTTGAATCACACTCTTCTTTCTTTCCTTCTAAATTCATAATGTCAACTTTTCCATCTCCACAAACTCCATACCTTAATTGACTGGGATATTTATTCAAATAAAGAGAGATTATCTCTAAAGGAACATCTCCCAATATAATTGGAACAGACTCATTTTTAAAAGAGGAAATCCATATAAACTTGTTTCCGCTATTCCAGACTATTGATTGAGCGGAGCCATTTCCAAAAATATAAACAACATTGTTTGCATCTATAACACTATTATTTATAGCATAAAGAGAATCATTTAAAACATACTTATCTAAAAAAAATTTAACGGAATTTTCATTATCAAAAATAGACACCAAGGCAACAGCGTAAAGATCTTTTTCTTGAGAATAATAGTATCCTCTGTAATCTTCCAGCTCACCCTCTTCATTACCGCTCCAAGATAAATCAGAGCCATGATACTCCCAGCCTTCAATATTATGTCTGATAAAATATTTATCAATATCGGTTGTATTAATCCAAAAGTATGTTTCAGCGGTTGATTCTCCTCCATCAATACACTTAAAGTCTACAACATAAGGCAAATCACTATTCATATTATCTGAAAGATGGAATACTGTATGGTAATGACTTGTTCCGCCAGTTTCCTCCATAGTTTCGAAAGCTGAACCATCCAAGCTATAACTACAAACTGAGGGATTATTAGTGTTAAGTTCCAACTGCATATAATCAGCAACATAATAATAACCAGGTTCTGGCCAAACAATCTCTATCTCGCTAGAAGCAGTTACACCTATGGAACTGCTCATATAAATTGAAGAATTATCCTTAATAAATTTAAGATTGTCCTTTTGTTTAAATATCTCTTTACTATCGTGATTAATAGTAGAATTTTTTGCATAAGCTAAAGATAAAAATAAAATTAGTAAAAAAGAATAAACAAAAATCCTTTTGAAATCTATGTTATCCATAAATATCCAGTTAAAATAACTCTTATAAACCTTCTTTGTGACATCCTCCCTGCCCTAAAGGGTTGATGCTTCGCATCAACTCCTCACTTCGT
>CAYITD010000009.1:0-35751 GCA_964366325.1 Candidatus Woesearchaeota archaeon | reverse complement strand
TCTTACAGAACTAATTTTCGGTAGCCCTAGGACATATGTCCCTTGGCTACACAGTCTTATTTCAGACTTAATCGTCAAATGTTTAAAGATAATATTTTTATAACGTCTTCTCTTAAATAAATAATGCAAAAAATTCCCTCATGGAAATTTGGAGATACAAAAAAAGAGGCAGATTCTCTGCTTCATTTAGTTCTATCTGAAAAGAAAAAAGCAACATCTTCATTACACGATTCATACGAAAGAAAAAATATCTCTCTTCCAAAAGTAGGAGATAAAAACATCATTCAAGATTCAAATGGAGTTGAAAGATGCCTAATTATAACAACAAAAGTAAGAATAAAACCATTCAGTAAGATAACTAAAGCATTTGCTAAAAAAGAAGGAGAAAGAGATTGTTCATTATCACATTGGAGAAAAGTGCATAGAAAATTTTTTGAAAAAAGACTAAAAAGAAGAAATATAAAATTCAATAACAACATCTTAGTAGTATGTGAAGAATTCAAACTCTTAAAAATAATCAACAAATAAATCTTTTGATATTAGTTCACAATCTCAAAACTCAAAATATTCTCTTTTAATCAATATCTTATCATCACAAACATTCCATAGATGATTTGATAAGGAAAAACCAGAGTTTCTCTTTCTATCTGTGAAATATGTCAAAACAACTTTAACATTAAAATCTTTCCTTATCTCCTGAATAATTGGCACAAAATCAGTATCCGAAGTTAATAATATTAAATTCTTAATCTCTTTCTTTTGCGAAATCTTGAGTAAATCCATTGTAAGCAAAGTATCAACTCCTTTCTGTTGAAATCCACCCTCACTCTTTTGAACTCTTCCTTCTCTAATATTTATTTTTAATTTTACCTCTCTAAGTTTTAAAATAAATCTATCATAATTAGCACGTCTTTTATTTTCTTCAATATTAGGAATTGAGCTTTGATATGGTGGAGCAGTATAAAAATAAATTTCTTCAACTTCCAAATCTTTAATTTTAGCTACATTCTTAGCAAACTTTTCTATTTTGTTTCTTAAGGGTCTACCTCCGCCAAAATACTTTGAAACAAAAGATAAATAACCACCATCTATAAAGAACACTGCTTTTTCCATTATATTTCGTCGGGCAACCCGAAAGATCACCCGGGATTATGTTAGCAAGAGGATGATTTTCAACCTTTTAAAACTTTCTATTTTATATTCTCAAGTCTATAAAAAAATAATCTAATTCAAATAACTATACTTTTCTTTAAAGACTTTCAAATCATTAGCTATACAGCCGAAAAACTTTGCATTCCTATCAATATCCGTAACATTCAAAGCCTGCGATCTGCATCCAATAACAGTCTTTTCAACATCTTTCATAAAGTCATCATTCTGTAAATCTGCATCTGTAAACATCTTTGAACTCAAATTCTTTGCAGAAAGATCATTCAAACAAGCAGTCACACATTCTTTAGTAGGAAGTAATTGACTTCTATTTTGAAACACTTGCTGTTCAAGAGGACAATTATACTGACAAACAGCACTGTCAAAAAGAGCTTTCTTATATATCTCTATCCCATTTTCCTTCTGAACTTTAGGATAATAATAAAATACACAAAAGACAATAATGCCTATCAATATCAAAACGCCAATTACAGCATAAATATTCTTCTTGGAAATCTTAACGATATCTTTATTCTTTTTCTTTTCCATTCCAACTCCCAATATAGTCACTTAATAAATCTTTTGAAAGTGGATTCTTAAATCAAGAAAGAATTTAGAAGTTATTTAAAATCTACACCTTCACTATGGTAATCAAAAACAATCTCCTCAGGAAATCCATCTTCTTTTCTAGCATGGATACCTACAACCTCTCCTTCCAAGAAGGGAACAAGAGCCCCTCCAGATCCATCTCTTCTCTGAACTTCATAAACAAGTCTCTTTGTAGGAATCTCTCTATCTATCGGAGTTACATGATAAACCACCCTATTAGTATCTGGAAACTCTTCAGCTCTATCAACCTTAAACTGACAATAATCGTATCTTTCTCTACTAACAACAATTACAGCTCTATCATCAATTCTATCTCTTTCAGTCCCCTTATCCATATCAACCATAACTATTCATCAATTAAACTGTTTAAAAAGATTTCTTCACTGCTCGAACTGAGTTTAATGCTCCACTATTGCTACGACCAGTCTCAGTTTGAGGCTTAAAAATACCTCACAGCTTGCTGTGGTTGGGATTTTTATTCAAAAACTAAATACTAAATCCAAAGCCATCAACAATCACAGCCTTATTCCCTGCCTTGTCCAAAGCTTCTATAGTAATATTATGATCTCCTAGAGAAAATCTCTGTGTCTTATTGCATATGCCATTATCCAATTTTGAACACAATTTTCTATATCTCGGACTCAATTCAAAATGATCTATATACCTTACTTGATCAAAGTTTAATTCATCTATTCTTGAAAACAATTGCAAATATCTTCCTGTAACATCTATGTCATAACTAATTATTAAAGGAGATGTAAAATCAACATCAAGAGTTATTTCCTTGCTGTTCGCAGTCTTATTAGAAACATCGTTCAAGACAAAAGAATAAACTATTTTCTCTCCATCATAATCACTCAAATTAACTTCTCCTGAACAATCATATACTTCTCGTTCCTTTGAACACTGACTGAAATTAAATTCACTCTCTCTAAAACCAGAGAGACTATTGCCGTAATGTAAAATAAGTTCTCTAGGATTCTGCTCTCTAAATTCAACCTCGAAAGTCCCTAAAGAAAAACCCTTTCTTGGTTTTGTTGAAGATATAACTGGCGCCCTAGAGTCAACTATCAAAAATATACTCTTAGCCACAGATTCGCCAGAATTTGAAGAAGCGATTACATCAATTCTATTTTCTCCCTCACTCAAACTCAAATACTTTCTTCTACTATTTCCATATTCATCACAATCTAAACAAAGTTTTCTAAATTTAGGAACTCTATCATTATGATTAATAAAACCTATCTCAGAAGCCAGTTGACTAGTTGTTATGTTCAGCTGAATCCTTCTACTATCGTAAACCTTTTCCATCGGACTAAATATAGTCAAATTCAAAGGAATAATATCGCCAACATAAAACTTCCATTTTTTATTGCTTGTTCTACCAGCCTTATCACTAGCATTAATCTCAACTTCATGTTCACCTGCACTTAAACCATTTGAAACATTAAATCTAACAACAGCATCCAAACTGCCAGAATTAGTAATATTTGCATTAACAACATTTCCATCTAGTAAAACAACAACTTTTGACTTATCAATTCCAGAGTTGCTCTGGTAAGTTTCCTCCAATAATGCTTGAATTAAAGGCCTAGAAGTAAAAATAGTTTCATTCTCCTGAGGGTCTAAATTCTTAATTATGGGATTTTTAAAATCAAATTTGCCAAGAAACTCTTGAAAAGGTTCAGAACACAAATCACTTTGATATTTCAAAACAAGTATTCCGCCAGTAACATTACCTTGGTTCGGAGCGCCTTCCAAACCAAAAGGCCCAGTGTAACCATATTCTTCTCCATTCCATTTGTAAATAAAATCAGAGGTATCAGGATTTATCAAAGTAAAAATAGGTTCAGCCATATACCATCCATTTAAACCATCTGGGTTCGCAGGATTATAATCAAGAATAGTTCTATGATTTATATAAAAATTATTAAAGTTCCCAGAAGTAAGATCCTGTTTAATATCTCTGGCAGAAAATCTCCAGCGCATATTTCCTGCTTTAACCTCAGAACCGTTTACAAAATAACTATAATTTCCCTCTCCAGTATTAGGAATCAAAGTCGTTTTTGTTGTCCCATTTATTTCAGTAGTAGCGTAAACTTCACTTAAACTTCCTTTAATATTCGCACTAATAACAAAACTCTGTCCTTCCAAAACACAAGAATCAGACTCATTTCCAGAAGTTATTACAATAGGCCTATAAATTGTTAAATTTTCTCCAGGCAAAGTAAAGTTTTGACCAGAAATAAAAAAGACTAATTTTGTCGTATAAATTCCCTCACCAAGCAAAGTGCTATTAAATTTAAGGCCGTATCTAAGTTTCCCCTGTCCTTCATATCCAAAGCCATTTCCAAAATTATAATTATTTCCTAAATAAATCCCCTCTAAACTACCGCTAGTATGGCTAGAATTTTCAATCAAAAATACATTGACCCCAGAACAACCATTTATAGGATTCCCTTGAGAATTAAAAGAGCACTTCAAATTCGTTGGTCCTGAGAAAACAGCATCTATGAAATCAACAGGTAGTCTCTCTCCAGAATCTATATTTACAATGGCTTGAAAAGAAACATTATCGTAAAGAACTACATCCGGATTGTCAAAATTAAAGTCAAAAGAAAAAGCCATCGCTCCTTGTAGAACTAGGATCAAACAAAAAAGAAAAAAACAACCTGCTACAACTCCAAACTTTCTATTCCCCTTCATTTTAGTACCAAGATTTTATCATAATGCGAGTATTTAATTTTTTAGGCAGTTTTTTCATCAAAAAAAAGTAGGAACTATTTTCATCTCTTCCCAACAGAAATGTCAACATACAAAGTTTCTCTACCATCTTCAACGGTAGTTATATTCCATGTTTGTTTTTGCAAAGAAAAATCTTCAGAGAAACCCGCTTTCTTAACAGCCTGTTTAACACTCCCAACTCTATCTTTCCCAGGAACATAAACAAGATTAACTCCACCGCCCACTTCTTTCTCATATTGTAAAGGGTTACAGTTACCCAATATAACAACCGAATCACTTTCTTTGCAAACTCTTCCTATTTCTCTTAATGCCCTGCTTTGTTGAGGAATTCTGTCTAGTGCATTTAACATCACCACAACATCAAAATAGTTAGTCTGAAAAGGAAGATTTTGAGCGTCTGCCCTGAGAGCGATTAACTCAGGATCAAAACCCCTAGCTCTATGAACAAAGCCGAAAGCGAAATCACACCCAACTGCCTGCTCAAGATTCCTCTTTTCTCTTATTGCGCTTATGTTTTCTCCTCCAGCCATAGCAATTTCCAAAACTCTAGAACCTTCAGGTATCTGCTCCATTACTGCATCAGGTAAAACAAAAGTCCCGCTATAGCTTCTAGCAATTTCAGTCTCAGCCTCGTAACGAGCCAAAGTAACAGCTTGCGTTAAATTATGTGCAGAAGATCCAAGTAAATGAGAATAAGTTCTATACGCCTTGTCATAAGCCCCAACTAAATTATTCACTGTATTCTCAACATCGCTTCTCCCCTTAACGCTGCTTGTCAAATCGCTAATAATTTCCGCAGCTCTTCTCAAATCAGAATCAGAAGAAGAAGCTAACAAACCTCTCAAATGACCTCTGCTTATCTCAAAACTCCTAAAAGTAACAGGAGCTACATCAAAATCTTGAGGCTTTGCAATTCTTTCCCTCAGGCTAGGGAACAAATTAATTACTTCTCTATTTGCCCCATCAGGAAAGTAAGTTGTTTCACATCCAGAGCAGAAATAAGTTTCATTCCTTTTTCTAGTCAACTCATTATGGCAATCATTTGTAGGACAGGCAAACATAAAAGATAAATCAAAACATAATTTATAAAGTTTTATATGAAAATCGGAAACAATTATCTACTACAATTTCAATAAGAATGTATAATCAATAAAACAAATGATTAAATAATATTAAAAACCAACCCTATAATGAGAAGAAAGTATTCAGGATTATTAGCGCTTTTAGGTTTATCTTCATCCGTTTTTTTAGGCAATAAAACATATGAGCACTATAAAGATTCAGCAAAAGAAAATAGGTTAGATGAAGCCGTTATGTTTTACAACGAAACTGTGATGGAAGAAAGAAGACTGTATAACGAATTGTCAACAATTCCAGAGATAGACAAGTTAAGACTTTCCATTCCAGAGTATTCTTCTAATGTAAAAAGTGAAATTGGAGGAAAACTAAAAGAGTATGATAGATTAGCAGGTCTAAAAGAAAGATTAGATTCTAATGAAGATTTAAAGCAAGAAATTAACAGAAGAAAAGATGAAGCAAACGCTTCTGGGCTGTATGCCTTATCTACAGCGAGTTTATTAATACTGACTTTAAATTTTTCCTTAGGAGCTCTTCAAAAGCAAAAAAAGACCTAAATACAACTATTTATTCTCAAAACCCTCAACAATACAATCACTAAATTCTCCAGCTATTTCCCCACTAGGATCCATTCTTGGATTAAATATCGTAACATCCATTCCAACACATTTTGGAGAAGAAAGAAAAGTCCTCAATGTTTCTCTCAACTCGTTATAATTAAAACCATCCGGAAGAATGTAATCAACAGCAGGCATAATTTCTGGATTTAAAACATCTGCATCTAAATGTAACCAAAAACCATTCAAATCGCTAGAAGAAAACCTTTCAACAACTCTATTAGCCTCAGTTACAATTCCTTTTCTCTTTAAATAATTCAAACTTGAAGTGCTAACACTTTCTCTAACATTCCTACAGCCTTCTCTTATAGATTCATCTTGATCTCTATATCCAAACAAAGCAACATCTTCTTCCCTAACCAAAGGCTTGCTCCCATCAAAGGTAGATAAAATACCTGGACCTAAACCAACAGCAACTGCCAAAGTCATTTCTGCAACTTCCCCTGTTTTAGAATTTTCTGGAAGATAAAAATCAGAATGACCATCAACGTAAGCCAACCCATACCTTCCTCTTCTACGTAGAGCCAATAAATTTCCCAAAACAATACTGCAATCTCCTCCTAAAACTAAAGGAAAAACATTATCAACCAACATAGAATCCACTCTTCCCGCAAGTCTAATAGAATATTCTCTTACGCTTCTGGAATTTAATGCACCAGTAAAACCATCTCTAACTCTCTCATAGCCCAACGATTCAACATCTCCGTAATCAGTAGATCCCAATCTTGCTGCCAAATTCTTTTGTCTCAAAGCTCGAGGCATTTCTTCAACACCTGTAGGTCTTAGTCCAAGTATCGAAGGAGCACCAAGAATACCAATTTGTCTTTCCATTTATCCTCTATTTTTCACAAATAAAAAAGGTATTTAATGATTTATGTGATTTGCTCCAACAAGCTACTTTAAACACTTCTCTAATCCTCTTTCTTTGAAATAAAAGTGCTAAAAGCAAAACATAAAGACTCTTAATAAACAGTTCCCTAATCAACACTTAACAAAATAAACATCCATATCTTTAGCATCAAGCACCATTCCATCTATTTTCAACTCGAAATTATTTGAATCAAATATTATCTCTGCCTTCTCTTCCGTTCCAGCAGTCTTATTGACTCCTCTTCTCAAAATTCCAGAAATATTAAAGACCATCTTCCCACCCTCAACTCTTCTAGCTTTATCAACCTTGAAAGTGTAACTTATCCTATCTCTTCTATTTTGAGCGGTTAAAGAACCATGCCCCTTACTTGCATCAGAAGTTGGAACAAACAAACTCAATCTATTTTTGGAGCTAATAGAAACACCATTAAAGTCGACAATTCCATCTTTAGCTCTTATCGAACAACTATTCAATAAGTCTCCTTCTGCAATATTGATTATTCTTGCCACATCACTCTGCATTTCATTTTCATCTATAGTAACGAAAAGTTTAGACTCATATCTGCCAAGATCAAAAGAAGTAGTATCCAATATAATATCATACTCTAGTTTACCCTCTAAAAAACCATAACCATAACCAGACTCAAATCCTGAAGGAGCATTCTCAGTCTGTTTTATTGAAAGAAACGGACAAAAACTAACCAAAGTGCCATTTGGTAAAAACTCACAACTAAAAGATTCAGGACCATCAAAAAACAGTCTGAAGCTCTGTATATCTTTCACTTCTCCATTTTCAATCTGAGCAGAAACTTTATATTCAACTTTCTCTCCCTGAACAAAAACTCCTCCATTCATAAGATTCAAACTTAAAACAAAAGCATTTGCAGGACCAAGCATTATTAAAAGGGAGACAGCAATAACTGTAAGCACTGAAGAAAATATTATGTTTTTGCGCCTCATTTTAACCTTATCAAACTCTTTTATACGTTTTTTAAGAGGCACTTATATATAAATATGTTTTACCACTTTGTACCGATAAAAACTCCGTCGACAATTAACTTTTTAAACATGAAACACTTGGAAAAAACATGAAAATAAAAAGATTAAATTTTAAAAAGCCGACGGCAAAATTAAAATTTTCTCTTTTTTTAATCGCATGTATTTTTTTAACACTAGGTATCCTGCGTTTCCATAATTTTCCAAATTCGCCATTTCCATTGGTTGGATCCACAATAAATCATGATGATGAAAAAAATAAAGAAATTATTGCAGAAAATAACAATCAACTCACCCCTAAAATGAAATCTCCTTCCAAAATAAACACTGATATCTCATCTCTATCCAGCTCAAATATACTAAAAGACCTTCCAGAAAAAGCCTCTATAAAACTATTAATTGGAAACAAAGCATTCACAATAAAAAAATCCTCTCTTGTCTCTGGCTCTCCCTCAGACCCAGATATAACTGTAAATCTTCCAGAAAAATACGCTGTTTCGCTAATTAGCAATCCATGTCAGGCAGCAAAGTCAGCAAATTCCAATGGAGATCTGAAAGTAACCATCCATAAATCAAAAGCTTCTCTTCTATTGAAATATAGAAGTATGCTAAAATACAGAAGTTGTTTGTAAATATATCGTACACACGATAGTTTAAATAGTCCAAATTGTTAAACAACTATGATAGACTTAGCTTGGGGAGATTTAAGAAAAAATAAATTTGTAACAAATGTCGGTCTTATAACCTCAAAAGGACCAAAAGGAGATAATATAATGGCTGCAGAATGGACATATCACGTCTCTTACTCTCCGGGAAGAATAGCAGTTTTAATCGGAAAAAACAAAATAACCAGAGAAAATATTCTAAAAACAAAGGAATTTGGAGTAAACATAGCAGCAGAAGATCAAAACATCGTAGCAAGTATAGCTGGTAATTATCACGGACAAGATTTTGATAAAATCTCCATATTAAAAGAACTCAATTTCAAATTCATAGAAGCAAAAAATATCGATGTATTAATGTTAGATCATGGAGCCCTACAAGCAGAATGTAAATTAATAGAAAATATTGAATTGGGAAGTCACATACTATTTCTAGGAGAAATACTAGAATTGTATCCCCTTTCTTCTGACAATCCCTTAATTTACACAGATAAGAAATACTGGAAAAAGAGCGAACAAATAGAAAAACCAGATGAAGAATACATGAGAAACATCCAAAGACTAGCAGAAAAACATAAAAGATAATTAGCCACTTAAAGTTTCAAACATTTCAACTCTTCTTCTATCTCTCTTTTTCCCTTTCTTTCTTTCTACAAGACCTTTCATCCAATCATAAGGAAGGTCTAAGACTTCACATACTTTCCTCAGTTTTTCACCTTTTGGAACAGCTGAACCATGAGACCACAATCGAAGAGCATCCGTACCGCAGCCAATTTTAAAAGCAAGATCCTTTCTTGATTCGCCTGAACAGTTTATCCCTGCAATAATATATCCTGCAAAAATTTGATTTTCAGGCTTGTTTCTATTCGATTCTCTAATCCCATTGCAATATTCGGTAGGATCTTTTCCCCTAGCCGTTAACATAGAAACATTATATCCAAAGGGAGAGTCAAAATTATTATTCCAAGCGTGTACATAAGCAACAGCAGTTCTCCTGGGAATATTAACTTCCATAGCTATTTCCCCAATGCTTAACTCTCCTTTATCATAAAGCCTTTTCATTTCAGTTAATTTATCTTCAGGAACAGGTCGTCTTGACATTCGAGAGATATTAAAAAAACCTTTTTAAAGTTATATGTCTGCAAAAAACTAAAAAATTATAAACCTATTATTTAGCCTAGATATATGAAATTCAAAAAAACAGACAAGTCAGTTGGTTTAGCACTTCTCTTATTAAGATCTCTAATAGGCCTAATATTCATATATCACGGCTTTCCAAAAATCTTTTCAATGCCTTCTCTTCTTGGTCTTCCAAGTTTCATGGGTTTAGTAGTTGGAATATTTGAAGTTGGTTGCGGTCTTCTCCTAATTTTAGGTTATGGTTCTCCATATACAATTTATCCTTTAGTTGTAATAATCGCTGTAGCTCTATTCGGAGTTCAATTAAAAAGAGGCATAACTGCCTCTTCCGAAAGAGATCTTTTAATATTAATAGCTCTAATTGCACTAACTGCTCTGGGCTTCGGCAAGTATTCAATAGATAAAAAGTCTTAATCCTTTTCTTTAATCTCGAAAAAATGTATAATCAGCAATCTTGACATAACCATTATAAACACTCTATCTAACTAAAATCGGGAGATAAAAATGTACAAAGACGATTGGGAAAGCAAATTCAAAGAATGGAAATCAAAAAAAGAAAGTTATCCAATAAGTAAGTCAGAATCAAAAATAAATCAAACTCCTTCGTTTCAGAAGCAAACAAAAATCAATTATCCAGAAAAAAGCAAAAAACACTTTAAACCTCAAATTATCCTGTTATTCTGCTATATAACTATCATAATAAACATGCTCCTAGGCGAAAGATTTTATTCGCTAGAATGGGCTTTTTTGGGTTTTATTCTAATATCAATAATTTTCTATTTAGTTAAGATTGATTCACGATTTCTTATATTCCCTGCACTACTTTTACTCATAACACTTCCTTTTTTACTGCTATTCAAACAACAAGCAATAGCAGAAACAATCGCAGTCTATGTCTACTATTTTCTTGTTGTAGGGGTAATTTTACAAATTATAGAACATTTTAAAAAAACAGAAAATTCCTTAAGTTTTAATAATCTATATAATTTCTAAAACCCTCTTCTCAAAATAACAAATATGGAATAAACAAAAGCTGAAACAGAAACAAACAAACTAATTAAAAATCTCCCAGGGATTTCCTTTTTCTCAGCAACTCCACCTATATAATAAACATCGACACACTCACTCTCAAATTTCCTCTCTCCCTCAAACCAATCATATCTTTCAGAATAAACAGCGCATTTATCTTCTAAAACATATTCAACTCCAATTTCCTTTAAACAACTCTTATTTTTAATTTCCAAACATCCAGAAACTTCTCTTCTAAAATCGTTATTCCCTCCATATTCATCCGGTCCCTCAATTACTTCTTTATCCATAAATTCATTAGCAAAAACAGCTATTCTTCCATCAGAAGACGCTTCTCTAGTCCAATTATAACTTAGGTAAGACTCCCAAGGCAAATAGATTAGTTTTCCCTGTAAATCTAAACCATTAAGAAATTCGTTTAAAGCGAAATAACTTTCTGGATATTCCGTATTCTTCACTTGTCCATGTAATCCAATAAGCACAAAACTGCTGCCGATAACCAACAAAACAACCAAAATAGTAAAAACAAGTGCAAAAATCTTTCCTCTCTTCCTAATTAATTTTTCATTTATCTTCTCAACAGCAATTGGAATAAAATAAGCGTAAGCCAAAGCAATAAAAGCAACAAACTTATGACTATCTCTAAAACCATTAAACAGAGGAACATTTTCAAACAGTATTCTGAATATCTTTCCAGTATAAGGGTGACTTATACCAACCCCAAGTATTAAACCAATCCAAAATAAACTATAGAAAAATTTTGACTTTTTATCCTTATTATCACTATAATACCCCATCAACAAAAGACTAAACAACAAAGCCAAGAGAAAGTACCACAAACCAAGAGGCATTAATTTATAAGAACTTTCATAAGCCGCCTCCCTCCAAAATCCCCACATTCCAATTACTTTGGCAAAAGCTGAAACTCCCAAGCTCTGTTTTGGAGAAAAGAAGTCTTCATGATCTTCATTTATCTCTCCCAAAATCCCTCCAGAAAACAATCCCTGAATCCAATGTAAATTTAATAAGAAAATTAGTAAAAGAAACACACCAAGAATTTTCAAATATCTGGCATTGCCCTTCTCCTTTTGATAAAACCAAAAAATACCAAGAAAGAACATCAAAAAGCAAAGAACAAAAAAATGAGCCGTTGTCTGCCCTATCAAACTAATAGAAACAGCAACTTTCAAAACACTCTTGTAATCCATATCTTCTTCAAACATCTTAAACAAATAATACAAAAACATAGGCATCAAGAAGTAGGCAATCAAGATCCCCAGTTGCCCTATCATTAGTCTTGTGTAAACAAACGGGTTAAAGAAAAAGATAAGAGCAAACAACATTCTCTTTTTTCCTTTTATTAACAAATTGGGTTTAATACCTCGCAGCTCTGCTGCGTCGTCCAATTTGGCGATTAGAGATTTAGGAAATCTCTTTATCAATGCAGAAATGAAATAATAAGAAACAAGCATTCCAAAAAGTATCATGAAACTAAAAAACAGCCTCTCAATCCCAATAATTCCAAATAATTCTCTTAAGAGATTAACTACATTTATTGAACCTGTAAAATCACCAGCCACAAGCATATTCTCCAAATATCCTGCTCTAGCAGGAACATAATCAACAAAAAACAAGTTAGAAAAAACATTCTTTCCAAATATCAAAATCCACAAAGCAACAACCCCAAGATATTCAAAATATTCCTCTCTAAATCTCTTCATCACTCAATCCAAAGCAATCCATATTAAAATATTCTTGTCTTTAAACATAACCAAAACAAATATCTAATTCATCTCTTTACCTTAAATATATAATAAATCAAAAGCAAAACACTCAAAATTCCAGTTAACAAAGAAACATAATTCATCCCATTAACTAACATTTCTACAACACTTACAATTAACAAACACAAGAAAATATACAAATTAATCTTGTAGACCTTCTCTAGTTTTATTTTGCTTTTATAATTATAACTTATAATTCCACTAATTGCAATTAAAATTAAAATTGCAAAAATAAATACAGCCTGCCAAAAACTAACTGGCCCAGAAAATAACAAAAACAAAGATCCAACAAATAAAATTAAAACTATTGATAACACCCCGTATTGTAAATTTTTATTGCTCGAACTGAGTTCAATACTCGGCAGCTTGCTACGACCAGTCTCAGTTTGAGGCTTAAAAATACCCCACAGCTTGCTGTGTTTGGGATTTTTATTTTTTATTCTATTTTTCATATTTAACACACATCCTGTTGAGGATTAGGAACTAAAGGACAATTATCTTTTCCATCAAGAACTCCATCGTAATCTGTATCCTCATTATCAGCGTTTGTCCCAGCTCTTAGTTCATACAAATTCAAAAGGAAATCTTGATCAGGATCTTCAAATCCATCAGAAAGGTAATTACCATCACTATCTCTACTACTAGGATTCAAACCATGTGTTAATTCCCAAACTTCATTTAATCCATCACAATCCGCAATACCAATACAACCAGCAGCAGGCTCATCACAAAAAGTATCAGCATCATTATCTATGTCATCACCACAAATCTCTGTCAGATTCCCAGGACTCAAACCGTTAAATCCATCTATCAATGCCTTTGACTGTTTATAGAAATTAGGATCAGACATATATTCACCACGTATTTTAAAAATATCAATTCCAGGCCAAATAACTATTCCTTTAACTCCTTCATCATAAAGAAGTTTCCCAGCAGTTTGCACAACTTTCAAATCCAAAGGCTCTTCCAAATAAATTCCATTTCTTTTAACATGCGTAATGCTAGTCCAAACATAACCATCCGAGAAATTTCTCTCATTCTTTCTAGAGCAATTAAAAGCAGCATAATTGTTATTACATGTCAATCCTAAGTCCAATTTCAAAGCGCCCAAATTAGGAATCCTATAAAATGCTGGGTTAAAAGAATCCCCAGTTCCAAAAGGCATACTCGTTCCTCTTAAATCATTAATTGAAGGCAAACCCTCATTATAAAATAGCATAAAAGGAGGAGTTGTTGTATTCTTAACAATTTTCCTTATCTCCATTCCTCTTTGTTCCCAATTAATGTGATATTTAGCAAGTTTCTCGTTTTGACTTCCACTATATCTTCCACCATCATTGAAAGCATTTGGGTAGCAGCGTGTAACATCAGATGTAAAAGGTCCCCAAATTTCTTGGTCAAGTGTAATCAAATCTCCTTGTTGAAAATCTGAGATTTCAACAATTCCTTTTATCAAATTCAACTCTTCCTGCCAAACACTCCCATTATATCCAGGATCCGCAGAACTTCTATATGGGAATTTAGTACAATTACAAGCACTACAATCACTTGAATTAAATCCATAAGCGCCGAAATATTTCAAATTCTCTCCGTTAGTTGTATGATTGTTCAAATCTAATTTGTAAGGTTTATCTATAGTTTCTTTAAGTGGAATATCATTAACTGCTATCTTCAACCCCTTACTTCTTAATTCAGCTAACCTATTCCTAGTAACCACTGGATTCAAATCTTTAGACCAAATTTCTAAACCTGCATGAGTAAAACCTAATTCAGCAAGTCTCAAACTAGCATTAACATATTCATCCCACTTAAGAGGGTCGCTCATATTCGCAGTATCAATATAATCTCCTGCATGCACTATTACTCTTGGTCTATCCCATATAGAAGGCCGACTAATAGCGTTAAAAGGATCAGTTCCAACACTCAATTCCTGTAAAGTACTAAACCTGTCTAAATCAGGATCTTCCTGTCCATCAGGAAATCCATCTTTATCACTATCGACAGAAGATCTATTCAAACCATGTTGAACTTCAAAATCATTAGAAAGACCGTCCCCATCTTCATCACTTAAAACGCAAGCCCCTCCAACACATACTTTCCCAGAAGCACAGGGATAATCAATCAATCTGCAATCGGTTTGAGCAACTGTCACAACAAAAGAATTTTTACAATAAACTTGAAACTGACAAGCTCCACCGCCACCTCCTCCCCCACTGTCAAGTCTATATTTAAATGCAGCATTATAATTTCCAGTAATCAAACTAGAGAAATAAGAAGTTCTTGCAAATAAAAACACTGCAAAAGCCAAAACTAAAACAATAAAAACAATCACACCTATTTTGAACTTCATACAAAACTAAATCAATTCAGAACTTTTTAAAGCCTGTGATCTTTTCTCTTTCTCCAATCGTATACCAAATACAGCCCAATGAAAAGATAATTATTTAAAGTATAAAAATTTGTATTTTTATGGAAAGTGAAAATATAACTATGCAGAAAATGTACAACATAATTGTTTCATTAAAAAGAGAAGTTGAATTTATTAAAAACCATATGGCAAAAGAAGACATGTTCCTTACACCGCTAGAAGAAGTTCAGCTGGAAGAGACATTAGAAGCACACAAAAAAGGAAAAACTATTTCACTTGAAGATTTTAAGAAAGAATTAGGAGATTAAATGCATTCAATCTCCCTTGGCTCTCAACCACAAAACTTTCTAAAGAGTCTTGATAAAGAATTGAGATTAAGGATCTAGGACAAACTTGACGAATTAAAACTTAATCCTTTTCCAAAAGGTGTTGAGCAAGTTTTAGGAAAGAAAGAGAAATCATTCAGAGTTAGAGTCGGAAAATATAGAATTCAATATATCGTACTCAAAGAAAAAGGTGAGATAGTTATTTTCAATGTAGACAAAAGAGAAAGATCCTATAATTAATAAGCACTTGATTGCTGTGCGTCTCAGCTTCTTTTATTCTCTCATCATTAATTCATTTTTCTAATTCTAAAATTAATTTCTTGTTTCTTTCAAATAATTTATCATCAACCATCCCAAAAACTCCTTGCAATTCATCTTTGAATTGTTTAGAGTTTATTTTGCTTAACGCCTTTGATAATCTATCTTTCAAGTTGCATCTTTCAGAAACTTCTCGTTTTATCCATTTCTTATCTTTTACAGAATTAATTAAGAGAAAGATATCTCGAATATCTGTTTGCCTGCAGCTGATTAATTTCATCGTAAATAAAGCATCAAGATTAACAATTTTTACTTCAAGCTGTTCACTTATCGTCTTGCCTTGTAAATTTCGTAAAGCAGAATTATTAAAAACCCAATCAGCAGAAAATTTAGCTTTTGTTTCTCTATCAAGAACTTCTCCTATAAGAATGTCAACACTTACCTTAAAGTTTTGTTCTAAGTCTTTCTCATACCTTTCAAAATTACCACTATATGGAACTTCGTCAGAATAGTTCTTCTCTTTATTGCTCGAACTGAGTCCAATGCTCCGCAGTTTACTGCGGCCAGTCTCAGTTTGAGGCTTAAAAATACCCCACAGCGTGCTGTGATTGGGATTTTTATTATACCCTAATTCAAAAAGAGATTTCTCAATTTTTTCTAGTTCTTTTCTATCTTTTATAACTATATCACAATCAACAGAAAACCTAGGCAAAGTATAAGCATTAACAGCATATCCTCCAATCAAAACAAAATTATCCATTCTGATCTTTTTTAAAGTCTCAAAAATCTCCTTTTCCCTAAGCTGTAACTGTTTCATATTTCTCCTTCATGTAATTATAAGGGTAAGCATAAAAACTATTTCCTTTTGCCATTTTCTGAGTTTCTTGTAATGTATCAACAGGCATTGCATCTTTTTCTGTAGAATCCAATTTTTCAACAGGTATTAATATGACAAATTCTCCAATAGTTGAACCATTTTTAATGTAATTAGGAACTCTATATCTATTAAAGAAAGATTTCCAATATATCAAATCCCTCTTTAAAACTTTAATGTAATAAGGTGATTTTTCTCGTCCTCTTTGAACATATGAGTAATCAGACCAAATTTCAATAGCAGATAATCCAGTAAAAGCGTAGGGTTTCTTAGACTCTTTAATTATTTGAGGAACTTTAAAATCCAACAACCCTTTCAATATCGTTTCAGGATTTACACACTTATAAGAATTAGAAGAAACTTTCTTAATCCATCCATTATTAACTAATAAAGAAAATATTTTCTTTTTCATGCTTTGTCCTACTATCCAGTCCAAGTCTGACTGGCCAAATTCTTCTTGTAAACTATGCTTTGAGAAAAACAAAGCATAGGCTCTTAATCCATAGTTTGGTATCTCATTATACATAGTTACCCAATAGGTAACTGCTTATTTAAACCTTTCTCCCTTTTCACCTTTCCCCTCTTCCGCCAACCATAAACTAAATATCCCACACCGCCTAACAGAATCATTCTAAAAATTAATAACTCAAACAAATAAAAAATTTATCTAGTTCTTCCATCTATTTCTATAAGAAATTTCTTCATTTCTTGAAAAAAAGTTTTAGCCCTTTGTAATGAAGTTTTAGCTTTTGATTCTTTCTCAAAATCATCCGTTCCATACTGAATACTGCCCCTCTTATTTTTCTCAAAATCAAAGGATTCAATCAAAGAGTCCGCTTTCATCCCAGCCAAAGCTAGAGCTTCATTTTTTGTCTCTTCATATTCTTCAAGAAGAGATTCTTTTAATTTTCCCCGCACATAAACAATCAAAGCATCAGCAGTTACTTTATGTCCAATTTTTTCTCCAACTTTATAACCTAACTTGCGAAGAACAGCATTAGCAATGTAAAACATAGAATAATAAGAACAAACAATTACCCATAAATCAGAAGTGCCTTCAGAACTCAACTTTTCCCCAGAAGCAATGCTTTCCTCTGCATTTCTTAAGAAAACTCTTAAAACATCAGCATTTACAGATTCTTTTTTAATCAATCCTTCGCTCAAATAAGACTTAACATTTGTCTCAGCTTCCTTTATCCTCTCTTTACTAAGCATTTTTTAATAATCTATAATATTCCTCTATACTGACTAAGATAATATTCTTTTTAACTGCTTCGCTAACAACTGTAAACTCTTTGCTCTTAACCATTCTTGCGAACCCTTCATAGTTTATATGTGTTAAATGCGTCTTGTAAGGTAATAGGCTTAGTTTATCTCTAACTTTTTTTACATTTTCTTCTTCGCATATCAACAACAAGTCTATATCTGAATGTTTATTCGCTGTACCTTTAACTTGACTTCCAAATAAAAGAACAATAAAAGCAAAAGGAAATTTGACAAAATCCTCATACATCACTAAAAATTCCTTTTTTTTAAATAAATCTTCTCGTCTTAAATATTCAGCCTTAAAGACAAGGTCATTGAATTTATTATTAAATGAACAAATAACCGTATTCCCAACTCTCTTTAGATCTATAATTCCCTCCTGCTCAAGAGTTTTCAGAGCATTATAAGCAGACTTATAATTTATTTTTCTAAGCAAAGCTAGTTTTCGTATACTAAAAGTTTCTTCCTTGTTGCCTATCAAGATTTTTAATATCTCTATTATTTCTTTAACCATATCTAACCATAATATTATGGTTTTAAGCCATATATAAGCTTTTCTGCCTTTCTCTCTTTCCCCTCTTTCTCCAATGATCAAACTGCCAAAAAAGAAACACTTACAAACATACGTTATGTTTAACTAACACAAATGTAAAAAATATGTTATTTATAACTAACATAAAATCAAAATTAATTCAAAGATATTTCTATCATCCCATTCTACGAGTATCTATTAGAGCATAAAGAGCAAATTTAAGTTATTGTTTAGCACTATCATTCTCTCTTCTACCCTTCCTCCAATCATCAAAAAGCCCCTTATTATTTTCTCTCGGGGACTTTTGGATACCCAAGATGCCTTCGTCCAAGCATCTTGGTATATAACAAATATCCCACACATCCCAAGAGCGTCATCCCCGAAATCAGCAATCCCAAGTAAAAATAAAATTTCTAGACCAAAAGCAACCTTATTCTCAAAATTATTTTTTATCAGATGCATCAGGATTCAATAATATTTCTGGCTTTCTGAACGAAAGCATACGCATTTTTCTTGCTTGTTTCTGCAAGGAGATGAGTTGTTTCCACAGTTACATTATACTGAGCCAACTCTCTATTTTCCTTGCCTTCAGATAAAGCACCAACATCTTGTTTGCTAATCTGATTCTTGGCGTGACTAAGCATAGATAAATATTGAGAATCAATGATCTTCTTCTCAACAAAAAATTTCTCTATCGCCCAGATTGTAGATGTGTGGACATCACTCTTGTAACCTATCTTTGCTAGAAGAGCAAGAGCAGAAGCATACATTGCATAATAACTGATAATTATGATCCACTCATCATTTGAATAATCCTCTGGAAGCTGCAGCGCTTTTTGCGCCTCTTTATTAGTGCTTAATTGAGATATAATTTGCATCAGATCAAGATTTCTAAGAGCCTTTTCAAGATACTTAGAGAATAAAACCTTTACAGTATCATCTTTTGTTAATCCTTTTGGAAGACCATTTTCTTTTGATTTAGGCTGCATATGCATAATAATAGAATAGCTCTTGTCCTTTAAATATTACGCCATAATTTAAGAGATCATTCCAAAGTTCAACATTCTCTTTCTTTATTTTTGCAAACTCAAGCTTTGGCAAAATAATAGCTTGAATATCTAACCCATGTCTTCTCTTTATTGAAGCTATAGAAGATTCAATTTTTTCTTTCTGAGAAGTTACTATAATCAAATCTATATCGCTCTCTTTTTTCTGAGTGCCTTTAGAATAACTTCCAAAAATCATCACAATATCAGTTTCCTCTTCAGGAATTTCCTTTAAAGCTGAACATATATCTTTATTTTTTTGCCAGAATTCTTTGGCTCTGTCTCCAGCATATAAATAAAAACCCATTTTTGCAGACCATGTTTCCACTTTTACTGAATAAACTAAAGTCCGCCCCATCTTTTTTTCAAAAAGAATTCCTTTCTTAGCTAATTGACCCAAATAGTGATTTACCCGCTCATATGATGAGTAACCTGATCTTTTTTGTATTTCCTTAATCATCATTTCCCTGGCTTCAGGATAAAAAGCTCTAAGTATATGGTATTCTTCTTCCGTTAAATCTCGATCCCAATAGGAGGTTATCATCTTATCTACTGATGTTTCAATAGTATTACTGGTTTTTCAGTATTAAAACCTTTTGTTTCTCCGTTTCGTCAGCCAATCCCACACCAAATATCCCACACATCCCAGTAGCGTTACTCCAGAAATCAGCAATCCGAGATAGAAGTAGGATTGAGGTTTGAAGTATAAAACCATTTCAACATTTATACTTCCGTCAGGATTCTCTGTGTAGTATTTCTCAGAATAGTTATCTTTTATATACTGTGGATCTATTGTCCATGAGTTAAACAACATATCATTTTTATAATGTGTTTCATCAAGAATATCATTATTATAAAAAGGCGCATAAGATTTCAAGAATATTATCTGCCAACCAGGGTTATAACTCTCCATAAAGTGAAGATAAGTTGTTTCAGATAAATTACCTATTTTTAATAAATATTTAGAGGGATTTTTTATCTCAAAGTTTATATTTAGATATGCAGAATCATCGCTCAGTAAATTAGGATTTTCTGAAATTAAGATTAGGGGTTTATAGTTTTGGTTTTCATATATAGTTAAATTTCCAAAATCAATCTTTTTTAAATAACTTATTTTGTCAAATTCTTTTACGTATTCTTTTCTGTCTCCGGCATAAGGAAATATTTTTTCTAAAGATTCAGGTAATTGCATAGGCACAATTATGTATTTTACATTTAAGTTATTGAGAATTCTACGCCCATTATCACTCAAAAATATGTTTGAATATAACTTAACATTTTTAAAGTTAGATATACCAGGTTTTATCTGAGTCGTATTATAAATAATAGATTTGGGGTCATTTAATTCATCCCACAAAGATATTTTAGGCCTGTAAATACTAAAATACCCTAATTGATGATAAAAAGGCACCCATATTGTTCTAAAGTGATAATCAGAATCATTAATCATCTTTTCAGATAATAATTTATATTCTGATGGTTCATTTTGAGAAACATATAATCCACCAATATTTTTTGTAAATAACGGAATTGAGTTAATCAATAAAAGTAAGAAAATAATTAAAAAAAGAGTTGTGTTGATATAGCTCTTCTTTAAAAATTTAGACATATGCTGCAAAGAGTAAGAAAATAATATCAAATATGCTATACTAACTATCAAATAGAATTTTGACGGTTCTCTGAATATACTAAAACCTAAAAGATTGTTAAACAAAAAACTATATAAATTATGAAAAGGGGGCGAAACAAATTTTGAGAGAAGAAGTCCAATCAATAAAACTAAAGAGAAAGCTATTAAGATTCTTTTTCTTTTTAGATCTTTTTCATTTTTTATAAACAATAGTCCTAAAAATGAAATAATTGGAACTAACCACAGATAAATCTTTATAGGAGTTTTGATAAATTCTTGAATATATTCTCCACTTGACCAATGATATTCTGATAATGCCAATGCATGAAGTAAATCAAATAAATTTTGCCCCCATAAATTCCTATCTATCACACTAGTAATTTGAGTTTTATCAGAAAAAGCAGTAGGCAAAATCCAAAAAGAATTCAAAAGTAAAAATAAAAGAATTAGCATAATTCCTCTTTTTATTAAACCCCTATTAAGGTTACCGCAAAAAATAAACAAACCAACAATAAATAAAATAAAGGAAACAATGAGCATAATTCTTAATTCATAAATTATTCCTAAAGTAAACAAAAACATAAAGATTGAGCTATTTTTCAAATTAAAATCATCTTTTATTTTAAAGAAAAAAAGAATTATTAAAGGAGTCAGCACATTAACCATAGCAATAGTAAGATGAGCGTTTGTTCTCATAATTAAATAAGTGTTGAATGCAAACATCAAAGATCCTAAAAAACAAACTGATTTTTCAAACTTCAAATATTTTAATAAATAATACGGAGATAAAACTGAAAGTATAGCGATTGGCCATAAAAATATTAAATTCATTCCTAATGAATAGCTTCCAATAACACCCCAAATATAAAAAAATGGAAACATATAATTTTGTATGTTCGCCGAACCAAGACCATATGAATGGATCCAAATAGTTCTAGACAAATTTAAAAAAAATTCGCCTACAGTGCTATCAGGCAAATATTTCCAATCAAGGAAAAACAACAAACTTTTTGGATTGAACCATGCTATATGAGTCAATATAGCCAAAAAAATGAGAAAAACAACATACCAATCAATTCTTTTAAAAAATCCATTATACTTTGCCATAAATCTAAATTACCTTCTTAAATTCAATTATTACGTTTCGCGAAAAAGTAGGTTTAAAAAACTTTAGCATTTGCTCAAAAAAGTGTATAATCCTAATACCTCTTTCAGTTTTTATTTTTCTATATAGAGGCAAAGGAAGAATTGATCCCCCATAAATATTGTCTACCTTAAAATTATATTTTTTACCAATCAACTTTATTTGATTTATAAAAAAAGTAGAATAATGAGAAAAAGGCGCTCCAAAACTTTGCACGGAGGTTTTATTAGAAAACTCTAGAACAAAAGTTCCATTCTTTTTTAAAAGTCTAGCAGATTCTTTAAAAACATTTTCCCAGTTTTTTAAATATTTTAATACCCTAAAACATAGAATCATGTCAAACCCCTCTTTAAAAGGCAACTTTTTATTTAAATCGGATACGACTATTTTACCAATTTTGTTTTTAGGTATTTTTTTTATTCCACTTTCAATCATTTTTTCTGAAATATCAATTCCATTTATTAAACATCCTTGTTTTGCCAAAATTGAAGAGTTTCTTCCAGTCCCAAAACCTAAATCTAAAATTTTCAAATCTTTATATTTATATAATTTAGATATTTCAAAGTCAGAAACATAATTTAATCCCAAACTTTCATTAAATGCAAGTTTATCATAATTTTTAGCATAATCATTAAAATAATCCTTAACTTTTTTACTATCTTTAAACGTCATTTTTTTCTCCTTTGAATTTGTTATATTCTACTAATATAGCATTTTTTAACTCTTTAATAGATTTCGGATTTATGATATAGTCATTACTGTCCACAATTTCCAGATTATTGGGAAAATTAGAAGTAATAATCTTACAGCCATAGCTTTTTGCTTCCAGTATAACTAAAGGATATGCTAATATATCAGGTAAATACCTATAAGGATAAACTAGAATATGGGCATCTTGATAATAATCGTTCAAATTTCCAACATACTCTAATTTTATATTAACATTTTTATAAGAACTAACTTTTTTCAGAACTTTTTTTATATAATTTAATTCTTTTTCTCTTTCATACATAGGATTAACAACTATATTAAGCTCAACGTCCTTTAGACTATGCTCTTTCATTATAGAATCAAATACAAGTGCTAAAACGTCCAATCCACGAGTTATGTAAGAATGTCCCACAAATAGTATTTTAAATTTTTTGTGACTCTTATGGATTTTTCTAGTAGAATTTTTCCTCTCTAAACCTAAAAGCATGATCTTACTATGGTCTCCAACTATTTTTCTAGTTTCATTAACAAAATAATTACTTGGAACATAAATCTTTTTATAAGATTGTATACTTTTTCTTAAAAAGTAATTAGGTATTAATTTTAAGGAAATGTTTGTTAGTAAGTTTTTTAACAGACTTTTAGATACAAAAATATCTCTCAGTCGTATGCTCAACAATTCTTTTGTTTTATATTTCTTTGAGGTAAGTATAGCAAATTTATTTGAATTTTTTATTATTTTGTTAAAATACAAGACTCCGAAAAGTGAACCACAGAAAAAAACATCTTTATATTTTGTATAATCTTCTAAACTGGGATTGCAATATTTAACTTTTATTCCTTTGAATACGATCTCTCCCTTATGGTTGCTGTCTTCATTAGATATAATTACCCAATCATTATCAATATCTTTAATGAAGCTCAATGATACTTTTGGCAATGCATGAATCTTTTCTGGCCAAAAATGATAAACAATCATACAACTTTTTCCTTTCATTTTATTTTATTTTTTATAAAACCTATTCCTCCTACAATAAATTCAGACGTTTTCATAAATACCATCCCTACATAGAGCAACGGATGAAAGAATAGATATTTTATATTCTTTAAATAAATAACATATCTGTTCAAAATGTTGGATTGCCATCTAAATTCTTTTGGATGCTGCTTTGCAAAAATATTTGAAGTTTTAGAATAACCAATTTTCTTTTTTAATGTTTTAAATAAGGAAAGATTTCCCTCATTATGATAAATTATGTTTTTTGTTCTCCCTATATCATACATTGCTTTTCTAACTCTCAAATCAAAATCTTTATCTTCCGAAAAAACCATTAGTTCATTATGACCTTTTAGTTTATCATAGAGATTTCTTTTTACACATCTAAGTGATTCTATTTCTTTAATTCCTTCATAACATTTCTTTTCTAGCCATTTGCACTCTGCCCAAAAGCTAGTTCCATAAGATTCTTCTGGGATTACTAAAGCATCATATTTCGAATTTATTAGTTTTACACACTCACCTAATAAGTTCGATTCAATTTTCATATCTGAATCTAGATGCAATAATATTTTACCTTTAGAAAATTCAACTCCTTTTTTTCGTCCTTGAGCCATAGAGATATTTTCTTTTTTATATATTATTTTTAATTTTTTTCTAAATGTTTTAATCAATTCCTCTGTTGAATCATTAGTTCTTTTATCATCATTAATAACTATTTCAAAATTTTTATATTTAGATTTTAATAAAGAATAAAACATTATTTTTAAATTGCTACTGCTATTATAAGTTGGGACTATAATAGAAACTAAAGTATTATCTAATTTCATTTTAGGTTTTTGTTCTTCACAAATAATTTATTTTTATCAAGATCATTTTCGATTGAAAAATTATTTTTTATAAGAAATTTCTTAAAATCATCAAGATCATTTTCACTTTTTAAGATGTGCACCTCTATAAAAAAAGCTTTAATTTTCTCCTTAATAAAATTTAAAGATTTATCAAATACTTCGTGCTCACTTCCCTCTATATCCATTTTCATTAAATCTATTTTAGAAATATTATTGTTTTTACAAAAAGATTCTAATGTTTTTAATTTTACTTTTTCATAGTTTTTATTATTTAATTTTGATAGCTTAAAAGCGTCAGGGTCTCCTAATGTATTTATGTATCCTACTCCACCTTTGTTTGAAATTGCTAAGTTAAAACATTTTATTGAATAGAATCCATTTAATTTTACATTTTTTATTAAATAACTAAAATTATCCTTGCTCGCTTCAATGCTATATATCTTAGGTTTCATTTCTCTTAATTCGTTATATATATATAATGAAAACGAACCTATATTGGATCCTATATCTAGTATTACTGGGTTTTTATTTTTTGGAAAGAATCTTTTTGGATATTCATAATCAGAGTTTACAACTATAATCTCTCCAACATCTGTTGTTCTACTTCGAGCTATAAATTTTAAACCGTTTCTTATTTCATAAATAATCTCCTTATTTTTTTCAATAAATCCAAAAAAATCTAAAAGAAAAAAAGGAATATTTTTTATTGTTTTAAAAGTCATAAATACTTTTTCTATCTTCCCAGCCATTTCTCCAACCTCCTAACATTACCATTCCAATCCGCGTGCTTCCCAGCAAACTGCAAAGAAGCCTTGCTCCTTTGCTCCAACTCTTTCTTGTTCTTTAATAAATAATTCATCTCTCTAGCCAATTCCCTAGGATTGTTATACCGAGTAATAAAACCAGTTTTATTCGCATCTCTCAAACCTTCAATATCATAAGTTATCGCGACTGTTCCATTCGCATTTGCCTCTGTAACAATCAAACCCCAACCTTCCCTAACAGAAGTAACTAAAATTGCAGTTGCCTTTGCCATTAATTCATTTCTCTTTTCATTAGGGATCCCGCCTGTAAAAATAACTCTCCCATGTAATCCAAGATCAAAAATCAACCTATTCAACTTTCTCTTGTATTCTAAATCACCATTTCCAATTATATATAATTTTGAATCCTTGACTAAAGAAAGAGCTTTAATGCAGTCTTCAACTCTCTTGCTTTCCGTTAATCTCCCGCAGTAAACAAAATAATCCTCTTTCTTCTTTATTTTTTCCAAAGACCTAAAGTCAATTTGATTTTCAAGAACAAGTACGTTTTCCGATTTCGCCAAAGCATACTTTTCAAGATCCTTTTTAGTAGATTCAGAAACCACAAACATCTTTGTATTTTTATATAACTTCAAATAAAAATACTCTAAAATATAACCAATTAAAGAAACTGGAAATCTAGCTTCATAAAACCAAATATTTCTGCATAACTGATGGAAAAAAGCTCTCCTTTTCTTCTTTCCTATAAATAAAGGAGTAAAAAAGGGAATAGTGTTAACTTGATCGATTATAATATCAAATTTACCTTCATTATGTTTTACATATCTAAAACCATAGTAATGAGCAAACAGCCCTTCTCCCTTTCTTATAATAGTGTAATCATTGTATTTTTCTTTTTCTTTTGCATTTTCATACATCGCGCTAAACAAAACAACTTCATGCCCAAGCCCAGCCAATCCATTCAAATAAATATCACTAACTATCTCAGCCCCGCCCATCTTAGGATTTTTCATGTCTCTCCAAGCAAGCATTAAAATTCTCATAAACAAAACCCTCTAAACACAGAATTTAAATAAAAATCATCCAGTGACCCCGTAAGATCACTGGGGAATATTCTAAAAAAGTTAATACTAGACCCTTTATAATTTTTATTGCTCGAACTGAGTTCAATACTCCGCAGTTTACTGCGACCAGCCTCAGTTTGAGGCTTAAAAATACCAATGACAGCGAGCTGGGGATTTTTATTATTGTTCATTTACTCTTCTCCACAAAATTTAAATCTGCACGTAAACTACAATAGCAATAGGGGAACGGGACCTGACGAATCCCACGCTTGACGTGGTTATCTTGAACTTGTAAAAGTTTAAGAATCAGAAATTTTCTAATTTCTGATGTAGGATAGACGGACTCACTTACCCTATATTTAATACTCCTAAAATTATCTACGATCATATAAACCTCCAATAACACACATCGTTAATAGGATATTGTAACACTTTCATTTTCCCTCCCAAAACTTCTTCTGATAATAATTCAAAAAAGAATACCTATAACGAATCGCTAAAACATCCAGAAACATTCCTTTAATCGCCTTGAAGAAATTAATTCCACTTCTAAATTGATAGTCTATACTTAATGGAGCTTCAACAGTCCTAAATCCATGTTTTTGAGCGAGAAAACAAAGTTCCAAATCAAAAGCATATTTCTTAACAAGAATCAAAGGCATTATAACTTCCAAAACTTCTCTTTTTATCAGTTTAAGTCCTGACTGAGTATCCCTTAAATGAACTTGGAGTATCAACCAAGAATAAATTTGAAATCCTTTGCTTAAAACCTTCCTGTACCAAGGATATCTTATCCTTGAAAATGGATGCCTCTTACTCCCAATAACTAAATCAGCACTAGTCATGTAAGGAATAAAATTCCTCAATTGATCTGGGTGAATATCCATATCACAATCGATAAAAGTTATGTAATCCCCACGTGAATGTTCAAAACCATATTTTAATGCTGCTCCCTTTCCTCTATTCTTTTCATATCCTATTACTTTTATTCCCTTTACTTTTTTAGCTTGTTCCATACTTCCATCAAAATTCCCATCTATTACAGCAATTATTTCAGAGTCAGAAAAATACTTAGAAACACTGTCTCTTATATTTTCCAAGTTCCCAGTAATAAATTTTTCAGCCTTATACACAGGAACAATTACAGATAATTTGTTATCTTCCATTTAATTAAACTCCCTCCAGTTGTAGATTACCAAGCCAAAAAGTATAAACGCCTCTGCTAGTAAAGAGACCTTAATGATTTCCAGAAGATTCTGATGAAACATTAACATTCCAAGGACTTGTAATATGAAACCAATGAATATAATATAAATAAATCCATATCGTTCAATAGCAAGATTATAAGTTATAAATATCTGACTGACAGAAAATAAACCTAGACCAAGGCCAAACATTCCTATTAAAGAAGTTATAGCCATATACTCTTTACCATAAACAAACAAAACAATTAATCTTGGGCTTGCAAAATAAATTGCAATCCCTATCAAAGCCAAGAAAGAAGTGTATATTAAACTCTTTACAAGCAATTTGTTCGTTTTTTTACCCTGTGCTCTCAAACTAACAACTTTAGGAAATAGCGCAGAAACCAAAAACCCAGAACCAAACCATATTATTTTAGCTATGTTCCCAGCAGCAGCGTAGTATCCTGCATCTAAAGAAGAAAAGAAATGTTTGACAAGTATCTGGTCAAATGTAATCAATAATAAAGGAAGTAAAGAAGCAAAAAAGACAGGTACAGCATATAAATAAATTTCTTTAGAATCAAATTTTTTACTTTTAACTCCTTTTAATTCTTTAAAGACAGGGAAAAATCCAAATAAAATTACAATAGATGTTCCAATTAAAATTCCTAGTAAAGCACCATTAATTCCAAAACCAAGGTAAACTAAAATAAGAGCTAAAAGAAATTTTACTAAAGCAGAATCAAAAGCTAAAAAATTCTGCCATCCAAATTTTTGAAGACCGTTAAGAGATCCGCTAACCACCGTTCCTATAATCGACAAAAACCCAACAAGTCCAACTATAATCATACTGCTTCTAGATTCTATATTCATAAAATCAGACAATAAAGGAATAAACGCAAGATATATTAAAAAAACTATTAAACCATAAAATAAAATCTTGAAAAATCCGCGTTTTATCATCCCCTTTAGCTCACCCTTCTTTCCCTTGCTTTCAAATTCAGCAGAATATTTTGAAATTGTCCTAGTAAAAGTATTAGATGCAAAAGTAGCAAGATAAATTATAGCAAATAAACTTCCCAAAACTCCGTAATCAAATGGCCCTAAAAGCCTTCCCATAAAAACATGGTAAAAGTAATTTAATATCGCAACAGACATAGATCCAAAGAAAAATATACTACCTGCACGAAACATTTCATGCTGTCCAGATCCTCTATTTTTTTTAAACATATAATTACCTAGTATCTCAAAGATAAATACCTTATCTCTCTTAATTTTGGCTGAAAAAAGTTCTATTTAAAGATTATGAAGAACTATCGAAGGCATCAGAAGATCTTTGTTTAAATTGATAATATCACTAAAAAATCAAACAAGAGAAAGCAACAGTCTTTCCCTATTAAAGTTATAATCTCCACGAACTCCAGATCTAGCCATAAGATGATCTATAGATCTATCTAATAAATCAACACGATTGCGAGGTAATGTAGGGAGTGCAGACCTCATACTATCAGAGTATCCAGTAAAATGACTAACAGGAGATCTAGTCAATCTTGTCTTACCCTCATATGCATCATCAATACGAAGATTGCTCTCTTCTTTACTAAAGGGGCCAACTCTAACCCCTGCATTAGTTACAGGATCTATAAAATCCACGCGATGCAAACCTCTTCCAAAGACAAAATTTACTGTTACAGGATAGCTAGTTTCGTGACCCTGTTGATCTCTTCCAACAAGTCCATGAGTGTTCGGTCCTAATTTAGCAAATCTATAAGTAATTTCTTGACCCATAAAAAATAAGAGAAATGACGCTTTAAATAGTTTATCAGTATAGAAAACAATATTAGCAAATTCTAAGAATAAACAACTTTCACTTCAGAAAATTCCCTAAGTAAATTAACCGCTCTTCTTCTTAATCCAGGACGTAAAACCTCGCTTGAAATCTCAAAAAAGCTAGTAACTCCTAAAAGTGATTTCAATGCTCTCTCATTAGGGATATCATAAATAAATTGATAATTTCCATCTTCTTGATTAAATCTAGATGTGACTCCACATCTCTCTGAAAAATTAGGATAATAAGGAAGAAGAAAAACACTTAATCCTCGCTCCCTAGTATCTTCAACACTTAAAAAAAATCTATCAAATTTATGAAAATATAAGTTTCTGAAACTTAAAGGTTTTACCCAATCATTTTCCATAAAAAAATCATTCTCTAGTGTTTAAAAAATTAACTCCTACGGCTCAAATCTTTTCTAGCTCTATTCTCTTCATCCATTGCATTTATCGCCAAATCGCGCAAAAGTAAACCAAATTCTGACTTTAATCCCTCTGGTAAAACTTTTGAAGAAGTTATAAATTTCCCATATTGAAGCAATTCTTCATCAAGCATACTTGGTTCCTGATATTTGTTTCCTAAAATTGATCTATCATTCTCATCATAATGTTGTAAGTCATAAGAATTACCATATTTACTTTTTCTTCCAACAATTCCAAAAAATGAATCCTCTGAAGAATAGCGTTTATCAAAAACAACAAGCTTAAGAAAAAATTGTCCATCTAAGTAATCTGCAGATAACTCAATTGCCCTATCTGGATTAACAACAAGACGATAAGTCTCTCTATCTCTTCTAGTCTTCTTAAATTCTATCTCATTTCTGTATGATATCATAAAAATCCTTAATTTCCAGACTTTAAAAGCCTTACTATATTAACTACTATAGAGTTACTCTATTTCTCTTGCGTGTCCTTTTTTCTCTTTTCCCGCGTAAAGCCTTAATCACCTGATCAACCCTATAAGCTAAGACTGGGTGAGAATTAGGATCGCTGTGAAGGACAGCACGAATTTCGGTTCTGTGCTTAATAATTTCAAAATCTTCATCTTGAATTAGCTGACCTCCAGAACCATAAACTCTCCATCTAACCTGAAAAGGATCATAATGGCTGTCTACCATAGATCTTCCTGCATAATTTATGAACACACGTACTGGATGTATTCGACTCTCTTTGTTGATTACATCTAAAGTTCTTCCATCTACTATTCCAGTGTAAATATATCCTATGTTTGTCATCTTAAAATTTGCGGGAGAACTCTGAGAATTATTTTGCTTTTAAACCCTTCGTTAAGTAAAACAAAATTTGACCAAAATTAATCTTTAAACCTTCCAAGATAAATCTCTCTTTGTGACCTTAATTCTTGCATAATTTCCAAAAAGCGATCTTTTACATCTTCTGGCAATGTTCTCGAATTTGTAACTTCCAATCCAAAATCACAGATATCAAAATCACAATCCCTTAGACCTTGTTCAGCTCTAAGAATATCTAACGTTCCCCCTCTATCCGGTCTCAAAAAAACAAACCCTCTTCCTTCTCTATACGCCGAAACACCGTAAAGTGGCTCATCTCCGTATCTAATTCCATCGTAAAAGTTTAAAGAAAAAACTTCCTGCACTCCCTCTTTATCCTTATATCCTTTCATCCTACATACTTCAATTCTGCTTTGATTATTACGAAGTTTGAGAGACCAAATTTCTCCTTCATCATCAACTCTTACAAAATCCTGTTTTCTTTCCATAAAAATAAAGAACAAAGAGACTTTAAAAGCATTACTATTTTAACTACTTATTAATTACACTAACAATTGCCTTCTGTGTATCCCAGTTTTCTAGCTTCTTCAGCAGAAGAGAAACATACAATATTTTCTTCGTTGATCCTTTTCACAGTTGAACAACCACATCCATAGTATTTATCAGAATTTATAGAGCCCACAAAAATCTCATTATCTGCGCAACCTAAAGAAACACAAGAATTAACGCTCTCAGCTTCAGCAGTTCTAAAAAATAAAAAGTAAACTAAACCACTAACTGCTAAAAAAATTAAAACTACAATTAAAACAAAAAGTAAACCTTCTTTCTTCATTTTCTCTTCCTTCCTTTTTTCTCTCTAGAGAAAATCCCAACCAAGGAGTCGTCAGCTTTTTTCCCAAAATCAGCCTTTGTCTTTCCAGTGTAATTCAACATACTTCTCCTAATTATATCCTCAGTTAATTCAGAAAGCGTTTGATAGTTTTTCCTTGCCCTCTTAACAAGATTGCTCTTCAATTCATCAGGAATGTCTATTTCTATTCTAACCATTTTATTTCTTCCTTGATACGAAAATTTTCTGAACTTGAAATGACTTATAAATTCCCTCTAAAATATCCGTTCCAGCATAACCAGCTAGCAAAGACAAACGATAATCAAAATTAAAAACAACTCCAACAAAAATTCCGATCAAAGCTGCTATTCCAACAGTTATAAAATAATATCCCCACAGAATCCTTCTTCTTAAACTTAAAGCCTTTAACAATCCAACTACACCTCTAGTTAAGCCTCCAATCCCTCCAAGAGCAGCAGGATAAATCACATCACTAAACAAAACCATATCAACCATCTTCTAACATAGTATAAGTATTAATATATAAGTATGTTGTTTTTTAAAATGAGAGAAAAACTAACTGAAGCAGACGCAAAAAGAATAAGAGAAATACGTGAATCCGAAGGATGCAACGGAGCAGAAATATCAAGGTTAACAGGTATGAGCTATTGCAATGTTTCTAAAGCTCTTAGAGAAGAAGTAAAAGACAAAAAAAGAAAATATTCTTTTGGTTTAAATGAAATGTCCCAAATAATCATACGTAAACTTGACGAGAAAAAATTAACAAAAAGAGATTTGGCTGAAAGAATAGGCTATAACAGTTCTTACGTTGGAGGTATTTGTAACGGGTCAACCAAAGCTTCAAATAATGCGCTAGAAAAAATAGCTGAAGCTTTGGATATCGATTTAACACCTTACATAACAGAAAAACTATCCTAAACTATCTTCATATATTTGCAGTCTTTCCATAGCTTTTAACAAGTCTGTTCTAATATTAACAGGTAAACCTTTAGTTCTATCTAAATGATCCTTAAAACGGAGAATTTGATAGTCCCTACGTTGAATCTTCTGACCACCCTTGATATTAAACAATTCTATTTTGCCTTCCTCCAAAGGTTCTATTGAAGCTGTAAAACCATAAGCTCGGTTTACATAAGCAGGGCGAAAACTAACAACACAAATACTTCTTCCAGATTTTTCTTTCGAAGGGTTATAATCTACTCTCAAGTTCCCATCCTCTAACTGAGCTCCAAAAGAAGAAAATCCGTGTTCCGAGTCCAGTTCTCTCCAAGATGAAGCATCATTTTTTCTAGTTCTTGTTGTCATAAACACAGAATAAAATCATCCTTTAAAAACTTTATCAAACGCTAAAAATTAGACTCCAGAAGATAATTCCAAAATCTACAACACCTAAATGCTAATATACAAGTTCGACTTAAATTTTTAATAATGACGAAAAGAATACCTGACTCAAAGAGAGAGCAAGTTAGAGAAATGCATCTATCAGGTCTAACTCCCGATGCTATAATGCACAGATTCGGATACTCTCTAGGATCTATATCTAACATAGTGTGTGGCAGAAAAACGCCTTTGCCAGAAAGAGTCAGCGATTATGAAATAGAACCTGAAGAATTATCAAAATTAATGGCTGAAAGAATCTCTGTCTTAAAAATAACACAAACAGAACTAGCCAGAAAAACAGGTTATTCTACAACCTCTATACATAACTTTTACACGGGTTCCAGACTCCCCTCAGATGATTCTGGATTATTAACTATTTTTAAAGCTTTACAAGTAAATCCGAAAAGATATAAAAAAATAACTAACTAGACAATCCAACAATTTCATTGCATCTTCTTGTATTGTTCCCGTATCTAAAAATTTTAGCGTAGCCTTCTTTAACTAGTTCTCTATTTACAAAAACGTCCCCAACGTAAACATACCTCAGTAGTCTCCCATAACTATCTAGATCATCAGTATCATTCTCAAGTGTGACCTCTCGTCCGTTTATTAAACCATTCAAAAAAGCCCTGGATTCAACACCTCCGCGTTTGTCTAATTCAGGAGCATCAATACAAATTATTCTGACTCTCTCGCCATTATATAATTCAAAAGTGTCTCCATCTATCACATTAACAACTGTATTTTCGCTAATCCCAATTTCATCTTTACTATAGCCAATATTAACATAAATGCTATAAGTCAATAGAACCAAAAGACCAATACTCCATAATATCAAATAAGTCATAATTTGTCTCATGCATTCCACAACAATCTAAAATTTATAATTCTTTTGATTAGCATTTGAGACTTACTTATTCAATATCTCTTTAAGTTGTTCCCTTAGTTCAGAAAAAGCCTTTATAACATCCCAAATAATATTCTTGTTTACACTAGAGTATCTATGTCCTATTATATTTCTCAATCTTGCAAATTTTCTCCATCTAATTTCCTTATAATTTTTTCTAACAGAGAATGGGACAGATTTGATAGTTTCGCCAATAAAATGAATTCTCATAAGTGTTGCATCAAAAAGATTTGAATCTTTAACAAAATGCTCAATAGTTTTGCCCTTAATTGAGTCCTCAATCTTTTCTATCATTAAAACTATTTCTTGCAAATAAAGTTTATAGTCTGACATATTTAGCTTCCTTTTTCACATAATTCAAGTTAGGATGTAGATCTTTTTCAATGACAAGATCAACCTTTCTTTTAAACATCCGTTCAAGCAAAAACAATAAGTCCATATAATTATCAAAGGTCTCTTTATCAAAAGTAACTATTATATCAATGTCACTATTTTTATGTTGTTTATTTTTGATAAATGATCCAAAAAGCCCTATCTTTCTTACATCGTACTTCTTAATATCTTTACTTTTTTCTTCAATTTTATTAATTATTTTCTTTGAGCTTAAGCTTTCTTTTATCATAACTAATCACCCATTCTATATTATTTAAAATTAACTCACTTCAGAGCATTCTCCAAAGGCCTTACAAATCTAAAATAAATCACAATGTAATAAACATTCAAAAAAAGAAGACAGAATAAAAACAGTCCAATAGCAATAACCATAGTCACCGAGGCTTCATTAAATTGAAATGTAATTTTACTAAGATCAGATGTTTTTATTGCAAGAAAAATCAAAGATAAAACAACTAAATTGATCAACGAAAGCACTAATAAAGAAACTTTTGGATTTGTAGCAAATTTCATAAATTTTTTGTTCTTAGAAATCCCTTTGTACAATAACGCTGTTGATCCAAACGTTTTTCTAAGGGTATCAAAGTATTTTCCGCAAAGTATTTGATAACCCTTTACATTGTAAAAATAAATCTTAAATTTTATGGTGTTCTTAGAGGCCTCTAGCAAAGTTGAAAAAAAACTTTGTGGGTTCTTTGCTAAGAAAAAACTTGGTGAATATGGTGAATAAACTAGATCTTTTTTACTAATAATTTTCTGACCAGAATAAGCGCAGACACTTTGCATTACAATATTAGGTTTAGTTGCTTTAAAAGTTTTTCCCAACCAACTTTAAAGGTATTATAAAAGAATAAGTAATTATTTTGATTCAAATACCCTTCTTCCCAAACAAAAGTTTATAAATAAAGTTATTCTTTTATAATAATGAAAGAAGGCACATTGACTTTATCAATAATAATAGTTTCAATCGCACTTTCTGTTTTGTTAATATCTATGAGTCCCTATTTTTCAGAAATAAAATTTAGCCCTAACTGCTATGATTCTGATGCAGGTTCAAATGCTTTTTTCACAAAGGGATACACGTTCGAAACAAACGGAACTCAAAACATAACAAACTATGACTTCTGTGTTTCAAACAAACCAAACGAAGGTGTTGAATTTTTCTGTGATGGACAACATTCAAAAACGACGAATTTCGACTGTAGTCAACTAGGAAATTATGTCTGTTCAGATGGCCACTGCATTCAAGCAACGCACACAATATGCTCGTTAAGAAAAGCCTGTGTCTCCATCTTAGGCCCAGGCACAGATGAATGTGTAACAAGCTCAGATTGCTTTTCAGACTTAGACACAACTAGCTTATCTTAATCAGAAAGAAATCAGTTGCTATTAAAGTGTGTAGCCAAGGGACATATGTCCTAGGGCTACCGAAAATTAGTTCTGTAAGA
>CAYITD010000008.1:0-45243 GCA_964366325.1 Candidatus Woesearchaeota archaeon | reverse complement strand
TTGCATTCGATAAGCTATTTTAAAGGGATAGGACATATGTCTGTAGGGAGCACACCTTTGCTTTTAAACAGATCCTTTATCTTGAGCAAATGAAAACCTGTTCCTATCCTTCGGAACCTCAGGATTAGTTACTGAACCTTGGTATAAATCTCCAGCCTCTTTAGCATTTTGCATATTGTTAACAATAGCGTTAAACATTTTTTCACCCCAAACTCCAATACCGCACCTTCTACAAACATCAACAACAGAACTCTCCTCTAAACCAACTTTGCAATAAATACACTTGTTTACCATCTTTTCTTCCCCTCCATAAAGCGAGAACTATATAAATATTCCTATAGAAAAGTTTGAATTAACAATTTTTAAAATATTCAGTCTATATTTTTCAAGCCATTGACTTAATTAAAATTTAGTTTTTTGACTACTTTTTACTAACCGAAAAACTTTATAAGGCCACATACAACCTTAATATCATGTTTAAAATCAAGAAGATGAAAGGAGGTAAGTATTAAATGGTTGAAGAAACAGGCACAATAACAATAAAGAAAGAAAACTTGTGGAAATACTCCACGATTATTCTTCTTGCTGTTTTAGTAGTAGGAGGTTTTATCTTTTTTACACAAGATAAAGGATCTCCAAACTCATATGCTGTAAACACCGGTGAACAGCCAAGTCAACAATTACCTTCTCAAACTGCAAAAGCAGAAATCGCCATAGGCGATGCTCCAGTAATGGGAAGTAAAGACGCTCCAGTTACAGTAATCAAGTTTTCGGATTTCTCATGTCCTTTCTGTGCAGCTGCTTCCGGAGATAACGAAGAGTTAATTTCCTATATGAAACAAAGAAGTCCAAGCTGGGAACCAATAGGAACTAATATGATTAAAGATTATGTTAAAACTGGCAAAGTAAGATTTGCGGTTAAATATATGATGGGTCATAGTGGCGGACATCCAGCACAATTAGTGGCTTGGTGTCTTAATGATCAAAGCTCTGATTTATTCTGGAAATTCTACGCTGAAGCATTTGCTAACCAGAACGATGTTGAGGATCTTGAAAAGATGAAGACTCTTGCACAAACAGTAGGTGCAGATGCAAAGAAACTGAAAACATGTCTTGATTCAAAGAAATACGAATCAAGATTTGATAAGGAACAAAAAGAAGGTATAGCAGCAGGTGTTCAAGGAACTCCAGCATTTTTCGTAAATGGAAAACTAATCAGCGGAGCTGTTCCATATTCACAAATGAAACAGGCAATTGATGCAGAACTAGCAGCTTAAATTTATTTTATTTTTTATTTTTTATTAAATTTTTATAGTTTTAAAATTTCTGAAAAAGAGAAAGCAGAGAGAGATTGTGTAGACAGCAGAAGAAGGTATAGAAATACAATAGCCCACCCGCGAATTACACGTAGTCGTTAGATATATTAATAGCTTTTCTTTCTCTTTCTTATGAAAAAGAGAGTTTTGATTTTTATTTTATTTACTTTTTTTGCTCTTTCTATTTTTGTTTCTGCTTTTGAGATAAACAAATTAGTTGGAAGGGAAGAAACTAAACAGATCTACTTGGCGCCTGAACAAGAGATAGAGAGTTCTGAAAATTTAATCACAAGAGCATTTAGAGCAGTCGCAAATTTATTTAGAGCAAGTACAGAAATAACTTTGGTTACATTGGAAGGAACAAGTGAAGTTATAATTTTCGATTATTTTGATGAAGGAAAATCAGAAACATTTTATTATCTGAGAACAGATGACGGATCAAGGTATAAATTAAATTTCCTGAGCGGACAGGAACAAAATCTTATTTCTGGGTCAACGATTAAAATTACTGGTTTTATAGGTAATGTTGCTTCTAGTGAAAATGAGATTGAAATTCAATCTCTAGAACTTCTTAACGAGGGAGGAGTTGCTTCTATGGGTGAGAATCTAAACTTAGGAGAGCAGAAGACTTTAGTGATAATGGCAAATTTTATGGATCAAAATAATACAACTTTTACAATGAAAAAGGAGAATATAAATTTCATTGTTTTTTCTGAAAATAATAATCTCTCACTAAATTCCATATTTAGAGAATTTTCATATAATAAAACTTACTTTGTAGGTGATGTTTATGGGTGGCGCACTATGCCTCTTAACAGAATAGATTGTTCTAGAGCCCAGCAACTAGCAATAGGTTCTGTTGATAGTGAAATAGATTTTATTAATGAAGACTATAAGAGAATAATAATTTTATATGCTAATGCCGGTGGTGGTTTGAGGTGTCCACCAGGTCTTGGCACTGTAGGAATGAAGAAAATTATTACGAATGATGGAGAAATTACCGCTTCAGTAATGGAAGTGCCTATAAGCGCAGAATTTAATGGTTATGATTCAGAGATTAGAATTATTTATACACCTATTGTTCATGAAATGGGGCATAACTTTGGACTTCGGCATGCAAATGACTGGGAATGTGGGAATAACTCTATAGAAGATGAAGAGTGTTATACTTTAGAATATGGAGATGAATTTGATATCATGGGCAGTAATCGAGGGCATTTTAATGCAGTTCATAAAGAAAAATTGGGTTGGTTTAATTATAGTGATGTGATCGAGATTGAGGATAGTGGAGTTTATAGAATAGAACCATTAGAAATAACAGGAGGTACTAAATTAATTAAGATTCCTATTAGGAATAATGTTTATTATTTAGAATTTAGAAGACTTATTGGATACGACAAAACATCCTTTTCTGAATATGGATATGAAAGCAGTTTAGATGGTATTATGATTCATATAAATTCAAATTTTTCTAATGCCAGAGGAGACACTCAATTGATAGATGCTTCTCCACACTTTAATTTTCGCTATACGGACCAATTAAGTGATTCTCAAGATGTAGTTCTTAGAGAAAATAAAACCTTCTATGACTCAGTTAATGGTGTTTTAATTAAAACTTTAGATATAACTGAAGATTATGCAGAAGTGTCTATAGGATCATTAAATTGTGGCGATGGTATTATTGATTTTGGAGAGCAATGCGAGAGTCACAATCTTAATGGATCATTTTGTGAGAATTTTGGCTATAGTGATGGAGAACTGAGATGTACTTCTTCTTGTAGATACGATCTATCTTTATGTGAAGAATTTATTTGCAATGATGGAAATTTATTCTCGGAAGGTAGCTGTATTGCGCGTCTCAAGTCATTTCCCATCGAAGGAGTTATCATTACTAAAAAAAGAGCTAGTAACGAGTCATTTTATATAGCTTGGAATAATTTAAGAAGCGCTTCTTCAGGGAGTAATATTCTTGGGTCTTTTGATTCATTCCCTAAGATTATAGTTAATAATACTTCTATTAATCCCAATAAAATTAGTAGGATTTTAGTCTCTTTTAATGCCACTTCTATCCCAGACAACGCCTATATAAATTCTGTTCAATTGATAATTGGGAAGAACGGAGATACCTCATTTAGCCTAGATTATAAGAATACTCATCCCAATTCAATGGATTTTTTGACTCTTGTTCCTCTAAACTTGTCTAATCCTCCTAAATTAACTTTAGGAGATTTTGGTCGATTTAGCGAACTTAACAATCCGATAGAATTAGCAAATAGATTTGATCTTAGTGACAATTTCGGGTTACAAGAAAATATTACTAGAAATAATTTATTCGGCAAAAATATACGTTTTTTTCTAAACCAAGAAGGCATTTCTCACATAAATAAAGACAATTACACAATCTTCGGTATAAGAGGAGGATATGACTTATTTGATTCTCTTCCTAATAATGGAGAATTTACTGAATTATTAGTCCCAATCTCGAACTTTGGAGAACTAATATTAAAATATACATTCCCAGTTTGTGGAAACTCTCTCATTGAATCCGACGAACAATGCGACGATGGAAATCTAAACAATCTTGATGGCTGTTCTTCAACATGTCAGATTCAAACTTATTTTGAATGCTCTGGACAGCCAAGCATATGCAAAGCAATTTGTACAGACCACGATGGAGGAGACAAACCATATAGAAAAGGCATAGTAAACATTGAAGCGTATAGAATAAATGTCCAAGATTCATGCTTCAATTCTAATATGGTAAAAGAATATATCTGTGATTGGGATTCGATAAGAAATGAAACGATAGCTAATTCAAAAGTTTTATCTTGTCCAAATGGTTGTTTAGATGGAGCTTGTTTGCCTGATACAACTTCAGAACTTTGCACAGACACAGATTCAGAAAATGGCCTGCAAACTGAGGAATTCAAAAAAGGAGGAGTGGTATTATCTAAAGGAATTAATTACAAAGATTATTGTGGAGAGGGAAAAGACTTGATCGAATATTACTGTGATGAAAACAGGAATTTAGGATATATAACTCAATTTTGCGGAGATGATTCGATTTGTAAAAACGATACAAATGGACTAGCTTTCTGTGAGAAAACAACTAAATGCGGAAATGGAAAAGTTGAAACTTTAGAGAAATGCGATGATGGAAACACAAATAATGGAGATGGCTGTGATTCTCAATGTAAACTTGAGCAGGGGTATAAGTGTTGGGGGCAACTTTCAAAATGTTTCAATAATTGCACCGATAGCGATGGAGGAGTAAATTATGAAGAGAAAGGAACAGCTAACTCTTTGACTGATGTTTGTTACAACGATTTGTTAAACAGAACAATGGATAAAAAATTAATGGAATATTACTGCAACTATGATAGGAATCCTAGTGGGGAAGCTACAAGAACAATTTATGAATGTTCTGCAGGTTGTTTGGATGGTGCTTGCTTTTAAAAAAGCATTACGAGAGTGATTAAATACCAAATTCTTTATACTTCCAAATGTCCAGAACAATAGTTTTTGATCTAGAAGGAGTTCTAATTACAGATGTAGAAAAACCAGTTAGACATCCACAAGCAGAATCTGTAATAAGGAGAGCTCGTTCAGATTTTGAGAATGTGTATTTATGGACTGCTATTAATGTGCAAGAAGCTTATTTAGCACTATTGTCTTTTTGTCTAGAAGAATATTTCGATAGAGTGATAGGTAATTTTTTTACACATCCAAGGCAAGGAAGAAGAGATGTTTTTTTAATTCCAGGAAATTGCAAAATACTAACTGAACTTCCTAAAAGCAGATATAGAAAAGATCTAACAATTTTAGAAGGTCGTGTTGAAGATAAAGTCCTAATTGAGGACATTCATACATACACAGAAGCGAGTATAAGCAAGATGTCAAAATGGTCAGGCTTAAGTATAGAAGATGTTAGAAAATCAATAAAACAAGGTACAGGTTATCCTCCACATAGAGTTGTTAAAATATCAGGTTTTACAGGGCAAAATGATCACGATTTAAATTCAGCTTATGAAAAAGCTCTTGCTCTTTTTCCTTAAGAGTTAGTTCATAAGACGAAAACATTTATATATGTTAATAGTAACATAATATTATGTCAAATATAACCTAATAGGTATAAGATGAATATTAAACAAAAAATACTTAAATTTTTAATAGAAAATAAGGAACGAACGTTTAGTATGTATGAAATTTCTAAAATCTTGAAAATAGATTATAAATTACTATATATTAATGTAAAAAAACTTGAAAGAGATAAATCAATACTAGTTGAGGATTTGAAAAATCAAAGAAGATGCAGTTTTGAAGATAGCTTTAATGAAGACGTCTTTATTGTTGAAAATAGCAGAAGAAATGATTTTTTGGAAAAAAAAGAATTTAAAGCAATATATGATAAGTTAAAAAAAATAAATAAACAATTCATTCTTTTATTGTTCGGAAGCCATGTTAAAAAAACAAACACAAAAAATTCAGACATAGATTTGCTTTTAATATCTGACCAACAAAATTTTAAAAATGTAGAAGAAAAACTAGATATTCTTCCTCTGAAAATTCATTTAACGCCCATCAACTGCGAATCATTTATAGACATGATTAAGAGCAAAGAACAGACAGTTGTCAGCGAAACTCTTAAAAGGAATGTCATTCTTTTTGGGATAGAAGACTATTATAGGCTATTAAAAAATGCTAAGTGAAAAAAGAATTAAAGAAGCAGAATCTAATATCAAGTCTTATCTATCAGAAGGTTTAATCAAGAGAGAACAATTCAACGATCTAGTTTTTAAAGTTTTAATTGATAATTCTAATGAAAGTATAGAAACTGCAACTTTCCTTTCAAATAATAAAAAATCTAGTCTTTGGATAATTGTATCATCTTATTATTCTATGTTTTATATTGCAAATGCAGTTTTATATAAACTAGGTTATAAGGTAGGAGATAAAATTTCCCACAAGGTAACAAGCGATGCTTTAATTGTTTTTGTTAAAGATAAATTAAAGAAAAATTTAATAGAGGACTATGAAGAGTTAAAAGAAGAAGCTTTACTTATTGCTAAAAACAAGGCAGAAGGATTGCTGGAAAATTTTGACTTTGAAAGAGAGAAAAGAAGTTTTATCCAATATCAGACTAAAGAAGCTGAAAAAACCTCCAAAGCAGAAACATCATTCAAAAGAGCAAAGCAGTTTTTGTTTGAGATTAATGACTTATTGAATAAATTAGATAAACAAGGTGGAAAATGAAATTTTCACAAAGAGAAATTAAAGATTTATTTTTTGCAGGTTTTTTGATTTCCCTAGCCTTCGCTATTTTACTTTCTCCTTCTTTTTCCTCTTTCAATTCCCATGTCTTTAAAATATTTATTTTTGCTTTTTTCACAGCAGGTTTAGGTTTTCTTCTTCACGAGTTAGCTCATAAATATCTAGCACAATCTTATAAACTTCATGCAGAATTCCATGCATTTTATCCAATGTTATTTCTCGCAGTCGCTCTTTCTTTCGCAGGTTTTATTTTTGCGGCTCCAGGAGCAGTTTTCATCCGAGGTCTAATAACAAAAGAAAAGAATGGAAAAATATCTCTCGCAGGCCCATTGATAAATATAGTGATCTCGATAATTTTCTTGTTTCTAGTTTTGATATTTAGTAAATCTTCTCTTTCCCCATTGTTTTCCCTAGGTCTATCAATAAATTCCCTCCTAGCAGCCTTCAATATGATTCCAGCTTCTAGTTTTGACGGAGCAAAGATCCTCGCTTGGAACAAATCAGTTTATACAATCACACTAATAGTCGCAGTAGGTCTTTATGTTTTGAGTTGGTTTGTTTAATTAGAGAAAACTTAAATTATAATAGCAGGATTACTTCCTAACTTATCTTTATCTTCTTCTTCAAAATCAGCAACTAAAGCTTCCGTTGTTAAAACCATAGCAGCAATACTCGCAGAGGTCTGTAAGGCATTTCTAACAACTTTAGTTGGATCTATGACTCCAGCTTTCATTAAATCTTCATATTTATCGGTCTGGGCGTTATATCCGACATTTTGCTCTTTCCCCTTCAAATTTGCAATAACTTCTGCGCCATCCTTTCCTGCATTGAAAGCTATCTGCTTTATAGGCCCTTCAAGAGATTTTCTAACAATCTTAACTCCAACGCTCTGTTCACCTTGCAAATGAAGGTTATCCAGTTCAGCCATAGCATGTAATAACATTAAGCCTCCACCCGGAATAACTCCTTCTTCAACAGCTGCTTTTGTAGCATGTAAAGCGTCATCAATTCTCATTTTCTTTTCTTTCATTTCAGTTTCAGTTGCAGCTCCAACACTTATTACAGCTACACCGCCGGAAAGTTTCGCAGATCTCTTTCTCAAATCTTCTCTACTATATTCAGAACTTTCTTCATTAACCCTGTTTTCAATTGCATTAATTCTTTTTTGTATTTTCTGTTTGTCTCCTTTCCCTTCAATTAACAAAGTCTCTTCCTTAGTTACTCTTATCTTAGCAGCACTTCCTAAGTCACCAATTACGACATTTTCAAGTTTGTCATCTTTCTCTTTGCTTATTACTCTTCCTCCAGTCAATATAGCAATATCTTCCAAAACATCATGTTTATCATCTCCAAATCCAGGAGCTTTAACGGCGCAGACTTTTATGGCTCCTCTTAATAAATTAATTACTATAGTTGTCAAAGCCTCCCCTTCAATGTCTTCAGCAATAATAAGCAAAGGTTTAGATTCTTGCGACACAAGCTCTAAAATAGGAACAAGTTCTTTGATAGAAGAAATAGATCTGTCAGTTATAAGTATCAAGGGCTCTTCATAAGAGACTTCCATTTTTTCCTGATCGCTAACCATATATGGAGAAAGATATCCCTTATCAAGTTGCATTCCTTCAACAAGCTCCAGTGTTGTTTCAATACTCTTAGCCTCTTCAACAGTTATCACTCCCTTGTCCCCGACCTTCTGCATAGCTTCAGCTATAAGGCTTCCAATTTTAGAATCATTATTTGCAGACGTAGTTGCAACTTGCTCTATTTGTTCTTTACCACTAACCTTAGTAGATTTTCTCTTCAAAAATTCAACAACCCTTTCAGTTGCAGCCTCAATTCCTCTCTTTACTTCCATAGGGTTTGCTCCAGAGGTTATATTTTTTAAACCTTCAACTATCATTAATTGTGCAAGAAGACAGGCAGTAGTTGTTCCATCTCCAGCTTTGTCCTGTGTTTGTGACGCAACTTCTTTAACAAGTTTCGCCCCCATATTTTCAAATTTATCTTTCAAATCAATTTCCTTTGCAATTGTAACTCCATCATTAGTTATCAAAGGAGATGACGAACGATCAAGAATAACATTTCTTCCTTTTGGTCCAAGAGTAACTTTGACAGTGTTTGCAACTTTATCAATACCTCTAAGTAAAGCCTGTCTTGCTCCTTCATCAAATATTATTTGTTTTGTTGTTCCCATTTTTAATTCTCCATCCTTGCAACCACATCTTTAAATTCAATTATTAAATGTTTCTTACCATGAATTTCAAATTCCTCAGAACTATATCCTCCATACAAAATCATGTCTCCCTTCTTCAAAGGTAAAGGTGTTCCATCCTTATATGTTCCAACTTCAACAACTTCTCCCTGTTTTTTCTCTTCACTCTTAGGAAGATAAATGCCAGAAGCTGTCTTTTCTTCCGCAGCTTCAATTGTCTTCAAAACAACTCTCTCTCCTATTGGTATTAATCTCATTTTCTCTCAATTCCCTAGCATTTCCTCGATTTATAAAATCTTCTATTCTTTTTAATAATAATCCTTTCAAAATTTATTAATTGGCTAATTTAATTGCCTCATCCATAAAATCTTTTACATATGGATGCAATTCATCTCTTTGTTTGAGATATCCATCTAGTCTTATAATTACAGGATCCGCATGTAACTTATCCAGGTTTAATGCTCCTTTTCCAACCCCAAAATAAACAAAATTTATAGTGTCAGTTCCTTTTCCATGTCCAAATGGATCCGTTCTAAAATAAGCTCTCGCTTGTCCTAATTCTATCAACCCTTCTAATTCTAGTCCAGATTCTTCTAAAACTTTCTCTCTCAAAGAATCTTCCATACTCATTCCTCTCTTAATTCTTCCACCCAAAGGCCACAAAATCCCCTTTGCTGGAAACTTAAGTCTATTAACTAGTAATATTCCACCTTGGTATTGGACAAAAACATCGTGGCATAGAATTACTAAATTCATATGGGCTTCTTTATAATATTTAGCAGCCATTAACCCAGAATGTAAATCACTAATAGTAACGGTCCATCTTCAAACGCATATTCTTTCATAAACTTTATCCCTGTTATCGCTTTTTATAACTTTCTTTTCTTTTATCCCAGAATTTGTAAACTTCCGCAAACCATAAAGTCAAGGAAGAAACTCCAATGACAAGCAAGGTTTCTTCCCAACTCAACAAACTAAATCCAAATAAGTTTCTTAAAGGAGCAAAAAATATCGCAACAAACAATAAAAACGCAGACAAAAGGAACGCGAGATTTACATATCTGCTGCTGAAAACACCAATCTCAAAAACAGACCTCTTCAAAGCCCTCATATTATACATACCAAATAACTGAGCTAAAGACATAACTGCAAAAATCATTGTCCTAGCCTTAGTTTCATCAGGCAAATAATAATCAAATAAGATAAGTGAAGGCAATGCAATAGAAACACACATAATAACAATAAAAGGAATTATTTCTCTATTTATTATATTATCATCTTTTTTCCTAGGTTTATCTTCCAAAATATTATGGTGGCTTGGCTCAACACATATAGCTAAATTAGTAACTCCTGCTGTCACAAGATTTAACCATAAAATTTGAGTAGGTAGCAAAGGCAAAGGCATTCCAATACCTAAACTAGCCACGATTGTTACATATTGTGCAAAGCTTGTCGTGTACATAAAAAATGACGCTCTTCTTGTGTTTTTAAAAACAATTCTTCCTTCTTCAACAGCACTTATAATGGAGGCAAAGTTATCATCCGCCAATATCATCTTACTTGCTTCCCTGGCAACATCTGTGCCTGTCAAATTCATAGCAATCCCAATATCTGCCTGCTTCAAAGCAGCTGCATCATTTACACCATCTCCAGTCATAGCAACAACCTTTCCCGCATCTTGTAAAACTTTAGCAATCTTCATCTTCATCTTTGGAGTCAATCTTGCAAAGACAGAAGCTGTTGCAACAGCCTTTCTAAATTCAGAATCATTCATTTTAATCAAATCATCTTCAGTAAAAACTTTTTCATTTTCATCAATCAATCCAATTTCTATAGCAATTGCTTTTGCCGTGTTTCCATGATCACCAGTAGCCATTATCACTCTTATTCCTGCTTTTTTCGCTTTCTCTATAGCTAGTTTAACTTCAGGTCTTGGAGGATCCATCATTCCAACAAGTCCAACAAATACGAGCTCTCCAATTTTATTTTCCTCAATGTTAGTATATTCAGAATCAACTTCTCTATAAGCCGCAGCCAAAACTCTCATAGCCTTGCTCGTTAATTGTTCTATTTTTTCTTCAATTTTTTCCTTATCTTCATCTATCAGTGCTGTTTTCCTACCATTTTTCATAATATATGTACAGCGTCTAAGAGTCTGTTCAGGGGCTCCAACAACATATATATTTCTTCCAGAGTTCTCTTCCTTTAAAAGGCACAGAGCAGCTCTATACTTATTCTCAGTGTTAAATGGAATTTCATCTAAACTTGTCTCTCTATCAAGAAGAACGGACTTTTTTATTCCTGCCTTTTCACCAAGAACAACAAGAGCCGCTTCAGTAGGCTCTCCAATAATCCCATATTTTCCCTTATTTTCTTTTAACAAACTAGCTTTATTGCATGACACAACTATGTTCAAAAACTTTTCAAGATGTTTATTCTCAAGCGGGATTATTTGTTTATTATTTTGATAAAACTCTCCTTTAGGATCCCAACCTCTTCCACTTATCGAAATGTCTTCTTGTCCAGGCAAAACTATCTTTTCCACAGTCATAGTGTTAGAAGTTATCGTTCCAGTCTTATCACTTATTATAACATCAACAATCCCTAAAGTTTCAGTGGAATATCTGTCTCTTATTATAGCATTCTTATTAGCCATTTTTTTAGCCCCAATAGCAAGAACAATCGCGAGTACAGCAGGAAGTCCTTCAGGTATAGCTGCTACAAGGGAAGCCATTGTGAAAAGAAACATATCTCGAAATGAAAAATCTCTGAAAAAATAACCTATAAAGAAAATAATTAATGCTCCAGCAATAGCCATAATAGCAACGTATTTTGCAAGAGTGTCAGTCTTTCTTTTAAAGTGGCTTTCCTTTGGTTTTATCATTTCAATTATTTTTGTTAGCTTTCCTATTTCTGTTTTCAGGCCAATAGAAACAACAACTGCCTTTCCGCTTCCAGAAGAAACAAAAGTTCCAAGATAAATCATATTTTTTCTTTCAGAAAATTTTGTCTTTTCACTCAATTTTCTAGGGTTTTTTTCAACCGGAAGATTTTCTCCCGTGAAAGAAGTTTCACTTACTCTTAGATTTTTAGCCTCAATAATTCTACAATCTGCGGGAATGTTATCTCCTTCTTCTACATAAATAACGTCTCCTGGAACAAGCTTATTAGATGGAACCAAAACCAATTCTCCATCTCTATAAACTTTAGCCTGTTGAATAATCATTTTTTTCAGAGATTTTATAGTAGTCTCTGCCTTGTACTCCTGAACAAAACCAAGAATTACATTGATCATCACAACAAGTAAAATAACATATCCATCAACAATTCTCTGCAGAAAGAAGGATATTATGGCAGAAACAATTAATATATAGACTATCAGGCTATTAAATTGTTTAAAAAAAGTAAATAAAGCAGATCTTTGGCTTTTATCTGGGAGTTCATTATATCCGTGTCTGGCTCTTATCTTTTTAGCTTCTTCTTCATTCAATCCATCAATTCCAGAGTTAAATTTCTTTAAAACATCCTCTGCTTCAATAGCATAAAACTTCTCCTCTTTTGGTTCCATTCATTTCGAGTAGATAAAAGAGGTTAAAAATATTCTCATTTCATTCTAACAAACAATAAAAGAATTAGAGAAACAAGTGCAACAACAGACAAATATACAAACATTACTCCACTGCCCATATTCCAAAATATTCCAGCAATTATTCCAGCGGGAATATTTACAAGTCCAACAACCATATTATAGAATCCAATTGCAGTCCCCTTATTTTTTCCAGATAAGTCAGCAACAAAAGCTCTTTGATCAGCGCTAGTTATAGCATTTACCAAGCCATAAGAAGCAAAAATCAAGGCCAAAAATACTTCTCCTCTGATAAAAATAGCTTGAACACAAACAAGAATGAATAATGTGTATCCTAAGATCAGAACTTTTTTCCTGCCTATCCTATCAGACATATTTCCAAAATAAACAGAGAATAAAGAGAAAAATAAATTAAATATCAAAACAAAAAATAAACTAGCGAAGACACTCCCAGTAATTTCTTTTGCAAGTAAAACAAGAAACATATAAAGTCCAAAGTTTCCTAGAGTAAAAATACAAGACACAAAAATGAAGTACTTCAGTCTCCTATCAATGCCTTTAATACTTTTAAAGATGTTTTCTTTATTTTTTTCATATTTAGGTTCTTTGACAAAAAATAAAGGTATAAGTGATAAAGAAGCGATCAATCCAGCTATAATGAAAATGGTCTTATAATCAAGATTCAATTTCCAGAATAATAAAATAAGGATAGAAATTCCAACTATTGCCCCCATAGAATCCATCATCTGATGTATTCCAAATCCATTTCCTTTCTTTTTAGTTGAAATAGCTATGACTGCGTCTCTTGGAGCATCTCTTGTCTTTCCAATTCTCTCAAAAGAGATAACAGCTAAAACTTGCTGCCAGCTATTTGTGAAAAATAATAAAAGTTTAAGTAAAGAAGATATGAGATAACCTAAAAAAATAACCGGTTTTCTTTTACCCTCTCTATCCGATAGAAATCCACCAATGAGTTTTGCAATACTAGACAAGCCTTCTCTCAATCCACTCAACAATCCAACAGCCACTCCTCCGCCTCCCAGTTGAGTAACATAAAAAGGCAGAAGTGGAGTTATCATTTCGCTTCCAACATCATTGAAAAAGCTCGATCCTCCAAACAATAGAATATTTTTCTTTCCTCGTCTTTCCTCTTTTCTTTGCATCAAATAGATTAAAATAAAGGATTTTATAAATTGTACGAAAGAAGTATGTGGCATATTTATATTCTGCTTTTCTAAAATAGTAATATACTAAAAAATTTAGAAATTAGTAATGCTTAAATTATAGCTAAGTCTTATTTACACATGAATATACCTACTAACAAAAAAGATTTTAATGTATTAAAGATTGAAAAATTAGAAATATGGATTCCTAAAAAATCTCAGATAGACAAAGCATTGAGCTTATTTCTTCCAGAAAAATTAGATCCGAGTAAATTAATTTCTATAATTGAAAGAAGCGTTTGTTGGGTGTTAAATGTAGAAAAAGTACAATTGAAAGAGCTAAAAATTGGAGGTTTAAAGATATATTCTTTCAATGAAAATATTTCTTTAGAATTATACGAAGATAGCTTTGCCCAAAAAGAATATAGGAACATAATAAGAAATATTGAAAAACTTAAAAATAAAGATTTTTTATTTTTTGATTGTGGTGCTAATATCGGAGTATATATTTTGAAGTTAAAAGATAAATTTCCAAATTTGCAATCTATATGTTTTGAACCTGATCCTCTTAGTTTTTTAGTTTTAATTGCTAACTCTTTGATTAATAACCTAAGCAATTTAACTCTTATAAATGCAGCCTTATCAGATAAAACAGACTCGAAGAAAATGTATGGAGAAGTAAATAACATTCATGCAGATTCTAGAGGAAATTCTCTGGTTGAAGAATGGGGTGATAGAGAAAACTGTGGAAGCATTATAGTTAGAGCTGTTGCTTTATCCGATTTTATTAATAATAGATCATATATTAAGATTGATGTAGAAGGAGAAGAGTTAAACATAATTAAAAATCTTGAAAAATTTGGGAAACTAAGAAAAGTAGAAGGATTGCATATAGAAGTTCATACAACTATTAAGGATAAGATTGATAAATATCTAGAAATACAAAAGATTTTATCTAATAATGGTTTTGAGATAACTTTTAATGAAGAGAAAGAGTTTGAGCAATATCTTTCTAATAATCTCAAAAAATGGAAAAAACAGATGAGCGCTAGAATATTTACTATTGAAGCAATAAAAAAGAAATTTATTTAGTCAAACGAAAGATTTTTTAACTGCCAATTATTCTCTAAAACATGGCTCTATATAATGTTATAATTGAAAAAGACGAGGATGGATGGTTTGTATCTGAAGTGGTTGGGCTTCCTGGATGCCATACACAAGGAAAAACAATGGATGAGCTTTTGGAGAATACAAAAGAAGCAATTGCTCTCTATATCGAATGTGAAAAGCCAAATGTTGAATTTGAATCAAAATTTGTAGGACTTCAACAAGTAGAGGTATAAAATGACTAAACTTGGTCAAATTGATGCAATTAAGCTGTCTAAGATAGTTAAGAAGTTAGGCTTTGTTTTCATTAGACAAAGAGGAAGTCATATGTTTTTTAAGCATTCTGATGGAAGGGCAACGGTTATTCCATATCATTCTGGAAATAAAATAGGGCCAGGGTTGCTTTTGAAGATTATAAAAGACGATTTAAAAATTACCAGAGAAGAATTTGAAAACTTATCCAAATAAATAACTCAAACAGATAATTCTAAACCTATTTAAATTAATTCTTCTCCATAGTTATATGAAAACAATATATTTCGACAATGCAGCAACAACTCCACTATACAAAGAAGTAGAAGAAGAAATGAAAAAGTATCTTTTTGAGGACTATGGAAATCCATCCTCAATTCATTTTTTAGGCGAAAGGTCAAGAAAAGCCCTAGATTCTTCCAGAACTTTATTAGCAAGAGAATTAGGAGCAAAACCTCATGAAATAATATTTACTTCAGGAGCCACAGAATCAAACAATCTCGCCATTCAAGGTTTATCAAGATTTGAGAGAGGAAAGAAAAAAATTCTAATCTCTTCAATAGAACATCCTTCTGTGTACAATATCTGCAATTTCCTAAAAAAATACGGCTATGAAATTATTTCAATTCCTGTAAATTCAGAAGGAATTTTAGATTTAAATTTCCTTTCCTCTTTTTTACAAAAAAACTCTTCCCAAGTCCTCTTAGTTTCAATTATACATGTTAATAATGTCTTAGGTGTTTGCCAAGATTTAAAGAAAATAGGAGAACTATGTAAAAAACATTCTGTTCCATTCCACACAGACGCTGCACAAAGTTTTGTAAAAATTAAGATAAATGTTCGTGATTGCAATATCACATTTTTATCAGCTTCAGCACATAAAATAGGCGGACCAAAAGGGGCAGGTTTTATTTATATAAAAGAGAAAACAGATCTATTTCCTTTATTCTTTGGAGGTCATCAGGAAAAAAACCTGCGATCTGGAACAGAGAATGTTCCATCGATAGTTGGCTTTGCAAAAGCCCTTGAGGTTTTCAAAAAAACAAATTCGAATTCAGTACAAAAATTAAGAGATTATTTATTTAAAGAGTTAGAAAAAATTGGTGGAAAAATAAATGGTTCAAAAGAAAAAAGGATTTTCAATAATGTTCATGTCTCATTCCCAAATAAAGATTCTGAATATCTTGTCTTGGCGTTATCAGAAAAAGGAATTTGTGTTTCATCAGGAAGCGCCTGCGACACAAGAAACGAAGGAGAAGATAATATCTTCAAAGCTCTAAATATAAAAGAAAAAAATCTAGGCTCAATAAGAATTTCGCTCTCAGAAAAAAACACAAAGAAAGAAGTTGATTTTTTCCTAAATGAATTGAAAAAGATTTTAAGGTCTTAACCTATATATCTTGTGTCTCTATCTTCCCATCTAAAATCTGCTTGTCTTTCTAATAATTCTGACACATACATCATCGCAGCTCTTTCTCTATATTCCCTACTAGTCTTCTCTTCAAATGTTAATTGTCTTTGAGAATTCACAGCATCATTTATAGCATTATCAACTTCCAGTTTTAAAGTTCTCATAACAAAACATCAAGACAAGATTATTTAATTGTTTCTCAAACAAAAGACAAAGATATATAAGTACTTTTTCCTTGTTCTAAGGAGTAAAAAGGAGGTTAAAATGGCTAAGTTTAACAAAGGAAACAAAATTGGAAGCTGGTCCTTCTTGATTGGTGTAATTCTTGCTTTACTATTTGGTTTGTTTGGAACATTCAATCAGGGCGCAATAATGATCTTAGTTTTTCTAGGTCTTATTATAGGATTGCTTAACATAGCTGATGAAGAAGTTTCTCCATTCCTAATGTCTGGAGCAGTTTTAGTTGTAGTATCTGCTTTAGGTCAAGGAGTTGTAGATGGAATTCCAGTTTTCAGCAATGTCTTACAAGCTATAACAGTTTTATTCGTACCAGCAACAATAATTGTTGCTCTAAAGAATGTACTTTCTTTAGCAAGAAGATAAACAAACTTTTATTTTTTTATTTTTTTATTTTAATTCAGATTTGATGTTACATTTCTTCTAAATATTCTTCAGACATTTCAACATAAGCTATAGTGTTCCCTTCTTTATCAACAATTTTTATATGATACTCTCCATTAGGTAGTATAACATTTATTTCACCCAACATACCTTTTCTTATCGGCTCTTCCTTTTCAGAATAATATTCTATGAACTCGGGGTTAGGATCAGCGAGCAGCCTAACTTTCTCATGTCTCTTAAATTTAGTTTGCATTATCTCTTCTTTCTTGTCTTAATCTTCCTGTCTTTTCTACCCATTTCAGAAAAAACAAATAGGTAAAGAATCTCGAGTAGACCCAGAGTATTTATTACCAATAAAACAATGAACCATACTTCCTGATTTTTTCTTGCAGATTTCCATAAAGCCAAGCCCTTCCACAATACTATCCAAGTTATAATTAAAACAATAAGTACCGGGTGCAACTCAGGAAACATGTTATAATTACTTATCCAATTCATATTAGATCCTCTATTTTTTCTATTAGTTCTTCTTTTTCAATTACACCAACAAATCTGTCTCTTTGTTCTCCATTCTTAAACAAAATAGTGGTCGGTATACTCATGACTTCATATTCTTGCGCAAGATCTTGATTAACATCAACATCAACCTTTCCAAACTTCGCCTTTCCTTTCATCTCTCCAGCAACTTCATCAAATATCGGACCCATTATTTTACAAGGCCCGCACCACTCAGCCCAGAAGTCAACAACAACCACTCCCTTCTTGACAAAATCCTCAAATTCTTTTTCCTGCAACTCAGTCACATGATGTTTCTCAGTCATACAATGTAAAATTTTCATTGTTTAATAAATGTTTTGATGATAAGACATTATTCCACTAACAGTAGTTAAGCTTTTTCTAATATTTTAAATGCAAAAATTTATATATAGTATTATAATATATTATAATATGGAAACTATTTTAAAACAAACTAGAGAAGTAGGCACTTCAGCAGGAGTTTTATTGCCTAGGAAATGGCTGAACAAACAAGTAGTTGTAACTCTTTTTAATCCAACAAATGAAGATATCGCAAAAGATATTTTAGAGATTCTTTTTAGACATAATTTAAACGAGGAAGCAAAAGGGATATATTTGTATGGTAGTTATGCTAGAGAGGATTACGATTCTGATAGCGACATAGATGTTTTAGTTATAACTGAGAAGACTAATAAATTAATTAGTCAAGATAACTATGAAATTATGTTGATTTCAGAAGATAATTTAACGAAGAATTTACACGATAATTTGCATTATTTGAGTATAATAAAAGAAGCAAAAGCGATTATCAATAAAAGTCTAATTGAAAAAAAATTTATTAATAAAGATAAAATTAATATCAATAAAATATTAACAGAAATTAAAAGAATTATTAAAGTAAATAAAGAGGCTATTAAGAATTGTAAAGATAAAGGAATAAATGTTCCAGATGGAATAGTTTACTCAATTGTTCTAAGATTAAGAGAGTTATATTTAATAAAATGTATTATCTTAAATAAAAAATATTATAAAAAAGATTTAATCAAAATATCTGGAGGCGAGGCTTATTCAGCGTATATAAGAATAAAAAGAGATGAAAAAGAAATAGATAACCTTTCTCCAGATAAAGTAAACAACTTATTAGAATTATCTGAAAAATGGGTAAAAGATTTAAAAGAATAGAAAAAGGAGCAGATAGTTTGAAAAAAGAAATAGAAGAGCATTTCTTGAAGGTAGACATAGACCTAAAAGAAAATAATCTTGACAGAGGCAAATACCACATTAAAGAAATTGACAAAAGTTTATTGAAAGCACTTGAAATTAAGATAAGTATACTAGGAATTGAAGACAATTCTGTTCAGGTTTATAGAGAAAGATTGAGAAAATTGAGAGAAAAATTAGGATTGTGAGAATTGGATACAAAGGATTAACTCTCCAACTTTTTCCTGATGATATTTGTTTATGATAAGAATTTTGGTGTTTTTGAGGTAGTTCAACGTTCCAGTATAGTAAAGATGTCTGACATTTTGTCCACTATCTTAAAAAGAAATAACTGAATCTCTCTAGAAGCTTATAATCAAAAAGTATGTATCCCAAATTAAATATTAAAGATAAACCTCTTTAGTAGCATATTATAAACAAAGACAAGTTAGATAAAATTCAATTTATCCAGATGGCAAAGCTGGCGGTTGAGGAATATCGAGTTTCCCACCAATTAAGCCCATATCTCCAGAAGCCAAATAATAAACGACAATTCCCATAATAACAACTAATACTATTATTAAGATCCAAATCCACATTGCTATTCCTCTTTTATTTATCATTTTTTAATTTGGTAAGGGCGGTACTATTGATGAACTTCCAATTCTAAAGTTAGGAGTACATTCAAAACTATTCTTTACTATTAATCCTTTTCCTATTTCGTCCGATGAAAACTTATAATCCAATGGAACATCTAACCATCGTTGGTTTACCGAATCAAAACTGTAAGATTTTTCAAAAGAACAATCACCTTCTATTTCGTTTAAACTGTTTCCACTAAGTAATGTGTAGACTGATAGAAAATTCCAACCTTCAACAATCTTTCGACTATTTCCGTTCCGGTTTTCAGAAAATAACTGCAAACTATCTGGTGGAGTAAGACTCGCGTAATAATCTGGATAGTTAATCACTATTTTGCACTGTTCTTTTGAATATACCCAAAAGCTATTCATGTCTCCTGTAAACTGATAACTTCCTAACTTCTCGAAGTACTCATCATTACTGAATCCAAAGCCGTCATGGTTCCATACATTAGACTCTACAGCGTCTGTACTCGAAAACCGAGTTTGCATATAATTTTTAGTGAAAGGATTATAGAAAAACCCAGCTCCATCTTGGTTAAAGTTACAGGTTGTTTGTGAAAAATCTTGGAACCATATCTGATATTGTTGTACTAAGTTCCATCCTTTTTCAACATTTATAACACTCTGTTTTTTTCTACAATCTGTAGCTTTACAATAAAAAGACTCTGTTATGAAAACTTTTATTCCAGTCGGTTTTTCACTATCATTAAGTCGATTATAAATGGTTTCTATGCTTGGATAATATCCTTTTTCCCCATAAAGAGGATCATAACTGCCCTCGTATACTTTACCATTAATTGATAATTGAGGATAAATCCTCTTATTTTCGCCTATATCTTCTTCGATTAGAGTATAAGTAAATGTTTCAGAAAAACCATTTATTTCTATAGTCTTTGTTGGATTAGAATTAGTCAAATCAAAAACAGACTCTTCACATATATTGTCTCCGCAAGAAATTGCAGAGATCAAGCCCATAAATCCTATTAAACATAACATGGTTGAAATTAAAGCCTTTCTCATCTGAAAACTACTATTTTTTCCTTTTTAAACCTTTTTATGCCTTTGGTACAAACATTTGGATATTGCACTATAAAGGTTTTAGTACAAATCTTTGTATGAGCAAGTATAAAGAGATGATTCTACAAGTCCTTTCAAAAACAGAGATAAAAAGTACAAACGAAGTTTTAGAAGAATTACAAAAGAAAGCCGATAAGATAATAAATTGGCACGCTCTTTATAGAGTCCTAATGGAACTCCAACTAGAAAATAAAATAGAACGATTAGAGAGTAAAGCAGGATTCTTTTGGCGGAAGAAGTAAATTACGAACGCTCCATTTGAGTTAGTTTGGGATGCCATTCAAACTCCGATATAATACGCTCCTTTAAAAGTTCCTATTTTTTTAATAAGCTTTATTTTCTGAAGTTTCTTCAAATCCTTTAATGCCGATGGAACAGAAATTTTGTTTAGCCTTGCATAATCGCTAGTTTTAATTTTCTTATTAATTCTTACATAATCCAAAGCCCTAATCTGTCTATCATTAAGATTATGTTTTATAGCAAGTTCAATTTCTTCGATTTTCTTTATTCTTAAAACAATTCTAAAAATATCTTTGCTAACGAAAAACTCTGGTTTTTGAAGTTGAGCTGACTGCATAGTAGAATATATCTTTGCTATTCCTGAACCTATGCCTTCCATAAATCCATAATCTTTAAGCATCTGATAAATAAGAGGGTTTCTCTGAACAGACAGAATACCTAAAAGTTCTTTTTCCATTCCTTCAGGTAACCCACCAGGATTAGTTATCTCTACTCTATCATCAAAAATACTTATTTGAATTTCGTTTTTATTAAAATAATCTCGATGTGCTACTGAGTTAATAATAGACTCTCTTATTGCTTCTTCTGGCAACAAAGCAATTTCTTTTCTTTTTATTCCTTTTATGACAAATTCTTTTGAGATATATCTATTAACAAAATTAATTGCTTGATTAATTGTTTGAGGTAAACTTCCTTTTGCTTCTTCATACGATATAACTTTTACAGGTTCAATTCCATCAAATCTAACTAATTTAATTTGAGTGTATGGAAAAAATGACTGTGGATCTTTTGCAAAGAAAAGAATAGAAATGTTTTTTATTTTCAAGTTGGGTAATGCAACTGCGAATTTTTTACTTAGTAGAAAATCTTCAATACTATGGCTCTTTAGATAGTTTTCTTGCCCACGTACTTCTAGATACTCTTTAATCTTGTTCTTATCTAATGAATCAACATTGGCTGAATAATCACTTCCTTCATCAAAGAGTAGAATCTGTCTGTTTCGTAAAAATTCCAAAATACTATTTCCTTCAAGTTTTTGTGTAGTTGTTCCGATTCTTACGTAAATCGCACCTTCAAAACTATGAAACACAGATGAATCTGCTCTATGAACAATTAATGTTGCAACTTTCTTTCCTTCTACTTCATGAATCTCAATATTCATAATTGGCTTTGGGTGAACTGTCGAATTTGCATCAGATATTCTCTTTTGTAGTTGATCCATATCTTCACATAAACCACTAATTTTCTTATTATCTTCTACACCTAAAATTAAGACTCCTCCTTGTGTGTTGGCGAAAGAACAAATGGTTTTAGCTATCTCTTGTGAACTATGAAAAGACCTTTTCAACTCTAAGTCTACAGATTCTCCTTTCTCTATAATATCTTTGAGTGCTTTTATTTCCATATTAGTTAGGTTTAAGTAATGTTAAAGTAAGCTTTAAGTATTTTATAAACCTATCTGTTTGGGACTTTGGGATGCTCAAGGAATTATCACACCATAAATGGCCTGGTTTTCTGTCAAGTTCCTTGAGATAATAACGTTACGTTTAAGTTAGATTTAAGTAATGTTAAAGTAAGCTTTAAGTATTTTTATTCTTCTTTTTAATGATTCAAATTTAGTAATAAAGATTGCTCCCAGCATTTTTATATACCTAATTTGGAGTTTATTTGAAAAGAAATTAAATATTTTTGATTATTGAAATCTAGTTTAACTCTCCTCCACAGCAACGTTGTACCAAATCCCTTCCTAATTATTCGGTTTATGTAGGAGAGTTAACCCTAAGTAACACATCCCACGATTACTTAATCAACAAAAACTTCTATTCTCCGCAACCACCACGAGTCACTTGTTTACAACTCGTGCACATTATCTCACAATTTGCCTTTCTTTTTGCGGGTCCACCGCACAAAGGACAAGTTATTCCTTCATTATCAAAGACCTGAAGAGAAGCTTGCTCTTCATCAATATTGTTTTCACCAAAGCTAACTTTAACATCAACTCTACTATCTACAAAATTGTTTAACATAAATTGTGAAACATAGTCAACAATAGAAGAAGCCGTCTTAATTCTATTTACTTTAATCCCTTCCTCACCTTCTCCGCTACTATTCTTAACAAATCCAGCAGGTTCAAATTTCTGATGTCTGAATTTACTAAATAATTCTTTTGCAGAAACTCCATATTGAAGATTTAAAGACATAGAAGTTGCCCAAGCATCAATCATCCCTCTCATTGTTGACCCCTGTTTATGCATTGTAACAAATATCTCTCCAGGTTTTCCATCATCATATAATCCAACAGTTATGTATCCTTCATGTCCAGCAATATCGAATTTATGTGTTACAGACTTTCTAGTCTGAGGAAGTTTTGTCCTTACTTGCGCAACTTTTAAAGGATCTTTTTTTACAACTTCTCCATCTGTTTTCTTAGTGTTCAGCGGCTGGCTTCTTTTACTGTTTTCTCTATATATGGCAACTGCTTTCAACCCTTGTTCCCATGCAAAAACATAAGCTTCAGCTATTTCTTCAACGCTAGATTCTTCAGGCATATTTATCGTCTTGCTTATAGCTCCCGATAAAAATGGTTGAGTTATTCCCATCATTTTTATATGGCCCTTATATTGAATAGCTCTTTTACCTTTAGCAGGCTTAAAAGCGCAATCAAAAACAGGAAGATGTCTTTCAATCAAATGAGGTGCTCCTTCGATCATATCGTTCTTATCAATATAATCTATTACTTCCCTAATCTGCATTTCGTTATACCCTAAAGTTTTCAAGGCTAAAGGTACACTATTGTTAACTATCTTTAACATTCCTCCTCCAGCAAGAACTTTATATTTAACTAGAGCAATGTCAGGTTCTATTCCAGTTGTATAACAATCCATCATGAAAGCTATTGTTCCAGTAGGAGCAATAACAGTCGCCTGAGCATTTCTGTACCCATACTTTTCACCCATTTGTAAAGCGTCAGTCCAAACATCCCAAGCGTCATTTATTAGATACCTTAATTCGGAAGGAGTTTTTTCAACTTCTATATTTTTAATTGCATCTCTATGCATGCTCATGACTTCAAGCATAGGAGTCCTATTCTTTCCAAATCCTGGAAATGAACCAACATCACTTGCTAGTTCAGCAGAAGTTCTATATGCTTCTCCACACATTATTGCAGTTATCGCAGCCGCAACATTTCTTCCTTCGTCCGAATCGTAAGGAAGACCAAGACCCATCAATAACGAGCCAAGATTAGCATATCCTAACCCAAGAGGTCTAAAGTCTCTAGAGTTTCTCGCAATCTCTTCAGTAGGGTAACTACTGCCATCAACAGCAAGATCCATAGCAATTATAAAAGTTCTAACAACTCTTCTAAATTTTTCAACATCAAATTTTCCACTTTCAGTCATAAATTTTGTCAGATTTATAGAAGCAAGATTACACGCGCTATCATCTAAAAAGATATATTCACTGCAGGGGTTGCTAGCATTTATTCTTCCAGAGTTCTTACAAGTATGCCATTTATTTATTATACTATCAAATTGAATTCCAGGATCTCCACAAATCCAAGTGCCATCAGCTATCTTGTTTAAAAGCTCCCTCGCCTTGAAAGTTTCACAAATCTGTCCATTAGAAACGTATTTAGTTTGCCACTCCCCATTATCTTTAACAGCTCTCATAAAAATATCAGGTGCTCTAACAGACATATTACAATTTTGGAAAGCAACAGTAGAATATGCAGTTCCATTCATTCCACCAGGATAACCTGCCTCTATCAGAGCCCAAGCTTTTTTTTCTTCATTTGACTTAGCTGTGATAAATTCAACTATATCAGGATGTTCCATTTTTAATATTTCCATTTTCGCAGCCCTTCTTGTCTTCCCTCCAGACTTTATTACTCCTGCGTATGCATCATATCCCCTCATAAAACTCACAGGTCCAGATGCTCTCCCTCCACCAGTAATATTTTCTTTTGAACTTCTAAGAGCAGATCTATCCGTTCCAGTGCCAGATCCAGCTTTAAATAAATTAGCTTCAGCTACCTGCACTTTCATTATAGACTCCATACTGTCTTGTGCGCTTTGTATAAAGCAAGCAGAGCATTGAGGCCTATCGTCAGTCTTCAGAGCTTTTTCTATAGTATCTGTAGAAGAACTCCATTTATAGATCGAAACTCCACCAGACTCTTTATTATATTCCTGAATTCCAACATTAAACCAAACAGGAGAATTAAATGCGCACATCTGATTTAAGCATATAGATGCGATCTCATCCTTTAAAACTTCAGCACTTTCTTTATCAAAGTAATTCTGTTTTATCGCTTGTCTTTCAAAAAATCTAGAAACTCTTCCAATCAACATCTCTACAGAATTCTCTCTTTCTCCTTTTTTCTGGTCTCCCCAAAAATATTTACTAGCGACAACTTTTATCGCTAAAGAACTCCAGAAACTAGGTCTTTTAACATTTGGCTGTTTAAAAATAAGATTCCCTCTGTCATCAGTAATGCTAACTTCTTCAGAAACCCAATCTATTGGTTCCCCATAAATATCAAACTCAAATGGGCTCTTTCCTTTTCTAGTGAAATATCTACCAACTTCCATTTTACTATATATCGAGGCAGTCGCAGTTCTATCAACGTTTTTCTTCTCATCGTGGCCATTACCATTTGTACCATTATATTCATGGTTACCATTAAAATAACCATTCTCATTCAATCCATTTTCAGCCGCCATTTTAATTTTTCAACAACTCCTTTATCTCTTTTTTGAAATCATCTATTTCTGCAAAATCCTTATAGACCGAAGCAAATCTTATGTAAGCTATCTTATCCAGCTTCTTCAACTCTTTAGAGACAAGATCTCCAATAAAAGTCGTCTTCACTTCTTTGCCTTTCTTTTCAAGTTTTTCTTGGATATTCGCCAACATTTTATCAATCATCTCCGAACTAACAGGTCTCTTCTCAAATGCTTTCATAACTCCCGCTTTTAATTTGTTATGATCAAAAGCCTCCCTCTTCCCATCTTTTTTCACTACTCTAAGTTCAGCCCTCTCTATCATCTCTTTAGTTGTAAATCTCTTTCCACACCTAAGACACTCACGCCTTCTCCTAGAAAGACCTTCAACCTCTCTTTTATCTTTTACTTTTGTTTCCGTATGGAGACAATAAGGACATATCATCTTTAACACAATATCTTGTGCCATCAAGACCTTTAAGCACAATCTATCGTACCCAACTATGCTTTATGTAAATATCTATTTAAAGATTTCTGTGCAGATTTTTTTATATTCGATAAAATTCAGAAAAAAATAAGTCTTATTTTTTTAGTGATAAAAAAAATCTTTTCAGCATTTTCAGAAGACTTTATAAATTATATTAATCAGAATATTTAGTGCTATATAGAATAACTTTAATAGTCAAATGGCTAGAAAAATTCGAAAATTAATGTTGTTTCCTATAGATCTTGAGATCCAAAAGTCTAAATAAGCTTCAGAGCTTTTTGACTCCAATAATTAGTGGCCTCGTAGCTCAGCCCGGTTAGAGCACCAGACTTTTAATCTGGGTGTCGCGGGTTCAAATCCCGTCGGGGCCATTTTGTGTTCCACAGAGAGGAATCGCGCAGCGTTAGCGAGCAGATCCGCATCAAGAGAACACAAAATATATCAAGTCAGAAGCGAGAAAGCCCGCAATGAAATGAGGATGCTCGCAACAAGAATAAGCAAAATATACCCATGATCATGGGAGTATCACTGCAATCTCGCAAGAGTTTCAGTTTCCAAAATTTCGAAGAAATTTTTAGGATCGTCGGGGACATTCACGCGCAAAAAGTAGAAACATTTAAAAAGGATCATTTACAAGCCTCTGTTATCCCATCATAATTAAATATCTGTGAACAACGGCCTATCCTGATATGCACGCATTACAACCAAAACACTCAAAATTGAAACCAGAAGAGGTAAAAAAGCTGCTTCAGCAATACAATATTTCTTTAGCTCAGTTGCCGAAGATAAGATCTGCTGATCCAACTTTGCCCGAGGGTTCCATTCCAGGTGATGTTATAAAAATAGAAAGAAAAGACAATGATAAAATACAAATTTATTTTAGGGTGGTTGTACCATGAGCGAAGATAAAAGAAATATTTTAGTTGAGAAATATCTTGAACAGCATTCTTTAGTTGAATCAAACATACGTTCTTTCAACGATTTTATTCAAAATAAAGTCCAGAAAATAGTAGAAGAAGTCAATGAATCTCTAAATAATGAAGATGTAGAAATAAGATTTGGAAGAGTCAGAATAGGAGAGCCTAATATTATAGAAGCAGACGGAAGTATAGGAAAAATAACTCCTATGAGTGCGCGTCTGAGAAACCTAACTTACTCTGCGCCAATTTATGTAGAGCTAACGGTTAAATATGAAAATCAAACGGAAAGCACAGAAGCAGAAATCGGAAGAGTGCCAATAATAGTAAGAAGCTCAGTTTGTAACACTTATGGCATGTCAAAAGAAGAACTTACAAAAAACTACATGGATCCTTTAGATCCTGGCGGTTATTTCATAATAAACGGAAACGAAAGAGTTCTTGTAATGTCCGAAGATCTAGCTCCAAATTTTCCTTTTATAGAGGATGGGTCTCATGGAACTACTCTGAGGATTTTTTCAGAGCGTGGCTCTTATAGAATTCCAACAACAATTTCTGAAACTAACGAGGGAATTTTAGAATTAACATTCAGCAGATTGAGAAATATTCCTCTAATAGTATTGCTAAAAGCTTTAGGTATGATAAAAGAAGCAGACATAGCAAAGAATATTCAATTGGAAAGTGATTGCCTAATAGTTAATTTTTATGAATTTGCTAATCTTAAGACATCAGAGGACGCCATGCTCAATATAGCTGAAAAATCAGGTATACAAGGAACAAAAAAGGAAATTCTAGATAGGGTAAAACAAAGAATAGACTCTTTTCTATTACCTCACATAGGCACATCAAAGAATAATCGTGAAGAGAAATCTCTTGTTTTATGCAGATTAATAAATCTCTATTTGAGGGCAAAATCAGATAAAAAGATAAGAACAGATAAAGATCATTATGCAAATAAGAGAATAAAGTTATCTGGAGACCTGATGGCTGATTTGTTCAGAGTAAACCTTAATATTCTAGTCAGAGATATACAGTATTCTTTACAAAAAATTTCAAAGAGAAAAAAGTTCTACTCGCTTAAGACAATAGCCAAATCAACGTTATTTACACACAGAATAGAAAGTGCAATAGCAACAGGTTCATGGATCGGGGAAAGAAGCGGAGTTACTCAAAACATGGATAAAACAAACTATCTAGCTGTTCTTTCACAATTGCAAAGAGTTACAAGTTTGCTTCCAGGAGAACAGGAAAACTTTATGGCGAGAACACTTCATCCTACTCACTATGGCCGTTTCTGCCCAATAGAAACACCAGAAGGAACTGAAATAGGTTTAAGAAAAAGTTTAGCGCTTCTGGCAAAAATTTCTACAGCTATAGATATGGATGAAAATACTTTGATAAAAAGATTTAACTCTTTAGGTTTAAACAAGGAATCTGGAATAGATGTTTTTTTCAATGGAAGATTTTTAGGATTCACTTCTAACCCATTAGAGTTTACGCAGAAACTAAAAGAATTGAGAAGAAGAAAAGAAATTTCTATTGAGATCAGTATAAGATACGACGATACTTTACAGCAGGTTACAATCGCTTCTGGTGTAGGTAGAGTTCTTAGGCCATTGGTTGTAGTTGACAAGGGATCTCCAAGATTAAAGAATGAACATCTTGTCATGTTAGAAGAAGGAAGAATAAAATGGATGGACTTAATAGATCAAGGCATTATAGAATACATTGATGCAGCAGAGGAAGAAAATGCTTTCGTCGCATTAAATGAGAATGAAGTAACTTCAGAACATACCCATTTAGAAGTTCATCCGCTAGATATTTTCGGTTTAATCACTTCCCTAGTTCCTTTCGCAAACCATGATCAAGGTTCAAGACTTCTTAAGGGAAGTAAAACCAATAAACAGAGTCTTGGAATTTACGCTGCTAACTTTTTATTAAGAACAGATACAGATGTTTCTATTCTTCACTATCCACAAAGGCCTTTGGTTAGGAGCTTCATTTATGATACGCTGAAAGTTTATCCTTCAGGACAAAATATAATTGTAGCAGTAATGCCATTCGAAGGATACAATTTGCAAGACGCTATCGTAATTAATAAATCAAGTGTAGATAGAGGTATGGGAAGGAGTACCTATTTCAGACCTTATTCAGCAACAGAACTGCAATATGCTGGAGGCTTGAGCGATGAAATAGCAATTCCAGACAAAGATGTTTCAAGTTACAGAGCAGAAGATTCTTATAGACTTCTAGAAGATGATGGTACGGCATACCCAGAAGCCTATGTTGACTCTGGAGATGTAGTAATAGGAAAAATAACTCCTCCTAAATTTTTATCAGAGGCAAAGGATTTAAGCATTCAGGCTAAGAAAGAAGCAAGTATCACAATAAGACAAGGTGAAAGAGGAGTTGTGGATGCAGTTTTTATAACAGCAGATAGTGAAGGGAATAAGGTAGTACACATAAGAACCAGAGACTCTAGACTTCCTGAAATAGGAGATAAATTCTCTGCGCCTCATGGACAAAAAGGAGTTATAGGTTTTGTTGCAGATAATGATGATGTGCCTTTTACAGCTAGCGGTATAAGACCTGACTTAATGTTTAACCCTCACGGTATTCCAAGTAGAATGAGCGTCGGCTATATGATCGAGTTGCTTGCTGGAAAGACAGCAGCCTTATCTGGAAAAATATTAGACGGAACTCCTTTCTCAGGCGCAACAATAGAAGAACTTGAAGATCAATTAAAAGAATTAGGATTCAGCTTTGATGGAAAGGAAACAATGTATAATGGAATAACTGGTAAGAAAATGGAAGCTAAGATCTACATAGGCAATATGTATTATTTGAAGTTGAAGAGAATGGTAAAGAACTCTATACAATCCAGAGCATCTGGAAAAGTCACACTACTTACTAGACAACCAATAGAGGGTCGTGCAAAAGGTGGTGGTTTGAGAATTGGAGAAATGGAACAACAAGCACTAGCAGGCCATGGAGCTTCTTTGTTGTTAAAGGAAAGATATGATTCTGATAAAACGATGATACATATTTCTACAGACACAGGAGAGATAGGTTATGAAGATTCTATAAGGAACAAGATCGTCTGTCCATTATCAGGTAACAATGAGGCAGAACCAATAGAAGTTTCATATGCATTTAAACTTTTAATAGATGAACTGCTTGGTCTTGGAATTTTAACTAAATTTAAATTGAAAAATAAATTCGAACAATGAAAGCAATATTTAGAAAACAGGTTAGATCTTTGAGGTTCAGTTTGCTCACTCCGGATCAGATAAAAAAATTAAGCTCAGTTAAAATAGTCACACCAGAACTTTATGATATAGATGGCTTTCCAGTAGACGGTGGTTTAATGGATCTTCGTTTGGGTGCAATAGATCCTGGAGTTAGATGTAGAACTTGTGGAAAGCGTGTAAAAGAATGCCCTGGACACCCAGGTTCTATAGAATTGGCTCGTCCAGTTTTACACATAAAATATATTTCTTTAATTGAACTTTGCCTACGCTGCTTTTGCCCAGACTGTGGAAAATTAAATATAGCAGATGATAAACTGGCTGGCTTAACAATAGCTCAAAGAGTAAAAAAAGCTAAGGATGCTAAGAAATGTCCACATAAAGGAAATCCAATAGACAAGGTCAGACTAGAGAAACCAACAAACTTTTATATTGACAAAAAAAGATTAAGCCCTATAGAAATAAGAGACCGTCTTGTTAATATCTTGGATGAAGAATTGAAGAAGATCGGAATAAACACTTCAACTGCTCGTCCAGAATGGGCTGTATTGTCTCTTCTCCTTGTTCCTTCTGTGACTGTAAGACCTTCGATTACATTAGAAAGCGGGGAAAGAAGTGAGGATGATTTAACACATAAGCTAAGTGATATAATAAGGGCAAATCAAAGACTTTGGGAAAATTTAAACGCTGGAGCACCAGAAGTAATAATAGAAGATCTTTGGGATCTCTTGCAGTATCATGTAACAACTTTCTTTGATAATAATATAACGAGGATACCTCCAGCAAGGCATAGATCAGGTCAACCACTAAAAACGATAACCGAAAGAATCAAAGGAAAAGAAGGAAGAATAAGGCATAACCTTGCTGGAAAAAGAGTGAATTATTCAGCAAGAACTGTAGTCTCTCCAGACCCCTTTCTTAAAATAAACGAAGTAGGAATTCCGCAGGAAATTGCAGAAATTATTACCGTTGCAGAATCTGTGACAACAACAAATTTAGAAGAAATGAAAAAACTTGTTAATCACGGAAGCAAATATCCTGGAGCGAATAATGTTATCAGAACAGATGGAAGAAGAAAGAGAATATCTGAAGATTTGAAAGAAGAAATAATGGCTGAGTTGCAGCCAGGTTATAAAATAGAAAGACATCTTAGAGATGGAGACATAGTTTTGTTTAATCGTCATCCAACATTACACAAACAAGGAATGATGGCTCATTATGTTAAAGTTCTTCCTGGAAGAACTTTCCGTTTACATCCTGCTTCAGCAGAACCCTATAACGCAGATTATGATGGAGATGAAATGAACATTCATGGTCCTCAAAATGAAGAAGCTCTAGCAGAAGCGAAAGTTTTGCTTGAAATAAATAAAAATATTATTTCCTCAAAGAATAATAGTAATTTAGTTGGAACAATTGCAGACGCAGTCACAGGCGTACACATATTGAGTAAAGCAATTTTGGAGAGAAATGAAGCAAATCAACTTTTATTTTCATGTGGTGTTTTAAACAATTCAAAGAAGAAAGAAATTTCTGGATCTGATGTATTCGCTCAGATTTTGCCAAAAGGTTCAGAAATAAAGGTGCCTTCACTTATCACTGGAACAAATAGCCTTGGAGTAGAAGATGGAGAAATGGTTAAGGAAATAGATAAGCAATTTGACAGAGATGAAACAGTCGATTCTATAAATAGAGCATTTTCCCTCGGAACTAATTATCTGTCCTTAATAGGATATACTCTTTCTTTGCAAGATCTTAATGTTCCTGCCAAAGTAAAAGAATTAACAGAAGAGATAATTAAAAAGGCTGAAGATAAAGTACAGGAAGTTATTGACAGTTACAATTCTGATGAACTTGAGGCTGCTCCAGGAAAAACTTTAGAGGAAACTAGAGAGACAAAAATCATGCAGATTCTTAACAGTGTAAGAACAGATGTAAACGAAGTTGTAAAAGCTCATTTTCCACCAGAGGGCAATGTTAACAAAATGATAAAATCAGGAAGCGCAGGTAGTATGTTGAATATCACTCAAATGGGTTGTCTAGTAGGCCAGCAATCATTATGGAATAAAAGAATTTCGTTAGGATATACAAATAGAACTTTGTCCCTATTCAAAAGAAAAGATATTAGCCCAGAGTCAAAAGGTTTCATAAGATCCTCTTATTTCAAAGGTCTAAAACCAACAGAGTTCTTTTTCGGCGCAATAACAGGAAGAGATAGTTTAATGGATACAGCGTTAAGGACACCTAAGTCTGGATACCTATACCGAAGATTAGTAAACGCTTTCCAAGACTTGAAGGTAGAATATGACGGGACAGTAAGAGATGCATCAGAAAATATTGTCCAGTTCCTATACGGTGGAGATGGAAAAGACGTTGCAAAATTACACCTTAAAGACTCAGAAATTTCTCCTGGGGAAGCTGCAGGAGTTGTGACTGCTCAATCTTTCGGAGAGGCTTCAACACAAATGGTTCTTAACGTATTCCATCATGCAGGAGTTGCACAAATGCAGATAACTTTAGGTTTACCAAGGCTGATTGAAATTTTAGACGCAAGAAAAAAACCTTCAACTCCAATAATGGAAGTGTATCTGGACAAAGAGCATAATAATGAAAAGGATGCCAAAGTTATAGCAGAGAAGATTAAAGAAATAAAGCTAAATGATATCTCTTCAGAAATAAATATAGACTTCAGTTCAAAGAAATTAGAGATAGTTCTTGATCAAAAGGCTTTAAGAAATTCACATATAACTCCAAAGAAAGTTTTAGACGAATTAATAGAGAAGAAATTGAAAACTTCTTTGAATGATCATAAGTTAGTAATCAGTGTAGCAGAAATGGAGTTTAAAGAGATATACAGATTAAAAGAAAAACTAAAAAGTGCAATCATTTCAGGAATAAAGGGCATTCCCCAAGTTGTTGTACAAAAAAGAGATAAAGACTTTATAATTTTAACAAATGGTTCAAATCTAAAAGAGATAATAGAAGTTAAGGGCGTTAATATAGAGAAAATTTTCTCTAATGATATACATGATGTGAATGAAGTTTTGGGTGTTGAAGCGGCTAGACAGACAATCATAAATGAAATAAGGAGCGTTATTCAGACACAAGGTTTAGACATTAATGAAAGGCATTTATATCTAGTAGCTGATGCAATGACTTCCTCTGGAATAGTTAAAGGAGTTACAAGAATGGGAATAATTACAGATAAAGCGAGTATTTTAGCCAAGGCTACTTTTGAAACTCCGGATAAACAGTTTGTAAATGCAACTATAAAGGGAACAGAGGATGAGCTAAATTCTGTAATTGAAAACATCTTACTGAATCAACCAATTCCTGTGGGTACAGGTCTTCCAGGCCTTTTAGTTAAAGTCACAGGGCCGCTCGCAAGAAAACAAAAATCCGAGAAAAACAGTTAAAGATAGGTTTATATACTTTCGATGAAAACAAAATATATTCTATAAAGTGTTAAGATGGCGATAATAGATATGAAAGCGATGCGTTATATAAATCTCTTAGATAAGATTTCTCATGTAAAAACGAACAAATGTTTTTTACATAATAATTCTATTTTTTTCGCCGTAAATAAGAAAGAAGTTTCAAAGGCGATAGGTGTAGGAGCAATCAATACTAGAAAAATGCAAGAAAGAATAGGTAAAAAAATAAAGATAATTAGAGAAGCAGAAGGCATCCAAGATGTAAAAAGGGTTATAGAAGACATAGTCTCTCCGGTCAAGTTTAAATCCTTAGAAATAAAAGAAAATTCTTTATTCATATCAGCAGGAAATAATCAAAGCAAAGCTTCTTTAATAGGAAGAAATAGGCGCAGATATGAGGAATTAAAAAAGATAGTTCATGACTTATTCAATCTAGATTTAAAGATTATATAGATTGTTTTACAATCAATTATATATACCTGTTTTTTAGAGAAAATTCATGAAAAGGTGCGTGTTAATTGTTTTTTGTCTTGTCTTTGCATTTAGTTTATCTAATGTAATAGCTATTTGTGAAACGCTCGACTTTGAACCCAACAATGATTTTAGCCAGACTAAAAGTTCGATTAACTATACTTGCTTAAAAGAGGATGTGGTGATTCTTGGTAATTTAGAAACAAAAGACGATATTGATATTTATAGCATTGAAAACTCCTTTAACAATGGAGACAATCTAGATATTTCAATTTCCTCAGAGAAAAAAGAGTTGGCTCTCGGTTTATTCAAAGACGATGGTTCATTAATTTTAATAAATGATCATAGAAATGCCTTTCTGGGGAAGAGGGGACCAAGCGTTAATTTTACATTTCCAGATCATTATGAGCAAATTTACTTAGTCATAACTTCTACTCCAGGTTTTTATTCAAACAATTCAGTAAACTACCAAATTAAAATTAAACAAGGTCTAGGAAAAAAATATTCTCCAGAAAAACAAAATATCTTTATCGATTTTAAAGGTGGAAAGGAAATTAACAGACCTTCCAGCAATCTATATCTAAATTCAATAGAAATTGAAAACTCATTCATAGGGGAAAAATATTCTTCCAGTGTAGAAGATATAAAAAATTTTATCATTCAAAAAGTAAAACGAGATTATGAGGCTTATGAGAATATAGACTTCTACATTGAAGATTCAAACATCTCAAATTACACTACTGTATCTTTCGTTAATAGTGGTGGAATAGATAGAGGATATTTAGGCCTAACTCTAAATGGGATTGACGAATATAATCAAAATAAATCCGGAGAGACTGTTATTTTTTTAGATACAATAGGCATAGTTATAGAGAATTATAATGATTACTATGGTTATCAACCAAGTGCGAGTGATCTCTCTCAGTTTATAGCAAATATCATAAGCCACGAGATAGGGCACTCCCTAGGTTTAGTGCACACAACGGACTATGATGATTTAATGGATACAACTGCTTCAATATATGACTTATTTAAAGATCAAGAATTTAAAACTTCTCAAATTAATGAAGTAGTTTATCCTATCGGTTCTCAAGATTCCCAATATATGTTAGACTTGATCCTAAAAGATAAAACCAAAAATCGTGAGGAAAGATGTTTAGACTCAGATAGCAACAAGGAAGGTCTCCAAGTAGAAGAGTTTTATGCCGTAGGTCATGTTTTGTATAATGAAAAGATGTTCAAAGACAAGTGCCGCGGTATATTCTTAGAAGAAGAATATTGTGATAATACAGAACTATATTCCGCACTTTCTCCTTGTCCAGATAGCCAATGTGTAAGCACAGACTCTGGATCTTATTGCGCTTCAGAAGATGAATGCATTGGAACAGGAGTTGGCGAATGTCTTCAAGATGGAAATTATAGAATGTGTGGAAATTACGATTCCGATCCCTATTTAGAATGGAGTCAAAATATCTCTTGCGGTCAAGGCCAGCTATGTTCAGAAGTGCAAGTAAATGGTTATGATTATGCACAATGTCAAGGCTCCTGTTTAGATACAGATAGTGATAAAAGTTATTTCGAAGATCCAAATCAAAAATATTATCCTGGAACTGTTAGAGGAAGACTTGATTCAAATGGACAGGAAATAACTCTTAAGGACAAATGTTTAAGCAATTCTAATTTGATCGAGTATTCATGCGCTTTCGGAGTTGACAGCCCGATATCAAATACTGTTTCTTGTGAAAATGGTTGTAGAACAGATTCAACTTATGGTTCCTACTGCTATGGTTATGAAGAAGAGAGATGTGACGGAATTGACAATGACAACAACAGACAAGTAGATGAAGGTCAAATCTGTCCAAGTGGAAAAGCTTGTGTTTACGGAAAGTGTATAGAAGGATGTCGCGATTCAGATTTTGGAGTTAATTTAGAAACTTACGGATTTGCCCATTTTTTCAACAATTACATTTATGATGAATGTATTTTAAACAGTTCAAATGGAGAAAATATTATTTCAAAATGTTCTGGAGAAGAGTGTTTTCTTAATGAAGCAAAATGTGGAGATTATTATCCAGAGTATGAGAAGATAAAAGTGAATAATTGCTTATCTGGATCCTCAATAAATCAATTATGTGGCAATGGAATTTTAGAGCAAGGGGAAACATGCGACGATTCAAACATCAATAGCAGTGACGGCTGTTCTTCATCATGTAAAATAGAAGCATTTTCAGCTTGTGAAGGTCAACCAAGTGTTTGCACACTTAGTTGCTTAGATTCAGACTCAGAAAACGGCTTGCAAAATGAAGAATTCAAAAAAGGAGGAATTGTATCAGCTAAAGGAATTAATTACAAAGATTATTGTTCTCTGGAGATTCCGAAAGACTTGATAGAATACTATTGCGATGAAAGCATTAATTTAGCATATATAACTCAATATTGTGGAGATGATTCAGTCTGTAAAAAAGATGATCAAGGTTTAGCTTTCTGTCTTAAAACAACTTTATGCGGCAACGGAATAGTCGAGATTTTAGAGAAATGTGATGATGGAAATATAAATAATGGTGATGGTTGCAGTTCGGATTGTAAAATTGAACAGGGATATCAATGCGTTAAACAACCTTCACAATGTTTTAACAATTGCGTAGATACCGATGGGGGTGTAAATTATGAAGAAAAAGGAACAGCTAATTCTCTAACGGATGTGTGTTACAATGATTTGTTTAACAGAACAACGGATCAGAAATTAATGGAATATTACTGCAACTTTGATAGAAATCCAAATGGAGAAGTTCAAAGGATAATTTATGAATGTCCTCTCGGCTGCTCCAATGGCTCCTGTTTCTCACTCGACTAAACATTTAAAAACCACATTTCCAAAATAAAACTATGGGATTGATGAATGCAAAGAAAATAGTAAGTAGGAGAAAGAAAGATAGGTGGAGCGATCCTAGATATAATGCTAGAATGAAAAATCTAAAAATAAAATCAGATCCTCTTGGAAGATCTTCACAAGCAAAAGGAATAGTAATAGAGAAATTTCAAAAAGAAGCTGCACAGCCAAACTCTGCAATGAGAAAATGTTGCAAAGTTCAACTAGTGAAAAACGGATTGCAGGTTGGAGCCTTCATCCCAGGAAATTTAGCTCAAAGATTTATTGATGAACACGATGAAGTTATAATCGAAAGAATCGGCGGAAAGAAAGGAAGATCAAAGGGAGACATAAGAGGAATAAGATTTCAAGTTATTAAAGTAAACGATCAGCCTCTTCGTAGATTAGTTAAAGGTAAGATAGAGAAGGGAAGAAGATAAAATGACAGAACAAATAAGTAGCTCTGGAGTATCGCATATAAAATTGTTTGATTTATATGACGTATCAGAAATAAATGTAATTGACCAAGCACTAAAGCCTTATATCAATCTAACGCCAAAATTGCTTTTAAAATCTCAAGGAAGAAATCTTCAAAAATTTGGAAAAGCAAGAGTGAATATTCTTGAAAGATTGGCAAACAGAATAGCCACTTCAGGACACGTAGGAAAGAAACATAAAACAATAACTAGCTGGTCTTCAGGTAAGTATAATAAAAATATGAAAATGGTTTTAGAGGCGATGAGTATAATTGAACATAAGACAAAGAAAAACCCTGTACAAGTTTTAGTTGACGCAATTGACAAAGGCTCTCCAAGAGACGAGATAACTGTAATTGAGCATGCAGGTGCGAGATATCCTCAGGCAGTTGATGCTTCTCCAATGAGACGTGTTGATCTAGCCCTAAGATGGATCGTCCAAGGAGCTTATCAGCGATGCTTTGGAAAAAAGAAAAAGATGTCAGAGTCCTTAGCAGAAGAGATAATGAAATGCGCAGATAATAATATGGAAAGCTACGCTCGTTCAAAGAAGAACGAATCAGAGAAACAGGCGGATTCTGCTCGTTAATTTTTAAATGCTGTATATTTGAATAAATAAATCTTTTTAATCCCTTAATTTCTCAACCACTAATGGAAAGATGTTACGAGTTTACATTTCCATGTGGCGAGACGCCACAAAATAATATTATTGCTAGAATTTTAAAAAGAAGAGGTGGAAAGATTTGCTTTTCGGACATTGAATCCAGGGAAGAGTTAAATGAACTTGGAGGGTTTAAAGGAATGCATCCAATTTGGCAGCAAAGTTTTTATTTTCCTTACGATGCATATGACTCCCATAGTTATGGAGAAAAAGGAGTAAGAGTTTCCAGCAAAGCATCTCAAGAGTTCAACAGTTCAGGAATTGAAACACAATTTAATGTTACAATTTCAGGTTATGATCCGATAGAACCTCTTTCTAAATCCTTAGATGAAGAATTTTCTACCATTAAAACAGAAGCAGATAATGGTGACAGATGGGCGGGATTTACTTTTCCATTATTAGTTAGTAAATCCGATTGTTCTCATAAATATTTATCGCATCCACACTAAAGATTTAAAAACCTTCTTTTTCTCAACAAAATACAGAGTTACTAACGACAAATGGTAGAAAAAGAATCGAGTTTACAGAAGATTGAAAGGCTGACAAGCAAGCAGGAAAACATAAGAAACGTAGCTACAAGCGCGCATATACATCACGGAAAAACAGCTTTTACTGACAATCTCCTTGCAGCAGCAGGTTTAATGGCTGCAAAAAATGCAGGAGATTTAGATGAAGGGATGACAACTTGGCAGCACAAAGATGAGCAGGAAAGACTTATGACAGTTGACGCTGCAAATGTTTCAATGGCTCACGAATTTCTAGGAAAAGAATATCTTATCAATCTTATAGATACTCCTGGGCACGTTGACTTCGGAGGCAATGTAACAAGAGCAATGCGTGCGATAGATGGTACATTCGTTCTTATTTGTGCAGTCGAAGGCATAATGCCTCAAACAGAAACAGTTTTGAAGCAAGCATTAAGAGAAAGAGTAAAACCAGTTCTATTCATAAATAAAGTTGATCGTCTAATAAAGGAATTAAAACTTACTCCAGAACAAATGCAAGAGAGATTTGTGAAACTTATAGACTCTTTTAATTATTTAATAATGCAAATCGCAGAAGATGAATATAAAGAGAAATGGAAAGTCAATGTTCAAGACGGTTCTGTTGCATTTGGTTCAGCTAGAGAAAACTGGGCTTTATCACTTCCATATATGCAGAAAAAGAGAGTTAGTTTCAAAGATGTTTATGCAATTTATGAAATGGAAGAGGTAGAGAGAAAAAAATGGGTATGGGAGAATGCACTCCTTAATGATGTTGTTCTTGACATGGCGGTAAAACATCTTCCTAGCCCCCTAGACGCTCAAAAATATAGAATCCCTAAGATATGGAAGGGAGAACCAGATAGTAAGTTTGGACAGGATTTAGTGAATTGCAACGAAAAAGGAGAAGTCGCTTTTGTAGTAACAAAAATAGTCATAGATCCAAAGTCCGGAAAAGAAATTTCAGCAGGTCGTTTATATTCAGGAACAATTGTAAATGGTATGGAAGTTTATGCAAATTTAGCTAAGAAAAAGGCAAGAGTTCAGCAGGTTTTAGTTTATAATGGTATAAAACCTGAACAATTAGAAAGAGTTCCAGCAGGAAATGTTCTTGCAATTTCAGGTTTAAATGTTGATGTCGGAGAAACAATAACTTTGGTTGAACAAACTCCATTTGAAGAAATAAAACATATTTTTCAGCCAGTAATTACTAAATCAATTGAAGTTACAAGATCACAAGATCTTCCTAAACTAATAGAAATTTTAAGAAAAGTAGGCAAGGAAGACCCTAGTATTAAAATAGAAATAAATGAGGAAACAGGAGAAAATCTTATGTCTGGTATGGGTGAATTGCATCTAGAAATTATAGAAGGAAGAATAAAGAGCGAAAAAGGTCTGGAAGTCAAAACAGGCCCACCTATAGTGGTTTATCGTGAAACAGTTGCAAAAGATAGTCCAGAAACAGAAATTAGAACACCAAATGGACATAACATATTATTCTTCAGTATAGAGCCTTTGGAAGATGAAGTATTTGACGCAATAGAAAGGAATGAACTTTCAGAGGGAAAGATAAAGAAAAAAGCAGAAGAAGTTTGGAAAAAGTTATCAGAATTAGGGTTGTCAAATGAAGAAGCAAGACAATACAAAGAGATTTACAAAAGAAACGTTTTCGAAGATAGAACTCGTGGTCTAGTTCTTTTAGGGGAAGTAATAGAATCAATTTTAGATGGTTGGCGTCTTGTAGTAGATGGAGGCCCATTAGCAAAAGAACCATTAATGAAAACAAAATTAATTTTACACGATGCAAAACTTCACGTAGATCACATGCACCGTGGCCCCGCTCAGGTTTATCCAGCAGTTAGATTAGGAATGTTTGAGTGTATGAAAAAAGCCGGAGCTTCTATGTTTGAACCAGTTCAAACACACATGATTGAAGTTCCAGTTGATTTCATGGGAACAGTTACTCAGTTAGTAGGAAGTAAGCGTGGAGTATTATTAGATGTTCAGCAAGAAGGCATAGATGCTGTAATCAAGGCAAAAATCCCAGTAGCAGAAATGATTGGATGGAGCAATGACCTTCGTTCAGCAACAGAAGGCCGAGGAGTTTCAAGTCTTATGGATCAGAATTTCCAGCGTATGCCAGTTGAACTGCAAGCAGACGTAATAAGAAAAATCAGACAGAGAAAAGGCCTTGCTGAGAATCAGTAAATGAATTGTAGGAATTTCCATCCAGACAAGTACGAACAATTTTTAAGGGAAGATGTGGGAAATAAAAAGAGAAAAGTAGGCGAGCCACCACAAGCATTCGAATATTATCTCCACGTTGACTCATGTGCTGGATGCTCTCAATTATTTTCATTATACACCAGCACTAATTTAAAGTTTGGAGACTTAATAACTATGCAAAGAGGATTAGAAATCAATAAGTCTTTTCTTGAAGCACTTACTGGATAATTAAACTAAAATTAGTTTTTTATTAGTATACCTACATTTTATCTGAAAACACAATATTTAAGTACTTTGTAGGTATACTAATAATATGAAAATAACAACTAAAAAGAAAGACAACCAAAAGTATTTTTATTTAAAACATTCATTTAGAAAAGGTAATAGAGTATTTACAAAAGAAAAGTACTTAGGTTCAGAAATACCAAAAAATATCAAAGATATTGAGAAAGTTTTCAAAAAAGAAATTCAAGATGATATTAATGATAAATTAGAAAGAATAAAAGATAATTTTCAATCTGAATGGAAAAATATTCCAGATAGTGTTAGAAAAAAAGAACTTGAAGAGATATCAATTGCATTTACATATAACACAAATGCTATTGAAGGTTCTACAATTACATTGGAAGAAACAAGGGAGATAATTCGTGAAGGAATATCTCCAAATAAATCATTAAGGGATGTAAGAGAAACCGAAGCACATAGCAAAATTTTCCTCGCTATGTTAAATAAAAAAGAGCTTGTGTCTAATGAACTATTATTAAAATGGCATAAAGAAATGTTTTACGAGACAAAAGAAGATATAGCAGGGCAGTATAGAGAGTATTTAGTAAGAGTCGGACCATATTTAGCACCTGACTGGCAAGAAGTTAAGGAAAAAATGAATGAACTCATCGATTTCATTAAAAATAATAAAAAAATGAACCCTGTAGAATTATCCGCAAGAGCTCACTATAAATTTGAAAAAATTCACCCCTTTGGAGATGGAAATGGGAGAATAGGCAGATTAATCATTAATCAAATTTTGTGGCATGCAGGTTATCCAATGATAATTATAGAATATAAAAAGAGAAAGTCTTATTACAAAGCATTGCAAAAAGATGAAGATGGCTTTGTATCATATTTTTTAAGAAGATACTTTTCAGTTCATAAAAAAAGATCTTGAAAGTAAGATTTCTAATAATAGAAAAATTTAAAGAGTTTAGGCAATTATAATAAAAATGAAAACGTCATTATATCACATTCAATTAAATGTCTCAAATCCAAAAGTATCATTACCATTTTACAAGAAACTATTTTCTTATTTTGAATATAAAATAATAGACGAGAGCGAAAATCATATAGGTGCTAGTAATGGGTTAACAGATTTTTGGATAATCTCAACAGAGAAGAAACATTTAGATAAAAAATTCCATAGAAAATCAACAGGCCTTAATCATATATCTTTCAAGGTTTCTTCAAAAGAGAAAGTTGATATTTTTGTTAATGATTTTTTAAAGAAAAATAAGATAAAACCTTTATATGATGGTGCAAAAGAGTTTCCTGAATATAGAGAAGGTTATTATGCAGTTTATTTTGAAGACCCAGATCGCATAAAGTTTGAAGTAACTTACATCCCACAAAATAAGTAATTTTCTAAATGTATAAATTGGCTACAATAATCCTTAAATAACTAAAAGAATAAAAATTCACATGATAAATGGTTTAGATAATCTAGCCTCTATGGAATACCCTGGTAGATTTATTGCAATGGGCATGAATGAAGCAGGTTTTCCAACAGTTGTTTATGGAATAACTGGGAGAAGCCCTTCAAGTCAAGCAAGAAGATTAGTTGAGAAGGATAATACTATATCTGTTGAGCCAACAGATATAGACCTTGTTAATCAAGGAGATCCATCTCTATTGATTTATCCTGCGATTATAATAGACAATCTTGGTGTGGGGGTAAGTAATGGAGCTCAAACTCCCTTTATTAGGCTAATAAGATCTTCAGAAGCTGGTCTCGCTTACATCCCAGCTGCGGCATTAATAAGCGCACATAGAAATTGGGAACATGAACCTGATGCACCGAATTTTACTCCAAGAATAAGCGGATATATGCCAACTTTTTCAGGCGACCCAGCCTTGGCAATAATTAAAAGATCTGTCGAGGGAGTTTCTGAAAGACATTGCTTCGAAGTCCCTATGTTGCCCGGAATAGGGAGATTAATTTCTACTTATACTGGTGTAAATCAAGATCCACTCCCATCATTTAGTGGGTCACCTCTCCCAATCAGAATAGTCGGTAATTCCACAGAAGATATTGCCCAGCGCTTTTACAGTGCGTTGGAAAGAACTGACGGCAAAGATTTTAGAGTTAGCGTTGCTGCAGTATCCGCTGGAAGAGAATACCAATATACGAAAACAATCATAAATCGTCATAAATAACCTTATCTTCCACCCCACTTCCTAACACAATAATCAACCAATTTCTCTCCTTCTAAAGTCCTATTTTCCGAATCTACTCTTATCATGAAAATTTCTTTGTCGTTGATCTTTAAAAAAACTCTTGAATCGCTTTTCTTTATCTTTATCCAACAAATAGTTTTCCCATCAATAATAACAAATTCAAATGAAATATAATCGTTAAGATGGTTGAATATTTTAGGAGGGAAAAAAGTTCTGATAATTTCATCAATTATTATTCTCTTAAATCCATCTATTCCAGAATCTCTTACTTTTTTCAAATCTTCTGCAATACCCACAATTTCAAATTTTCCTTCATCCTTTTTTTCTTTAACACCTATAATTAAATTTCCCCCCTCAGAATTAAGGAATGCCGCAATCGATTTAGCAATAATAACTTTAGAAGCTTTTTGACCATACTCGCGTAGTTCAAGTGATTTACTCTCTTTCATTTGAACAGGATTGTAAGTCGTACTCCACAAAGCTTCAGCTTTGAACTCTGTGTAAAAATTTTCTCCTTTCTCTAAAATCTTCTTAATCTCAATCATAGCTTTCTCATTTTGTTCAGGTTCGCTAAGAATTATTTTCTTTACTCTTCCGACATCACCACTTTTAAGTCTGACCATAATTCCTTCTTCATTGAACGGGTTTCTCGTAGCAATTTCTTCAACAAAACCAGTAGAATTTTTATTTTGGCTTGTAAGAATAACGACCTTCATTCCAGTCTTTATATTTTTTAGATATTGATTATCCATATAAATCAAGAGTGTAATGCCTTAAAATTATTTTCTATTATTCTTTCTGTCTCTTTCAAGCTTAATTTCTTTATTTCAGCTATTTTTTTATAACTCTCAATTACATTTGAAGGATAATTCTTTTGCTCTCTATCAGGGTGCAAATAAGGAGAATCTGTCTCACAAAGAAGATTTTCAACAGGGATCAAACTGACAATTTTTTGAAAATGTTCATTATATTTAACGCTCGCAGGAACACTCAAATACCAATTATTGTCTGCAATTTTCTGAGCAAGCTTCATCTTTCCAGAAAAACAATGCATAATAACTTTTTTAGCTTGCATTTCCTCCAAAATCTCGATGCATTGTTTTTCAGCTTCTCTTGAATGAACAGTTATAGGCTTGTCAATTTCTTTTGCAAGTTCAATAAACTTCCTAAATATCTCATTCTGTCTCTCAAATTCTAAATCCTCTTTCAAATCAATTCCAACTTCTCCAATAGCAATTATATTTTTCTTATTCTTTTTAATAAAATCAATCTCTTTGTCAATTTCATCATCCTTCAATTTTAAAGCTTCAATAGGATAAATTCCCATAGCGCATTTTATTTCCTTATATCTTTTTGATAATTCCAAAACTTTTCTATTGCTTTCAGGGTTAGTCCCATTATCTAAAATAACATTTACCTTTTCTTTAACAGATTTTCTTATTATTTCCTCAATCTCTTTATCATTGTAATAATGTAAATGACAATGTACATCTATAAATACCATAACTTAACAAAGCAAAACACTTTAAAACTCTACTTATCTAAAAATTCTAGGCTCTTGTAGTCTAGTGGTCTAGGACACCGCCCTCTCGAACCGCCGAGGTTTGATTCGTCGAGATAATAACTTCAGTCCTCTCTGAGGGCAGGCGCTTTATGATAAAGTGCTGTCAAATCAATTCTGACAAGACAGCATGGAGAACGGCGGAAACCCGGGTTCAAATCCCGGCAGGAGCATTTAGTAGTTTTGAGCGAAGCGAAAAACTATAGCTACTGACGGTGCCAAGAAAATTAATTGTAAGATTTTCTTCAGACCGGCAGGAGCATTGTCATCCTAAGACTTTGCAGGAAGTTTTATAAACTTCAAACATTAAAAAGAATCATAACTGCGAGGCGTCATCTTTTAGGTGACGCTGGTCGCTTCTTATTCTCTTTTTCTAATAGCTTTCCTACCACCATATTCATGTTTACTGAGAAATTGCATGCCTGTCTCAATTTGAAAGAAGAGGTTCTTCTAAAATAAGCGTTACCTACTCTTTTCTTAAATCTCTTTCTAAGAGTATTTATTACAGGAATAAAATCTGCATCTCCGCTTGCAATAATTGCAACATCATACAAATCATCAAAAGCTCCAATTAAAAGATCGTGAGCTAAATAAACATCATCTCCCTTGACTTCATATTGATATTT
>CAYITD010000007.1:0-48886 GCA_964366325.1 Candidatus Woesearchaeota archaeon | reverse complement strand
TGAATCGTTGCAATCAATTCCAGGAGAACAATTACTACCATAACCATCTCCATCAGAATCTGTGCACGTCGGTCCGCCTCCCTGTGTTATGCAAGCTCCACCGCTACACGTCTGTCCACCAGTACAACTAGTTACAGCGCTCCAATCCAAGCAACTATCTCCATCACCATTTTCTCCACAAGTCTGATATCCATTTCCAGAACATTGTAAAGCGCCAGAAAAAGTACATTCATTACTGCAAGTAGAACTACAAACTCCACCACTACAAGTCTGTCCACCACTACAGCTCGTTACAGTACTCCATTCTAAACAACTATCTGCATCATTTTGCCCGCAAGTTTGGTATCCATTTCCGGAACATTGTCTTGCCCCGTTTACTGTGCAAGTATCCGACCCACTCATACAACTAAGCACACATTGACCATTAGTGCAAACAAAGCCAGTCCCACAAGAGTTTCCACTGCACACGCACTTAGCACTATCAGTCACCGCGTCATCCTCCATACAGTTAGGAGTTGTGCCAGTGCAATCTTGAAATGGAGTTATAGCTCGATTATTACAAGAGTCAACTTGATAAACATCATTATTGAAACAATCTTTTCCACTCAAAGGACATATATTAGTACCGACGCATTGTCCCTCTCCCGATATAACAGCATTTCTACATTGCGTTCCAGAATCGCAGACAAAAGTACTAGCCCATAAGCCTGGTTGAAAGCTCGAGTCGCAATATGCTTCTTGAACATGAGTCAAGTCTGTGCATAAGTCGTGAACTACATTAGACCCTCTAGAAGCACTTCCTGCAGTGTTCTTGTTAGCATTTATAGGATTCCCTCCAGCAGGCTTATCGCTATCAACACATAAGGGATAAAGAGAAAAAGTAAGAGTAGAGCTATGGGCGTAATTTTCAATGTTTTCGGAGTTATATAAATATGTAGAATATCCAGTCGCACTAATTTTCAAAGTCATTGCACCAGAATTTTGATTTCCCCAATTCTTATCCAAAGCAGCAGATATAAATGATCCACTAGAAGGAGTGTTAAATGTCTGAAGCAAAATATCCGTGTCCTTGAGAAAATACTCTATTTTAGCGTTACCAATACCTGCTCCAGTCAACCCATTATTGACAACAAAAGACAATATGACTGATCTAGGTGGAGTAGTGCAAACAGCCCGATGAGATTTTGTACTTGTAAAAGTTCTTAAATCGGTAGAACAAGTAACACCGCTAGCATCAATCCAAACACCCATACTTTGAAATATTTCAATCTTAGTACAAGACATTATAGGCTGTCCACCACTACCAAATACACACGCTTCATGACCTGCTCTAGCATTAAGGTTAGGCGTTGGAGGAACACCCATGTTAGCTGTGTAAGCCAAAACATCGGAACCAAAAATAACTAAAATAAAGAAGGAAACGTATACAAAACAGGCCACCTTCTTCATACTCCTGTCAATTAATATAACTTTATAAATATTTTCAGATTTGAGTCTACACCCTCCACAAGAATAACTTTATTTTTCTTGGGGCAAAATTCTCAGAATCAAGAACGGAACTTATAACTCTTTCTTCAGCGTATATATTTCCCGCAGAATCTATTACTTCTTCTGGAAAGGGTTGGAGGGCGCAAACTTGTTCAAGGTCACAAATTGAAATCGCAAATTTCAAACCAGGATTTTTTATTCTATCTTCCAGAAAAATATTTATTTCTCCTCTTGCCAAATTTTCATCGCTAAGAATCATTTTTCTTAAACTCATATTTTGAGCGATTTCTTCAACTAGAGGATGTAAGATTTCACCAAGATCTTTTTGTTCCACAATTTTTCTTTGCGATAAAATGAAAACTAAAGTTCCAAGAACTATTAAAATAGCTATAACTGCTTCAAATATTCTTATAACTCCCTCTTTCCTCACCATACTTTCAGGTTCAATTCAGCGAAGCTTGTTGATCCATCCTCCCTAATCACTTCAACTCTTTTAGAATCAGAAAAAACTTCAAATCCGGTAGGTATCTCTTTTTCAACTTCTATTTTAGAATCTTCAAAAATAAGGGCGAAACTAAAGTCTGCCCTCTTAGGCATGTTAAGTCTATCTTTCAAACCATCATAATCTAAATCATAGCTTTCTTTCAAGTTTTTGAATCTTTTTTCAGAGGTAACTTTTTTCGAAACAGAAGAAGCAACAGCATAATAGATACTTTCGGAATTAGGTGGATTTACCTCATCTTCAACAAAATCTTCACTAAGTTTTAGATAAATAAATTCAACATTATTCCAGTTTGATTGAAAAGGAGAGATATAAAAAAAGTCTCCCGATCTCTTAGAGTTAAATTTTAGTCCATTTATATCTTCTACTCTGGGCTTTAAGTTTAAGTCTATCTCTGGCAGGTTGACAAATATTGCTCCAGCGTAATTTTGTCCATTTTCATTCAAAATCTTAGTGCTGTTTATTTTCAAAGAAAAAGTTCTAATTTGAAGAGTAGTATTCTTTTCTACTTCATTAAATAAATAGGTCAATGAAACATCTACAAGTCTATCTGTGTTTGAGGGGTTAAAAAAATACAAAGCAAAACCTATAGCACTAAAAAATAGGATAAAAGACAAAATAAACTCTATGTGTCCAATCCCCTTTTTCATATACTTAAATGTTATGATATATTTATATAAGTTCTTACTAAATATTTTGATGGTTTTAGAATACAATCAAATAGTAAAAAAGATAAAAGATAAAAGAGAACTTGCAGGCTTGTCGGATCTAATTGTTAAAAATGTTTTAGAAGACTACGAAAAAAAGTATAAAATAAGTCTTATTAGTCTAAAAGAAAAAGAACTTAAATTGGCTATAAAAGAAATAAGAGCATCTTTAAGAAATTACACGGGCAGATTTCAAAAAAACTTAAAGTTAAGGAAAGCGGTTTTGAAAAAAGGTTCTTTTATAGATGTTTTGAAAACTCATTCTTCAACAGCAGAGCGGTTGGATTTTTATCCTCAACTAAATAAAATAATTTCAGATCTCAATATCTCTTCTATTTTAGACCTGGCTTGTGGACTAAATCCTTTGGCGATTGCAAAAAAGGATTTTAAATACTATGCTTCAGATATAGATGAGTCAAATTTGGAAATAGTAAAAACTTTCTTTCAAAAAAACAATATAGCCGGAGAAGTTTTCACATACGATCTAAGAAGGATAGAAGACAATCTGCCCAAAGTAGATCTTTGTTTGTTATTCAAAGTTTTAGATATAATTGATGACAAAAAGCATAAATTGTCAGAAAAAATTTTAAAAGTATTGCAGTGTAAATATTTGCTTGTTAGCTTCTCTACAAAAAAGCTTTCTGGCAAATCTATGGATTTTCCCCAAAGATATTGGTTTGAAAAGTTACTAACTCGCTTAAATTACAAATACAAAATCATCAAGACGAAAAATGAAGTCTTTTTTTTAATTGAGAAGGTTAACTAGCAGCCGAAGGAAGAAATAATTTTGCTCCAGTAGATATAAGAAATGCAGCCATCATAAGCACAAAAGAATGTTTCAAGCCCTTTTTAATAGATCCCTCGGTCATTTTTCCAATAACTAATCCAACAAAAAATCCCTGAGTTAACAAAAGATACAGAAAAGGTCGAGTGAATTGGTCTGCGTCTAGTGCTGTATTCTGAGTTGCTGCTTTTCCACTTAATGAGTTAAGATTTTGTGTAAATCCTGTAAAACTTCCGATTCCAGTTGTAAGAGGTATTATTTTAAATTGCATCACAAGAACTATCCCTATAAATATAAAGAAGATGATATATCCTTGAACTACCAGAGTATATATCGCTGATTTTCTTTCCTTTTTCAATATCTCTATTTCAGATATTGATTTCGCAGTTGAATCTAAGATATAATCTATTTCTCCTCCAGCTCGTTCAGCCTCTTCAATAAGCGCAATCGCCCTGTTTATTACTTTACTGCCTACATCTTCCGAGAAATTGTGCAAAGCTTCACCTAAAGGTATACCAAGTTCTATTTGGTTAGCCAATTTAGAAATATGAGGATTAAGGAGGCCATAATTTTTCTTTTTCATATTAATTATAGCTTTGCTTACTGGAGTGCCTGTAGCAACGCTTTCTGCAAGGTTTCTTGAGAATTCAAGAAACATATCATTTACCTTTTGTTCAGCCTTATTTTCTAAACTCAAACCTATAACAAAAGGTAGAGCTAAAATTAACAAAGCAATTCCCATCAAAAACATAAAAATCTGGCTTTCTTTATAAAAAAAGATAAAGTTCAATATTATCGCTATTGCTCCAGAGATTATACCGAACCAATGCATTTTTTTTAGTTTCATCTTAGTAGGCTGGTTGTTTTACTTGAAGGAAGATTATAAATAATACGTTTAAAAAAGCAATAGACAAAACAGCTATTAAGCTTGTTTGGTTTGCCGTAAAAGTTTGTTGTATTCCCGACAAAGCTATTAAAATCATTAAAAGCAAAAAGACCATAGGGGCAGCTATAACCACACTTATGTAAATGTCCAAGAAAGTTTCAACAAGTTTAGTGTACTTCTCTCTTTCTAATCTATATCCGAGCAACAAATTTTCAGATCTTTTTTCTAAAAAAGTCTGTAAAGATGCTCCAGAAGTAATAGTAGCTGACAGGCCAGAAAATAGTTCAGAAAGTTTCTCACTAGGTGTAGTTTTCGATGCATTATTCAAAGCAGTTACTAAATCATAACCATATAGATTTATTTGGTTTAGAACTTTTCTGATCTCTTTTTTAAGGTAAGGGTATTCTCTCCCAAGCCCTATAATTTTAAAGATCTCACTTGGAGCTATACCCGATCCTGAAATCGCACTCATATGAATAACGGCAAAAGGCAGTTCCTGTTCTATTCTTTTTCCTATGGAGTTTTTTTCAGTTGAAGGATAAGCATAAATCGCAATGAAAGTTAAAAAAGGCACTAAAATTGGGATCCAAAAGATTTTACTTAGCCTGATCAAATAGCTGCCAGAGTAGATAGAATAAAAAGGCCATGCAAAACTAAAATTGAAAAATAGAAGAATTATCATCAGGAAAAAACAAAGTATAAATGATACAATTGTAGTCATAATCATTATGGCTATATACGAATCCAGTAATATTTCAAAATTGGCCTTTTTCAAAGAGAAATATAGGGATTTAAAATACCCTTTCTTCAATAAATTAGAAGAGTAATCTAAAAACCATTTATTTCCCAACTTGACATAACCTCTCGAAGGCTTAAATTCTCCATACTTCTCCATGCCTGTTTTTTTTGATCCTTGACTTCTAAGTTTCTTTACAGCTTTTTCACTTATTAGAAGCTCTTTTAAGAATCTTTTTTTATCTTTAGATTTTAAAATAACTTCTAACTCAGAGTCAAGACTTTTAAACTTAACCTTAGTTTTCTCTTCAGATTTTTTTTGAGAAGTAGATTTGTCATCAATACTTATTTCTCTTATAAGTTCAGGCATAGTCTCATTTATTATTTTAAGGCCTTCCTTCAATGCATCAATAGTAGTATTTAGCAGCCTTCTTTCATGTTCTGTAGCATAATCATTTTTTCTGCTGTATATTGCTATCTCTTTCAGCATTTCTATTTCAGTATTCAAGTTTTTTATGAGTTCATCCATGTAAAGTTTCACCAAATTTTTTCTGCAAGTTTGCCATTTCTTTCTTTAATAAAATCAATTGCTCAACATCCTTATTTTTTTTAGATTCTTTCATCTTGTCTACACAATCTTTCATAGCACTAAGAATTTGAGCCATTATGGCTATCTCCTCTTTTTTCATATTTCTCCTAGAAGAATTTTATTTATATATCTAACCCTTAAATCCTGTGTCTTCACCAGACCTCTCTCCTGTAGCTATACGTTTAAAATTAACCTATAGTGTTTTTCTCGCTTTCTCTAAACTATATTTTAACTTTCCGTTGTCTGTAATTAATTTTATAAAAACAAACCCTTCTTCTCCTCACCAAAAAATTAAATTAAATTCTTTCTTTTGGTTTAGAACACTCGAGTAAGTTTAATTTTCTCAACCAACTCTAACATTGTATTTATTAAGAACTTCTGCAGGATTTTTATAATAATCATTTATTATTTTTCCAATTTCATTAAAGTCAAAGACTTTTCTTTTATATAATTCATATAGCAGCTTTGCTCGGGTCATAAGCTCTCTTTGTAATTGTTCTACTGTTTCTCCAGTCCTCTGCGAGATTTTCTCAAAAACTTTGCTTTGTTTCTTATGATAAAAAACATCCTTTGAAGGATCCCATTTAAATGGTGTATTTACAAGTGCTGCGCCATTTTTATTAACACTTATAATTTCTACTATCTCTCTAATTTTTCTAGTCTCTTGTTTTTTAACTAGGGCGTGTGTCGCAATAACTACGCAATCTAGAGAGTTTACTAGTGTAGGAGAAAGGTTTATCGGAGGTGTTTGCAATCTTCTTATCAGAGTATCAACAGAGTCGGAGTGTATAGTGCTCAAGGAAGAGTGTCCAGAAGCCATACCTTGAAACAATACAAACGCTTCTTTTCCTCTGACTTCTCCAACAATAAGATAATCTGGGTTTTGCCTAAAAGAACTCTTTAAAATCTGAAAAAGATCAACTTCTCCAATTTTTCCAATACCTATCGAAGTTCTTGCAACTGAAGGAAGCCAGTTTTCTCTAGGGATATTAAGTTCCCTTGTGTCTTCTATGGATACAACTCTCGCTTCAGGAGGTATAAAAAAAGCAAGTGCGTTTAGCAAAGTAGTTTTTCCAGAGGCAGTGCTTCCTGCTATCAGTATGTTTGCCTTATTCTCAAGTAAAATCCAAAAATAAGCTACCATTTCAGGGCTCAAGGTGTTCATAGCAATAAGTTGAGTTGGAGTCCAAGGTATCTTAGTAAACTTACGAATTGTAAAAGTGGGCCCTCTTGAACTTACATCTTTAGTATATGTGGCATTTATTCTAGAACCATCTGGAAGAGTTCCATCCAATAAAGGTTGAGCATAAGAGATATATCTTCCAGTTCTCTGAGCCAATTTTTCTATAAAATTAGCAAGCTTATCTACATCTTTAAAAACAATATTTGTCCTTAAATTTCTATAAACTCTATGTATCAGAAATAGAGGAGTGTCCAATCCATTGCATTCTATATCTTCTATAAAATAATCTCTTATTAAAGGATCAATTTCATTTAACCCTATAAAATCTCTAAACAAATAATAAAATATCTTGTCGTAAGCTTCTTTAGTGATCTTTATGTTTAGTTCATCTATTAACAATCTAGCAGTCTTATCTATATAGTCTGTCGTCGCTTCTAAAGTGTTAGCTACAGCAACATTTATGTTTATAAGTTCCAACATAGCAACTTCTATTTTTTTAAGTACAGAGCTTTCATAATCATTTAGCAAAGGTTCCTCCAAATCATAAACGAGTTCATGTAATTTATCATCCCAATGTATATGCGCTGTAGCATAGGGAGGTATTAGCATATATCTTACGTCAACAAGTTTTTTATCTTTTATTCGCGGCAAAGACGGAATATAAGGACTTAAATTAATTTGCTTTATCATTTCCAATTAAAAATAAAAGATTTTATTTAAATTTATGCTCCAGTTTCTTTTATGCTTATCTCTGCCAATTCGTTTTTTATTCCTTTATTTTCTATTAAAAAGTTATAAGGTATGCTGCCTGGACTAAATTTCTTGATTTCCGTTTCCTCTCCATTGTAAGTAATATTCGCCTTTCCAACATAGTTCAAACTTAGAGTAACGATATTCTTTTTTTGTTTCTCTTCAGATAAGATCTTAACTCTTCCAATTTCTATAATTATTCCTAATTCAGAGTAAGGTTTTTTTAGGTCGCTCAAAACAAAAAACATACTGTCGTTAATCGGATCAATATAAAACTCACCTTTTTTTATAGAAAATACAGGTATGCTCCTAACATTTCCTCCACCTCTATCTAAAGTCTCAGTTATTTTACTATCAAAGTTATTCAGTGCTTCAATACTTTGTTCGATAACACTTCTATCTTTTTGTTCATTTATCTTCGGTGTGACTATGGTTAAAACTATACCTATCAACGCCAAGCCTATAAGGGTATATAGTACAGTTTCGATCCATATTTGCGCTTTTTTCACCATTTAATTGTATTCTACTATTTTAGTCTGATCACAGATAGATCCCTCAAGCGTAATTTGGTCATTAATTTCACACACATTGCCCGATTTTAATTTAGGATAAATCTCAATTCTATTTATATTACGAGTTAGACTATTATACACATACGTTCTCAATTCTCCACTTTTAGGCACGTCTAAATAAATTTCAGATGAATTTAACATCCTAATTCCTTCTGCGCTAAGAACTGCCTGTTTTTTTTGATTAACATCTAAAGTTTTTGATTCACCACTATCTTGGTAAATGAGAGCTAACCTAAATCCTTCCAAATTTTCTTCTAGAACAGGTTCTATATTATTTGCCTTAATAGAAAAAACATTTAACAACTCTCCAGAATTCGAGTAAGCGTAACATCCATATCCAAATTCATCAGAAAAACTAAAATAATCTCTATAGTTTATACAGTCGGTTTTTGAGAGATTATTTTTTATTAAAGGTATAACAACTCCTGCAACTATAGCCAAAGCAACTAATGTAATTAAAACAAGTGAAATAGTCGCAATAACACTTGACAAACCTCTCTTTCTATCACTGAACCTCAATTTCAACTCCATAATCCTCACAGACATGCGCTTTCTTATGAGTTTCAGTTTCTCCAAGTAAAATAGGCGTAACTGTTATTTTATCACCCAAGCTTATTTCATTCTGGATTTCGTTTGGAATTTCTATTTCAGCGCTTTGCCCAGAAGATATGCTTTGCTCAATAGTTCCTATTTCCTTTATTTCTCCAACTACTTTTTTCTTTTTTATCTCAACAGCAAAAATAGGTATATCTCCTAAATTTTCTATATTTATCTTATTTCCAGCAGTTTCAGCATTAAAGGCTACCTGCTCACAAAAAGAACCTATCTCCCTTCCATCTTTTTGTATACTTTCTCCAACAAAATTCCTAGCCCATAAAAATATTATTGTTGCCAGAACTAAAGTAAGAGCAACGAGCAACATAGTAGCTATGACCGGAGACAAACCTCTCTTTACAAGTTTCATAAAAGAACTAACTCATATTTCTTTAAAAACTTATTGAGAATGTTTGATAGACCATTTTTTAGGATTTTATAATTCTTTTATATTTATGCAAACTTAGTTCTAGGCTGTTTCTACTTTAGATCGGGTAATATATTCATATGCTGAATAAGCTGCAGTGCATCCTTCAGCAACTCCAGTTATTGCTTGTTTGAATGGTTTGTCGGCAACGTCTCCCGCTGCAAATACTCCAGCCACGTTTGTCTCCGAAGTTTTATGATCTATCATAATTTCGCTTTTTTGATTTAACTCAACACCCAAAGGTTTTGCTAAGTCAGATAAAACTATATGTCCAATTGCCACGAAAATGCCTTCAAGGGCAATTTCTTTTTCACCTTTGTATTCTCTATCTAAAACAGCTTTCCTAACTGCTTTATCTCCCTTTACTTCAACAATATTTGTTTTATTTATGATCTCTATGTTCTTGCATGCCAAGATTTTTAGCATATTTATAGGCTCAGGGTGAATTTTCTCGCCTCTATAAATGATATAAACTTTTTTCACATGTTCTGCAAGAAGAAGTGCATCCTTTGCAGCACTATCAGATCCACCGACAACTGCCACTGTTTTATTCTTAAATAAAGGAGCATCACAGAGAGCGCAATAAGCAACTCCTCTATTCTCAAATTCCTTTGCTCCAGGGACTTGAAGTTGCTTCCACTTGGTTCCAGTCGCAAATAAAATCGTTTTACCGAAATACTCTCCATTTTTTGTTCTTACTTTAAATTCTCTCCCAGTTTTTTTTAGTTCCTCGACTTTCTCATTTTTTATTTCAACTTTCTCATAACTCTCCGCATGCTCTTTAATTTTATCAGCCAATTCACTTCCTGTTAATTTAATAAAACCTGGGTAGTTCTCAACTATATTTGTTGTAGTTATTACTCCGCCAATTGGCAACTCAGAACCGTGAGAAGCGCCTAAAACTAAAGTTTTTAAGCCAAGTCTAGCTCCATACATCGCCGCAGAGAGTCCAGCAACTCCCGCACCAATAATCAGAAAATCATAACTTTCTTTATTCATTTTTTTAGTTGCAAAGGAATATTTATAAAATTATGTTCTCTATTAGATCATAATAAAAATTTTAAAACTATTATATTTAAATCAATATGGGCGAGAAAATTTTAGATTACTTAACCAAAAATTCAATAAAATTTAAGGTTTACGAGCATCCTCCGGTTTTTACAGTATCAGAGTCAAAATTAATAAATAGAGAAATCCCTAGCGAAAGCACAAAGTCTCTGTTTTTAAAAGACGATTTGAGCAATTTTTACCTCGTTTGCATTTTAGCAGAAAAAAAGTTAGACATGGGGAAAATAAAATCTTTTTTTTCTTTAAAGAAACTATCTTTTGGAACAAAGGAAGAATTAAAGTCAGAGTTAAATGTTGAACCAGGCAGTGTTTCCCTCCTCGGTTTAATATATTCCAAAAAGATAAGTCTTATCTTGGATAAAGCTCTTTGGGAAGCTTCCTTTATAGGCTTTCATCCAAACATTAACACCTCAACCTTGGTTCTGTCTCATAGGGATTTAGAGAAATTTTACAATTCGCTTAAAATGGAGAAATATATTTTGGAGATTTAAATGATAAAAAGACACGCTCTTATAATGTCACTACTGATAACTTTTTTAATAGGCGCTAATACCTTGCTTTTTTCTTTTATAAGTTCGCAAAGAGAAAATTTAATAATAAAGAGAGTAATAGATGGAGATACTTTAGTTTTTAATAACAATAAAACTGCACGACTTTTGAACATAAATACTCCTGAGAAAAAATCTCCACTTTCCCAAAAATCTTTTAATTTTTTAAAAGACTATGAAAATAAAAGTGTAGAAGTAGAATTTAAATCAAGAGATAAATATGGCCGTGATCTTGTAAAGATTTACACTCCAAAATATCTAAATCTTGAAATTGTTCAACAAGGTTACGCAAATAAGTTTCTTGTTTCTGAAGAAGAATTAGAAATTTTTAAAAAAGCAGAAGAAAATGCAATAAATAATTCAAAAGGCATATGGAATGTTTCAAGTTATTTTAATTGTTTTTTTGCTTCAGTTTTTCCAGAAGAGGAATTAATAGAATTAGAAAATAACTGCAAAAATATAAATTTAAAAGATTGGATCCTCAAAGATGAAAGTAGAAAAGAATATAAATTTGAAAATGTTTCAATAAATAACAAGCTTTCAATTAAAACAAAAAGAGGGAATAACACCAAAGAAAAAGTTTTTATGAATTTTGGGGAGAATATGTTAAACAATGATCGTGATTCCATATATCTATTCGATGAAAAGGGAAATATTGCTTTTTATTACTATTACGGCTATTAGTTGTTTTATTTTTCTACCCTTCGTTTCATCATTAGAATTTAATCTTGATTTTCCAAGTAAAGTTTATCAAGAAGAAGAATTTAATGTTTTACTATCAACTTCTGAGGATGTAAAAGAAAACTATGATGTAAAAATCTTTGTAAACAAACATACTAAAGAATATTCAGAAGTATTTTTTAATGACAAATGGCAGAGTCCATTCAATTATCTTCCAGAAGCATTTCCAGAAAATAAAGAATTCAAATTAAGAGCCCATCTAGAAGGCGAAACACAACTATGTGCCAAGTTACGCGATTCATCAGAAAAAGTGTTTTCAAAGTGTGAAGACGTATCTGTTTTAAAAAAAGATACTGAAATAGTAAAAAATTCAGAAGAAAAAATAGAACCAGAACAAGAAGAGAAGACTAAAAAAGAACAGAATGAAGAAGTAAAAGAAGTCTTTGTTCAAAAAAATGTGCAAAATATTTCTCTCTCTTATTCAGACAAACCAGAAGAAAAAATTATGCTAAAACAAGAGAAGTATGTAGAGAATAAAATATTGTATGAGGATAAAAGTTTTAAGAATCTCAATATTATTTTAAATGTCGTTCTAGGTTTTATCTTATTAATTTTGTTTCTATTTTTGTTTAAGAAACACTAAGAAGTTGTTTTTCTATTGTTTTAAGCAGCAATCAAATCTCAGAAATCTTTTAATACCTTTAATATTTCAGGTTTATATGGAAAAAATTCAAGCTTCATTCGTTTTAGAAGTTTTAGGCAGGCCTGCAGAACACGTTAGTGAAGCTTTGAAAAACATTTTAACAGCCATAGAGAAAGAGAAAGGAGTTAAAGTTTTATCAAACAATCTGCATGATCCTAGATTTGTTGAGAAATCTAAAGATCTTTTTACAGCCTTTATGGAAGTAGAACTGGAAGTAGATACAGTTTTAACATATATCGGGCTGCTTTTTGCTTACCTTCCTTCACACGTAGAGATTATAAGGCCAGAAAAAATTGTTTTTTCAAACATGGATTTAAATGATTTAGGAAATTTATTGGTGCAAAAAATGCACAATTACGATGCGGTAACAAAAAATACTCTTATAGAAAGAGACATTCTTTTAGAGAATATTAAAAAGCATGCCCCTGAATTAATACAAAAACTGAAAGAGTTATACTCTAAAAAAGATTCAAAAGATGAGCCTATTTTACAACCAAAGGTTTAACGTTTCCACCTTTTTTATATTTGAGATAAACTAAAAGAAGTGCGAGGATTACAACAGCCGCAATCAAGTATCCAATCCAAGACTTGCTTTTTTCATTAATCGTAGCACAAGAGCCAACACAACAGGATCCATCAAGACTAAGAATTTCATTCCCTGAGCAGGCTTCATCAGAGTTGCATTTTTTTCCATTGAGTTCAGAACAGTAGTATAAGCTTTCTTTTGTGCTATTCCTTAAATAGCTTGTCTGAATTTCCGCATCTTCTTTTGTGATATTCAGTTCTAGTATCAAGGATTTGGATTCGTTGCCTACATAGATTATTACAGCATCTCTTAAAAATTTTCCAGTTAAGTTTTTAATGGTAATTTCAAATCTTTTAGATGCATTGCCTTCTATAGACACATTTTTGTTAGGATTCAATAAAAACTTGTTAGGATCATATCCAAAACGCACATTTATTTCTTTATATTCAAAATTAGAAATCTCAAAGGAATAACTATAATTGGAATTATTTTTTGCAAGCACAGTACTCAGTATAAACGAAGGATCAACATTAAAACCTTTGATTTGTGTAGTTTCATTTGTCTGATTTATTTTTTCAACTTCAATAATCGTGCTGTTTGTTGTGCTTTCATTTAAAGTATAGTTTTGAGTTTGTGTAGATAAGTTGCCAATGAGATACACAGGGACATCATATTTTCCAATCCTTATTTTATCAGACTTTATGCCTACCAAATCTTTAATTGAGAAATATATCTTATTTTGTCCATTTTTCAGATTGAAGCTTCTTTCAAAAGGAAAATCAAGAGTAATAGTTTTTTCAGATTCTTGGTACAAGTTAACATATATCTCAAAATCTTTTTTAGAATATATTGCGCCAGGTTTTACAGAGTAATCTGTAATATTTCCCTGAACAATAAATTTTTGCTCATAATCTTTATATTCTAAATTGCCATTTACATCGGTAAGTATTCTCTCAATAATCAATGTGTAATTTCCAGGGTCTAAAGGGTTTACAAACCACAAATAGTATTTTTCCCCCAACTTACTAATTCCATGATCAAAAGGTACTTCTAAATTACTATTTTTCAATATCATTTGTTGGCTATTTACCGGTTCTAAAACAGAGCCCATTAACTGAGCGATAGCAGTTTCTCTAGGCAAATAACTTTCCTTAATATCAGAAGACAGGGCAAAGACTTGATGCAAAAAAAACACAAGAACAACAACGCTCAACAACTTTTTCATTCATTTAACAAGAAATTATACTTTTTAAAATGTTAGGCATTTTATAAATCTAAAAAAATCACTTGCTCATTTCTTTTAGCTTATTCAAAGTGTCTTCCATCTCTTTGTCTTTAATTCCTGTTTTTCTAGAAGGAATAATTTTAGAACCATTTGTCTGAGGTCTCAATATCGGTCGATTAGCAGTTCCGAATCTTCTGTCTATGCCGGAAGAGTAAGAAGGAGGGAATCCTCCACCAGGAGAAGTTTTTGAAGCATTGCCCTTTCCACCTCTCTTAAACCACCAGATTTTTAATTTATTTCTATAAATAATCATGATAACTAGGGAGATAATTAAAACAATAAGAATAATTATCCAAACTCCCCAGCCCCCAGAATTTGTTTCAGGAAGAGGTGTTGTAGAATCATCTTCAGATCCTGTGTCATCTGTTTCTTCTTTTACACACTCATCCAAACAGCAAATTCCATCAGAAGCAGAAACTTCACTACCAGTACACTTTTCATCACTAGCGCAAATACTTCCTCTGTTTTCATAGCAAGTTTTTTCTTTTACATCAATTGTGCAGCAAGCTTGTGCATAGGTATTACATACGCCGCTTTCCACAATATTTCCCCCAGCATCTAAACAAGAGGCTCTATCAGCAACGCAATAATTAGATGTTTGTTCACATGCATTCAGCACAGAAGGATCATAAATTTCATCTTGTGCAGAATCGCCTGTTCCATTGTGATCTTCTATAGGAATTGAACCGCCATCGCCTCCACCAGTTCCTGCCCTAAGCCACCCTGAGGCATAAATCAAGAAAGCTGTATCTCTAATATTATTACTATTCCAACAGCCTTTATCTGTTTGGGATTGAAATAAAAATGTTTTCGTAGGTTCCAATTCTACAGAGGATAATCCTTCAAGAGAAAGAATGGCCAAAGCAGTGTCATAAAACTTGTTGTAAGGCGTGTTTTCCATCTCCCAAAACCCTCCAGCTTTTTTGCTTTCAACTATCCTACTGGAATATTCATTGGATCTTGATTCACCAACAATATCTATAAGAAAAGCACTAGGGAAGAATTTTTCATTACTCGTAGAAAGAGCAGAAAGGTAGGGAATGTACATGTCTGTATTGTTTCCCGTGGAATACAAAGCACTAGCGGCCCAAAGGCTCCCTTCATAATCACAGCTTTGCCCTTGTTTAAAACATTTAGCAGTTATCTTTTCCTTGGTTAGGGCTTTAGCGGCTGCAGAATGTGTTAAAGGGGAAACAAAAGTAGTTGCGCCTTCTTCTTTTTCGTAAAGTATATTTGTCTTAAAACTTTCATTGCACGCTATAGAGAATTCTTTATCCAAACAAGATTCTGAAACCTTTAATCTATACCCTGAGCTAGAAATGCTAAAACAACTACCTGCATCTCCTGTTATTTTCATATCTTTTTCAATTTTCACACTTTTTGTTGAGCCATCATAAAGCAAGTTGCATTCTGAAGGAATATTATTTTCAATAGTTATTTGCAAATACCATATTAAATCATGACTTATTCCAGTCTGAGAAACAAGCCAGTTTGCAATTCCCCTAGTGTCTTCCCCAAGAGTTTTTTTAGCCAACATAATCTGCGCTGTTTCTTTCAGTCTGCATGCGCCACGAGGCCAACAGTCATAAGTAAAATCTTTATTATCTCTTATATTTCTTAAAACCTTATCACTTTTACTGGCTGTTAATGCTGCAAAAGTAGCTTCTTCCAAGCTCAATGAAGAAGTTTCAGCAATTCTATCATCAAGGCATCGATAAGCATTTTTTATGTTGTCTGCTTCTTCCAGAGCGTTAACATTCGCCAAAACAACTACAAACATAAGCAAAAATATTACTAATATTTTTCCCTCTATTTTCATAATGTTTTCATGTTGAACTTATTTAAAAATGTTCTCAATTTCTTATATTTCTTAAAACTTCCACAAGAGGATTTTTTACCTTCTGTTTTCCTTCAATTAGTCCAAGGTCCTTATAGAAACTTTCATTGTCATAGTTAGGTGGCAAGATCTTTCTTTTTTGTTTAAAATGCCATTCTATCTGTCCTTTCAAATAACCTTCTCTCAAAGGAGGTTTATTTTTTTCATTCCATTCTCTAACTTTCAAATAAACATAGTCTATAGAAAAGTTCAAAGATCTCAAAAAAGTTATTAGCACAAACAACCCCCTTTTCTTTCCTTCTTCCAAACCTTTCAACAGTTTTTTTATAGATGCTGGAAACATTTCTTCAGTAATATTTGCAGGATTTATTTCAGAATACTCTCTATTTTCATATAATTTATTTTCATATTTTTTTTCAGAATCTTCTTGACCTTTTTTCCATTCTAGAGCCTCAAAAAGAAGGTTTCTGGCCTCACCTTCTTCACAATCCAAAACGAAGTCTTTAATTTTCAATTTCATAGGATCTGCAAATTTAGGATCGAAATCTTCCAATTCTTCCTTGCTTAGAACTATGCTAGCCAAAGCAGTTTTTTCATGTAAAGAATAAGGCATTCTAAACAAATGTCTTGGAGCAACCAACACAAGGTCTAAGCTGCCAAATTTGTTAGCTGAGACCTCTTCTTGAAACTTTTCAGTCTCTCTTTTCCCACTTTTATCCCAGTTAGACATACTGCAATACTCACAATAACTATAATCCTTGCTTTCTTTAGCTTCTAGTATGCCTGCACAATCATTGCTCAAACATTTCAATCTTCTTTTAGTCAATTTATAATCTTTTCTTTCGATTTGCATGTGGCATGAATTGCATTTCAATATAGTTATTTTTCCTCTTTTCGCAGGCCTGCCGCATTCTGGACAAAGCGATTCAGTTAAATCTTCTATTTTAGAATTAGTTCTCTTCCCGAAACTTTCAAGATCTATATTCATTTCAGAAACTCTTTTATTATAATCATGTCTTATTCTATTCAGAATATACTGGCAGATTGCTCTAGGCCATTCAGGAAACATATCTTTGGTTTTAAATTCTCCAAATTCTTTAGGAAAAGATTTATTTGAAATTATTATATGAAATCCTTTAGACCCAGAGAATTTTATACCATAACTTTTTATTTTTCGCTGTTCTAAAAATTCAATTATCAATTTAGCGGCAATTTTAGAACAATCTAGAAATGGAGAGTCTATATCAATGAGCAGATCCCAACCTTTTCTTAATTTATTAATTTCGCCTTGACTTAAATCAGAATTTATTTTCAAAGGGTCTTCCCATAGTTCTTCGGAAGCATGAAAAGAAGTTGCTCCTTTTTTAACCAAATTTATAACATCAGAGTTGTATTGTATTGTGTCTGGTCTTTTTCCAAATCCTTCAAAATACCTAGGCACAACTTCCCTATTTTTTGAAAAATTAACCAGTAATTCTTGTATTTTTGTATTTGAATAATACAAGTTAGTTATAGCCCTTATCCTAGTTTCTTTTAGTTCCATAATCTCAAGTATACTACCTACTATAATAGTTTTATGCCTTTTTGAAGGCTGGATGTTATCTTAACACAACAAAGCTTAAAAGTTGTCACAGCCTATGAACAAAATGTTGTTAAAATTGCCAAATCCAAAAATCTTCTCGGATATAGTTACTATAATTTCTGAGCTAGTTACTGAGGTGAGAATGAAAGTAAACAAAGAAGGAATAAGTCTTACAGCGATTGACCCCGCAAATGTCGCAATGGTTCATTTTAAAATACCCTCGGTTTTATTTTCAGAATATAACATAGATAAGGAAGAAGAACAATTAGGCCTTAATCTTAACGATCTTAAGGCTGTTCTAAGGAGATCAAAACCTGGAAGTTCTTTGCTAATGGAGCGTGCGGATAATACTTTAAAGATAGGTTTACACGATAGGATAAAAAGGGATTTTTCTCTAGCTCTTTTGGATCTAGACTTTGAAGAGAAACCATTTCCAAGTTGGGAATTCAATTCAGTTGTTAGGATAAATGCGGAGGCATTTGTAGAAGTCATAGAAGATTGTGCTATAGTTTCAGATGCTTGTACTTTCATGGCAGAACCAAATAAATTCATAGTTGAAGCTCATGGTTTAAATTCTGCTAGAGCAGAATTTTCTTCAGATGAAGCTGAGATTTTTTCAGGGAGTAGTTTAGCTCGTTTTTCTTTGGAATATCTTGTAAAATTTATTAAAGGAGCGAAAGTCTCCTCAAACGCGACTTTAAGTTTTTCAAATAATCATCCTATGCGTCTTGATTTTCACACAGGAGACGTTAAACTTTCTTTTGTTCTTGCTCCAAGAGTAGAACAGACAGACTAAAGATTTATTTACTTTCTCGCTATTAGTTGAAATGATTTTAGATAATTTATTATTTATTTTATTATTTATTGTATCTATTTTCATAACTTACTTAATAACGAAAAAACTAAGAGACTATCACTGGAAAAAACAAATTCCTCTACATAGACAAGAAGCAATCTCTCAATCTCGCTCAGTCTTAACAGGGCAATTCTCAGAACAGATTGCTCCCTATCTTCCTAATTTTCCATACAGCCCAACAGAATGCAGATTCATAGGCAAACCAATTGACTTCGTTGTTTTTAAGGGTGCAGATCAAAAACAAATAGAAGAAGTTATTTTTGTCGAGGTAAAGAGTGGAAATGCAAAGCTTTCCCCACAAGAAAAGAATCTCAAAAACGCAATAGAAAAAAAGAAAGTCAAGTTTATTGAATATAGGGTTCCCAACAAAGAAGAGAAGAGTGAAGATTTCAAAGAGCTTTAGAAGTTTCGTTCCAATTTGGTAGTAATGCAATTTTAAATACTCCAAATATAAAACTAATTGTCATGACAAACCTTGCTGAAGAATTAGATCTCACGCCAGAAATTGGATATCGTGGAGGCAATGCAATTTCTATAACTACTTATCATTCGATAGGCGATGCTGATGTTGAAGGAGAAACATACATGGAAGAAACAATATACAGATTAACCTTAAAAGACGAGGTCACCCGAGCTAAATATGACGATTCAAGATGCACTAGGGAATGGGGCACAGTCATGTCACAGTCCGATATTGACGAATACGAAAGAAGCAATCAAAGTGGCCTTCAGCTTTCAGCAGTTTTGGGAAAACCTCGTTCAGAAGTAGAAAATTATTTGAGAGAAAGAAGTTTAACAGCCAGACACACAGATTGGTTTAATTTTGAAGCAGCATAAATTGTTTAGGAATATTTATTGACATTAGTTACATCAAATTAATTACTAAATAAATTAAACAAATAGTTAATAACTATTACATCTAACTAAAAAAATGGAAAATCCAAAATGGATGGATAAACTTCTAAATCTTGTTGAAGAAGTTAAGAAAGAAACTCCAAAGCAAACTCTTACTAAAGAAAATATAATCTTAAAACCTAAAACTGAAGGATTACTTTGGTTTGAAATGCTTAAAGCCTTGAATTCAATAAACAATAAGAAAGAAATTATTCCATTTCCATTTGTCTTTGAAAAAATATGCAGAAGGTTCTCTATTAAGAAAGCTAAGGCTTGGAACTGCCTTTTCTTCTTGGCAGAATTCGGACTTATAGATATTGTTAGGTTTCATGGAATTAGATTGAATTATAGATTTTCTGTGCAAAAGTAAGTTTTTTAAGCATAATTATTTCTCATTATTTTATGGAAGAACAAAAATGTCCAAGATGTGGAGATGAAGTTTGTCTTTTAATTGAAGGGCAAATCTATAATAATTGTCCTGAGTGTGGAACAAAGACTTGTTATAGCGAAAAATATGACACTACATTTTGTTCAAAATGTAACAAATGGTTAGAAGATTGTTGTAATGATTCTGGGTGTGAGTTTTGTGCCCAAAGACCAGAAAAACCAATTAAATAATTATACGTCACAATTACTCATTAAGTATTTTATACACTCCTTCGCATCCCCCAAAGCTTTAAAAACCTCTTGATTCTAGAAAAACAGAATCTAATTGAAAGACTTATTCAAAGTCATTTTAAGCAAAGGTGGAGTTGTGCCTTATACAAATGGAAATAGAATCAAATGCCAGTACCGAAAAGACCACGATTTGGAAGTTTGCAGTTTTATCCTAGAAAGAGAGCTGCTAAATTTTTACCAAGAGTCAATTGGGCTCCACTTTCAGACAATTCAGAGTCTTTATCTGGTTTCATAGCCTACAAAGCTGGAATGGCTACTGCAGTTATAAAAGACAGCACAGACAAAGTTCAAAGTGCTGGTAAAATAATCTCTATCCCTGTTACGGTTCTAGAAATTCCTCATATGAAGATATTTTCTGTCAGATTCTATAAACATGGACAAGTTATAGATGAAACTGTTGTTTCAAATGATAAGGACTTAAAAAAAGTTCTGAAAGTTTCAAAAGCAACGCATAAATTAGACAAAGTTCCTGAAGGTTATGACGATATTCGAGTTTTAGTTTATTCTCTTGTCAAAACAACTTCTATAAAGAAAACTCCTGATTTGGCAGAAATAGCAATAAATTCTCAAGACAAGTTAGAATTTGTAAAAAATCATATAGACAAGGAACTTTCTTTCTCTTTATTTCCAAAATCTTCTTTAGTAGACATAAGAGGTCTAACAAAAGGAAAAGGTTTACAAGGCCCAATTAAAAGATTTGGTTTAGGCCTAAAGGGACACAAGTCAGAGAAGGGTGTAAGAAGACCAGGAAGTCTTGGCCCTTGGCACCCAGCTAGAGTAACCTTTAGGACACCAATGGCTGGACAGATGGGTTTATTTACAAGAATTTCTTATAATCTCAAATTGATATCTTCTGGCAATGTTTCTGAAAAAGACATAAACCCAAAATCTGGTTTTCAAAATTATGGACGAGTAAAAACTTCATATATTATACTTAAAGGATCTGTTCAAGGACCACAAAAGAGACAGTTGCTTGTAACTCTTCCTCTAAAGCCTTCAAAAGCGAAGCTAAAAAATAAATACGAATTTCTTGAGATTATAGGAGATTAAAATGAAAGCAACATTATACAGTTCAACAGGAGAAAAGAAAGGACATATAGATTTGCCTTCATTGTTCGGAACAAGAGTAAGAGAAGATATAGTTGCAAAGTACGTAGAAGCTGATAAACTTGCGCAGCCTTATTCCGTAAAAGAAGGAGCAGGATTAAGACAATCAGCTTCAGGAACAATCTCTCATAGAAGACATGAGTGGAAAGGCCATTATGGTAAAGGTATCTCAAGAGTCCCAAGGAAGACAATGTGGCGCAGAGGAACTCAATTCTTTTGGATTGCCGCAAACGCTCCTGGAACAAGAGGCGGAAGAAAAGCTCATCCACCAAAAGGAATCGGAGCAGAAAAAAAGATAAACAAAAAAGAGATAGAGATAGCTTTCAATTCAGGTCTCGCATCAACAGTAAACTTAGAGTTCATAAAGAAAAGATATTCTTCTCTTAAAGAATTGAAAGAATTTCCTGCAGTTGTAGAATCCCTTCCTGAAAAGACTAAATCTTTGGCTTTACTAATTAATAAAATATTAGGCGAAAATTCTCATCTCTCTTTCAAACAGAAAGTTGTAAGAGCTGGAAAAGGAAAAATAAGAGGAAGAAAATACAAATCAAATGCGGGTTTACTGTTCATTGTTTCAAAAGATGAAAAGAAAAGTTTTAAAGGCTTAGATGTTAAAACTATCTTCGAAATAAAGATCTCAGATTTGTATCCTTTAGGAAGATTAGCGATTTATACAAAAAATGCTATTCAGGAAATAAAAGAATTAGAGTCTAAAAAATGATATTAAAACCAATAACCTCGGAAAAAGCAGTAAAAATGATAGACTTAGATAACACTCTACTATTTGAAGTAGAAAGAAAGTATTCCAAAACAAAAATAAAAAAAGAATTTGAAGATATTTTTAAAGTCAAAGTTGAAAAAGTTAGAACTTTAGTTTTTCAAAATAGGAAGCATGCTTATATAAAACTAAAGAAGGAGAACCCAGCAATAGATATTGCAACAAAGCTGGGAATGATATAATGGGAGAAATGAAATATACTCATGAAGAAGTAGGAAGGGCTATAGAAGAAAGTCAAAGACCAGTTAGTGCAGAAGAGTTAACAGTCTCTCAAGATTATAGGGTGGCAGGTCTTGGTCAAGCAAATCTAGCAAGAATTGAATCTCCAGATACATATGTTTTAATTTTTAGAGATTTGAGAAATCAAACTATTTCAACAGGATTAACCAATATTATTCGAATACCGAATGGATCATTAAGTTTTAGGGATCTGGATAAAGTAAAATGGGAGTTCAAATAAAATGGGAAAAAGAATAATTCAACAGGCAAGAGGTAAGGGAAGCTTAACCTATAGAGTTAGAAAGAGAGCTTATCAGTATACAATTAAATATCCAAAAACTGCAAGCGAAGCAGAGATTATTTCTTTAATTCATTCTCCAGCTCACTCAGCCCCTCTTATAAAATTAAAGTCACAAGACGTAATCTTTTATATTCCAGCATTTAACGGAGCATTCATGGGTCAACATATAAACACAGATGGAGAAGCAAAAACAGGAAATATATTAAGAGTAAAAGATATTCCAGCAGGAACACATATCTTTAACATAGAACTTAATCCTGGAGACGGAGGGAAAATGATTAGAACTGCAGGCTCATCAGCAATTGTATTGAAGAACGAAGAAAATAAAGTTCTGGTTTCTATGCCTAACAAGAAAGAAGTTAAATTGGATGGAGAGTGCAGAGCAACAATAGGAGTAATAGCTGGTGACGGTCGTAAGTTGAAACCTTTCGTCAAAGCAGGCGTGAAATTCCATAAAATGAAAGCCAGAAACAAACTTTGGCCAAGAACTTCAGCTGTAAAAATGAATGCAGTAGATCATCCATTTGGTTCAGGTAGAGGAAAGAGAATTAAACAAAAAATCGCGAAGAGAAACGCTCCTCCTGGAAGTAGAGTAGGACATATAAGGCCAAGAAAAACAGGTACTAAGAGATAAAATGGAAAAAATAGAAGAAAAAACAGAAGAAAAAACAGAGATAAAGAAGAAGGACTTTTTCTATAGAGGTCAGAATGTGGATTATCTAAAAACACTAGATGTAAGAGAGTCTGCCAAATATTTTCCATCAAGGAGTAGAAGAACTATTTTAAGGAATTTTGACAAGATAGAGCAGTTTATAAAAAAGTGCGAGAAGAAAGTTGTAAAAAATAAAAAAATAAAGACACATCTGAGAGAGATAGTCATAGTGCCAAAAATGGTAGGTTTAACAATTGGAATTCACAATGGAAGAAACTTTCAGGAGTTGACAATTTTACCAGAAATGATGGGTCACACTTTGGGAGAATTTTCACCAACTAGATCAAAAGTAAATCATGGGACTGCAGGAATAGGTGCTACAAAGAGCTCCAAAGCTCAGAAGAAGTAAGATGGCTGAAAAAGAAAAATCTAAAAAAACAATAGAGAAAGCAAATGAAGAAGCTAAGCTAGAAGAAGATGTAAAAGAGAAAACAGTTGAAAAAAAAGCAAACGATAAAGTACAAGAAGTAAAAAAAGAAAAGCCTAAAGAGATAAAAGTGGAAAAGAAGACTGAAGCAGTTTCCAAGGGAACATCCTATCCTATATCAAAAAAACATGCCATGTATATTTGTAATTTTATTAAAAATCAACCTATTGACAAAGCTATTTCTGATCTCCACAAAGTTATAAAACTAAAACAAGCAGTTCCATTCAAAGGAGAGATACCTCATAGAAAAGGCATCTCAGGACCAGGTAGATACCCTGTAAAGGCAGCAGGATACTTTATCAATCTTCTAAAGGCTCTAAAAGGAAATTCTTTAGTCAATGGCTTAGATCTGGATCTTCTCAAAGTTCACTACGCTTCAGCTAGTTGGGCAGCTAGGCCTGCGCGAGCTGGCGGAAGAGCTGGCAAAAGAACCAACATAATATTAAAGGCTAAAGAATTCAAGAAAGGAGAAAGTAAATAATATGGAAGAAAAAAAATTTGTAGCTTTTAAGAAAGAAGAATTGGGAGTTAAAGAATATATAAAAAGTTCGCTAGGCAAGGGAAGAATAAGTCAAGTTTCAATAGAGTATACTCCAGTGGGAGAAAAAATTCTAGTTCATACAAGCAGACCAGGTTTAATAATTGGAAAGAGAGGTGAGAAAATAGCTGAACTTACATCCGTTCTTAAAAGAAGATTTAGTCTAGATAACCCGCATATAGAAATTGTTGAAATTACTCAGCCTCTATTTGATGCACAACTCATTGCTGATGAGATAGCTATATTATTAGAAAAGAAAGGTTCGTTAAAGTTCAAGGTCATAGCGTATAAAATGCTCCAAGAGATAATGAAAGCTGGGGCGCTTGGGACTGAAATAGTTTTATCAGGCAAGCTTCCGAGTGACAGAGCCAGAAGATGGAGATTCGCACAAGGATACTTAAAAAAAACAGGAGACCCTGCAAAGCTAGTATCAAGAGCTCAATCACAAGCTACAACAATTGCAGGCGTTGTCGGTGTTCAAGTAAGTATTCTTAGTCCAGACACAGAACTAAATGATCAGATTATAATAACTGAAGAAATAAAACAAAGACTAAAGTCAAATGTTCTTCAATTTGAGTTAGAAGAATCTCAGGAAAAAAACATTAAGAAACCAAAAGCTAAAAAATTAGACGGAGAAAAAAATGACAATCCTAAAGTATAAAGATCTATCAAATATTTCTAAAGCAGATTTAGAAGAGAAGTTAAAAGATCTTAAGTTAGAGTTAGTTAAAGCAAATGTTACAGCCAACAAATCAAATTCAAAAACAAAAGAAATTAAAAAGGCAATTTCTCGTTTACTCACATTCAACAGGTCTATGAAAGACCAGTTGAAGAAGAAATAATGAATTTAAATGAATTCGGTATGCCAACAGAAGACGATGTCTTCAGAGAAATCGCTAAGAGCGAACAACAGATAAAGGTAACCACCTCTGCGAGGAGATACGGAAAAAAAATAACACTCGTAGAAGGTTTTGACAAACACGTAGACATAAAAGCGATAGGTAAAAGTCTCAAAGAAGAACTCGCTTGTGGTGGCACAGTAAAGAATGGGATCATAGAACTGCAGGGAGATCACAAAAAAAAGGTAAGGCCAATATTAATAAAGCTTGGTTTTCCGGATAGTTCAATAAATGATGAATAATCAAAGATAAAGTAAAAATGAAAGAAAAAACAAAAATGGTAGAAAATGAAAAGAAGAAAGATCTAGTTGTAACTAGAGGAAGAATTTTTGAAGGAACAGTTGTTAAGAAGTTTCCAAAAAGAATATCTATAGAGTTTGAAAGAACTATTTATGTTTCAAAGTATAGAAGATTTTCAAAGAAGAAAACAAGAATTCATGCAAGGTTGCCAGACAATCTAGATGTTGATTTGGGCGATTTAGTAAAGGTTAGGGAGTGCAGACCATTAAGTAAAATAATTCATCATATGGTCACAGAAATTGTAAGAAAATCTGAGAGGAGTCCAAAATGAAAGCAGTAAGTGCGCGCGTTACTAGAGCATTGAATCTAGGCAGTTACGTCGTAGCTGCAGATAATAGCGGAGCTAGAATTGTAAAAATAGTTGGGGTTAAACATGGAAAATCAAAAAAAGGAAGACAACAATATGCAAAAGTAGCAGATTGGGTCAAAGTGTCTGTAAGAGAAGGCAAACCAGATATGATCGGAACAGTTTTTGACGCTGTAGTAATTAGACAGAAAAAACCTTACAAAAGAGTTACAGGCGAGCGCGTTTGTTTTGAAGATAATGCTGTTGCTCTTCTTAAAGATGAAAAGGGAAACCCTAAAGGTACACAGATTAAAGGTCCTGTAGCAAAGGAGGTTCATGAGCGTTGGCAGCAAGTAGCTAAAATTGCTCAGTTTGTACTATGAAATCCACATTTTCAAAAGAATGGATAGCAAGCAGCCAGCCTAGAAAGCAGCGCAAGTATAGATTTAACGCAGGTCTGCACACGAAGCATAAGTTTTTAAGCGCACCATTGTCAAAATCTTTAAGACAGAAGTATGGTAAGAGAAGTTTACCCTTAAGAAAAGGGGACGAAGTGCTTGTCATGCGGGGTTCTTTTAAGAAGAAAAAGGCAAAAGTAGTATCTGTTAATTTGAAAACTTTAAAAGTTGCTTTGGAAAATATGCAAAGATCAAAAAAGGATGGAACAAAAGTGAACGTTTATTTTCAACCTAGCAAACTTCAAATTCAGTCATTGTTCTTGGAAGATAAGACAAGAGTGAATTCTTTAAATAGAAAAAATTCAGGAGAGAAAAAAAATGCATCAGACAAGATCAAAGGCAAATAAAAATCTTCCAATTCCGAGAAAGGGGACAAAATATGTAGCAAGGCAGCTGTCCCATGTCAATTCGTCAGTATCTGTACTTCTCGCTGTGAGAGACATGCTCGGCCTTGCCAAAACTGCAAAAGAAGTAAATGAAATGATAAAACAAAAACTTTTAAAATTAAACGGTCGAGAAGTTAAAGATGAGAGAGAGAGTATAAAACTTTTCAATATCTTAAATGCAGGCAAGTCTTATGTTTTAAAAATAAAAGAAACAGGGAAGTATTTTTTGGAGGAAGCAAAAGATAAAGATGAAAGAGCAGTTAAAATAATTAACAAGGTAATGCTAAAAAATGGACAGATTCAATTCAATTTACATGACGGCACAAATATTTTATCAAAAGACGCTTTCAATATAGGAGACACTTTGTTCTTAGACTCCTCATCAAAAGTCAAAAAACATATCAAGTTCGGGGAAGGCAAAGATTGTTTTATATTCTCAGGCAAATATCAAGGATTAAATGGGAAAATTTCTTCTTTTAAAAATAATTTGATTTTTGTTAATATAGAAGGCAAAAATGATCTAGTTAAATTAGAAAAAAGGTGTTTGATAGTACTATGAAAAAACAAACAAAGGAAGTCGGCACAGAGAATGTTATGAGAAAGTTAAAAATGGAAAAAATAGTTTTGAGTTGTGGAGCAGTAGGGCCAGATCTTGAAAAGTCAAAAAAATTGCTGGAACTTTTGACTGCCAGAAAAGCCCAGATAATCAGAGCAGGGCCTAAAAGGAGAATTCCTGCTTTTGGTGTAAAGCCTGATCTTGAGTTGGGAACGCGAATAACGATAAGAGGAAATGATGCGAAAGAATTGCTTATCAGGCTTCTTGCAGCAGTAGACAATACCTTGAAAAGAAGTCAGATGTCAATAAATTCTTTTTCATTCGGCATTAAAGAATACATTGAAATTCCAGGGATTGAATACCAAAGAGAAATAGGTATTAAAGGACTAAATGTAACTGTTGTTTTTATAAGAGCAGGCGTTAGAGTAAAAAGAAAAAAAATAAAGTCTTCACCAATAGCAAAAAAGCAAAACATTACAGAAGAGGAAATTATTAAATTCATGAAAGAAAACTTTAAAACGGAGATAGAATAAAATGACAGCAAGCGATTGGAATAAAATAATCAAACAGATAAAGCATAAACCTTCAAAATTAAAAAGATTTATGAAGTACAATGTTCCAAAAAAAAGAACAACAGGGATAGCTTTAAAGAAATGTATAAGGACGGGGCGCATTGGAGCCCACATAAAGAAATATAATCTAAATTTATGCCGACAAGCATTCAGGGAAATAGCTGAAGAAATCGGTTTTAAGAAATATAACTAAAATGTCACAAGATGTAGTTGCAGATGCTTTGAACAAAATAATGAACGCCAAAAGGGCGAAAAAGAAAGTCTTAGAAGTAAAAATGTACTCTCGTATTTTACTCTCTGTTTTAGCAATAGCTAAATTAAAAGGTTACATTTCAGATTATAAAATTGAAAATAAGACCCTTAAAATAGAGCTAGGTGCTTTGACAGCTTGCGGACCAATAAAGCCCAGATTTGCAGTTCAGGTTGATGAGATAGAGGAATATGTTTCTATGTATCTCCCAGCTAAAAATATAGGTTTCTTAATAGTCTCTACTTCACAGGGCTTAATGACTCATCAAACAGCCATTGAAAAAAAAATAGGAGGCAGCTTAATCGCTTTCATATACTGATGAAACACAGAATACTTGAAAAAGTAAAAATTCCAGAAGGAATTTCTTGCACATATTCGAACAAAATGCTTTTTTGTAAAAAAGGATCTAATGAAATTAAAAGGCTTTTTGATATTCCAAAAACCGAAGTAAGCCTCTCAGACAATGAGGTAATAGTTTCCTGCTCTAAAGGCAATCAGAAAGATTATAAGAACATCAAGTCAAATATAGCACATTTAAATAATCTATTTCAAGGTCTAGAAAATAAATATTCTTATGTCTTAGAAATATGTAACGTTCATTTTCCAATAACGATTAAAGTTGACAAGAATATGTGTCTAATAAATAATTTTTTAGGAGAGAAAAATCCACGTTATGCAGAGATCACAGAAGGAGCTCAGGTTGAAGTTAAGCATCCAAAAATTATAGTTTCTTCCGCAAATATAGAATCAGCTGGTCAAACAGCAGCAAATTTAGAAAAGGCGACAAAAATAAGGAAAAGAGATAGGAGAATTTTTCAGGATGGAATATTTATTGTTGAAAAACCAGGGAGAATTAGATAATGTCAAAAGAATTTGTTAGACAGGATAGTTCCAGATTTTTCAAGATCGGTAAAAAAAGAAAGAAGTATAGAGTTTGGAGAAGACCAGACGGACGAGACAGTAAGATGAGACTAAGAAGAAAGTCTTATCCAGCATCGCCAACTGTGGGGCACCGTTCCTCAAGAGCAGATTGGGGAAAGATAAAAGGTAAAACTCCTGTCTTGATTCACAATATCAAAGAATTGGAGCTCTTAAGAAAGGAAGAGATTCCAATATTAGCAAGAGTAGGATCCAAAAAGAAGATGGAAATAATAAAAATCGCAGAACAAAAAAACATAACTCTCTTAAATGTTGGAGGTAACGCTAAATGAAACTTGAAAAGAAAAAGGCCCTAGCGTCTAGAACTTTAGGTATAGGCAAAGGTAGAATAATGTTTAATAGTGAGAGACTTAGTGAAATAAAAGAGGCCATAACTAAACAAGATATAAAAGATCTTAGAGAGTCTGGAGCAATCATCATAAAGGAAAAAAAAGGAAGGAAGAAAATAATAAATACGAGAAAGAGAAGAAGATTTGGAAGCGTTAAGAAAAAACCAAAAAAAAGCAAGGCCAATTATATTATTTTGACCAGAAAGTTAAGATCTTATTTGAAGCATTTAAGAACACAGAATAAAGTTTCAGAAGAACAATATAAAACTTTTCGAAAGGAAATTAGAAGCAAAATCTTTAAGAATCTATCTCATATGAAAGAAAAAATCACAGGAGCAGAATAAATGGCGAAAACACAGAGAAGAAGGAGAAAAGAAGGTAAGACAAATTATAAGTCTAGGTTTACTTTGCTTAAATCCAAATTACCTCGCTTAGTTGTAAGAAAATCAAACAGATATATTTTAGCTCAACTAGTAAGTTCAAATCTAGCACAAGATAGCGTTCTAGAATCTACTACTTCAAAATCGCTTTTAGATCATGGTTGGCCTAAAGATAAATTGGGAAGTCTTAAAAACATCCAGGCAGCCTATCTAACAGGTTATATGTTGGGCAAAAGATTAGGAAAAGACAAGGAAGCTATACTCGATAAAGGCTTGCATAGAAATGTTGCAGGTTCAAGGGTTTATGCAGTATTGCTTGGAGCAATTGAAGCAGGAATGGTTATTCCACACGATCCAAAAGCATTTCCTTCTAAAGAAAAGATGTCTTTAAATAAAGTTTTTTCTCAATTAATTATAAAGATAAAGGAGAATTTAAATGGCTGAGAAAAATACAAGAAATAAATCAAAAGAGCTAATTGAACCAACAATAGAGACTTTAGAATCTCTAGATGTAGCTCCAGTTCTAGTAGTTGATGAAGTTCACATTCCAAAATCAAATCTAGACTCCTGGATGCCTAAAACTAAACTTGGTAAGGCAGTTAAAGAAGGAAAAATTAAAGATATAAACTTGATTTTATCAGAAGGAAAAAAAATACTTGAACCAGAAATAATAGACTGGCTCATTCCCGTTGAAACAGACCTTCTATCTATTGGACAGGCGAAAGGCAAGTTTGGCGGAGGTAAAAGGAGAGCTTGGCGTCAAACTCAGAAAAAAACACAAGAGGGCAATGTTTTATCCTTTTCAGCAATGGCTGTAGTTGGAGATAAAAAAGGACATCTAGGTATAGGTTTTGGAAAAGCTAAAGAAACTCTTCCAGCTAGAGAAAAAGCTATACGAAACGCAAAATTAAATTTGATGAAAATAAATTTGGGATTCGAATCATCAGAAAATGTTTCTTCAGGTTCAAAACCGCACACAATCCAATTCAAAGTAGCAGGAAAATGTGGTAGTGTCCGTATTATTCTCTCACCCGCTCCTAGGGGAACAGGTCTTGTTTTAGGAGATCAGTGTAAAAAGATTTTAAGACTAGCAGGTATAGAGGATATATACTCAAATACTTTTGGTAAAACGAAAACAACATTTAATCTTGCAATGGCTTGTGTACGCGCATTGGAAAATACAAAAGTGGAGATTTTACGATGATTTTAGTAATAAGAATATCTGGAATGGTGAATGTGTCTCAAAGAATTGAAGATGCCCTTTATAGACTTAATTTAAGAAGGAAATATTCTGCAGTTCTTATCCATGAAACTCCTGAAAACTTAAAACTTTTGAAAATATTAAGGAATCATGTAGCTTATGGGCCTATAGATCAAAATACTTTGGTAGAATTAATAGAAGCTCGTGCTGAACCGATAAAAAAAGAGACAACCATAAAAGCAAAAGAAACAGCCGATCAGTTAAGCAAAAAAAGTCTTTCTGACTTAGGCATAAAACCATTTTTTAGACTTCATCCTCCAAGAGGCGGAATAGATTCTAAAAAACATTTCGGATCTTCAAGCAAAGGCGTTTTAGGAAGTAATAAAGAAAAAATAAATGATTTAGTTAGGAGAATGCTATGAATGAAGAATTTGTTTGGCAGTGCTCTTGTGGGAATATAGCTCATAAAGATATAATGCCCGAAGATTGTCCAGCATGTTTCAGTGTGGGGGAATTTGCAAAGATTCCAGAAGATCAGTTGGCAGAAAAAACAGATGAAGAAATATTGAGAAGAAAAAAATTGAAACAGGCAGGTACAAAAGCTGTTTCAAGAAAAATAGTAAAATCAAATAGCAAACAAGCAGGAAGGAGAAAAAAATGAGTTTTAAAAAGAGAAAAAAATCCTCAAGGTATAGAGGTTCACATACACATGGCAGAGGCGGCAAAAAAAAGGCCAGAGGTTCAGGACATAGAGGAGGAGTAGGCATGGCAGGAACAGGTAAGAGAGGAGATCAGAAAAAAACACTCATCTTAAATTTATATGGGAACGATTATTTTGGTAAAGATAAAACATTAAGGAGAAAACCTTCACCTAAGTTAAAATCTATAAATTTGGAAGACATAAATTACAAACTCTCTACCTTCTTAGAGAATGGCGAGGCCAAAGAATTATCAAAAAACAGTTATGAAATAAACCTTAAAGGTTATAAAATTTTAGGAGAAGGTAATATAAAGGAAAAGTTAATAATAAAAGCTTCCGGTGCTTCTAAAGCAGCAGTAGAGAAAGTTAAAAAGTCTGGCGGGGAAATAATTATCGAGAAAAATGTACAGGCTAAAAAATTTAAGAAACTTTAAAAACCTCTTTTCTCTCAAAAAAACATGGCTTTCGATATAAAAAAAATACTTTATAATCTTCCAGAAGTAATAAAACCGACAGAGAAGAAATTAAGCTTCAATGTTAAACTAAAATGGACTTTAATAACTCTAGCAGTTTTTTTCGTTTTAGCTAATATAAATCTTTATGGATTATCAGTTAATGCATTACAGCGTCTAGAATTTTTACAGCTTGTTTTTGCGACCCAATTTGGAAGCATAATCAGTTTAGGTATTGGACCAATAGTGATGTCTTCTATTATTTTACAACTATTAGTAGGTGCAGGAATTTTAACAATTGATACAAAAACAGATGAAGGGAGAAGATATTTTCAAGGGTTGCAAAAACTAGGAATAATTTTTTTTATCATATTTGAGTCATTAGTTTACGTTTTAATGGGTGGTTTACAACCTCTTCCTGGATATACAGCAATTTTAATATTACAATTAATGCTTGGTGGTTTTGCAATCATGATGATGGATGAAGTCACACAAAAATGGGGCTTTGGGTCAGGAGTTTCATTATTCATAGTTGCAGGAGTTGCTTGGGCTCTTTTTGCAGGCTTATTTCAATTCATAGGTTCAGGAGGAGAAAATTGTCTTTTGAACTTTTCTTCTGTTCCATGTTCTGGAAAAATACTAGTAATAATTCAGGCAATTATCAATGGCTCTCTAACAGACGCTTTATCAGCAATTCTAACTGTTTTATTGACTGTGCTAGTCTTCTTAGTGATAGTTTGGGCGCAGAGTTTAAAGGTAGAAATCCCCCTATCCTATGAAAGAATTAGAGGATACGGTGTGAAATGGCCTTTAGCATTTTTCTATACCTCAAACATTCCTGTAATTTTAACATCTGCCTTTGTCGCAAATATCCAGCTATTTGGAAACTTGCTGCAAAATTGGTTGGGTCATGCAACTCTTCTCGGTGGTTTTTCCGATAATCAACCTATATCAGGTCTTGCCTTCTGGCTAGGCAGCTCAAATATAGTAGAAGCAATAATAAGAGGAAGTTTACAATCCTCTCTAATTATTCAAGCGTTTACTCACCTTATATTTTACATGGCTTTTTCTGTTTTATTTGGTGTATTTTGGGTTAAGACTTCAGGAATGGATGAGGCTTCACAGGCCAAAAATATTCTTGCATCAGGTTTACAGATTCCAGGATTTAGAAAAGATCCGCGAGTTTTAGAGTCTATCTTGAAAAGATATATTTTACCTTTAACTATTATGGGTGGTCTAGCCATAGGTATTCTTGCAGCAGTATCAAATTCTCTTGGAATTTTAACAGGAGGCACCTCTATGCTTCTTGGAGTCATGATCATTTACAAGCTTTACGAAGACATAGCAAAACAACACGCCATGGACATGCATCCTTCTTTAAGAAAGTTCATAGGTTAAGGTTTAAAAGTAAGGTTTTCCTAATCTGAAAATGGGTCTAGTAGATATTTTGATGTTGTATCCAAAAGCAGGCGTTATTATTTTAGGTCTGCTTATTTCTTTATTTGTAACAATTATAAATTACTTTTTTTTAAACAAAGAGAAAATGAGGGAAATAAAGAGTAGACAGAAAGAGATTCAGGCGCAAATAAAAGAACACCAAAAAGCAGGCAATCATGAAAAACTAATGGATCTAAACAAAGAAATGCTGTCCCATTCAATGGAAATGATGAAGCACTCATTTACTCCCATGTTAATAACCATGGTTCCAATGCTCTTATTTTTTAGCTTTATCAGAGGAGTTTACAGCCAGACAATAATCTCCTCCTCTTGGTTTTGGTATTATCTTATTTCAGCCATAGTTGGAAATATAATTTTCAGAAAGTTGTTTAAGTTGCCTTGATTTTCCTATCGTGCCAATCTTCTCTTTTCCCTAAAATTTTACCCATACGAAAACTTTTTTCCAAGAAAACAAGAGATTTAGATACATTCCTATTTTTCACAATCTTTTTCTTAAATCTCATATTTATAAACTTCAACCAAATAATTAGCCAATCACTTACTATACTTCTTTAAATCTTCGCCTTGTAATCTATGCAGCTTTCCTTCACTTGTCTTTACATAGGATGCTTCAAATCTTTCCAAATCGAAATTCTTTTCCATTATATCTCTAAATATCTTCATGCAAAACTTCATACCTTCTTCAATATTCATATCTGGCTTGTAATCTCTTCTCAAAACTTCTTTTATTTTCTCATCATTTTCACCTATAGAATTCGCGTGATAAGCAAAAAAGTTTCCTGTAACATCCGAAGTATAAAGATAAGCGACGTTCTTAACTACTCCTGCAAGCATAGTTGAAACTCCAAAAGGTCTAGCGCCCCCATACTGTGTAAAAGCTTGCTTCTTATCAGCAATCATTCTTATTACCGCGATAGGTTCTATTGGTGAATCATAAGTAACCCTATTCTGCTGCGCCAAAATCTGTGCATAATCAACAAGTATTCTCGCATCGGCTAAAAGTCCAGCAGATGTAGCAATAATATGGTCATCTATTTCAAAAATTTTATTTGCAGACTCAGCAGCCAACAACTTATCTCTCACTCTCTTGTCTGCAACAATAACCACACCATCTTTACAAACTAGCCCTATGCTAGCACTTCCCAGCCTTACAGTTTTTTCAGCATATTCTACTTGTAATAAGTGTCCATCTGGCGAAAACATTGTAGCTGCACGATCATATCCCATTGCCTGATGTTGCATCTCTGACGGTATTTCCATATTATCTCCTTTAAATTAAGATATTCTACAAACTATGATATTTAAGCTTTACTGATGATAAAAAGATTAACAACAATATTTATAAAATCCTTCTTTTTAGAAAGATATGGCAAACGTCGAAGCTAGACTAAAAGTTAAAGGAAAACATTTTGAAATAATGGTGGATTTAGACGAAGCTCTTAAAGTCAGATTAGGAAAAGGAGATATAGTTGCAGCGTTGCAATCTCAACATATATATCACGATGTTAAAAAAGCCACTTTAGTTTCTCAAAAAGATTTATTAGACGCTTTTGAAACATCTGATGTCTACCTCATAGCTAAAAAGATAATTCTCTCTGGTGAAGTTCAGAAAACGCAGGAATACAGAGACGAACAAAAGGAAAATAGAATCAAGCAAGTAATAGATCTAATTTTAAGAAATGCAACTGATCAACATGGAAGACCTTATACAGAAGACAGAATAAAAACAGCACTTAAACAAATCCACTTTAATTTTGATAATCGCCCAGCAGAACAACAAATGAACAGCCTAGTATCTAAATTAAAAGAAATAATGCCTATAAAAATTGAGACAAAGAAAATAAAATTAACAGTTCCAGCTAGATACACTGGTCAGGTTTATGGCATTTTACAAGATAATAAAGAAAGTGAGGAGTGGCTCTCAAATGGAAACCTGCAAATCATACTTAACATTCCAGCAGGACTTGTAATTGACTTTTATGATAAACTTAATTCAATCACACATGGTTCTGTGCAAAGTGAAGAATTGAATGGTTAAATCTCTCTCTTAGCATATCAGTAAGATTTAAAAACCTTTAAAATAAAACCTTTAAATAAAGATAAGCAACGGATTCAAATTACGATTAGAACTGTTGTACGATTAAATTATATGAGCACAAATATTAATGGGTCTGGAGAGGCCTCAGAGGAAAACTATAGCACAGAAGAGTCTGGTTCTGCAAAGAGAAGAATAGTTGTACCTGGAGAAACAATCATTGAAGGTGAAGATTATCTTCCAGGCGAAGGTACAAGAAGAGAGGGGTTAAAAATAGTTTCTAGCAAGTTTGGTCTCGCAGAGGAAGCTGGTAGATTGATTAAAATAATTTCAATTTTTGGTGCCTTCGTCCCAAGAAAAGGAAATGTTGTAGTTGGAAGGGTTACAGATTTAAATTATGCTGGCTGGGTTGTAGACATAGATTGTGCAGCTGCTGGCTTTCTTCCAATAGAAGAATCTCCTCGATTTATAAATAGAAATGAAATGGATCAATATCTTAAAATAGGAGATGTTATCGCCGCGAAAATCTGGACAGTAAAAACCAAAGGGCCAGATTTGACATTAAATGGCAAAGGGTTAGGAAAATTAGAAGGAGGCTTCATCTTTAGAATAATTCCAAGCAGGGTCCCAAGAGTTATTGGAAAAGAAGGAAGTATGGTTGGCTTAATAAAAGAGAAAACAAATTGCAGTATCACAGTAGGACAAAATGGATGGGTTTGGATAAAAGGGCAAAGTATAGATGAAGAAATAAAGGCAAGGAAAGCTATTGAAATAATTTCTGAAAAAGTTCACGTTGAAGGTTTAACCGAGAAGATGGAATCTTGGTTTGAGGAAAAATAAAATGTCAAAAGAATTTAAGAGACCAGATGGGAGAAAGCACAATGAGTTAAGACCTATGAAGGCGAAAGTGGGCGTAATTCCAAATGCTGATGGTTCCGCAATGTTCTCATTTGGAGACACCGTGGCTATTGCCGCAGTTTATGGGCCTAGACAACTTCACCCGCAACATATGCAAGACCCTTCAAAAGGGATTTTGCGTTGCAATTATGATCTATTAAGTTTTTCAGTATATGACCGAAAAAAGCCAGGACCTTCAAGAAGATCAAATGAAATTTCAAAAGTCACAGAATGGGCTTTGTTGCCTGCAGTTTATCTAGAAGCTTTTCCTAATACTGTTGTAGATGTTCAGATTTATATTTTACAGGCAGATGCTGGAACGAGGACCGCTGGAATAAATGCTGCGTCAATGGCATTAGCTCATGCAGGAATACCTATGAAAGATTTAGTTTGCTCTGTTGCAGTAGGAAAAAATGATAAAAATCTTATAGTAGATCTTACAAAAGAAGAGGAAGATTATGACCTAGGAGAAGGAGCAACAGATTTCGCAATAGCCAAATTAGCTAATTCGGATGATATCACCTTAATGCAAATGGACGGAAAAGCGCAGCCAAAAGTTATACCAGATTTAATAAATTTAAGTGTTGAAGCATGTTCAACTATTTATGAAATTCAGAAAAAAGCATTAAAAAGCGTAATAGCGGAGGGAGAATAAGATGAGCAGTATGGAAGTTTCTAATTTAACAAAGAATATGTTAAAAAGAATGTTTTTAGAAGATAAAAGATTTGATTCTAGGGGCCTTTTAGATTTTAGAGAAATCGATGTTAGCTATAATGTTTCAAACAAAGCAGAAGGCAGCGCAAGAGTAAAAATTGGCCAAACAGAAGTCATAGTAGGAGTTAAATTAGTAATAGACTCTCCCTATCCAGATTCTTTAGATAAAGGAAATCTAATGGTTTCTGGGGACTTATTACCTCTCGCGTCTCCTAGATTTGAATCTGGCCCCCCAGGGTTTGAAGCAATAGAGCTGCCAAGATTAATAGACAGAGCGATAAGAGGTTCAGGCATGATTGATTTGTCCAAGTTAGTCATAAAAGAAGGGGCAAAAGTCTGGACAGTGATAATAGACATTTATCCAATAAATGACGATGGTAATTTAATAGATGCCTCTTGCATAGGCGCAGTGATCGCACTTAAGAATGCAAATTTACCTGAATTTGATGAGAATTTTAGAATAAACTATGAAAAAAAGACGGATAATAAATTGCCTCTTTCAGAAGAGACTTATCCTCTGTCTTTCAGTTTTTTCAAATTAGGCGATTTTATAATTTTAGATCCGACCAGAGAAGAAGAAGAAGCATGCGATACTAGATTAACTTTTGGAATCTCTTTGCTAAATAAGGAACATTTAATCAATTCATGTCAGAAAAAAGGAGAAATTCCCTTCACATCTAAAGAAATAGAAAAAATGATGGAAATAATACCAAAAAAGTTTGATGAGCTAAACAAAAGACTTAAAAAGTTTCTTTAAATACCTTAAAAAATGGAAAAGCAAAAATTTACAAAATATGAACTTGCAAGAATAATTGGAGCTAGAGCTCTGCAGATTGTAATGGATGCTCCACTTCTTATTAAGATATCGGATGAAAAATTAAAAGAAATGCGTTATGATGCATTAAAAATAGCAGAGTATGAACTTTCAGAAGATGTTCTACCCATAACTATCAGCAGACCAAGTCCTAGAAAGACAAGAGACAAATTAACAAGTGTCAAAGAAGATAATCTTTCAGACGAAGAGTTGATAGCGAAAGCACAGGAAGTTGAAAAAGAGATAGTAGAAGATGCTAAGCAATTTGGAAATTTCTCCAATGAAATAGAGGAAGAAGAAGCTATAGAAGGCGAAGCTTCTACAACAGAAGAAAGATAACTCTTATCTGTAAATAAGCATAAATATTTAATGCTAATTATTCTTTTTTCTTTATGCTATTGAAAAGAGTGTTAGCAAAAAGAATTCTCGATTCAAGAGGCGAGCCAACAATTGAAGTTCATATTCGAGGTTGTAAAGCTTCCTCTCCATCAGGAAAATCCAAGGGAAAATATGAAAACATAGATTTTTTTCGTTCTATAGGATTTTGTGTAAACCTTCTAAATAAAACTGATTTTAACTTAGACATAAACTCATTTGAAGATCTAAAAAAAGTCGAAGATTTCTTAGCTGTAAAATTGAAGCTAAAAGAAGCTAAGCAAATTGGAGCAAATGTTTTATTCGCGCTCGAATCAGCAATATTAAAGGCTCTAGCAAAATCAAAAAACAAACCTCTATGGTATTTAGTTAATCCTCAAGCAAAAAATTTACCTGTTCCAATAGGTAATTCTATCGGTGGCGGTCTTCACTCCCATAATAAAGAGAAGCCAGAATTCCAGGAATTTTTAATCATTCCACGATACAAAGAAATAGACAAGAATGCGATGTTAATGAGAGATATATATAAAAAAATTGGGAGAATGATTAAAACAAATGGAAAAAATGATGAGGGGGCTTGGCAGACATATTTGTCTAATGAGGAGATATTTACGTTCTTATCCAAATTTAACAATATAAAAATTGGCGTAGATATTGCCGCTTCAACGTTCTATAAAAATAAAACTTATTCTTACAATAATAAAAGCTTTAACAGAGAAGAACAGGTTAGTTATATAAATAGTTTAATAAAAAATTATAACTTATATTATATAGAAGATCCTTTAGATGAAGAAGATTTCGAAGGATTTTCAAAAATACAAAGAAAAAATTCTCTGGTTATTGGAGATGATTTAACTGCCACTCAATTGCCTAGATTAAGAAAAGCGATAAATGCCAAATCAATAAACGCTATGATAATAAAACCAAATCAGAATGGTTCTCTTTTCGAGCTAAAAAAGATATTTGAAACATGTAAAAAGCATAAAATAAAAACAATTTTGTCTCACCGCTCAGGAGAAACTCTTGACAATGCTTTAGCAGATTACGCTTTTGGTTTTCAGGCAGATTTTATAAAAACAGGTATCTCCACAAAATGGAGAGAAGTTAAATTAAATAGGTTGATTGAGATTGAAAAAGAAATCAAAAACCTTTAAAAACCCCTCATTTCTCATACAAAAATGCCAAGAAAGAAAAAAACAGAAGACCTAGAAGAAGATCAAAAAGAGGAATCAGAAGACAAGCTTTCAAAATTAAAAGCAAAAGCAAAGAAGTTAGCAGAAGCAATTCAAGTTACAGAAGATTCTAGTTTGAAAGATAAAGTAAAACACTCAGAAGATAAAAAAGAAAACCTCCTAGTTTCTATAGAGGACTATCTAAAGTCTTCAATTCATTTAGGAACCAGAGCTATAACTCCAGATATGAGGCCTTACGTGTACAAAAGAAGGGCAGACAGCTTAGCAGTTTTTAATACCACTCTTTTAGATCAAAAAATAAGAGACGGCGCAGAATATCTTTCACAATTTCCTCCTGAGGAAATAATAATAATTTGCAAAAGAGAAGCAGGTTCAAGAGCAGTAGAGCTATTTTCAAAAGTTACAGGTATACGCGCCTTTGTAAAGAATTATCCAGCAGGTATCTTAACAAATCCAAATTTAGATAATTTTATAGAGGCAGAGCTAGTTTTCATCTGTGACCCTTGGACAGACAAAAGTGCTTTAGCTGATGCAAAAAGAATAAAGATTCCCGTATTAGCAATTTGTGATACAAACAATTATACACTTGGAGTAGAAAAAGTAATTCCAGGCAACAATAAGAGCGCAAAGAGTCTTGGCATGATATTCTATCTATTAACTAAGCTATACATAGAAAGAAGAAAACTGAGTGTAAAACTTCCTTCTGTTCAGGATTTCATAGAAGGATGGGACAACCTCCAACCTCCTAAGTAAACCTACTATTCTTTCTATTTTTCAAAGTGATAAATATAATTATTACAATTAGAGATAAAAATATCAACATCTCAAGAAACAATTCATATTTTTTATTTTCTCCAACAACTTCAAAGTTCTGACTGGCAAAGCCTTTTTTGCCTTCATACTCTATACTTGCTGATAAAATGTAAACTCCTTCCCTGACTTGCGCAGGTATTTCAAACTCTCTAGAAAAACTAGACTGCGTTTCAACAGCCACTGTTTCTTTATTTTCTCCAACAACTTCTCCTTTGTCATTTATAACTTTATAAACGATTTCCGCATCTGCTCTATTTTTTTCTCCAAGATTAATTAAGCTAATTATGGCTTTTAATTTATCTCCAGGATATATCTTTAAATCAGCGTCTACAATTTCAATCTTTATATCAAAAAGACTTTCTCTTGATCCTATTTCTACTACTCCTAAAACTTTCTTTTCAACTCCTAGGCTTTCGAATTTTATTTCTCCAATATACATTTCAGGTGGAGTGTTCTCATAAGCTTTAAATTCAAGTTCATATTTATTTTTTTCATTTGGGCCAAGAGTTACTTCTTTTTCTTTCAAATCTAAAATAGTTTCAGAAAAAGAACTATTTATTTTAATTTTTAATGTTCTATTTTCTTTGTTTGTTATTTCTATAATCTCTTTTTTAATTTCTCCCTGTTTCAATTTTACTTTCAGCTCTTTTTTATCAATTTCAAAATTAGGTTTTTTCACGTTTCCATTTACTGATGAAGAACTTCCACTGCCAGCATTATCTGAACCAGTTTCTATTTGGGTTAATTCTTCAACCACTGAATAAGTGCTAAAGCCAGAAACATTAAAAGAAAGATTTCCTCCAACATAATAATTGACTAAACATTCTGTTTCAAGACATTCTAAATTATTTTTAAGTATCTTAGGCTTCAAAAAAGAAAGATTATAAAAAAATAAAATGGCTTTTTTATCAAAATTAGGCAATTTTTCCTTTTTTAATTCTATTGTATTTTGTGTAATTATGATATTATTATCAATATCTGTTTTTCTATCACTAACATTATAATCATTAGTGATATTTATGTTTTCAATAAAATTAATTTTACCAAATTTTATATTTTCAAGAGTTATCCCAGAAAAATTCTGAATTTCTTCAAATGTCAAGACTTTGAAATCTGTTGAATATCCTCTTTCAGGACCTATGAAATTATTATAAGTTATATTATATATAAAAAGATCCACGGCGAAATTTACGGTTTTTTCGGTCATCCCATAGCTATTATTTCCAAATACTCTAAGTACATGATTTCCTTGAGCAACGTGTAGGGAAGTGTTGAGGTTGTTGCCCAAATAAGTTGCATTAATTCCATTATCTATACTATATAATAGATTTAAAGAGTTGCTTTTTACAATCAAGTTTATAGAGTCATTTTGAAAATAAGTTCCTTGTTTTGGGCTATTCACAGCAATAATCGGTGGTCCCGCAACTTCTACAAAAATATTTTTGTTTTGCGAAGGGGAACTAAAAACTTCAGACGAAGATAAATTTAAAAAAAATACTGTAAAAATAAACACAAATATGATTCTCTTCATCATCTATCCACTAACCAAACAAGTTATTTAAAATTATCCAGAGCAAAAACAATGTACAAGCCAGAGACATATGTCGCACCCTCTATCTCCTTTGAAGATTATTAATATTTATCATCTTTAAATCATAAAATTTGGTGCCTAATCCTTATTTAATATATTAATTAGTGTAAATTGGTCTAGAATATTATCTCCTCTATAAAATCAAGTTAATTGCTTATGACATATGTCAGTGGATTGCACACAGAGCAAAAACAATTTACTTTTTAAGCAATCTTTTTATTACCATTTGGGTTCAATACCCCGATGCTCTGCATCGACCAAAGGGTCATTAAAGATTGCTGGTCGCAAAGCAAAAAAAATCGCGAAATTTTTAAACAATCTTTTTATTTTTTTTCTTAGCAAGAATTATTAAAATAACCACTAAAATAACTAACACTGCCAGTACTAAAGCTACAACCAACCAAAGCAAATTACTATTCGCTTCATATTGATTAGGGATCTTTGGCACAATCAAAACATCGAAATCAACATTATAACTAACTCCCAAAGAAACACCTTCTCCAGAATTACTATTAACTCCAGTGAAAGAAAGAGTTACAGGGTACTTCGTCCCAACAGTTATGTCTTCAGGGATGCTTATTTGGATGGAGACTTTTGCATCCGAAGTGCCTAGAGGAATGAAGTAATCTTTTTCATCGACTTTTGCTATCTCTTTTCCCTTCTCTAAAACAACCCTCACGTTTTCATCTTCCGAGCCAACAATATTTTGAAGCCTCATATCTATAATTTTCGTCTCTCCGGGAGCCATATTTAAGGAATTTTCAGGCCAATAAGAAGATCCTACAGCAAAAGAATCGACAAAGCCAATCAAGCTCAAAAACAAAACACTAGACAAAACCAAAAAAGCTATTTTTTCTTCCATATTAAATATTTATCAACCAGCTGCCTCCAGAAGCTGTAGAATACTGTTGCGCTGGTAAGCTACTTGGTACACCAGTTATACAATAAGAAACATTTGTCTGTCCAAATCCAGCAGAGACGTTCCCACGATTTATATTAGTTGAAGACTTATCAGTCGCATTTTGAAGAGCTGTCCCAATACATTCATTTCCACTTATATGGCTAATGCTAAAGTTACCAACCCCAAAAAAAGCGCTAGGCACAGGTTGTCCAGGGGGTGCATACAAATCCACTCCTCTAACATTCAAAGCCCCGCCCCAATTTCCAGTATTATTTATGAAAGTAGGGTCATTATTAGCGTTAACATTAGTTGCGCCAGGAATGAGTGCCGGAAAAGTTATCTCTTCAGAAGACACTTCAATAGACTTCAATGATCCATAACTAAAAGAGCTTGTATTACTAATAATCGTTCCATTACCAATATCTCTTCCAACTACTTCTATACTCCAATCCCCCGCACCATCAAAATACCACATACTAATGCTACAAGAATAATTCTTTGAGAGTGCGGTATTCTGTCCAGAAATTAAAGAACAAGAATCATTCTTCCTTGTGATTTCTCCACTTCTGCTAAAATTTGCCTGCACACTACTATCATTTAAGTCATTAGCTCCATTAGGGTCAATCATAGTTACAGGGAAATTAATATTCAGAAAAGTGTTCTGGTTTGGAATTATTCCGATAAGAGTTTGATTATGAATAATTATTGTAACAGGCTGAACACCAACTATACTAACACTAACGTTCTTAGGCTGATTAGGAGAAAGTCTGATATCCCTAAACCAATCCAAAAAATTCGCTGAAGCCATTCCACTAAAAACAATAACGCACAAAACGACAACCAAAACAATTTTCATCACCATCATCAATATCTCTTTGTAGAATATCTAATAACCATCTATTTTTAAACTTTTATATCTAGGGACACAGATTTATTATTAATCGATCTAACTTTTTTTACATTTTTTAGATGCTCTAATATATATGCTCTGCATATTTCTCACGTCTCTTTTCAACATCTTAGCTATCTCAGTATATCTGTAATCCTTTTCTTTCAAATACTTAACTGCAGTTTCTAAAACAGTAAGATTTTTCTCTCCAAATATGCTCAATGGTATGTATGCGTCGCTTTCATTTGCCTCGATTTTCTTTTTTATTTTTTTTACAGCTTTATGATAAGAAGTCCAGATAGTTCTATCGTCTCTTTTCAACATCTTAGCTATTTCATGATAACTTTTACCCTTATTTTCTTTCAAATACTTAACTACGACTTCCAAAGCGCCTATATCTTTCATAAATATTCCAGTAGGAATTTTCTCAAAATCTATACTTTTCAGATTTTGATTTACTAGGTTATTTTTCTTTTCAAGTTCTAATAAAACGATGTCAACAATTTCTTTTTTTGAGAGGTCATATTTTTCTTTAAGTTCTTGAGACATTAAACCTATAGTTTTAACTAAATTATCTTCAACAAACCTCTTTTTCTTCTTTTTCCTTTTTACATGTAATGAAACTAGTAAAACTTTAATTATCCAACTTCCTCCAAGTTTGGTAGAGTATATTTGTGTTACGAGATTCTGAGGAACTGCAGAAAGACAAAAGTAGATTGTTTCTTGCCCAGATGTTTCGTTACCGTAGTTTAAGGTGATATTTCCTCTTGAAAGAATCGCTCCAGATATATTTACATCACTCCCGTTTATTAATCTTGTAGAATCGCATTCCGGTTTTTCCAAACTAGTATTAACACCAACACTAAAATTACCAACTCCTAAATAACTCTCGTTATAAGTTTCACCCTGCAGATCAATTGCAAATATCTTCAAACCGTTCAAAGAAACATTATAATTTCCAGTATTATTTATGAAAGTAGGACTACTAGCAGTAATGTTATTTTTTCCAGTTAAAACATCAAATAACATTTGGTCACTGCTTATTTTTATAGCATACAAGACGTCGTACTGAAAAGAGGCCGTATTATTTGTTTCAACAGAACCAGTTAAATCAGAAGCAGACACGCTCACGTTCCAATCTCCAGGTCCGTCGAAATACCACATCTCAATAGCACAAGCAAAATTTCTAGAATTAATTGTATCCTCTCCAGAAATTAAAGAACAAGAATCATTCTTCCTCGTGATTTCTCCACTCCTACTAAAGTTTGCCTTCACACTGTTTATATCGATATCATTAAAACCATTCAAATCTTCAACAGTAATATTAAATTTAACTTTTTTCACACTTTCTTCATTTGGTGTAATACTTCCAATATTAGAAATAAAAGATACGCGAGGTGCAGAATTAGTTTGAATCTGTGTTACATTAAATTGTTGGGTCTCAGACTCATTGCTATTTCCGAAAGAATCGGTCAAATTAACTTTCCAATAATAATTTCCAGCCCTTAATCTGTACAAATCTTTTATTTCGCTATCTTTTAAAGTTCTGTTCCAAACTGCAACTTCATCAATTGTTCCATTAAAATATTCAGAGCCTCCACCAGGTTGTTTTCTCCCAATGCTAATCTTATTAGGGGTTCCAAACCCAGTATAATTTCTTTCGAGGGTTAAATTAGCAACATTTATGCCATCAACAAATAGCTCCTTATCGATATTATTTTGAAAAACGCCTGTGACAAGATGCCATTGTCCACTTAAATTTACACTTCCACCAAATTTTGCTTCACCAGGAACAAAACTGCTACTTGAATAAATTTCAGCGCTTCCACTCTGATTTATTCTTATTCCATGATAAGTTGGTCCGGAAGACCCTAGATCCAAAATAACACCGCTATTGTTTCCATTATATCTCACCCAAGCAGAAAGAGTAAATGGGAAATTTATAATGCTGGCAGTTGTGCCATGCTCAATATAATCATTAAAACCATCTAACTCAAACGCCCCTGCGAATTTACCTCCAGTCATATTAGCGAAAGCCGCATTAAAAGCAGTTCCATTTTTCCCATTATCTGAGAAGTCATAAATAAAAGTGCTATTCTCTACAAACTGAGAGTTATTATCAAAATGATATAAAAGTTTTGTAGAGGGATCAGGAATTACAACAGGTGCAGTCCAGTTGTAAGTTATTGCTGTTCCATTCAAAACTCCAAACTTTTGATAGATCAATCCGTTTTTATAAAAGCTTCCAGTTGAAGTAGAATTAACACCGTAAATTCTAATATCTATACTGTCTGCAATATTGTCATCAAAAACACTCGCATTCAAAGTTATGTTTGAATTGTCCTCTATAAAAACAGAATTATTAGGAGGAGAGTTTAATTTGGCATAAGGTATATTCATGCCCCTTATTGGAGGAGTTATAACAAAAGAGTCACTGAAGTTATACTTGAAACCCATAGTTCTAGATGTTGCACTTTGCGCATCTCCAAAACCAAGTTCTATCAATATTTTTTGTCCAGATGAGAAAGTAAAAGTTTCATTAGTTGACACGTTTACTAATATATTTGCAATTGCATTTACACTAGGGTGCGTAAATCTTGAGCCTTCGTTGGCTCTCCAACCTGCCTGTCCTCCAGAGCAGGAAGCTCCACCAACACAATTTATTTTAGTAAGGTCTTTAACTAAAACAAAATTTCCTCCAGAGCAAGTCACAACACTTATTCTAGCGAACAATCTTTCCGAATTTGCATTAGTTCCTTGTCCACCCATAAGAGCTAAATTAAAAGTAAAGTTTCCTTCCGATATCGTGTACCCAGTTAGATCTTTATCATAAAGCCAGCCCTGTCCAAAACTAGCAGAAGTTCTAGATGTGGGGCCAGGGTTAGCTATTTCTGTTGAAGTGGTTGTATTAGCTTTATTAGCAGTTCCAGGCAAGAACTGTCCAGCATCGGAATTTCCAGGTTGATTAGCGTTAAATTGTCCTGGCCAAGTATAAATCGGGGAATTTGAAGGAACACCGTTTAACTTTTTACTGGTCGTTGGACAAGGCGAAATAGTTGCAGTGCTATTAAAGTAAAGCACACTTATTCCAGTTTGTGTCGGATCAATAATGTGGTCTATTTCAATGGATCCATCTACAACTCTTAAGTCGAAAGTATCCTGTTCATCCAAGAGAGAACTTAAGAAAATTTTATTATAAGAATTAGAATTCACGGCTGGAAATTCCGCTATTTTATTTGTTTTATTAAATTCGTAAACTTCTATTCTTGGATTCCCCTCCAAGACTCTAGGATAAATAGTGATGTCATTTTTATTAGTTAATTTTTTCTCAAAAGTTGCTCTTACATATTCTCCCTCTTTAATTGTCTCGCTCCAGTTTTCATCTAACTCTTTAACACTGTCGTAAATGTCTGAAATAAAAGTTTTATTTTCGCTTAAATGGTCAGCTTTAGATATTAAAATTATTTCAAAAGTTTGTTCAGATAAATGAGGGACAATCCATTCAACATAATCTATTTTTCCATTTTCATCAACGTCTTTTGCAGTAAAATCTATAAATCTTTTCTCTTCATTCCAATAAATCTTTATTCTATTTTCTTGTCCAACGTTTAAAACTTCTTTGATATTTGTATTGGCTTTCAAATTTTTATAACTAAAATTACTTGGATCAGAAATCTTGACAATTTTACCTCTGGAAGTTTCCTCCTCAAATTTATTAGGCGCAGGTGTTGTGTAATCAATAATGATCTGCTGAGCCATATCTTTTTCAAAAACTGAATCCACTCCAGTTATTCTTTTATTTATTTGACCAGTTGTAAATATGTATTGAATATTTGATGAGTTGTAATATGTATAGTTTTTTATTTTATTAAAATAATCTTCGACATCATAATCTAAAACTATTTCATTCAAATCAGCTTCCTTTGGAATTTCAAGACTAATGTCTTTAATATTCACAGGTTTTTCAAAATTAAGCGTTTTAACCCACCTAACTTTAGCGTCCACAGAACCTGGCAATTGGATTAAAGACTCGTTATATATTTTACTTTCATTAAACTCAATTTGAGAGGTGTTAGCTATATTTAAACTAACAACTTCATAGTTTAATGAAGATATTTTCAGATTAGCTTTCTTGATTTCAAACCTTAATTTATATGAGCTTTTATTAAAATTAGCCTTTTCTAGATTACAAGTTTCTTCGCAAGCATCTCTAAATACTTTTTTTATTTTTTTCTCTTCGGTAGTTGTTTCATTTAATAAAGTCTGATTGTTTATTTCAGTTGTGTTTTCAACTTTAACAGAAGTTTTATTTTCTTCTATTAATCTACCATCTTGATCGATATCTATAACAACCGCAGCAGTTATGCCTCCATTTAGACTTTTTACATTATTACTATCTAAAATTAATTTATCTTCCAGAAAAATTTTTACTTCACCACCTTCAGAGCTTTCCATGCTTCCTGTTATTTTAAAACTTTTAAGTTCGCCAATATTCTTCATCTCCCAAATATATTCACTGTTATTTTCTATTTCTAAATTGATATTTTCCTGAAAACTTTCAACTTTAGGAGAGAAGGAAACAATTTCTAGTTTGTCTAAATATTGAATAAAACCTAAAATAAAAATTGTTAAGAATAGTAAAATTAGGAAAATCTTTCTCTTAATAAAATAGATATTTTCAATTTTTTCTATTTTTCTCAATTCTTCTAAACATTTTTTTCTATACTCTTCATAATAATTTATCCATCCATTTAATGTTTTTCCATCTGTTTCAGTATCGCTAATTAGATTATGCTCTTCTTCATTTACTTCTCCCTTAAGAAATTTTTCCTTAGAAACTAACAATATTTTTTTTAACCTTAATACTTCCTTTTCACAAAAGCTTAACCTTCTAAGTATCTCTGCTTTTATTTTCGCATAATCTTTAATCATTTTGAGTCAATTTTACTTACTATTAATGTTAATTTTACTTATTAAAGATATCTATCTACTTATCTATAATGTATAATTTACTCACTATTAATGATTTTTTCTTAAAAGTAATAAAATAACCTATCTTTTAAATTAAATTAATATTTTTCTAGGTGAAATTTCAAGATATATTTTTCACTTTTTCACATCGTAAAAAACAAAAAGATTTATAAACGACTTCTATCTAAAAAACTCATCAAAATGTTAAGTTTAATGAGTGCCTTAATCTTTACGTCGGCTTTTTTCGAAAGAAATAGCCGTTGCTTGCATATTAAGGTATGAGGTATGCAAGATGTCCTATTAAGTAGTATAGTAGCGATTATTTTTCACTTTCAATATTAATGGAGGCAAGAGTGCTTTAGCAGTTTTAACTGTTTTTTATTTTATAAATCCAGTTGATCCTGCTGGAGGCTGCTGCTATCTGGTTTGCAATTAGACATGCAAGTTTTCTTGTTTCGTAAGAGATGAGGAGCGAACTGCTCAGTAACACGTAGCTAACCTGCCCTAAAGGCTATGATACCCTCGGGAAACTGAGGTTAATAACGGATAGGAGATGATTTCTGGAATGA
>CAYITD010000006.1:0-54236 GCA_964366325.1 Candidatus Woesearchaeota archaeon | reverse complement strand
TCTTACAGAACTAATTTTCGGTAGCCCTAGGACATATGTCCCTTGGCTACACACTACTGCAGTAGTTTTATGAAAAATGAGGAGTGTTTAGTCTATAGTCCGATTGATTTAAAAAAAGATAGAGGATGGTCCAGAGAGTCGCCAGATGAAATTGTTTTTGTACCTCTTTTTGATTCGTTTTACGGAAAACTGATTCCCCACTTTCAAGACAAACCTCAAGGAATTACAGATGTTTATAGATCAGGAGAAAGCACGTATCTTTCGTTAAATGGTTCTGTCGTTTTAATAAGTCCTTCTATTACACGTAATTTATTTGATAGCTCAGAAAATGGACAAAGGTTTGTTAGAGAGATTAATGTTTCGAGTAATACAACACAAACTAACCAAGAAGCTCTTTCTGTTATTAGATCAGTTAGTGTGGATTTGGAAGAACTTTTAGAAGAATCGAGAAAGAAATTAAGAATAGTTGGAATTCATAACCTGCCCACGGTTTTTTCTGATTTTTACTTTCCTAACAGTACAAAATAAAAATATTTAAATACTTAAATTTATATTTTTGCTTAGAAAAAGAGGATAAAATGGGAAGCTGTCGAGATTTGAGGGATGAAATGAATTCTGAAGCTGTGGCTAGTGCTTTTTCTGCTTTAGTTTCTGGTGGGAAGATGGGGTACAAGACTATAATTGAAAGAAGAAAAGAGGTCATTAAATGTACAGATTGTTCAAAAGTTTTGTCTGGTGAGGAGAAGTTCTGCCCTGATTGTGGTTTTAAAGTTAAGTAGTTTGTATGTTTTTGTTTTAAGAGATAATTAGTTTCAAAGATAAAATAAATATAATTAAATTTATGATGGCTGAAATTATACAATAGGAGCAGTAATTCTTTAACTTCTTTGCCTGAATGTATATTAAAATAGAAGAGAATATTAAAGCAATTAAAGACAGGGAAAAGATAATTATTTTAATATATCGGAGAGAGACATAAAAACCTAAAATGAAAACTAGTGTATAGAAAACTAAGCCGAGAATATCGTTTTTGATTTTAAAAATTCTGCTATATTTGCTTTCTAGAACTTCGTTGCATTTTTCTCCGGTTGGACAATAGATCCTTTTTCCAACTATTCTGTGAGATATTAGGTATAATGAGTTAAACAATCCGAAGAGAGCAGCAATTTGTAAGATTGTCATTTTTTCAAATAAAATAGAGATATTAGCAACAAGATTATGACTCCTACTTGAACCTCTAAGCCATTAAATGGGAGAGTTGCGAAAGAAAACGAGACCCCTATAAAGCTTAATATCAGAGGAAACAATCCTGTAACACAAAGAGGGCAAACACCTGTGGCTAGTCCGCCTATCGTTCCAATAGTTGCTAAAGTTCCCTGTTTTTTACATTCTCTTTTCTGTTTGTATTTTATATATACAAGAGTGAAATTCAATGAAACTAGAAAGGCGATAATTATAGTAAGAATAAGAGAGCTGATGATTTTTATCCAGTTTACAGTGTTAGAATAATAATATAATAGTGCTAGAGTTTTATAAAAACCACTTATGAAAAAATTAAGAACTAAATATATTACAAAAACTGATAAAAAAACATAAGGTTTTTTGAAAGCTTCTTTGAACATTGAATTAATAGGTTTAAGGTGTTTTTATAGTTTACATTGATTAAGCTTTAAAGTCTAAATATGCGCCTCTAGGAGGCTGTTCTCTTGGTTCAACATAAGGGAAAATTTCTTTATTATTAAGTTTCTTTTCATTCAAAGGATATGTAATTGGAAGTTTAGGAACAGAAGTTAAGAGATGCCCTCTACTGAAAAAAGTTGTTTCTCTAGGTGTTGAAAGAGATTGTAACAATATATGCTCACCAAGACGTATTCTAAAAAGTGCGCTTTTAATTTGCGCACTAGACGCATCTGAATACACTTGTCCATCTCTAGCTTTATATTCATATGTCACTCTAGCGATAGGCTGAGAATCTCTAGGGTCAATATAATAATGACTTCTCAATCTTTCAGCTTCCAATCTTTGCAAAGCTTCAATGTGTCTTTGTCTTTCATCCATTAAAAATAGACAAATGAATCATTTTTAAGCTTTTGGTTTTTACAATTTACTTGCATCAAATATACTATCTAAGGATAAAACGAATTCTTCGTAAGAAACATAATAACCTTGTGGAGTATTAACTTTAACATCTCTTTCATTTGGCTTAAATCCTGTCCAAGGGTACCTCTTCCCTCTTATTGATATTGTTGGAGTTTGTTTGTTTAACCTTAAGGCTACTCTTTCTAAAGCAACATCAACTTGAGTTAGATCTCTAGGATCTTCTACAATAGGGAGCAATACATATCTGCTATCAATTTCTAATTTTTCTGCTGGACCACCTCTAATTATAGCCTCTCTACCCCTTTGCATTACATCCTTTGATTCATAAACATTCCAACCTTTACCACGAAGTTTATCTAAGATTTCTTTTCCTGCTTCAGGCAAATTATATTGTGTCCTCACCATAAAATCAACCTTCAAATTGGATTTATAAATATTTACTATCAAAACATTATACTTTACATTCACTCAACAATTAGTTTTCCGTAGCCCATGCCCATAGAACAAGCAAATGTATATGTTCCAGTCTTTTGAGGAGTGAAATCAAGAGTATCACTTGGTGTTCTCAAATGTTTAGCAACGCCCAAATCATTTATAGTAAATGAACGCAGACATCCTGCAACACTTTTATCTAGAGAAAGACTAACAGGCTGCCCAGCTTTTACTCTTATTTCTTGAGGGTAATAGTTATAATTTTTCTCGCTTAAAACTATTTTTTGTGCTTCCTCGTTTGTAATTTGAACTGTGGATCCATTTATTACTGGCTTATCACTATTGAAAATAAAATAACCTACACCGATTACTAATATTCCAAGAACTATTATCATTAATGTGTTTTTCATTATATCAAATAATATTCTCCATTTTTAAGCTTTATGAATGTGAATTTCACTGAAATATGGCACTCCTAGGTCCATAAACTATTATCCAAGTGGTTATTGCAATCAATATAAATGTCAAAGCAATAGTCAACAGATTGTCTTCTTTTTTTCCTCTTTCATGATCTTTTGTTTCAATATAGATCATATAGTTTAGTTTAACCATTATAACAGCTGATATTACAAAAACTAAAACACCGGCGTAAATTAAATGATCATTCAAAAGCATAAAGGCAGTCATTGCCCCCATTAAACCACCCATAAATCCAGACATTATTCCCTCCATTGAACCCATTACACCGCAACACTTTCCGTTCCAAATTCCAAAAATAACGCCTATAGCAATGCCAAAAAATCCTCCTATAAACATTCCGTTGGTTGCAGCGATATAAAAACCAGGCAGAAAAGAAGAAATCATGCCAAATGTCATACCAATCATCATACCAGACATGCATGGAAACTCTTTATGTGATCTTACCTGCCTCATTGCCGGCATAATCAAAGCATAGCTTAAAGCACTGAAAAATAGATAGAATCCATATTTAGGTAAAAAGTCTGATATATACCTTAATTTAAAATAGTAAAGTAATCCCAATAAAACAAAAGAGGTCAATAGAGAATAGAAGATTGTCTTTATCAGTTCTCCTTCTACTCTTTTACCGTTTAATTCTTTTATAAATTGTTTAAATGACATTATTTTTTTCTCCAAAATCTCTTTATGCTGAACTCATCAGCTTTAATCAGAGTTAACAGAATTAGTACGAGAGCGTAAACTATATGCTCATCAAGTACAGGATTCTGTTCTGGAGGCAATCGAGCGCTCCACATCATAAGCATTAAAAGAGAGCCACCATAACCAGCAGGTTTTATCCATATGCCTAAAATTAATGCTAGACCAATAAGAAGTAAACCGAGCATGAAAGTTACGTCAACAAATATGTTCCCAGCTATACTTTGATAGAAATTAGCAAGTGGGCCATAGGTGGCTAACTTTAAGAAACCATACGTTGGAGAACTTCCTGCAATCCACGCTTTATCTGATGTTGTTGCAAATCCTAGACCTAGTAATTTATCAAAAAATGCCCACAAGAAAATAAATCCCAGTACTAGACGAATTCCAAAAATAACAACTTTTTCTTTTGATATGTTCTTCATATTATCAATTTAAGATTGTCTTATTTAAATCCTTACCCTCCTTAGTAAGTTAGCATTAGCCACAACACTTATTGATGATAAAGCCATTGCAAGTTCAGCAAAGATAGGATTTAAAACTCCTGCAACCGCGAGAGGAATAGCAACAACATTATATCCGAATGCCCAGAATAAATTCTGCTTTATCTTTTTGAATGTAGCCTTAGATAAATTAATTGCCTGAACAACTCCTATTAGAGATCCTTTTACAAGTACTATATCTCCTACCTCAATTGCAATATCGCTTCCAGAACCCATAGCGATACTAACATTGCTTTGCTTTAATGCTGGAGCATCATTGATACCATCTCCAACGAAAGCAACCATGCCTCTTCTTTGTAATTCTTCTACTTTCTTCGCCTTCTCTTCTGGGAGAACGCTAGCAATAACTTCATCAATTCCAACTTGTTTGGCAATCGCTTTGGCAGTTGTTTCATTATCCCCAGTAATCATAACTGTTCTATATCCTCTCATTTTCAAAGCATTTATGGCTCTGATAGAGTCATCTTTTACAGCATCTGCAACTGCAACTGCTCCGATAACTTTAGAATTTTCTGCAACGATCATAGTAGTCTTGCCCTCTTCTTCCCAGATTTTAATCTGTTGTTCTATTAATTTGAAAGAGATATTTTTTTCATTCATCAAAGCCCTGTTTCCAATTACTATCTTTTTGTTTCCAAACTTTCCTTCTAGACCCATTCCCCTGATTATAGAGAAACTGGAAACTTTTTTGTAATTTTTTAAATTAGCTTTTGCAACAATTGCTTTTGCAATGGGGTGTTCGCTCATATGTTCCAAGCTTCCACAAACTTCCCAGAAATAATTTTCTTTGACTTTAATTACAAAGTTAGTTACCTCTGGTTTTCCCTTAGTTATTGTTCCAGTTTTATCAAACGCAACTGTCTTAACTTCTTTCATCGTTTGAATTGCTTCTCCTTTTCTAATTAATATTCCCCGCTTTGCACCCATTCCAGACCCAACTGTTAGTGCAATCGGAACTGCAAGTCCAAGAGCACATGGACAGGCAATAACTAGAACAGAAATTGCTGCTCCAAGAGCTCTGCTCCAGTCCCCTGAGAAGAAAATCCATCCAATAAATGTAAGTACGGTGAGAACTAAAATAGCTGGAACGAAAATATTTGTGACTTTATCTGCAACTTTCTGAATTGGTACTTTTGTTCCTTGAGCTTCTTCAACAAGGTTAATAATATGAGCTAGGAAAGTATCGCTCCCTATTTTTGTTGCTTTAATGTAAAGAATTCCATCTTGATTAATAGTTGCTCCGATAACTGTGTCTTTTATTTTTTTCTCAACAGGCATACTCTCTCCTGTTATCATAGATTCATCTACAGCACTCTGCCCTTTTATTACAAGACCATCCGTTGGAATTTTTTCTCCTGGACGAACAACAATAATATCATCAATCTTAACTTCACTTATAGGAATTTCAACCTCTTCCTTTCCTCTTAAAACTCTTGCTTTCTTTGCGCCTAGTTCAAGAAGTTTTTTAATTTCCTGACTTGCCCTCCCTCTAGCTTTGGTTTCTATATATTTTCCAGCAATAAATATAGCCATAATCATTGCAGCAACGCCAGAATAATCTTGAACATTTATAAAAAATGCTAAAATGCCTGTTGAATAAGCTATCAAAGTCCCTAAAGCAATAAGAGAGTCCATACTAAAATAAAAACTGACAAATCCCTTCATTCCTGCTTTAATTGTCTGCCATCCAAAGAAAAATATAACTGGAAATCCAATAATTAAAATAACTATAGAATTAAGTTCGCCAAAAGGCATAATTTCAAAGAATCTTTCCAAAATCATAAGTATTGCAATTGGAATTGCAAATACCCATGAGCCCCAGAGTCTTCGCTTCCAAAGACGCATCTCCTGTGCTTCGAACGGTTCCTCAGAATGTTTATGTTCCATATTATCCTGCTTGCACCTCAACGACTTTGTACCCTGTCCTTGAAACTGCTTTCTTTAGTTCTTCTTCAGAAACGCTGTCTTCAGCTTCAACAATACTTTTGTTAGTCATTAAGCTAACTGAGACATTCTTCACTCCTGCAACTTTTCGTAAACTACGTTCTACATTTCCAGCACATGAAGCGCAATGCATTCCAGAGATAGTTATTTTATATTTTTTCATTTTTTTCTCATGTGTTTTGGCTCTTTTAATTGTTTAACAAGCCAAGCTATAAGTAAGATTAAAGCTACTAGGACAAGGATCCAGAGTAAAGCTCCGAAGAACCATATTCCTGTTCCTCCGTAACCATTCATCATACCATAAGGTCCAAAACAACCGACTCCATAGTTTCCATTAACTTGTGCAGAAGAAAGACTAATTAGGAAAATACTTAAAATAAATCCATAAAATATTTTATTCATCTTCATTTTTCCATGCCTCCTTTCACACCTCTTAATATATGAATACAATTGTGAACCATGTGTTCTTCGATAAGATTCATTAATGGTTTGATAGTTTTTTCATTTAATTTATAGTATCTGAATTTTCCTTTTATCTCCAAAGAAACGAATCCACATTGTCTCATTCTTGCAAGATCATGTGAAACGGAAGTTTGATCCATTTGTAGCTCTTTTATTATTTCTGAAACGTTTTTCTTTCCCTTTCTTAATAGATTGATTATTCTCAATCTAGATTCGGAAACAAGAGTTCCAAAGAAGATCTTATATGCTCCATATGTTTCTTCCTCGTTAAAGCCTTCGTTTGAGCAGTGGTTTAGTATGGTCTTATTTATCATATGTATTTATTTAACATATGGGTATTTAAATGTTTTGGTGGATTGGTTAGGTTAATGAGTTTAACTTCTCGTGGGGGCGTGTTTACCTTTCATAAATCATAGCCTTATCAGTGAAATCAGAAATTTCAGAGGCTTTTTTATCTGGGAAGATTTCTAATTTGAGCTTTCTATTTTCAATAAGCTCAACTAGGACTACTCCATAAATATTCTGATTAGAACTTATTGCTTTTATACCATTAATCAGAGAAACCCTATCCCAATGAGCGCCTTTGTCATCCAGATATTCAAAATCTACTAATTCGTATTTAATTTTTTCTGAATTGAGGTCGACGTCTTTTGGATTTGGAGAATTAGATTTAGATCCAAATTGCTTTGCATTACCTTTGAAATCTCCTAGAGAGATTAAAAAATAAGTTGGATCCAGTGCATCTGGAGAAAATGATACATGAGTTTCCCAATACTGGGGTTCTTTTATTCCTTGGTAACCCTTTGTATTTTCAACAAACCAATTTCCAATTAATTTTCCATCTATATCATGATCAATTTTTCCACCAAAGGGCTCTGTTTCTCTTAAAGATTTCTCTAATAATTGAGACTTAACTGGTTCTACAAAATAATCAAATGGATCTACTGCGTGGATTTTCCATGGCTCTCTTTTGTAGTGCTCTGGAACAATAAAACCAGCTAAAATTTCTTTATTATTATGCAGGCTAAAATCAAGCACATTTGCCTTTCCTATTTTTTGTCCAGATTTAACAGGAATACTAACTTGTTTTGAATTTCCAGGAGCGAGGTCTTTTAATTGCTCTTCAATTTCAGGAGATAATTGATACACATGGATAAAAATAGTATATAGATCACAAGTGTAATGCATTATAATGCGATAATCTTTAAATGCTGAATTTTTTACCGCAAAAAAATCAGGCATCCTTCCTATTTCAGTTATAATTCCATCAGCAGGAGCTAAAACGTCTGTTAAATCATTTAGGGTTATTTCAGAGCTCATTCTAAAATTTTTTGGAGAATAATATTGATGGTCGGTTGGAGTTACATGGCTTGTAATCATCAAGCCCATTGGTTGAATAAATCCGATCTGCTCAATAGGCACTGGAGGAGACGTTAAATTAACAATTCCTGTGCCTTGGCATCCCGAGGAGATAGCATTTTTATTTGGTTCATTAGTTTGGGATTCTGACTCTTGTTCTAAAGGTTTATTTTCTATATTTGAAGGTTTGTCATCAATTTCCAAAAATTTATTTTCAAAATCAGATGATTGTTTATCTTTAGAAAGGCTGATAAACTTAAATCCTAGAATTAAAATTAGAATTAAGGCAATAACTAATGAAATTATCAAACTCTTTTTCATATTTTGATTAATAAAATGAATGTTATAAACTTTGTTGCTTAAATTATTACAAAAAGCACCATAAAAAGAGTGATACGTATTGTTGAGGCGTTAATCTAGGATTAAGTAATCGTGGGGGCATACGCCCTTAGGATTAAGTTAGCTATATAAACCAAAATACTTATATACTACTTATAGTTCTTATATAACATGGGAAAAACTACTATTCAAATTAATTTTGCAACTCTTGAAAGATTGAAATCTCTAAAAAACTCTGAGAGACAATCTTATGATGAACTTTTAAATAATCTAATTAACAATTGTGAAGAAGAAAGCTTAAGTGAAGAAGAAATTAATGAAATACAAAAAGGGTTAGAAGATGTTAAAAAAGGAAGAGTTTACCCTATTGAGGTTGTAGCAAGGGAATTAGGAATTGCTCTAAAATAAAATGTTTCAAATTGAATTAACTGAAACAGCAAAAGACTTTCTTAGAAAATTACAAAAAAAGGATGCTGAAATAATATTAAACAAGATATATTCTATTAAAGAAAATCCTTACAGATTTTTAAAAAGATTACAAGGTGAAAAGTTATGGAGATTAAGAATTGGGGATTATCGCGCTGTTGTTGATGTTATTGTTTCTATGAATAAAATTATTGTAATTAGAATTGGTCACAGAAAGAATATTTACGATTAAACTCTATCAAGAGATTTATAAATTACAATTTTTGTATTATGATGTGAAAAAGGTGTACAATTTTGCATTGATGTTGTTCAAGGAATTCTTTTTAATAGCTTTGGGTATTCTTGTTGCGGGTTTTGGACTTAAAAGTTTTCTAATTCCAAATGGTTTTATTGATGGAGGAATAACTGGAATTTCTTTGCTTGTGTCTTTTCTAACGCCTCTTTCAGTTTCAATACTTATCTTTATACTGAATATACCGTTTATGTTTTTAGCTAGAAAACAAGTTGGAAATACATTCGCGCTGAAAACATTTTTGGCGATTTTAGGGCTTTCTTTATGTTTAATATTTGTTCAATACCCTGTTATTACCTCAGATAAACTCCTTGTTGCAGTCTTTGGAGGATTTCTGCTTGGCGCTGGAGTCGGATTAGCAGTTAGAGGTGGGAGTGTTTTAGATGGAACAGAAGTTCTTTCTATTTATTTAAGTAAAAAAATGGGATTAAGTATTGGAGAAATCATTTTTGGAGTAAATATAATAATATTCTCTTTTGCCGCATTTCTATTGGGAATTGAAGCAGCACTTTATTCTATACTAACTTATCTTGTTGCTTCGAAAACCATAGACTTTTTTGTTCAGGGAGTTGAAGAGTATATCGGTATGACTATAATTTCAACAAAAAGTGATGAGATCAGAAAGAAATTAATAAAGGATCTTGGAAAAGGAGTTACGATATATAATGGAAAAAGAGGGTATTTGGGCGAGTCTGAAAAAGAAATAGATATATTGTTTACTTTTGTGACTAGATTAGAAGTTAATAAAATAAAAAAAGAAATAATCCTAACAGATCCTGATGCTGTGATAATAGAACAGGGAATAAAAGAAGTTAGAGGTGGAATAGTTAAGAAGAGGCCTTTGCATTAAAAGAGGTGCTTAGCTTAATTTATATAGCTTGGATTAACCAAATAATTTTGTAAAAGAAGATCTAACAGAATTGATTTTTTCATTACTTAACTCATTCATCAATAATTTCACCCTGACTAGAAAATCTTCTGCCTTTAACATCATTTCGTTACATGACTCTTTGGTCGTTTTGACTATTTTATTAGTTTCTACATAATACTGCTTATCTATTCTTTCTTCTTTAGCCCAAAAGATTATTTTTACCAAGTTATCATTTCCAATTAATTTACCAAATAAAATTATTGAGGCAGAATGATTTTCTGATTTAATTCCTATTTTGAATAATAAAGATAAAAGAGAATTATACATACAATAATAAGCTTCAGAAGTAGAATTCTCATAAAGCTGATTTTGAGAGAGTATCTTTGCAGATTTAAGACAATTTTCTGCTTTTATTAGATAAGAAGACTTCATCTCTTCAGATGATTCAATGATTCTTTTTCTCTTAAGTTTCTTTAAAAAATTCAACTCTTTCATAAAAATTCTCTAGTCCTCTTATGATTATATGGTTTTTTATAATTTCCTTGATTAATAAAGAGCCAGTATCAAATTTTCCTATTTTTACGTTTAGTTTTGAATTTATCTCTTTTATATTGTTTTTTATATTGTTGTTGTTAGTTTCTAGATAAATATCAATATCGCTATCAGATTTGGGAATTCCCTTCGCATAACTTCCAAATAAGATTATCATACCCTTTCGAAAGTTCTTTTTAATATCTTCAAAAATTATAGCTAATTCTGGATGTTTCTTTAATATCTTATTTAATTTATTAATCTCTGCAGAATAAACATAATTTCTTGATTTTAAATTATTTTTAATGAAGAATATCTTATTTTTACCTTCTTTTTTATAATCAAGTATATTCTCTTTTTGCAGTTCGCTAATCTTTCTTAGAACTGTAGAATGTGATTCATTAAGGCTTCTTGCTATTTCCCTCAAATGTACATTGTTTTTTAATAAAACTAGTATTATTTCTAATTCTAAATTGTTTTTATTTTGAACCATATGTATCATTTATGAACCAATTCTATTTAAATGTTTTTGTGGCTAAAAAGATTCAAAAAAGTGACTCTTGGAGAAATGTCTTTCATTTTCTTAAAATAGTTATGTAATCTCCATAACCTGAACTTTCAGAGGGCCATGTTCTGTGCGTCTGAACTTTACTAAAGAATTTATTAAAAATAGGTGATCTTTTGTCTATTGAAGTTTTAAATTCATCCATTACAACATCGTTACAAAGAATATCTGTAAGTGCTTCAATAATTTGTCTTGGAGCTCCATTATTTATTGCTGCTAGAACATATTCGTAACCTAATTTTGCAGCAGCAATTTTTCTCTCTGTTTCGTTAGAATAATCGTCTATGTAACAATCAGATATTAAAACAAATCCATCCTGTTTAACCATGGAACTCATTCTCTCAACTGCATCAGCTTGTTTATCATAATGTACATGATGCAACGCTCCTGTACACATAACTGCGTCAAACTTATGCCTTGGAGCCCAAGAAAGAATATCGCCAACTTCAAAGCCCACTCTGGAATATTTTTTTGTTGCGTGATCTACATAATCTCTATCTAAATCAACTCCTTGAAGAAATAAGTCTTCTCTTCTTTCGCTTATTTTCCCTAATAAATGTCCTGGACCGCACATCAAATCCAGTAAACTACCATTAGCTGGAGTTTGTGAACAGATAATTTCAGTTACTTGTTTTAACGATTCTTTGTAGGGTATGTAACTCATTTCTTCTTCGTATGTTTCTGCTGTTGGCTGTTTCATTTTTGGTTTGAATTTTATCTTAAAGGCATGATGACTGGCTCCTTGATGGGAAAAATTTTATCTAACGCTGTAATTAGATGACCCTTTCCTTCTTCAAAAGTACAAAAAGTAAGAGACAAATCATTACTATACCACTTTCCATAAGGTCTTTCTAAATTTGGTTTGAATTCAATAGCCTCTAACGCTTCATTTGCTTCTTTTAATCTCCTTGATTTTGCTAACAATGATAAACCGGTATTATGTTTAAGCAATGAAGGGCAATGACGTGCAAATAAATAATGCCCTATATTTTGAACTTGTATAGCTTCTGTAAACTCCTTGCCCCATTCTCTTCTTATATATTGAATGTTTAGTATACTTGGGTCTCCTCCAGAGTATGCTTCAACTTTATTTGGTTCAACCATATATAATTTTGAATCATATCTATCATCTATTTTTGACTGATCAACTTTTCTTAGCCTTATTCTTCTTTCGCTAGAAAATCCTCTTGTAAAATCTAAAAGCTGTGATTTGGGATCGATTGTTCTTATCATTTTAATTTCCTTCTCTCCTCTACAATCTTCTCAAGTTGAACTTCTGGGATTAATGCTCTGGTTGGTGTATGATGCAAGAGAGGTATTTGAAAATTTTTGTCAAAATCTGGAGAGAAATAACGTACCGTTGAAGTATGAATATAAAAATGTGCACATGAAGGATGCCTTACCTCTAAAACACGATATTGACCTTGATTTTTGGTGTGAAATTTAATAGTCTCTATAGCTTCAGGCATTTTTTTCTCTAACTCTGAATTAATATATACGGATTCACCAGCTTCAGCTCGAATTTCTTCTGCTGTTGGACCTTGATAGGGATCTATTGAAAATGTTTCCCCTTTTCTTGGCAGGACTTGCCCTGCTATTCTTCTTTTTGCAATTAGTTTACCTTTCTTTAAAATTTGGACTAAATATGATATTTCGGTCATTTCCTACTTCCCTTCTTCTTTATTTGCAGGTTGTACGGAATTTTTAGCTTGAGAGTAAGATATTGGTAAGAAAAAATTTGTTACATTCCTTTCTAATTCTGATCTTAATCTTTCTGATTTATCTGCCAAATATTTTTCTGACTTCACAGCATAACCGTTTTCTTGACCTATGAAAACAAATTGATCCCCTCTTTCATTAACTACTAAATAATCTTCATGTTGATCATCATTTGCTTGGAAATGATAAACTATTGCAGGCCGCAACATTGTTTCCAATTCTTTAGAATTCTCGTGCCAGTTCACACAATAAACACCTGCCCCAATAAAAAATCCCAATAATCCTGATGTAAAACACTTCAAAGGACCTTCAAGAGTCTTAATATTTTTCTGGTTTTTTATCTCTTCTTCAGCCATCTTCTCAGTTGCCTTTGAATTTATCTTGAAGATTTCTTGAAGCATCTAGGGCGTTGCTGTATGCATTTGTCTGATTTGTGAAACGACCTATTCTACTTGTCTTGTTTTGTCTGCTTGGAAGATAGCTGTTTCTGTTACTTATGAGATCTAAATTTGAATGAGTTTGCATATATGCTCCAGTAGCTCTTCCTGCTACATCAAAAGTTTCAAACAACTCACCCATGAAAGCTTGGAAGTTATCAAGAGGACGATTGCCTAGGCCGATGACAACATCTTCATGGCCCGCCTTTATCTTATCATATTCACCACGGACTATGCTTCCAGTTGGACCCATTACTATTACTCTTCTAACGTAATCTAACTCTGGATCTGTTTTTCTTTCCTCGTTATTGTTAATGTTTTTAATCATGATCGCGTATTTTGTATCGCCCATTCCACCAGCAACTAAAGCTCCTTGAAGATTTGTTGGCTGTGCAGCAATGTTATTTATTATTGCATCTTGGGAATTAATTAAAGTAATAAAACCTAGGAAAGGTGCTGCTTCTTCTGCATAAGGGTAATTAGTTTGCTTTACTAAAACTTCCATATCTTGATTATCAAATTTCTTTCTAGCTGCAAGAGTTATTTCATCATCTAATTTCTGCCTTGTTTTATATGCATTAAACGATCCAAGAGGAGTATCAATTGTTCCATCATTTGCAACTATTTGATCCTCCACGACTTCTCTGCCTGTACTAGGATCTAGATACTTTATTTCAATTCTATTTCTTTCATATAATTCGTCATAGGTTCCCTTTTCTTTTAGTTTGAATTTATCAAGAGACGCGTGATAATCTTTCGCGTTTACGTATAAAGTGTGAGTTTCTGAGTCTAAGTAGAATGGCTTATCTCCTACGATCATTCCCTCTATCTTTTGACCTAGGTCAAAGATTCCTCTTTGTTTGGCAGTAGAACTAACCTGATTAGGTCTGAACATTGGATTAAACTCTGAAACGCAACCTGGAAGAGCTGCGACTAGACCTACCAAACCATGTGCGATTGTTTTTCTGACTGTTTGTTTTTTCATTTTGTTACTATACTATAATTGTAACTAGAAAAGTGGTATTAAAACTTTGTTATTACACTGTATACATATATACTAAAATGTAAACTAAATGATAAAGTTTAAATATTAGTTAAATTGAGATTTGTTATGAAAAGAAAACTAGTAAAGCATGGAGAAGCAACCTTAATGGTTTCTGTACCGAGTAAATGGATAAAGCAAAAAAATCTAGGAAAAGGGGATGAAGTAGATATAATTGAGAGTGATGGAAACCTAGTTGTTTCAACCGAAAGAAAGTACAAAAAGAAAGAAAAAGAAATAACCTTTTCTAGCGAGACAGAATCTTCTTTAAGGATGGTTATAGCCAACGCCTATAGGTCTGGTTATGAAAAATTAGTCGTTAGATTTGAAAATGATAAACAACTTAGTATGATTAAAGAAGTAGTTGAAAAGCATTTACTTGGATTTGAGGTAATAAAAGAAGATAAAAGTTCTTGTATAATAGAGAACATTACAGAACCATCAATTGAACAATTTGATAATATATTTTCTAAAGTTTTAATTAACATAGAATCCTTGCTTGATTCTGTTGCACAATACTTAAATGGAAAAACGTCTGATTTTGAAAAAACAGAAGAAAAAATAATTGAGTTTGATAACTTTTGCAGAAGAGTTATTTACAGACAAGGAAATTTGGAAGGCCAACAATTACGATGGGCATTTCATACGGCTTTAAATCACGGACAAAGAGAGCTATATCAGCTACTGGTTTTCCTAAAGAAGAATAAAGTGAAAGAAACAAAAGAATTGGGAGACCTTTTGGAAAAAGTAAGAGAAGTTTTTACTTTGCTTAAAAGTGCTTATTACGAGAAGAGTCAGAAGACTATTAATAAAATACATCTCATAGAGAAAAACTTTATTTATACAAAAGGGTACGAATTATTAAAGAAGTCAAATGAGCCAATAGTAATACATCATTTACTTAACTCTTTAAGGAACTTTTATCTTGCTACCTCTCCTTTGGGTGGAATGTTAATCTAATCCCACTTTTTGGGTTGCCAGGAGTAATGATTTATCAGGGAGATGTCAATGAGCGGTTTATCTAAATCTAAGTTCCCTTGTTCATCAGTGAGCATATATAATGCCGAGGCTAAATCCACTACTCTTGTTTGATGTTCAGGAAGATAACTTCTATATCCGGTATTTTTGGGTTTTGTTTTAATGTGCCCAGCCCCTCTAAATCCTGAAACTTGGGTATTTTTATCATTCTCATTATCTCCAAGAAAATAATCCATAACACCTGACCTGACTCTAGCTGAGGCAATTTCTTCACTTTCCGAGAAATATCTTGCAAATGTATTTGGAGCAGTGTCTCTTTCAAGACATTGTTTTAAGAATAACACTCCTCTGGATATATTAGTTTCATCAGTTACTTTTTTCACATCGGCCCAAGAAGCGTGAGTTCCTAATTTGTTATACATAGCTTCACGAGCGAATTCTAGAGGAACAAAACTTATTCCTGATCTTTTCTCTCCCTCTTTTTCATATCCTTCTTGAAGGAAATCATGAGCAAGATAACAAGCTCTAAGCCATGAAGACACAAGTCTTGGGTCCATCTTGTGTTCTCTTTGTGCTTTCTTTGCCATTTCTCTAACATCTGGAAATCTTCCACTTTTTTCAATCTCTGGAAGATTTCTTTTTGCAAAATCCAATGCAGGATAAGTGCCATAAACAATGTTCTGTTTTTCTGTTCTTGGCAGATTGATAAAATCATCTAAAGTAAACTCCTGATATGCTCTTTCAGATAAAATCTCTTTTATTCTTGGAGGTTGTTCTTTATTTTCTAAATAATATAAAAGCCCGCCTATTCCTCCGATTGCTGTTCCTGTAATTAGTCCAGGAATGAACCATTTTGCTCCTTCAACAATTCTGTTCTTTAATCTTGTAAAGAATCCAGAGTCTAACTCTTGAAATGCTTCATTTGCATGATCAACTGAATGATATCTTTCTGTTCCTTGCATTTTATTCGCTCCCCAATTTTATTCCTCCATCTCTATAATTTCCTAGCCTTTTCCAATTGATTTTCTTACCTTCGTCTGAGATTTCATAAAGTAAATCTGCATCTTCAATTAATGTTTTTTGATATACTGGAAGGGCTTCTCTATAACCTTTTGATATAGATTCTCCTGATGCTGATAAATCCGGATAGTAATTAATTGATCCTGTTTCTGCTATTGCTTTTCTTACTCCATCTTCACCTGCAAAATAATATGCATAAGCATCTACTACTGGTCTGTTTGGAGTCGCTAGTTTTCTTAGATAAGGCAAAGCTGCAACTGCCATTCTACGCTCTCTTTCTTCTGTTCCTTCTTTTGGCATTCCAAGAATATCGCTAGCCCAAGTCTCCATAAATTCTGGAGTAAACATAGGAGTTTCCCTTGCTTCCCCATCCAGATTATAACCTATTTTTGCTTCTTCTTGGTTTACATAACAAGATTTTGCGAAAGCAGCAACAAATCTTGGATTTAGTTGATGAGTATCTCCTACAAATATATTATCTTCAAAAAGCCTTACGTAATACTCATTAGATCTACTCCAAGTTGAAAGTCTTTCTTGTACATAACCTATTCTTCTTCCTAAGATTTCAAATCTTGCGTTTCTATCCTCTGGAGACATTTCTCTAGCGGTAATTTCTCTGTTATCTTCTTTTTGCATAAATCCTCCATACATTGGAACTGTTTGCTTATCAAATAGAGGAGGAATATTAGATCCGCACATAGCACCCCCAGCAGTTAAAGCACCTATAGCTCCTGCTAAAACGCCCCATCCAAGGTATTTTGGAACATCTTCAACAATTCTATTCTTAAATCTAGAAATAACTCCTTCATTCAAATTGCTAAAGTTCTCTGCAGCTTCTCCTACTGATCTAAATTTTCTTCGGTTGTTGCTTATGAGTTTAATTAAAGACATTTTATTCCTCCATGCAACCTAAGACAAAACTTCTATGTTGTTTAGGTATTCCTTTTTCGCTCATGACTTTGATCATAGAATTTAATTGAAATCTTCTTTCTTTTGAAGATATTTCTTTAACCTCTGTATCTCCACGTCTTAATGATACATGAACAACCCTATTTCCAATTTGTATGGGGCTTCCGTTAGCTGTTTCAACAAGATGATAAGAAGAAGGCTCTTTCCCTGTAAGAAGGTAATATCCTATTGCACCTATAGAATATAAATCGCTTCTGTCTGTTGCTGTTTCTGCTTTTCCATTAAGAAGAGCGTTAACCAGTCTTGGTTCGGTATAATCAATCCTTCCTTGAGTAGGAGTTAGAGATGGAATTGATTGACCTTCAAATGCTGCTGTTTGAAGATCAGTAACTACCGCTGTTCCATGTTTGTCAACAATAACATTATCAGGAGATAAGTCTCTGTGCAGAATTCCATTTTTATGCATGTGTCCTACTCCAGCAAGAATTCCAGTCATAATTCCTTTGTAAGCCTGTAAAGGTAAACCTTCTTGGAGCAATTTTATCTCTCCTCTTAGACCTCTAGAACCTTCATAATATGGCTCTACGTTAACAGTTCTTTCATCTTTAAGGTCAAAACTGTCTATTGTTCTAGCCAAATTAGGATGCCATAGCTTCGTAGACATAATCGCTTCTTGAACATTCCAGTTTCTTCCGTTTCTTTGCTTTTCTGCTGCGATTTCTTTTTTTATTGTGTTTATGTCAAATTCAAGTTTAGGAACTTTAGCAACCAGCTCTTCTATAAAGTGGCCTCTTTGTCTTGTAACTTTGAAAGCTTTTCTGTTGCTTCCTTCCCCAAGTTTTTTTTGCGGCTGATAACCTCTTGATAACAATTCTTCTAAAGCAGGAGAATCTAGGTCAGAGATTGTTATTGTTGGTTCAAAATGGGTTCCATCAATTAGTTTCATTCAGCTACCTCCAAATTATCAATAATATCAATCGTAACTTGAGCAATTGTTCCAGGCTTAAGTTGGTTTTCTAGGACTCTCGGTATTACTATTATAGCTTGATTTCCATGTTTTGCTATCTTTTTCGTTATTACGAATTTCTTCTTTTCCATCTTATAGATTATACATAGGCCGTACATAACGGTTATTTAAAGATTTCTATTAATGTTACTTTAAAGTTACATCTGGCATTGAGAAATTGCACGGTAAAAGCTTATTATTGTATAATAAAATTATATTTAATAATGAAATTGTCTGAAACTAATTAATTATCTTAGGGAAAAAGAGAATCTAATTGAATATATGTTCTTTTTGGCGTTGCAGTCTTTACAGTACCGCTATACAAAGATACACCATCATGTATTGTGCACGCCTCTCCGCATCTTAATCTTGGAGGGTTTGTCTCAGCACTACTAAAACGCACAGAGATATTTTGTCTAGGCGCTAACTTTCCATCATAGCATACACCTTTTTGTGTTAGGTCTATATGAGGTATTGCTTTTTCTTGTGCTGACGCTGTACTTTCTAGTTTTTGATCTTTAAATCTATGACTCATATTATCGAGAAGTTATTTCTAATGCTTTATAAGTTTTTCTTTTATTTTTCTATTTTTAGCATATTTCGCTCTGTAAGGTATTTTTGCGATTGGAGCGAATACCTTTATTTGAGATTGGAAGTCAGGATTATAAAATTTAACCCTGAATGTTTAGGGTCTGAAAACAATATGTAAAAATTAAAAAATAAATTTGTTAATAACTTTAACGATTAACTGTTATTAATTCTGTTCTGCTTTTTTTGATGCGTAGCAATCCTTACAGTAGACTGGTTTGCCTTCTGTTGGTTTGAACGGGACTTCGCAATCTTTCTTGCATTGCGAACATACAGCTTTGTGCATTTCTCTTGGTCCGAAGTTGTGTCTGAATCCACCGCCTCCGAATCCACCTGATCTGCCGTTCGATCCGCCGCTTCTAAAGTTCTTCATATTGGTCCTCCTATGAAAAATCGGAATATTGGCTTATTAAATCCTTGCATTTTGCCCATGAACAGCTTAGTGAAATTAAATTAAGATATAACCTTTCTTTATACAATCAAAGAATTCGTAAGTTAAATTGTAGATTTTACAAACTTGTCCTCTATTAAATGCTAATTAAAGAGAATTGTGTTATTTTGATTTTTAGCTTTGTATTAAGTTTAAGTAACAAAAATTTTATTTTTTTAGAATTTTTATTCTCGGAGAAAAAAATTTTATGGAAAGATTTAAATACACCTGTGTGTGATCTCTAAGTTAAAGAGGCTGAAATGGAAAAACAACACGGATTGGTTTTATTCTTCGTTATAGTATTTTTGTCTTTGTTGACTTTCGCTTTTGCTGCTCATGTTATTTCTTCTAATACGGTTAGTGTTTTAGAGGATGTTACCAGAATGTATAATATTACTGTTAATAATACTGATGCTGCTCTTGCAGCTAACCTTACTGAGGTCAACATCACTCTTCCTTCGAGTTTTATATTTTTGGCTGGTACAAATGGTACTACTGGAGGCTCTCATACTTTTGTCAATACTTCTAGTGTCTTGAGTTGGAGGAATTCTGCCGGTGGGTTAGTTTTGAATCTCTCTCTTGGTTATTTTGTATTTAATGCGACTGCCTCAACTCCAGGAACTTATAATCTTGTTGTGATTACGACGAACTCTACTAGTTCTTCTAATAGTAATGTCTCTATTATTGTTAATGATACGACTGCACCTTCTGATGTTAGTTTTGCTTCTCCTACAAATGCTACTTTGTCTAATTTATCTTTAACTTATATTATTTATAATATTACTACAACTGAAAATGGTAATGTTAGTACTTTAATGGTTAGATTGTATAATTCGACTGGGGATCAAATAAATTCTACCAGTACGAATCTTACTGTCTTGTTTGGGAATTTTTCTAGTTTGAGTGATGGGACTTATAAGTTAAGTGCTACTGCAAATGATACTTTTGGGAATACAAATAATAGTGCTGGTAACGTGACTCTTGTTTTGGATACAACTAGTCCTGTTTTAAGCCATAGTTGTAGCCCATCCTCTGTTGCTAAAGGAGTAGCTGTTGATTGCACTTGTACTGCGACTGATGCAACAACTGGGGTTTTAGGGTCTACTACTTATGAAGCTAGCCCTTCGACTAGTATTTCTGGAGTTTATACTACAACATGTAATGCTGTAGATTATGCTGGGAATATTGTTAGTTCTGTTTTGAATTATACTGTAACTGCTGTGTCTGGAGGTAGTTCTGGTGGTGGTAGTGGAGGATCTTCTTCAACTAGTTGGAAACAAACTTATTTGAATGATGTTCAGATGAATAGTGATAAAGATTATACTAAGGAGCTTGCTTCTAAGGAGAGAGTTAGAGTTGTTTTAGGTAGTGAGAAGCATTATGTTGGTGTTATGAGTTTGACGTCTAATACTGTGACTATTGAGGTTTCTAGCACGCCTCAGACTGCTGTTATGAGTGTTGGTTCAGAAAAGATGTTTGATCTTGATAGTGATAAATCTAATTATGATTTGTCTGTTAGATTAGTTTCTGTTGTTGATGGAAAGGCTATGCTTTATATGAAAGCAGTTAATGTTCCTTTGAGTACTAAAGTTAGCGAACCTGTTAATAATCAAGTTGCAGATAGTGTTGCAGAAGATGGTGTTAATCCTTCAGCTGATGTTGGTCTTTCTCCTGAATCAGTTGGTCTTGGGGTTAAGTCTAAGATCTTATTAGTGGTAGTTATCTTGTTGATAATAATAGTTTTGGTAGTTGTTTTAGTTAAGAAAGGTCACTCTGGTAATAAACGTCGTTAATTTTAATTTTCTTTTATCATGGTTAGAGAGAAGGTTGTTTTGAAGTTGAAAAGGTTGATTCTTTGTTTTGTTTTAATGCTTTTTTTTATAATTTTTTTCAAGTATTTGCCTATGGCTCTTTTTGGAAATGATATTTTGTTTGATGCTTCTTTGCATGTGACTGCCACAATATTTCTTTTATATATTATATGGAATTTCGCACGCTTTGAAAAAACTAGAAAATACTTTATTAGTTCTTCAATTTTAATAGTATTGCTTATTTCAATTTATAGAATAGTTGTAAAAAGACATGATGTTATAGGTATATCTTTAGGTGTTTTGCTTTCTTTGATAGCTATATGGCTGTCTGAAAAGATTGTTAAGAAATAGATAGTTTAGTTATAACGCTTCTCTTAGATGTTCACAAGCTCTTTCAAAACCTCTTAAATCTTCTTCTGTAAAAAGCCAAGTGTCTGAATTATCTTTCGCATTTGCTAATAGATGACCATATAGTGTAAGCTTGTTTGTAATATAAGTAGGCTTTAAATTAGAGCCTCCTAAAATACCTAACATGTGTCTTTCAGAACGCAATGTTCTGTCTAGATCTCCAAGACCATAAACCATAAATTCATCATGCTCACTAAGCGCAAAATGGGGCTGTATTTCAAGTGGAACTTCATCACTTACTCCAACAACATAACCATCTTGGGGATCCCCAGTCATTCTAACTAAGCCATTAGGAATTCCTTGAAATAGAGGTTTAGGCATGACAAAATAATCTACTACTCGACCATCTAAGTTTGATTGTTTTTGAGGATATCCCTTTTCAACAAACATTCCTCGGAATCTATCAATGTTTTCCCTTGTAAATTTTTTCATCGTATAAATAGTGCTAGAAATTGCTTTAAAAACTTACTTATTTCACTTTGGAACACATTGTGGATCTTCAAAAATGGGAATGCAATCAGGATATAATTTACCTTCTATATCTTTAACGATGACTCTGCAATCGTTTGGATTTGTTTTTGGCTCGTCTCTCATGAAATCTGCCTGGAAACAATTAGGGCTGCAGTAGAAGCGTTTACAAAATTGTCCTTGATCGCAACCATCTTGGTCTATTAATAGATTAACATTTGAATTTTTGCACTTATCAAAACAATCGCCTACACCATCATTATCCTGGTCGAAGCCTTCATCTACTTGTTCATTACAATTATTGTCTTTTCCATCACATATTTCTTCTTCAGGATTCATTTTTTCCTGAATTTTAATGAATGTTCCATTTATACAACTTAAAATTTCTGGTTGACATTCAGCTAAGTCTATCCCTTTTGTGATATTTTCAATCCCATCATCAACTTTTTGGTTGCAATTGTCATCAATTGAATTACATATTTCTGTTTTTCCTGGACTTATGTTTGGATTGTTATCATTACAATCTAAAGGTCCACAGGAAAGATTGAAATTGTTTGAAGCATTATATCCATCGTGATCTTTATCTTTACATGTGTGAGGAAGACACTCTCCATCTGAACATCCTAATGGACAAATGGTTATTAGAGTTAAATTAAGATCATAGGAACAGTCTCCATCAGCGCAGGAAGGAGTAGCTGTTAAATTAAGAAGTCTATCTTCTGAGCAAAAAATCCTTGAACGATCAAATCCGCAGACTTGAGAAAGAGTAGTGTTTACAATGACATTACATTTGTCTCCTTCGCATGAAGGTATGGTTGTAACATTAAGCTTGTTCAATCCTTGGCATATGAATTTAGAGCTTTTTTCACCACAACTTTCATCGTCTTCACAACTGTTTCCAACAATTCTGTAATTGTCTCCTTTTGTGTCAAATTTAACTTGATATTCCCCACAGTCATTTGAGCTTATGTTATAAGCCTTAAAGCATGTCTTTCCAGATGAGTTTATTGTTTTGATGCCTGAAGCTACAATCTGATTAGGGTCACAAGAAGCGCCTCCTGGCTTACCTCTTATCTCCCATGAATAGTTTCCTGGATTGAAATTATCTGCATTGATATAAACTCCTTCTTCTGAGGCGTATTGGTTGATATTTTGATTTTGAGTGCCGCAATTGTTTCTTGTTATCCATATAAATCCTAAATTAAAAGTTGCTTTGGCTATATCAGAACTATCACTCGCTACGATGAAATAATCGCCTTTGAGACCTGGAAAATTGTAAGATATAAGAAAATTACCTTGGTTATCCGAAACAGCAATTGTATGGTCTATATTTGCAGTTGGACTTATTATTTGAACTAAAATGTATTCATTATTGTTAAAACCCGTTCCTTCTAAGTAGGCGATTTCGCCAGGAGAGAAGTTCTTTCTTTCATTCCCCTGTAAATCAGTTGTTTTAATTGTTGCTGAGGAGACTAGAGTGAAGCATAATACGAATAAGAACAGCACACCTATACTCTTTCTAACTATCATTGTTTTGCTATAACCTAGAGATATAAAGGGATTATGGGGCTATGAAATGGATTTGATAAACTCTAAGTCTTGACATCTATATTGTGAAATGATTGTTTAATATGCCGATAAGTTTTAAACAGAGAGATTTTATTTGAAGATTATGGATGAATATAGAAGAGAGTATACTGGTTTTTTTGATGGACTTTCTAAATCTGAAACGGAAGAGAGATTTAGAAGTTATTTAGGTGAAAGAGGTTATGTTCTTGGCAAAGATTTAGATATCAAAGCAGATAGCGCCGGAAAATTAAGAGAACCGATCATAGGCTCTTTTGAAAGTTTCTCTCAACCTAACCCTAGGGGAGAGATTGTCCATGTGAAAGTTGATATGTCTAATTCAGATGGCAGGATTTTATCTCTTGGACTTGAGAGACTAAAGAACTTTAGAGATTGAATTTATTCACTTTGGTTTAAGACTAAATTAAAATTGTTTAAGCATTTACAAAAATTACACTCATTTTTTCATCTACATTGCCTGCTTTATCTTCCGCTATTAAAATTATAGGATGGGTGCCTTTATCTAGGCGTTTATTTATTTTACATGATGAATTTTTCATTTTGGAACAGAGCATCACTTTCCTAGGTTCTCTGTTAGATTGAAAAAAATCAAGAAAGTAAACACTGCTTGGATTTTTTTCTTCAAGGCCTATGAAAAATTCTACCCCTTTTCCTGATAGTGTATAATTGAACGATTTTATTATTGGTTTATCTGTGTCTATACTCACTTCTGCGCTTTTTGATGTTTTTTCTAAATTGCCTTTATCTTTAATAGTAAAATGATAATCTATTTTCTTTCCATTGAACTCCTCTAGATTTACTTCTTTCCGGCACTTAATTTCCAAACTCCCTTGAAATGGACAATCTTGTATATCCAAAGTTTCATTTTTGTAACCTTTTTCTTTATTTCCATAGATTAATTTTATTTCTTGAGTATTGTCCTCTCTAAAGTTTACTTCGAAATCTCCTGAAAAAAAGGATTTTGCTTTTGGTAAAGTTGAAGTTATCATTGGTTTTTTTGAATCTAAGATAAAATAGACTGGAAAGGAAGTCTCAGAGTGATTTGTCCTAGCTGTTATTAAAAAATCATTATATCCTTCTTTAAAGGATTTTGTTACTTTTTTTGAAAAGCCATACTCACGACAATTTTTACATAAAATTGTTTCCTTTGGGATAAAATTATCAAAATTTATATATGAAAGAATATCTACTTTTTCACTTAGAGTTATGTTGAAAACTATATTTTTTTGAGAATAAAATTCTAGATTTGGGGAATTTACGTTCATTGATAGTTCTTCCGCGTTAACTAAGTTTGTTATAAGAATTGCAAAAGATAAAATTATTAGAACTTTTTTTATAACTGTCATTTTTAGCGAGAAGGCTATTTTTATTTAAAACTATCTTACCATCTAGAACTAGTGAAGTTTGAGAGCTTTTTTATTACTAATATGATAAATCTAAAGAAGACAATTAAAAAACTAATCCTAATTAATCTTCTTCAATACGTCGAGCTCTTGTTTGTTCCAAAGTAGCTCTATGAGCATACCAATTACTAACCCCACGCCCAAGTAAATCACAGGAGGCAATGTGATAAGGGGAATACCATATAATAAACACCCTAAACCATCGCATCCTTCTGTAGCATTGGACACAATATGAATAGCGGGTTGCATTAGTGTGATAAATATCTTTTCCCATGTTGCGGAACCATCAACAGTTTTAGGAATGTAGATGCCGATTAAGATAACAAAAGTTCCGAAAGCTAATCCGAGCAGTCCTCCCTTATCAACAAAGTCCAATTTTCTCCATCCTGAGTTGGGACTTTTTACAAATAACATTCCTAGCCATATAATTATCAACAAAATTCCTATAGGAAGTCCAAGAAGTGGTAGAGCTAAGGAAAGAAAAACTCCTACCCAAACGATGATTCTTCTAGCTCTTCTGGTTATCATAAATACTTCATCAAATTAAATAATATAAACCTAACTCACTACCAACTTGTAGATATAAACTGTCATTTAGGTAAGAGTTTAAGTTTAGATTGCATATCGGTTTTATGAGGAAAAACTCATTAAGATTTCCTAAGTGCAATATAATTCTTCCTTTTTTAGAACGCCCCGACCGATGCTAAAAATTCTTTTGAATTTTGGCAACTAACATTCGGAGAAATGTAAGTGAATCAAACTCTCCTCGTTCGATTCTCAAAAACGCCCCGACCGAGAATCGAACTCGGGACTTCTCCGCGACAGGGAGATGTTTTAACCACTAAACTACCGAGGCTTAATAATCTTTAATAAATTGTGTTTTTAAAGATTTCTTATTGCTCGAACTGAGTTCAATACTCCGCAACAAGCTACGGTCAGTCTCAGTTTGAGGCTTAAAAATACCCAACAGCTTGCTGTGTTTGGGATTTTTATTGTGAAATAAACAGATTTATTTTAAATTGATAAGAATTTATAACTTCGAGATTTTATCAGCAAGTTCTTCTGTATCTTTACAAGATTTTATACCAGAGATTATTGCTTCTGCTTGTTTTTCTGAAAGAAATGAAAATAATTCCTGTGGACTAATCGTCTTATCAAGAAACATATCTATGAACATTTTGAAATTCTTATGAGAAACTTTTTGATCATTCATGCTATTTGTTGAATCCTAGAGTATCTAAAGGTTTGTATGCTAGAAAATATCAATTTTTGTTATTATTTACTTTGTTATCTTTTTATAGTAACTACAATAGTAAAGTTTAAATAGTTAAATTTTTTGTGGAAAGTATGAACAATAAAATAAGATTGTTATACATGCTAGGAATAATCTCTATTTTAGCCTTGATTGTTTTCCAGAGTGTTTCAGCATATAGTTATGATGATCGTTATCTAACTGTTAGATCTTCGGATCATGTCGGTTATGTTTATAATAACTATGATGGACGCGCGAGAATATATATTAATCTTGGAGATACAAATGATCGCTATTATGATAGAAATAGGGATTTGAAATTCTTAGTTGAAAATAGAGACCTTTTGAGACAGGTAGTTTTCTTGGATCGCTCAGCTAATTCACGCTTCTATATTGCAAGAGGCAAATCTTCTGGAGAAATTTTTTATCAAACTAATGATCCTTATTACGATAATCCAAGTTTTAGTGATTATAGAAACAGAGAAGCATATGACCCTTTGACAAAAGTTTACAAAGATAACAATTATTACAAGCCAGTCTTTGATCCTCAAAAAGGTTATTACAATTGGAGATATTAAAATGAAGATTCATCTACTCTTAACACCTCAAGAACATGCCATGATAGGAAGCACTGTTGGAGAAGAATTTACAAAAGGTTTAGACTATTACAGGCCACTTGGAGTTTTGCAAGGAAACTTTGATGATTTTGAAGATTGTGATAAATTAAGAAGAATGGAGAGAGCTTTTGAGGCCTACCCTTTTTATTTTGATGCTCCAGGAAAAATAGGCAGAGCAACCTTATCTGCTTTAAACCTTGATAACAGAGATCCTAATTATGGATGCACTCTGTTTGATCCTGTTTTGATTCGCTCTGAAGGGGATTATCATGGACATAATAGTAATTTAATAAAATGGCGTGACGGACCTAATATAGAAATTTAGTCTTGCCCTAAAATTGAATTTATAACTTCCAATCCGCTTATTTCTTCTCCTTCATTTAGACGTGCTAAAATTCTAGAAGAATTTGCAAATAAATTACCTAAATCCCTCTCATCAGACACATTTAGATTTATACCTGCAACCATCTCTAGCTTGTAGCTTTGGCTTAATTCACTACCTTCTTTACATTCACTCATCAATGTGTCATAAAGCCGCTCATCTGGAGTAAATAATTGTGAATAGAGATCTCTACCAGAACGATCAGTTGTTCTAAGAACTAATATATGAAAATTTCTCTCTTCCATTTGAAGTAACTATAAAATGATGAAAATACAAATATTTAAATATTCTGCTTTCATTTTGTTTTCATGAAGAACGCATATAAGTTAGTGCTTGCACTTTTTGCCTTAGTCTTTTTGACTAGTTTTAGTTCTGCTTATTACTCAAGTAATATGATGTATAATCCTAATACTAATAGCTATAACAATGGATATTATAATAGCTATTCTTATTCTTCAAACAGAGCTTCTGGTTACTATGGAGGGCCTGCCCAAGTTACAACTAATGATTATGATAGAACTGTTTCAATGCGTTATCTTCCAGATGGAACTAGAGAAAAAGTGTATAATTATGTGACCGTTACTAGAGACTCTCCTGATTACTCACAAAACAGAATGTATGGATATGACAATTATTACAATAGTGGAAGATATTACAACGACAATCAGTGGTATGCTCAGTATTATGAATATCCAAGATATTATTATACTATGGATTATGGTAATAGATACGACGGCTATAACAATAACAGATATTATCAAAATCGTAGACTTTATTAGATAGTTATTATGAAACCCTTATTTCTTCAAAGACTTCCTGTTCTTACGGCTTTGGGTTTGACTTCTCTTGTTCAAATTGGTTGTATTGTAAATAAATCCAGAGAAGCAGTAGAAATGTACACTAATTCAGAAGCTCTGAATATGCTTCATGATCACGTTTATGATAGGTGTTATTATGGATGCCTTATAGCTGATACGGAAAATTATAGTTTTGAGTGTAAAAAATTATGTTTAGAATCTATGTGTATGTTTGATTATTTGCTTGAGGAAAAATAAAAACTAGTAACTTATTTATAGAAGAACCATTCAATTAGACAATGAATGAAGTAATTGTATCTAATTGTAGATTGCTTTTGGAAGCTTATAATTCTGGAAAATTAGGCCAGACAAAGATGCCGGAAGATTCTAACCCTGGATTTTCTGAACAAGAGAAAGAATTTCGTTTGGCTTATTTTACCTTACCTATGGCTCTTAATTATCAAAGAAATAGTTATAAGTTATGGGAAGCAACTCTTAAGACTTATAATGATAAAGAAACTAAAATTGTTTTTGATACGTCTAAAGTTGTCAAGCTAGAAGATAGTAAATTAAGGGAATATCTAACAAGATATAAAGTCGCTTTACAACCTAATAAACATATAAACACTTGGAAAACAATTGCAAAAACAGTTTATGATAATTTTGGTTCGTTTGAAAACTTAATAAAAAAGTCCGATAATGACTATTTAAAATTAAGAGGAAATATTCAGATTAATTTCAAGAAAGGATTTCCTTATCTCTCTGGCCCTAAAATCTTTAACTATTGGTCATTTATTATGAAAGAATACGGCAAAATTCCTCTAAAGAATGCAGATTATATTGAAATAGCACCAGATACACACGTTACGCAATGCTCTGTTCTTTTAGGAGTTATCACACAAGATGAAGCTGAAAAGCTTTCTAAGGATAAGATTTCTGAAAAATGGAGAGAGGTTCTAAAAGGTTCTGGTATCAATCCAATAGATATGCATCCACCTTTATGGTTCTGGAGTAGAAACGGATTTATATTTAAATTGAAATGATATAGGATAGAATAGATTTAGCTGATAAAATTTTACATGACCTAAATGTCCAAACCATTTGAGTTTAAATAAATTAAAAATTTTAATAACATAAACCATAAGATAGAGATTACTATTCCCGCAATTGCTAGCTCTTTGTTTTTTAGTTTTCTATTTTTTAATAATGAAATAATGCCTAGCAATATTGGTATGGCTATCAAAATATAAGTTACAGCTAGATATCTAGGATATATTATTAGACCTATACCTAAACTAACTATACTAAGTGCGAAACTTTGTATAGCCAAGAGATTATATTTTTTCTTTTGCTCCATCAAATCTACTTTCAATTGTTTCTTTATAAAAATTTCTATTTCTTAAAAAATCCTAAGTTAAAGCCCACCAGAAACAATAACTTCTTCTCTAGGGATCTTGAGTATATCGGCAACTTTATCTCCTTCTTTTAGTCTTACAACATGAACTCCTTGTGTTGCTCTGCCCATAACTCGAAGGTCTTTCATGCTTATTCTTATTATTACTCCTTTAGTTGTTGTTATAATAACTGAATCTTTATCTGTAACTGAAAGAGAGCCGACTACATTCCCTGTTTTGTCAGAGAGTTTGAGATTAATTACGCCCTTACTTCCCCTGCTAGTCTTCCTATATTCATCTAATTCGGAGCGTTTTCCAAAACCTTTTTCTGTAACTGTTAGAATAGTTGTTTTACCATCCAAAGGAATAGGTTCTAGAGAAACAACTTGATCAGTTGAAGACAACTCAACACCTTTAACACCATAACTAGCTCTTCCCATAGATCTTACATCATCTGAATCAAAGCGGACAGCATTTCCCTTCTTCATTATCATCAAAACTTCTTGTTTATCTTTAACAGATTCAACGGTTATAATTGCGTCTGAACCATCTGGAGGAAGGTTCATCACTCTTACTCCTGTGCTTCTAGGTTTTGAAAGATCTTTCATGGCTACTTTTTTTACTATTCCTTTCCTCGTAGCAAAAATTAAATAACCTTCATCGAAGTTTGCCACATTTTTGATGTTCACTATTTCTTCATCTCTTAAATTGAATAGATTTGCCAGGGCTCTTCCTTTACTCTGTCTTGATCCATCAGGAACTTCATGTGATTTTAGCCAGAATAATCTGCCTCTTGAAGTGAAAAATAAGAGCATATCATGAGTTGAACATGTCAATAATGTCTTAACAAAGTCTTCATCTTTAAGATCTGTACCAGAAACTCCTGAACCGCCCCTTCTCTGCTCTCTATAAGAAGCTAAATCAACTCTTTTTATATACCCTGAGTTTGTAACCATGACAACTACATCTTTCTTTTCGACAAGATCTTTCTCTGAAAGTTCTTCTACTTTCTTTAAGATTGTTGTGCGCCTCTCATCTCCATAACTTTTTTTTAGTTCATTTATTTCTCTTTTTATTACACTTAAAATTTCCTGCTCGCTTCCAAGAATCTTTTTGAAATGAGTTATTGTTTCGTTCAGTTTCTTCTCTTCTTCTCTCAATCTATCAGCTTCTAAATGTGTTAATTGTTGTAATCTTATTTCTAGAACTGCTTTTGCCTGTCTTACTGTCAATCCAAATTTTTTCATTAAACCATCGTTTGCATCTGCAGTATTCTCACTTTTCTTTATCAATTCAACTATTTTGTCTATGTGATTTAAGGCAATAAGTAAACCAAGAACAATTTCAAGCCTTTCTTCGGCTTTCCTTAAATCAAATTTGCTTCTGTTTACGATAACTTTTTTTCTATACCTTACATATTCTTCAACAACATTTTTTAAATTTAATATTCTAGGTTTATTTTCAACAAGAGCAAGTATGTTCGCATCAAAATTAGTTTGCATATTTGTTAATTGGTATAATTTATTAACCGTATATTTATGTGGAGATCCCTTCTTTAATTCTATAACGATTCTTACTAATCCTTTTGAAGATTCATCTCTTAAATCTGAAATATCTGTTAATTTTTTTTCTGTTACAAGTCTTGCGATAGTTTTTACGAGTTCCGCCTTGTTTACCATGTAAGGAATTTCAGTAACTACAATATATTCGCGCCCTTTATGTTCCTCTAACTTGTGCCTTGCTCGCATTATAATCTTTCCTTTTCCTGTTTTGTACATCTCTTTTATTCCAACACCAGAAGCGTAACCACCTGTTGGGAAATCTGGACCTGTAACAATATCTGCCAAGTCTTCTATAGATATTTCTGGTTTATTGATATAAGCTATAATCGCGTCGCATATCTCATGAAGATTATGCGGGGGAATATTTGTAGCCATACCTACTGCAATTCCTGTAGCACCATTTAAGAAAAGATTAGGTAATTTTGCGGGAAGCGTTTCTGGCTCTTTCAAAGAATTGTCATAGTTAGGATTCATCTTCACTGTTTCTTTTTCAATGTCTTCTAATAATTCTTGAGATAACTTTGTTAATTTTGCTTCTGTGTATCTTTGTGCAGCAGGAGAATCTCCATCCATGCTACCAAAGTTTCCTTGACCGTGAACTAACGGGTAACGAAGAGAGAAAGGTTGAGCTAAACGAACCATGGCATCGTAAACTGCAATATCTCCGTGTGGATGGTATTTTCCTAAAACTTCTCCAACTATAGCTGCAGATTTTCTTGTTGGTTTACTGGGATCCAAGCCAATTGAATGCATGGCATAAAGAATTCTTCTGTGGACTGGTTTTAGACCGTCTTCCACACTAGGTAAAGCTCTTTGAACTATAACTGACATTGCATAGTCAATATAGGATTTTTCCATTTCATCAACTATTTCAGCATTCTGAATGTGTTTTGGATCGTCTGAATCTTTAATTAGAGTTTCCTGAACGCCGTTCTCTTCTTCATTTTCCTCTTCGTTTTCTTCTTTTGACATAGTATAGAGCAACTAGAAAAAATCAATATGCTTTATAAATCTTTACCCTCTAAAACAAGAATTTGCCGACGGTAAACTACTCTATAATTTTTAGAATACTAATAATTATTTTGAGGGATCCCCGGCAAGCTTTTCAATTCTTATAGTACTTTTGCAAGGAGTTTTTGATTTTACCATAGTTAAAGTATCTCTAGCTATTCTTGCTCCTTTTTCATCTGCACATAAAATAATGAAAACTTCTTTTCCTGGAGATATAATTGCTGCTCTTCCTACTGTTATTCCAAAGGAATGCCTCATTCCGCTAGAAAGTCTGTCTGCTCCTGCTCCTGCTGCAAGTTTATTTTCTCTGAGTATGTGGTGCGGATAAATCTTTACAGATAAATAATAATTGCCTGGCAAATGTTTGTCCATTTGTTTTGTTATAAGCATTCTGCATGCTTCTATAGAATTGTCTCTCATCTGAACTTTTTCTTTTGAAATAAGCTTTACGGCATATTTGTATTTTCCACTATTCCTGCCTTGTACGTCCCCTGTACTAAACTTAACAATTTTGCTGAAAGGAACTGCTCTTATGTAAGCTTTGTCTTTTCTAGAAGATTTTCTTGTGTAAGGTCTTACTTTTTTTCTTGAATATGATGAAGCTTTTCTTAATGAGGCCATTTTATTTTGCTCCTTTGACTTCTATTTCAGTTGTTATTGCTTGTCCTGGAAGACCTTTTTCAAATATCGCTCTGACAAGACCTTTATTGCCATGAGCGCTGCTTATTACTCCTTTTATTATTTTTCCACCAGGGCTTTTCCATTCAACAGCTTTTCCAGACATCTTGTTTGCTTCTTCTCTACTTTCTAAACCTAAATCTATGAGATAATGTCTTTCGTGGACAGTCTTTCTTCCTCGTCTAAATTGTGTTATTATTCCTTTCATAGAGTTTCCTAGAAAATTAGGTTTTTAAAGCTTTTTAGTTGAATGGTTTTGCCTATGCAAGACATTTGTGAAGGTTTTATTATTCCTTACTTCTCACACACTTACCTGAATAATGTTTAACACCCAATTGTTTTTTAATTTTTTCTTTGTCTTCATAAGATAAATCAATCGAACCATTCTCTAATACATCTTCAAGTAAATAACTTCCATGTTTCCTCGGACCCGCCCAGTGCCATCCATTGAATCTATTAACTTCTAATTCGCAGTCAATTACACCATCGCTATAAAATCTGACATGATATTCATCTGTTCCATCTTTCAATGGTTTAATCCTTTTAATCAATCCTGCTGTTTGGCTTGGAAATACTAATTGCCAAGGAGTTCTCCTAAACCCTATTTTTAATAGTTCTTTAAAAAACAATCTTTGATAATTCCCATTTTCATCAGTATTGAAATATCCCTTAACTGTCATTGGTCTAAACCATCCAGAAGGATACTTACTTGCTCCATAAATTAAGTCAGATAGATAAGAGAGAGCATTTCTTCCAGTAACCATATTGAAATATCGCTTGTTACTTTAAATTTTTATCTTTGGAAATAATACACTATACATTTTAGAAAAACAGCATTAAAATACGTAATCTTTAATTGGAATTGAATTGTTTATTAGTAGATCTTTGTATCCTTTGTATTTTTCTGAATTTTTATCACATTCACAACCTAGATATTCATTGCTTTTTCCATAGTTCATTAGAAGAGCTTTTCCATCAAGTAAATAAAAATCTTTAAAATCTATCTTTAGAGTATTAAATTTTTCTTTATTTATTAACATTATATTTATGCCATACTTAACTCTTTTCTTAAAGATATATATTTCTGATTTAGTATATTCATTTAAAGGAAAACTAAGAAGTCTGACCCAAGTAAATTTCACTCCTTTTTCTACTTTTGCTTTGATAAAATCGTGCCAGTCTTTCATTAAGTCCGTATTCATGTCGATCTTACCTGTTTCTTTCCATTGTCGATTGATTTCGTTTTCTAATTCATCACTTCCATCTGAAAAATATTCCTGCAATGCTTCAAATCTAAATATCTCTTTTTTTGTTTTATCTAATTCTTTGTCTAAATCCATAGAAAATAGATGTAAAGAGATTATATAATTTTATCATTTTTTATCATTAGAAAGATTATTAATCTATAAAATTTTTTAAGAATTATGGATGTAAATAAACAAAAGATTCTTGATTTTATTAAAAACAAGAAATTAACAGTTTTGTCAACAATAAACTCTAGAAATAGACCTGAAAGTGCGGTAGTTGCTTTTTCTGAAACAGATAGACTTGAATTAATCTTCGGGACATTCAACACTACAAGAAAATATAGAAATTTGCAAAATAATAAAAATGTTGCTTTAGTAATTGGTTGGGATGAAAAAGAGAACATTACTGTTCAATATGAAGGTTTAGCAAAAGAAGTTGAAAATAAGGAATTTGAGAAATTAATTGCGATTCATTTGAATAAAAATCCTTTTTCTAAGACTTACGCTTTTGACGATAAACAAAAATATTTTAAAATAACTCCAAAATGGATAAGATATTCTAACCTCTCAGTGAAACCGAAAGAAGTTTTTGAAATTGGGTTTGACTAAATTGTTCTTTTTAAAAAATAGTTCAATTAAGGGCAAGCAGAACTTCTTTGGATGTTGTTGGTTCCAGTTGTGCAAGTTGTATTTGTAGTATAGATATTCCCAACTCCTGTATTGCCTGTGCTTGCAGAACAAATTATATCTGTACCAGCGGTATAACAAATAGTATTTGAATTAACTGTGTTGTTTTGAGAAACCAACATAAATAAGCCTCTGGATGTGCTGTTTTTTATATTGTTGCCCTGCAGTATCGAATTAGATACTGTTTGTATAAATATACCGTACTGTGTATTTTTGTAAGCTATGTTGTTAGTTAAGTTATAAAAACTGCCTGTTAGGATATAATAACCATGATTTCCGTTAAAACTAGCATTATTGTTGACTAAAGAGATATTATTTCCAGATATTGATTGAAACCCATAAAGAGTGTTGTTGATTGAAATAATATTTTTTATTGTGGACCTAGAAACATTTTGAAGACTAATTCCTACAACAAAATTACTAATTGTTAAATTTTCTATGGTTATGTTTGTACGAGCAGATGTTAAATCTGTAAATATTCCGTAAGTGGACCCAACTCCCCCAGTTATTTTCCTATTGTTCCCTTTTATTATTATATTGCTTGCGCTTATATTCAGACAATTTGTTCCAACAGGGTTTAAATCCTGCATTATTTGGTAGGTATTTCCAGATTGGTTTATAGTAGCAGGACAAGTAGTTATGGAAATAAACGCTGGAGCCTCTAGTTGACATAAAGAAGAACAGCCATCACCAGACAAAGTATTATTGTCATCGCATTGTTCTACTGCAGAGTTCAAGAAGCCGTCTCCACAAATGTTGTTTTGGCAGGTATTTTTACAGGAGTCATTGTTGTTTAAGTTTCCATCATCACATTGTTCTGTGCCATTTACTAATAAGTCGCCGCATCTTAGGGCGGATGTACAAGTATTATATCCTGTGCATAATGTATTACAAGCCTGTGTTCCTGAATAACCCTGAACAGTTAAACAAGTTCTATTATTGGAATCACAAACTTCTCCAGCTTCTGTTGAATTATTACCGCACTGTGAAGCGTTTGCTGTTCCACCATTTCCTTGATTTGCTCCATTCAAAGCTGATTCTGCGGCAGGATTGCTCGCAACAGATATTTTTCCATCAGTTTCAATTATATCTGGAAAGACAGAAATTTTTTTCAAATTACCTGATAAGCCGTGATCAGAGTTTTTTATATCTATTCTGACTCTACTAAATTCTTTAATTGCTGTTGAATTGTATTTGAAAATTGTTGTAGAGTTTCCAGAGTCATCTTCAACAACTATCAAAACTCCAGATATATTCCCTTGGCTTGGACTTCTTTCTAAAAGGAATGAGATGTTTTTGTCTGAAGTAACATCTATGCTACCTTGCACTATAGACAATCTCACTGTTGAAAAAATAGTTTCTCTTTGAATTTGTTCCCCAGAAACTGTTAAACTGTTCCTAACAAAAACCCAAACAAGAGATATTGCAACCATTGTTAATAAAACAATCAGGACGACGGTTACGACGTCGCTCAATCCTCTTTTTTGCATGATAACTCTAGAATTTCTAAGTTTAAAAACCTTGCAGTTTTATTGCTCGAACTGAGTTCAATATCCCGCAGCTTGCTGTGACTGGGATTTTTATTTATGGACAGACGCTTGAAGAAATACCTGAGCAACCGATTTTAGATCTTAGTAAATTGTTTGAACCTGTATTTGGTGAGCCACCAAAACATTCAAGGTCTGCTCTGATATAGTTTGCAGTGCTACATAAGTTGCTGTTCATGACAGTTATGTCAATAAGCCCTTCTATATAAATTCCATTTTCTACCCCAGCTAGAGTATTGTTTACTCTTATGTTGTCTGCAACTCCCTTCATGTTTTGTACATTAATGTTCTGAAAAAATAGGCCATATTGGAAGTTTTTGATTTTTAAATTTTTTATAGTGGCATTATTTATATTAGAAACAGTAACACCTGCGCCGCCTAAACTAGGATTTGAACCAGATATTTCAAAATTATTTCCATCCAAAACTATATTGTCAGCATCAAAACTTAGGCAATCAGAACCACCGCCACCAACTAAATTTTGAGTAAGTACATAAACTCTTCCAGCTTGACCAATGGATCCACAAGAAGACAACTGAATTGGAGGATTGTTATTATTGTTTCCACCGTTATTGTTTGATCCGCCAGTATTTTGCCTATTTGATCCTGCTCTAATTGTTGTAACCGGATTTTGAGGAGTTACTATCGGGTTTGTTTGTGACTTGTCAATTATATTTGGATAGATGTAAATGTCTGTTATATTCCCTGGAAGGTTATGTTCTGTACGAGTTATTGAAACTCCTAATCTGTTAAGTTCTTGGACGAGTGTACCATTATATTTATAGACTGCGACACTGTTTCCCATATCATCTCCTAGAACAATTACCAAACCATTTATCTCCCCTGGCCCTGCATCTCTTTGCAAAACGAAGACCACATCATTATTTGTTGTGTTTAATGTTCCTGGAACTACTGAAAATCTTACTGAAGAAAATAAAATGTTTTTCTGAACTTGATCTCCAGATTTCTCTACACCACTTCTAATAAAAACCCATATCAATGCTATGGCAACTAAAGTTAATAGGACTATAAGAACAGTTGTTACGACGTCGCTCAATCCTCTCTTTTTCATTTTACAGCTTACTCAGATGTTTTGTCTTTATAAATTTATTGAAAATTCACCTAGAGCATTTTTTAATATATTGAGAGCTGTTGACGAGAGATTTATCTTTAATTTTTCTTTTGTTTTTAATAAGGAGTTTTCAAATTGCTTTAAGTCTGATTCAACTAATTTATTACCCAATTCGTCAATTTTGTAAATCTTGTCTTTACTTTCTATTAAATATAGTCCATCGATTGTGTTTATTATTTCGGCTTTTTTATCTTTGTAACTTATCTTTAATTTTCCGTTCTCTAAATTAACTAGCTCTCTTCTTTGAGAATACTCTGCAAGCTTGTCATTGAATTCGGCTGTATTCCCTATTATTTTTTGCATTTCACCCTGAGACAAAACTTTTCCTTTTATTTTTTGTCTGACTTTAAGAGCGTCTTTCGCGATATTTAGCATTCTCTGAGAAATAGCGCCTTTCTTTACAAGATCATTTTCAAGTTTTTTTACAAGATCATTTTCATTTTTCGAACCTAGGGCGTTTTTCATCGCTGAAAGAGTTTCTTCATGCATTTTATTTGCTTGATGTTCCTGCATTCTTTTTTCTAGTTTCTCTCTCAAGTCCTTCATTTTTTTATTGAACTCTTTGAACTCAGATATTAAAGAGTCTATTTCGTGACCTTTCACGTCTTTTAATTTACCATGCTCATAATCCTTAAACATTTTTACAACTTTTTCTAAAGTTTTAAGCTCTTTCTCTGACATTACTTTTTCCTCATCCACTAAAACTTTTTTCACTTCAGCTACGATCGTTTTTGGAACTGGAGGGGCGTGACCTGAAAGCATCATCATTGATTGAGTAGGGGTGACGACACCATAGTATATATCTATCATTGCATCAAGCAATCTTCTCTTAACTAACTCTTCTGTTCTTTCTCCCTCTTTCATATACAAATCTATTGCTTCTGGAGAGGGTTTGATTCTGCCCATTTGTAAAAGACGTTTCCATGGGATGAAGGTTCCTCTATCAAAAAGTGGCACTCCATCTCTAATAAATGTAAACATAACTGGTTGAGCGTCTTTTACTGACTGCCAAAAATCTGTCAACAGGTAAACTTGAACGTTAAGAATGTTTTTTACACCTGATATCATAGTGGCTTCTCTTACAAATTCAGATACTATCTTTCCTCTTAGTTTTTCTATTAATTCGACTCTTGACATTCTTTTAACATCTGTATCATCTATGATCACAAATGTGTCGACGTCTGAAGTTTTATCTGGGTTCCCTCTAACTAGACTTCCACCAATAGCATAAGTCGCAACATAGTGAACTCTTCCTACATTTAACCAGTTTAAGACTAATGCTTTGTGTACATTAGCTAGTCTCAAAGCTCCTAGAAAACCATCATCGTGTATAGGAAATGCTGAAGAGAATAAATCATAAAATTCAAATTTCGAGTCTAAACCATAAGACCACATGTCTATTTCTGCTGATTTTATATGAACCCATAAATTTTCTCCAGATTCTTTTGAGATATTTACTACTTCTGCTTTAATTTTTTGAAGATTTTTATATTGTTCTTCAGGAATGATCATTAGTAAATGCAAAGGTCTAGAGTTTATTATCTCTTTTGAAAGTCCTTCATCTTCTTCAAAAAGATATGCTAGATTTTGTGGGATTATAGCTAAAGCTTTTGTGAATTTAAACTTTTTCAGAATTTTTTTCTTGAATCCCTCTAACTTAGTTTTTAGTTTGTTATAGTCTAGATTGTTTTGATTTTTTGCCGAAGGATTCAAGTCGTCTATTTTCGGATCATACTTTCTTGTTGATGATAGATTACTTATCAGACTATCTGGCTTTTTGTTATCCACGTTGAAAACAAAAATAAAAGATATTTAAAGCTATGCTTTGCCCTAATTTGTTGGAGCCAAATGTCGTTATATAGATTTAAATATTAATTTTTGTTCTGCTTTGGGTGAAAAGAAGTGGAATTAACAAGGCTGAGAGGAAATATCTTCCAGATTTTGTTTACGGCGGGATAGATGGCGTTGTAACTACTTTTTCTATTGTTGCTGGAGTTACAGGCGCCTCATTGAGTGCGGCTGTTGTTTTAATTCTTGGTTTTGCAAATTTATTTGCTGATGGATTCTCAATGGGAATTTCAACTTATTTGGCTACTAAGTCTGAAATAGAAATTCATAAAAGACATAGGCACAGAGAATATGATATAAAGAATCCTAGAAAATCTGCAATTGCAACTTTCTTTTCGTTTTTAACTGTAGGATTTATTCCTTTGTTGCCCTTTGTAATTGCTCCTTTCTCATTGATAGTTGAACAAAATAAATTTTTATTGTCTTTTGTTTTCACTGCTGTTGCGCTCATAATTATAGGGGCGGTAAAAGGAGAAGTCGTTAACAAACACTTTTTACGCTCTTCTTTTGAAACTCTTTTAATTGGTGGCGTTGCTGCATTTATTTCCTTTATTGTGGGATACTTAATAAGAGGAATAGTTGGTTAATTTAACTATAAAGTGACATTAAAACAAAGATTTAAATATTCGGGGTTTTAGTTTTTTAGATGGTAGCTGTTAAAGCGGATTTACATAATCATTTGAGAACTAGTAGCAATATTAAAAAGAGTGATTTAAATCATGCTGTTGATGTCGCAGGTAAGAGATTGGGTTCCCATGGAATAATTGGACTAGTTAACTTTTCTGACAAGAGATACGAAATGGCTATTTGTTCTCCTGGATATGAAAGAGATTATTTGGGAACAAACAGAAATGGTGTTAGAGTTTATGGAGATAAAGGGACAGTGATAATTGTAAAGGGGCAGGAATTCCCAACAAAACAAGGACATCTTTTAGTTCTAGGTCTTGAAGCTGAGAAACACTTAAAAGAAGGAAGAACTTTGAAAGAAACTGTTGCTGAAGCGAAAGACAATAATGGAATAATTGTTGCGGATCATCCTTACTATCGTGATGGAATAGGGTCTTATTTGGAAAAACATCAAGCTTTGCTAAAAGACTTTAGTGCTTTTGAGGTTCATAATGGTGAAGCTGCATTTTCTCTTCCTCTCTTGAGAGGAATGTTTCCCAAGGATGCAAATTATTTAGCCTCTGTCGATTTTTTTATATTTGAAAAAGATTTTCCAAGACTTGGTGCTTTGAGTTCTTCTGATGGGCATTCATTTTATGAAATAGGAAAAAGCTGGACAGCTCTTGAATTGCCAGATATGGGGTCTAATTTTGTAGAGACATTAAGAAATTCTATTGAAGCAACTAATTTAGAAACTGAGAGAAAAAATAAAGACGCAATACGAGGATCTGTAGATCATATGATTGATTTGGCTTTAATATGTAAAGTTGCTCCGAAAATTGGTCTTGGTAGAATGTTTGAAACTGATAGACCTTAAATTTAAATATCTCTGCTTTTTAACAATATGAAGAGAGATTAAATGCCATACGCTGTAACTCATATTTTAGTTCCTATAGTTTTGCTTTCCTTATTCAGGGATTTCTATTTGAAGAAAAGAACAAAGAAGAAATTTCCTCTTCACTATGTATTAATTGCTGGTTTGGGGGGCGTGCTGCCTGATATTGATTTTATCTTTTCTGCTTTTTTGAATTTAATTGATATTAGTGATTGGAATATACACAGAACATTCACACATTCATTATTTTTTCCACTCCTTTTTTTAGTTTTGTTTCTAGTTTTTTATGGAGTAAATGCTAAAGCTAGAGTATGCAACCTAACAAGACATAAACTGAAATTAAATTACATTTTCCTTTTTGTTGGAATTGGTTGCTTTATTCATATTCTGCTTGATGCACTTGTTGGAGTTAACGTTTTCTTCTTTTATCCTTTTTCGAATATTGACTTTGGCTTAAATTTAATAAGATATTTGCCTAAAGACTTGCAAGGTCTTTCAATGCCTTTGCTTGATGGAATTTTACTAGTTATTTGGATTATTTACCTTGAATTAAAACATAAAATAAGTGACTTTATATGAGCGAAGAAGTTAAATTAGAAAATATTGAAGAATTGCAGAGCTATACTTGTGAATCCTGCGGCTTTAGACTTTTAGAACTGAAATGCAAACTAATGTGCAAAAGATGTGGTTATTTCAGAAGTTGTTCTGACTTGTTCTGATTTAAACGCAAAAAGCCTATATTTCTCAGTTATGTAAAGTATTTAAGGATCTAAATTGTAGAGATATTTTATGCGAAAAAGACGCTTTTTGGGACAGTTTACCGCTTATTTAGCTACTCTTTGTGTAGGCTGTAATAATCTAAATCATAATTTTCCAGACAGGGTAAATAAAGAGAGAAATAAAATTGGAGATATTTATCCTGATAGAATAAAAGTTGGACTTGATGTGCCTACATTTGTTGATTTTGGAGAAATAGATAAGAGCACAAGAGATTTAAGAGAAAGTTTATCTCTGATAACTTCTGATTTTAATCCTAAAACTCTTGAAGAAAAGGCTAATGATGGGAAATTCAGTTTTCCTCAAACAGAATTTGAATACTTTTTAACAGATGATGAAAGACTAACTCTAAACTTAAGATTTGGAGGAATGAATTATCATTTTAAAAGTACTGAAAAATTCACACCTTTTGGCTTTATTAAAACTAGGTCTGATTCTGAAACGCATGCTGCTCTTTTTATTTTTGGCAGCGGGATAGATTATAGCATTCCCTTAAATGATGAAGCTAAACTTATTCTTGGAACAGGTATAGAGGGACATTATTACAAAGCAAGAAACAAACTAGATGCAAAAGTTTTTGGCACCACTATTTATAGGGAGCGCAGTGAATTGCAAGGAGGGGGTTCTAGTATTTATGGACGAACTGGTTTGGAGTTTGAAATCCCAAAAGACTTTGAAATTTTGTCTGAATTTTCTGTTCAAGCAATGGCTGAATTCCATTACCCTGTTTACGATACAAACCTTGGGAGAGATGGAGAAGGAACAAGAGTTATATTTTATCTTGCTAAGGACTTGAGGGATTGATTTTAAGCAAAAGTCTTTTAATTTTATTAAGTAAAACAAGAGAGTAAACTTTTTACATAAGAAGTGTCTCCTCTTTTTTCGAGAATTTTACTTATGGATTTTATGCAAAAACCATATTCTTCTTCACTTTGAGCTGAATCTCTACTGCGTATTTCTGAGCATGCGCATTCTATAATATAATTCAACATAGCATAAGCCAGTTCTCCTTCTAGCCTATTTGTTGGAAGAGATTCATAAATTCTCCTTTGTACTCTGTGGTGTTCAGTTCTTTCTTTACTCATGAAATAGCTTTTTGCCTGTTTGTTATAAATCTTTCTTAGTTTGACTAAGTTTAAATCCCTTCTATACTATTTTCAGTTATGATAATAAAAGTTAAAGTAAAGCCTAATTCAAAAAGAGATTTCTTGGAAAAAGTAAACGAAGGGGAGTACAAAGCGGAAATAAAAGATAAAGCGGAAAAGGGCAAGGCAAATTTAAAATTGATAAAACTGCTTGGTAAGGAGTTTAAAGTTTCACATGATAAAATTATTATAAAGAATCCAACTTCTAGGAAGAAGATAGTTGATATTGTTCAGGTAAAATAGTAACAACAAATTTTTATCTTTTCAATTCTATAAAAAGAATTTTTGAGTTTTCTTTGACTTTCATGGAAAATTCCTTGATATTTGAAATTAAAACCGAATCACCATTTTCTAGATCTAAATTATCCAACTCAATTTTCCCTTCTATAACAAAAAGATAGCCTAATTTATTATCCAAAATTAAATGATTAAACTCAAAACCTGAGCTAAATTCTCCAAGAAAAAATCTTGCATCTTGGTTAATACTTATAACTCCCTTTTTATCTCCAACTATCAAATTAAATGAATTCTTCTTCATTGAAGAATATTTCTTCTGTTCATATGAAGGCTCTACATTAAGTTCTTTAGGTTCAAGCCAGATTTGTAAAAAATGTACGCTATTTTTATCAGAGGCATTATACTCAGAGTGCCATATTCCCGACCCAGCTGAAATTCTTTGCAGTTCTCCTTCACCAATAATTCCTTTATTTCCTTTGCTGTCTTCATGTTTTAATTTACCCTTTAAAACTAGAGAGACTATTTCAGCATTTTCGTGCGGATGTGCGCCAAAACCTTTGCCTGGAGAAACAACATCCTCATTAAAAACAATTAAATCACCGAAGTTCGTTCTCTTTGGGTTATTATATCTGCCAAAACTGAATGTATGTTTGCTGTCCAACCAATTTAATTTTGTTTTCCCGCGTTCTGAAGATTTTATAATTTCAATCATTTGTTTAAGTCATTTCTTCAATAATTTAAAAGCATGACTCCAGTCATTACGCAGAAAGCCAGGAATACACCATAAAATACATAGCGGTTCAATTGCTCTAGCAGCCTCCACTTTGCCCATATCTTCAACTTCAAAACCGAACAAATCCAATATAAGAGTTACTTCTTTTTTTGCCTCATGATTGTTACCACAAATAAACATTGTAGGTTTTATTCCATTAAAATCTGGGTTTACCATGAATGCGTTGCCGATGCTATTGAATGCCTTAACAAAATTTGATTTAGGAAAAGAGGATTGTAGTTGTTCCATTAAGGAATTTTCTAATGATGTAAAATAGTGTAAAACCCCATTTTCTGGAGGGGAATTTGCAATAGGATTCGTTGTGTCTATAATTGTCTTTCCTTCTAAATTTTCTTCATCAATCGCTTCCAAAGTTTCTTTGGCTGATGTTCCCTTGACAGCTAAAACAACTATCTCACCAAATTCGACAGATTCGTTGAAATTCCCAATCTTACATTTTTCATGATTTTTATGCCAATCAGAAAGCTTATTTTTATCTCTGGTCCCAATCATTACTTCGTAACCATGAGTGATAAATCCTTTAGCTAATGCTTGACCGACAACTCCCGAACCTAAAATTCCAATTTTCTTTTTCATTATCTTAATAATATGTGCGCATATTTAAGATGATCGATTTTTGTTTTATTTTTTTGATGCCCTTCCTTATTGATTAACATATTGCATAATAGTAAAGAAATATATTTAAACTCTATTGCCTTTTTCTTTTTATGAGATTGTTGAGAGCAATTGGAGTAGGCGCATTATTCTGGCTGATAATTTTTGTAGAAATTAGCGTAACTATGATTGGTCTTGGTTTTTCAGATTTGACAACTTATATAATCCATTATATCCTCATGATTCCGCTATCTATATTATGTGCTTGGCTTTACTACAAGAGTGGAGATAAAACAAATGGTTTTGCGCTTGGATTGCTTGTAGTTCTAGCTGGAGTTGTTTTAGATATGATAATAACAATTCCCCTATTTATAATTCCTCAAGGTGGAAGCTATGGCAGTTATTTTTCTAGCTATTATTTACTCGCTGGATTGCTTGAAGGAATAGTGTTAATAGGGCTTTACAAGAATTTTAAGAGATAATTTTCTAAATTTTTATTCTCTAGATATGTATCTTCCTTCTTCTTTGTAAAATATTCCACCTCTAAAGTCTTCTCCATCATTATATAATGAAGATTGATAAGCCTGATTTAAAATTGCTGATAATTCGTCTGCTAATTGATGATTTGTCATATCTGTAGATTTTGCTGAAAGAACATACCTCATATCTGCTTCTCTAGCTTCACTAGCAATTTCAGATAATTTAGAATCGTACCTTTTAATATCGGCCTGAGAAATTTCAGACAAATGAAGTTCTAATTTTCTTGGAGTTTCAGCTAATTCTCTAATGGTTGGAATTTCTTCAGCAATTTGATGTATAGATGCATTACAATCAAAAAAAGCATACGCTTCACTTCTAATTGCTCCAGCTTTATACCATTTATTCCAAAACCTAGGATCATTCTTTTTACTTTCATTTACCATATGTTATACAGCTTCTAGAAGTATTTAAATGTTTGCTCTTTGTTACTACTTAGAAATAACATTCTTTTTCATGTAAAGTCTATCTTTTAATAATTTCAACTTCTTCTTTTGTTAAGTCTATTAGAGTACTAGGCTTTCCGTTTAATTCTCCGCAATCAATCGCGTAATCTACTTTATCTGCTATTTCTGCATTTAATTCACTAATATTTTTTATTGGTTTTTGTCCAGAAAGATTAACAGATGTTGTGACAAAAACTAATTTCTGTCTAGTAAGAAACTCAGCAAACCAATTGTCTGGGATCCTGACTCCAATTGTCTCAAAATCACCAATCAGTTCTTTTTTCGCGATATTTGCTTTATTTTTCAGTTTGATAATTAATGTAAACTTTCCAGGAAGTTTTTCTAGATATTTTTCATGATCTTTTTTTATGATGCAATGTTCAAAGATCCATTTTTTGTCTGGAACAATTATTGAAAATGGCTTTTCATCTCTTTGTTTTATTTCACGAATTCTCTTGATCGCTTTTGGTTGTATTGCATCACAGCCAAGTCCATAAATTGTATCAGTTGGATAAACAAATATCTTGCCTTTTTCAATCTCTTTGTGATAAAATTCTTCTTTATCAAGAAATTCTTCTTTTGTTAAGATCTTCATGGAAAATAAATTAAATTGCCATATAAAATTGTTTCTAAATTGTCAAAGAGAATCAATCCAAAGGTTCACCTTTATAATAAATACATTTCGTATGCCTTTCTGGTTCATCAAGACAATATAACTGTAAAGATGCTGCACCACAAATATCGTATCTTGTTTGACTAGTTTCTTGACCTCCAGGCAGATCTTTTCCGCAGTAAGGCATTCTAGAAGAGTCTCTCTTTATATGAGGACATACTTGTCTTCCTCTAGCTTCAACGAATAAGTCCTCAATTAATCTTTCTACGCTACCCATGTAATTTCCTGCAATTCTTTGGTTTATATACTTTATTTTGTTGAAGAATATTGAATAACTGGAAAATTCATTTTATAAATGCCTTAATAATTTCTTTTACTTCTTCAAAGGATTCATAAGCATAGCATTGAAAAAATGTATTAATGTATTTTGAATCTTTTTTTCCTAAAACATAAGCTGAAACGGTATCTTCCAAGCCTTTCTTGAATAAACATAAAACAGGTTTACCTAGATGAATCATGTCTGATATTTCTGCTCCAACACCCAAACTTGGATTGCTAATTTCAAATATGCCTATATCTGATTCAATTGCCCACTTATAGTCTCTATCATGAATTTTGTTTTTGGTTAGTTTATTTTCCTCTTCAATAACTCCTTCTTTTGTTTGATGTTTTGAAGCCAGTTCATGACCTAATTCTTCAATAATTTCTGGAAATTTAGACAAATCTTCTCTAGTTACAATATTGTGGCCTCCTCTCATAGAACATCCAAAAAATATTTTTGCCATATTTCAATATAAGGAAAGTGTTTTTAAAGATTATTAATTGAATGTATCAGAAGTTTTAATCATTATCATAAGCTGCTTTCAATTTGTCAATATCTATTTTTTTCATTTGGAGCATGGCTCCCATAGCCTTCTTATTCTTATCAAATTTCATAAAATCTGATGGGATAATCTGCCAGGATACACCATACTTATCCTTAATCCACCCACAAACCTCAGCTTCAGACACTGCGGAAAGATTATCATAATAATAATTCATTTCTTTTTGATCTTTACACTCTATCATTAAAGAAATTCCTTCGCTAAACTTAAATTTATGACTCAAACCAGAATCCATCGCAATAAACTCCTCACTTAATAAAGTAAATTTTGAATACATTACATTATCTTCTTTCTCTCCAAATTCATTTTTTCCATATTCAGAAATAGCTTCAACTTTAGATTCGGGAAAGGTTTTAACGTAATCTTTTACTGCTTCTTTTGCTTTACCACAAATATCTTGAGTAAACATCAAGGCTGGAACAATACTCTGAGAAAAATAATCTTCAGTATAGATTATCTGCCAAGAAACCCCAAATTTGTCTTGAACCCAGGCATATCTCTTACTGAATGGATATTGATCAAGCCCCATCAAAACCTTACCCTGCTCAGATAATTTCTCATAATATTCATCTACTTCTTTTTCAGTTTTGCACCTTATATGAAATGAAATTGAAGGATTCATTTTAAAGAAAGATCCACCATTTAAAGCCAAAAACTTAAAATTATCAATTTTAAAATACACAGTCATAGTACTTCCTATAGGTTTATTTGAAGGAGTTTCAACCATGTAAGGAACTTTATCTAAAATCTTAGAATTTGGAAAAATTGAAGTATAAAACTTAGCAGCTTCTTCAGCCTCATTGTCAAACCAGAGACATGGAACTATTTTTTGCATAGGATTATATAAGTTTGAATTATTTAAACATATAGGGAAAGACTTATGAAAAAGAAACATAAATTTATCGTTTTAGACACATTGGGAGTTTTATTTCTTGTTTTAGGAATGATAGCAATGATTAATTCAATTTATACTAAAAACCCCTCTCAAACTTTATACATGTGCAATCTAGGAATGACTTTAATTGGAATAGGAATATTAACTAAAAAAAGTTTTATAATTATGAGCCAAGTTTATATTTTGGCGATTCCTTTATTGATCTGGGATGTTGACTTCTTTTATTGGCTTTTTTTAGGCAAACCATTATTAGGTATAACTGATTACTTTTTTCTTGATACCGCTTTTAGCATTGGAAAGGTTGTAAGTTTGCAGCACTTGTTTACTGTCCCTTTATCGATATATGCTGCAAGCCTAATTGGTATCAAAAGGAAGGATGCCTGGAAATGGAGCTTTGTCCAAATAACTTTGGTGTATATAGCTGTTAGTCTTATATCTCCACCAGAACTTAATATTAATTGCATAGCTAAACCTTGTGTAGACTTCTATCTTGGCCTGCCATATGGTTTAACCTGGTTTTTGATAATATTTGGCATGACCTTCATAACTAGTAACCTCCTTAATCGTTTGAAAATTATGAAAATTGAATCGTAGAATTTTGAAGATTAATATTAATTTTGATTAAAAAATTATATTAAACACATTATTAATATTCCTAAAGTGTTAAATATCAAACTTATTGCAACCATAACTTTTATTTTAATGTGAGTAAAACCTGCAAGCATTGTGACTCCTGCTTCGTCTGGAAGAGGGGAAGCAATAATAAGGCCAGCAAGTGCGTATAAAATATATACTCTTGCCCTGTGGCTAAGATGTAATTTCATCTCTTTTCTTATGAGCCTTATAGGTCCAGTTTTTTCAAGTCTTTCAAATTCATCAGCAAGACTAAATCTTATAAAAGAAAAAATTAAAAGATCTCCAAGCAGGGATCCAAGGCCACCGACAATTGCAACAAGAAAAGGATTTACAGGATCTAAAACTAAGAAAAAACCAACAGCAAAAGGAGTTGTAAAACCAAATGTAAAAAACATTCCTGCAATGAATACTCCAAGATACTCTAACTTTCCTAAAGAGTACACAAAATTCTCAACGGAGGGATTTCTAAAAATAATATAAGCTAATATTGACAAAACTATCAAAACTAAAAGTTTTTTGTATGGGAAGTGAAAAAATAATCTCCAAATTTTTCTTTCGGCAAGACCAAGCTCTTTCTCTATGAGATTTATATCTTTTTTTATTATACTCCCTCTTTTCATTTTTACAAAGAGACAAAAGAATCGAATCCGCCATAAGCCATTTTCTTCATATCGAAAGGCATCGGCATATCTTTATAATTTGAGTTAGCCATGAAAGGATCTTTCATAACTTTAGCATTGACTTGATCTCTGTGTTTCCTAGATTTGTAAGTAATAAATGAAAAAACAACTTTCTCACCTTTCTTAGGCTTTATCATTTTAGGAAACGTTGGTGCTTTCATTCCACCCATGTTAGGGTTCATATCTTCTCCTACAGCTTCAATGTATTTTAGTGCTCCATGTTTCTTCCAAACTTTTCCAGCTGCTGAAGCCATTTTTTTGTAGGCTTCCATCTGCCCTTTCTTTATAACCAGAACAAAACCATCAACGTATGTCATAACCATATATGATTGTTTAATTTATAAATTATTCGATTTAAATGACAAATCCAAAATTTAGATTAAAGAAAAAATATATTTTCATGCGAATGTGATTTTTCTTTATGAACATTAATCTAAATTACAAGAGATCTATCTGTTTTCTTTCTGCTTGAGTCCATTCAGTTCTATCTTTAGGCAACCACGCATCGGGTGTAGCACATGGCCGTCCATCTGCGTAAGGATTTGATTGACCTTTAATGTACCATAGCCTAGAAATTCTTAATGCTGCCCCATACTCTGGTCTAACACTCTCCTTTCCCCATACTACATTTAACTCTTTATCTTCTGGTGCAATGTTAATTTCTCTATAATCCATGACTCTAAGAAGGCTAAATAGGGATTTAAATAGTTTTTCAATTCCTATAATAGAACTGGAGATTATTTTAGGTTTTCCGCATAATTCTTAAAATTATTAAGAATTGATTGCCAGCCTTCTCTTTGCAATTTTTCTGAATTTTCATTTTCCATTTCAAAAATTTCTGATATTTTTACACCATTATGTATTGGTGTAAAGTTTATCTGAACTTTCCTAGAATCATCTCCAACAATTAGATATTCTATAACTTTATATTTTTTTACAACTGTGTATGTACCTTCAAAGTCGAAACCTGCACTTCCATCTTTTGCAGACATTCTTATCTTAAATTTTCCGTCAACTTTTAAATTGTTTTGAGCTCTTGGACATTCCCAATCGTCTGAAGCAAAATTCCATTGTATAATGTGTTTAGGTTCTGTCCAAAATTCCCAGACTTTCTCTATTGGCGCGTTTACTAGGATTTCCACTGTTATTGTCTTTTTGTTCATTTGATTTAGATGAATTATAATTTAAATAATTAATGGCTAGAAGAGAACTTAGACTAAGATATGTAAACTGATAGACTAAAAGTTTACCTTTTAGATTTTTTACCGATTATGAATTTTTGTGAAGGGCTTAATTGCTTGTCTGTTCGGTGAATACAGCCTATCCAACAACAAGGACGGCGCATTCCCTCTTTAAGTTCCGAACATACCCTTTCTACATGTTCTCGTCGCTTCTCAGATTTCTTGACTGATTCAACCCAACAAATCCACTCGTTGTGTGCAAGAGGGGTAAGACTCTCCCATACGGCTAAGGCTACTTTGTCGGAAATAAGGGCTTTTTGTAAATCTGTTGGTACCACATGCACAACACCACTGGCTATTTCTTTTTTATTCATCTAATTTAAACAAATTATAATTTAAATAATTAACTTAAACATTAAACAAATATCCTAATTCTTGTTGAACTTTTTATCAGCTTGCTTGTAAGATTCTTTAATTAATTTTTTTAACAGACTAATATTAATGTCCTCTAATTTATTTATGTATATGCAAGAGCCTGAACTTAATTTATACTTACCTAAATTTTTTAATAATTCTTTGTAATTATTGACTCCAGTCATTATGTATAGGGTAAGTGCTTGTTTTCTCGGAGAGAAACCAGTAATGGGCCAATCTCCTTCTTGTTTACTTTTTTCTGACTTGTAATGATATTTACCAAAACCTATTATACTTGTACCCCACATTTTTGGTTTTTGGCCTGTTTCAGATTTAAAAATTTTTAACAGCTCAAAGGAGTCTTTAATTTTTTGTTCGTCTTTGACCGAGTAAATGAATTCTTCAACACTTGCATTATTCTCTTTTGTTTTTAATTCTGCCACTTTTTATTTAGTCTTTAAATTATATAAACCTTAATGTGCGTCTAGGAAAAATTAGATAAAGAAATTTCCTAAACCTTCGCTATCCCCACAGCAAGCTGATGGGGTATTTCGCTCGGTTTCTAGACGGAAATTTCTAATCATCAAGAACAATGGTTCTTGAGTGCCATCAAGATTTGAAAAGACAAACAAATCTTGAGGTGTCAAATTGACTGCGCAGCAGAGCTACGGGGTATTAAACCCAATTTGACAATAAAATTACTCGAATACAAAATGAAGAGCCATTCTGTGGCCTCTATACGATATAGGAACAAGGATGACTGTTGATTTAATGTGCTCCCCAGATTTCGTTTTCCATTTTACCATAATTTGAGAACCGATTCCATTCTCCATAGCTTCTCTAAATGTATTTACAAGTGTCTCTTGACTTTCTTCTGCAACAAATGCTTCAGGAAAGTTTTCTTTTACGGCGACCCATTCATCAACGGAATCATAATCAAGCATAGACGCAAAGTTTTCATTGCATACCTTGTGTTCATCGTCAAGATAAAGATACATTCCTTGTTCAGAAGAATCAAATATGTCTTTTAATTGTTCGTGCATTTCTTTTATAATATTTTCATGTCCTGTCATAGTTTTATGTTGCTTTGTTAATTTATATAATTATCTAAATCTGTTTAAAGAATCTACTTAGTCAAATGGTGTTTTTATTGGCTTAAATTTGCCCCATTTGCGCTTCCAACCCTTAGTCTTCCAGCGAAAGAAAAAATGAAGAGTTATACCAAGTACAGCGCCAAAGATAATCCATGAGTAAACTGCCCACATGCCTCTCCAAAGAAAAATAGCATAAGTTACTAATAAAATAATAATCCACTTAATAATTCTAAATTTAGGAGACTGAGCATGAATGGCAATATAAGCTTCTCTTTTGATTGGCTTTGAATTCATATATCTATAAAAAAATTGAAGATTATAAGATTAACTATGGGCCTGAAGAGTTCAGAGATTGTTATCTCTGGGACATTCAAAATGTAAATTTTGAAGTAATCGAACTCTTGATTACTCGGCTTTTACTTTATTTTCACTAGTTTATTTTTTAGATCTGGAAGAAAGAATCTAATTATTCTCCAAACTATGCCAAGATCTACTCCAAAATAATGATGAATTAACTTATCTCTTATTCCGATTACTTCTTTCCAAGGAACTTCTTTATGCCTGCTTTTAAATCCATCAGAAATATTTTTAGCTGCCTCACCCACTATCTCCATTTCCCTAACTATTGCACTTTGTTTTAATCTGTTAGAAGCCAGTTCTTTTTCTGTCATCCCTTTGCTAAAATCTTCTATAGCCCCTATACTATCTAACATGTGTTCTATAAATGTAAAATCATTCTTTACTTCCATATATTCTCACCTCATCATTTAAGACATACTTTTTAATTCGTGGATTAATTCCTTTATAAGTTATTAAATCAACTTTTTTCTTGAGAGCATCCTCTAGCTCATAATTTAAAGTTACAAATTCAATTCCCATATTTTTAGGAGGTTCAATAATAAGATCAATATCACTATCCTTTCTTTGCTCTCCTCTTGCATAACTGCCAAAGATTCCTGCTTTTTCAACATTATACTTTTTCAATATTTTTATCATTTTTGGAATAATCGCTCTAATAGATTTACTTAATTCATTAACCAACATTTTTTTGTCAGCCCCAATTTCCTTATTGATTAATTCTTCTTTCGAAAGATTAACTCCTAAATAAGTCCTTTTTTTTCTTACCTTACTGCCTTCTCTAATAGAGATTACTCTATAATAATATATTCTTGCATTTCTTTTCTTTATTTCAGTAAAAACCATAAAAACTGTACGGCTACAAAGTATATAAATATTTCTATGTAGACGTAAGAACAGAATGGTCTGCGGAGAAATCGAACCTCCGCCTAGTCGGTGTAAACAAACTGATCCTAAAGTTCTAATATTTAACGAGTTATCTTAGACATTTATCTAAATCTTCCTTTTTTAAAATTAAGTATCTGAACTTCCCCTGTAGCAATTCCCTTGCATACCCTTGAATAACACAAGAGCTAATAGCTTCCTTACTAGCTCCCTTTAGAATTTCCATAACTGGGATAAAATCAGAATCTCCAGAAATTAAAATACAAACATCGCACTCGTTATCCACAAGAGATTTTTTAATCATATCTGCACTAATCAAGACATCGACTCCTTTTTCGATAAATATATTTTCCTTCTTAATTTTCTTGAGTTTTCTCGTATTAACAATGATTCCTTGTTTCTTTAGCTCTTCTAGAAACTTTATATGTTTATAATAAGTCTTTTCTCCATCGGCTATGTCTGGAATTGAATTATAATATCTTACCTCTTTCAACTCTAAGTTAAAATGTTCGCAAATATATTTCGAAAGCTTAGTAAAATCAACTTTGCTTGGCTTAATTAAGGTTTTACAATTATGATACCAATTACTTCCGTCAATAAAAACAATAGCTTTTCTCTCTTCCATTACAAGAAGACAGCAAGAAAATACATAAAAGTACTCCCGGCATTGCCCGAAGACCATACCGGGGAGTTAATTAATTATTACAATGGATCGATGTTTTTAAGGTTTTCTGTTTTGAAAAATAAAAATAGATCTTAAAAACTCTAATAACTTAGAGATTGCTTATCTTCCCCAACTCCATTTAGGTTTCTCGCCTTTCCAATAGCCAAAGAAAAATATAATCGCAAGCATCAACAAAAATCCCATCACAACAGCACCAGGAGCATCATCAACTTCTCCGACATAAATACTAGTTACGAAAATAGAGATGGCTAAAAGAACTACAAGCCATCCTTTCCACTTAACTGGCACCCAACCCCAACCATATAATTTTCTTTTAAACCACAATTCTTTAGGATTATCTTTAAGATATTCTATACAATTTCTCCATGTGTATTTTTTCATTTTCTTTTTCTTCTTCCCAAGGTAATTTTGAATTAAATATCCAATAAATGCGAAAAATAATCCACTTATTAATAAGGTAAATATTACTATGCCAGCTATTTCATCTCCCGGATTACTTTTAGAAATCATAAATAATAAAATAAGACCAACCACCACACCAAAAACGAAACCACCTATTGAACCTTTACTTCTCATGATTAGCCAGTACACGATGGCTAAAATGCCTGCAAAGATGAACCCAACAAATGGTTCACCCTCTCCGTAAAAAATACCTCGAAAACCTACAATTATAAAGAATATGAAAAAGGCCAAAAAGATTATTTGAAGCAATCGATAATACCACCTCTTCTGAAATGTTTCTTTTTTCATATTATTTCAAGGAAAATGATTATTATAAAATTATCTTTTCAAGGTATTAGTTTGAATTCAGAGTTTGATATCTCTACGGAAGATTGATATATTTCGTGTTCTCTTGATGCGGGCATCCTCGCTTCGCTGTGGTGCTCCTCTCTGCGGAACACGAAATGGGCCTGAAGATAAT
>CAYITD010000005.1:6909-76622 GCA_964366325.1 Candidatus Woesearchaeota archaeon | reverse complement strand
TTAAAAGATCGTGAGCTAAATAAACATCATCTCCCTTGACTTCATATTGATATTTTTTACCAATATTTATTTTTCTCATGTCACACAAGATAACTTTAAAGTTTGGAATCTTCTTCAAATCTTCAATAACTTCTTTATGTTCTTTATATTTCTCTAAATTATATTCCGGATCCAACAAAGCAGTATAATAAAATGTCTCCACTTTTCGAGCTCTAGCCAATTCGTCGATTATTCTCTTAAGGTCTATTTTATATCCTTTTGCTTCTATGTTCTTTGTGCTGTGATAGAAATTACTACCATCAATAAAAATAGCAACACGCTCTTTTTTCTCTTCCATCGCGAAAGTAAAGATTGCAACTTTAAGTATTTATCAGCTCAAATTAAATATTTCTAACTTAACTTAAGAATTAACTAATGGCAGGAGCATCCTATAATTAATTCATATCTAAAATCTCCAATATACTTAAAAAACCAAAATAAAGTAAACTTCTATGGTCAATCAAACCAAAACAATAGAGGAAGTTTTTAAATTAGGAAATGAAGTCAATTTTTTGACAGAAGAAGAAGCTAATGCATATTTTTCCATTTCTGTTAAAAGTCGCATTTTAGAAGAAATTCGAGAAATAGATATTTTTGGAAGAGAAAAATTTGAGGCAAGTAATTATGCAGCTGCATTTGCACTTAGAACTATAGCAGGTAATTCTTTTGCAATTATAGGGAGAAGCGGGTTAGCTCAGTTTTCACATGATATAGCGGCTAAAGCCGCCTTACGTATGCATCTTCCTTATGTATCTTTGAGGAGCAGCTTTAGAGGGGCTTACTGTCTAATGAAAGAACTAAGAAGACCTAGTCTTCAAACGAAAAGAAAAGAGTACATAAGAAGCTTTTACGATTATTCAGGTGATAGAATAAAATCAGCAATTGAAATGATTTATAAAAGAAGAATTGATCCAATGAAGTTTGATCGGGAAGAAATACCTTATGAAATAGGCAAGTCCTAAGTGTTTTGTTTCATAACCTTCACTATTTCATTAATATCAATTCTATAAATATAAGTTTATAAACTAAATAAATCGGATTATTTAGCATGGTGGAAGGATTAACACATTTAGCAGATAATGCACTTAGTTGTCTTGACATTAAAGGTCCTAATCAAGGAGGTCAGGAATTAGTTATCATATACAACGGATCAGACTCATATAAAACTCAACTTGCAGAGGCTATTAAGGGTCAAGCTTTAAGAGCATCTATTTCTGTTGTTAGAATGCGTGATATAGATCAGTATTTTAGGAATTATGAAAATAACGATCGTCTTTTAGCAGAATTAAATGAAGGCATAGCATACAGAACAAACAATCCCTTGGAAAGAAACGCTATAAACCTTCTTCCTCTTGGTGGACGTTACGACAAAGTAAGAAAAAGAGTAACACAAAATTTAATGATAAATAAAAAAGCTTATGTTTTGCAAGTTCCATTTTCAAAACAAGAAACCGCAGAAGCGATTTTCTCTATCGATCCAGACAGAGCAGAAGAAGTTGCTTTAAGAATGAAAGCTGATTTAGATCGAGCATCTGAGTATATGATTGAATCTTCTCCTACTAGTGTTTTACAATATCCAGTAAATCCAAATTTGAGCTGGGTCGTAAGCGTTGGCAAAATAAAAAAATATTCTCCTCTAGGCCCACAGGGAGAATCAATAGGTGGTTGGGGTAATCCGCCTGGAGAAATCTTCACATCTTTTGCTAACGAACCTAGAGATTACGAGGCAATCAGCGGAGAATTATTATTTGACGCGTTTACTTTAGGGCATGCATTAAATCAAGGAGAATTTTTTCATACAGAAATAAATAGAGGTAGAGTAAATACAGATATTTTTGCTAGAGCAATTGTGAATATGGAAATTAGCCATGATTTAAGGGGCAAAATTTTAGAAACTTTCTTATTAGATGAGTGGGCAAATTGTCCAGGAGAGTTAGGGCTAGGTTTAGTTAAAGGATTCGATTTAGCTACAGAAAGAGGACGATCTAGTTTGGAGGGTTTAACTTTTGAAAAAATAGCGGGTACATTACATGTTGGTTTTGGAGATGATGAAAATGAAAGAGGAACAGGCGGGTTTGTTAAAAGTAAGGCACATAACGATTGCGGAATAAGCAGACCTCGTTTCGAAGCAAAAATAGATAATAAATGGGTGACAATTTTAGACGGATCAGGCAACTCTCCTTACTTCTGATTTTCAACATAACTTAGTTTCTGCTAAAAATATATCTGTAAGGAAATTAAGCAAAGACCTTAATAGACAAGGCGACATCAAATATTATAAACATCACAAAAATTGTGTTTTCAACTTTGCCTCCAGGGTTTATTGGACCAGCAGAAATTTTGTTAAATGGCCAAAAAGGTTTTATCCCTCTTACACTGAAACTATCTAAAGCCAAATGAAAAGAGTATCCTAGGAAAAAAGGGAAAGCTAAAATAGGATAAAAGAAAGCAAAGCAAATAGCAATAAGAACGCAAACAGTATACGTATGCAAAAAATCATTAGGTTTTATGACTTCGCCAGCCGTGAACTTAATAACTCTCCTCTTTCCTACCAAAGGGAGTAAACTAAACAAATCTGGCAACATTGAAGAAACTATTACCGCGCAAAAGAAAAGCAATTTATTTTCAATATGCGGCAAAAAATATAAAGCCACTCCAATTCCCAAAGCCAAGTAAGTCCTCTTTTGCATTTTAATAAAAACAAAAAGCAATATAAATACCTTTTTCTTTATCAATAAATGAAAAAGTTCTTAGAAAAAAGACCATGGGGCGGTTTTGAACGTTTTACATTAAATGAAAAATCAACTGTTAAGATTCTAACTGTAAATCCAAAACAAAAATTTAGTTTGCAACACCACAATAAAAGATCAGAATTCTGGCTATTTCTAGATAATCAAGCCAAAGTAACAATAGGAAAAAAGATAATAAAAGCGAAAAAAGGAACCGAAATTTTTATTCCTAAAAAAACCCTCCATAGAATAGAAGCGTTAAACAAACCAGTAAGAGTTCTTGAAATTTCTCTAGGAGAGTTCAAAGAATCAGATATAGTCCGTTTAGACGATGTTTATGGAAGAATTAAATCATAAATTATAAATCTGCTCAATAATGGGAATAAGAGTTCTACTCCATGTTTCAAATGGTTTTACGTCTCTTCTCAACTTCTCAAAGGACTGCATTCCACAAGATGTAATAGATGCTTCATTTGCTTCTATCTTTCCGCTAACTCTAGCTTTATAAACAAGTCCAAAATGGACCCTATCAACAGGCTCATTATAGCAAGCTAGAGTTCCAACAAGTCTTGGTTTTGTTACATTCCCTCTTATTTTAACTTCTTCTCTTAACTCTCTATCAATACAATTTTCTACATAGTTAGGTCCATCATCTATAGATATGTGCCCTCCAACACCTATAGAATGTTTGCCAAATAGTCTAGTGTCTCCGTAGTCTTTTATGTTCTTGGCTCTTATATACCTAAATACTCTTTGCTTATCATCAAATAACAATATATAGGGAATTGGTTGATGAGCAAGAGTGTCCGCTTCGCAATCATATCTCGTGTGTATGAAGCCTCTATTCACGACATCTAATAGTTTTCTAGAGTCTCCAGAGCTAATAGGTTCAAATCCTTCTTTATTTTTTCTGAAAGCGTGTAATTCTTTAACATCTTGGACTAAGACTGATCTATTAAGTTTTGCATAATCTTTTGCAGCCGTACGAAAGTCAAAAGGTTCAAAATGTTTAGAAACTCTAGGACCAGTCTGTTCTTGATAATTAGAACCTATGGATTCACCATATATTTTATCAGGTTCTTCACTTGTTCTAAAAAATTCTAATGAGCTTACTACTCTAGGATCATTAGAATGCAAAACAGTTTCTCCGGGTTCATTATTAATAACTTCAAAAACTAAATCTCCTTGAAATCCTGGATCTATAAAACCCGCCTCGTGTAATGTTCCTCTAAATGTTTGTCCAGAATGTCTTCTTAATTCAGCACTTAAATCGCGAGGTATATTAAGGCTCCCTCTGGATGAAATAAGGTACTTCTGACCTCCTTCTAGATGAATTCTACCCCCCTTAATTTCAACAGGTTCAAAGAAATTTTCTGCACTGTAGGCTCTAACTTTTGACAAATCTATAGGGTTTGGAGTTTTTCTAGCTCTTAAAGCAACTATTCCAAAAGTCTCTTTACCAGTTAAATCAAAGCCAACCTGCAAACCATCATCAGTTACTAAAGGTCTATCAAATTTGTCTGTTGCTTTATATTTTATTAGTCTATCTGCTATTTGTCTTTCAATAATTTCTCCTTGAGATAAAGAAGCATTTCTACCTCTAAAGAATCTTAATTGATTCAAAGTCAGTTCTGGGTGAACTACTAAATTAAAAGCAGTTGGCTGAATAAGCAACCATAATTCTAGAATCTTGTCCAAAGATTGTTTATTATGCACTTCGTCAAATGCTCGATATCCATTGTCAGATATCATTCTAACTGTTGGAAAGAGCCTCCCTGTGCTACTTTTCGGAGAAGCCCTTATCATTTCTTCAGGACCCAATCTAACTTTTTCTTCAAGCCTGACCAAATAGTTAAATCCTATTTTCATTTCATAACCTTCACTTATATCCACTCTTTCTCTATGTCTTGAGGGTATTTCCAGTAAGCTCCTGTAAACTTTTTTTCTTCTAAAAGAATCAAATACAACATTTCTCTCAACATCCAAAACAAAAATTTCATCTCCTATTGTCGGTTCAAAGGAAGAGGGCTGAACTCTACTTTCAAGATCAGAATCAATAAAAGCGCCACTATCTGTCCTAGATAAATTTCTATCTCCAACAATAATCCTGCCTTCTATAATTTCATCTCTTATCTGCTGAGACACCAAACAAAATCCTCTCTTCATTCTTCCCATTTATTTAGAGCATATTGCAAACTTTTAAAGATAATTGTGGTAAACGCTATCTGTTTAGCCTAACTTTTTATAACAATCTCACTAACATAATCCTTTTTAACTTATATATCTTAAAATCTCAATGTCTAAAGTCAGATACGATTTTTTTAAAGATGACAGAATACAAATAGAAGAAAGAACAACCAGAAATTTAGTCTTTTTAATTCAACTTAGTCAATTCACACAAAGGGGTGGAGGGTACATAGTCCGTTTTGACTTTTTAGACGAAGAACTACATGATTCATTCTCTTTGCAACCTTCAGAAATGTGCAGATTAAGATCAGATTTAGAAATATGGAATATAGGTTATGGAAAAAATATAGCAAGTACTGCAAGACTTTGCTTTGAAAGCCCATATGAAAAATACAGATTTATTTTTCAAAAAGCTAGTAGTATTCGAGATGCTGCAAGATCTCGCTCACTTTCAGTTTCCTAACACTCACATATCTATCAGCGGCACCAGAATAAATCAAAATTTCTTTTTTATCTTTAGTAAAAATAGCCGCAGTTGGAAAAACAACATTATTGTAAAATCCTTTTTTTTCATAATCATACTTTGGGTAAAATAAAGGCTTATTTTTCGGTGATCTAGCTATAACTTTTTCAGGGTTTTTTAAATCTAGTAAAGCCGCGCCTGTGCTATAAGCATCTTTTCCATTTAGTTTTCCGACACCATGATAAATCAAAAGCCAGCCCTTATTCGTTTTCAAAGGAGGTGCACCAGCGCCGTTTCTTTTATCTCCCCAAGAGTTTTCTCTTACTCTCAGTATTGTTTTCTCTCTTCCCCAATAAATAAGATCTTTAGAATAAGAAATCCAGATACTAGGCCTGCTAAAAATAAATTGGCTTTCAGGCCGATTTAAAGCAACATATAGGCCTTTTATTTTCTCGGGGAAAAGAACAGCATCCTTGTTCTGCTCTTGAAATATTATTCCTTTTCTTTCCCAGTTAGTTAAGTCTTTAGATGTTGCAAGTGCAACAGAAACTCCATTGTCTTTAGAAACAGCAACATAAGTCATGCAATATCTTCCTTCGAGTTTTACAATTCTGCAATCCTCAACACCATATTCACTTTCCCCAGGAATTCCCATAAAATTAGGTTTATCAGAAATCTCTGAAACTTCAAAACCATTCTCCTCCAAAATAACTTTTCTAAAGTGTGAAATGTTAGTTAGCCTGCAAATAGAATTCTTCAAATATAAAACATTCCCATTTTGAATCTTAATTTCTTTTTTATTAAATGAATCTGATTCGGCTTTATATTCATCCTTAGAAACTATTACTGGACACATCAATTTTCCGCTTGAGTTTTGTTTTGGTTTCTCAGCAACTCTAACATATAAACAAATTTTACCATTCTGCATTCTAATTCCACCAGGGTTTAAAACACCAGTAATCTCCCAATCATTAAAAGATGGTTTAAACATCGCGGGTTTTAGAAGCAATTTATCCATATTGATAATTAATTAATTAATTTAAATAACTTGTGTTAATTTAATCATTTATTTAACTTCTTGAGTGTAATAATTGTTATAAAGAATAAGGATTTATTTTATGGTATTATGAAGCCAGAAAACATAGCCTTGTTTGATCTTGATGGAACTCTTTGCGATTATCATACTAGATTATCTGAAGATTTAGAAAAATTAAGGAACCCAGTTGAAGAAAGGTACAAACATCCAGTAAGAGACGGTTCGCCTGATTACATAAGGAATCGTGCAGATTTAATAAGATCAACAGAAAGCTGGTGGGAAAACTTACCTAAACTTCAACTCGGCTGGGACGTTTTAAAAGTTGCTAGACAGTTAGATTATAGAATAGTAATTCTTACGCAGGGTCCGAGAAGAAATCCATTTTCTTGGTCAGGGAAGAAAAAATGGGTGGATAAAAATTTGGGAAACGATGCGGATATTACAATAACGCGAGATAAGTCCCAGGTCTATGGGAGAGTTTTGGTAGATGATTTTCCATCTTATATTGAAGGTTGGCTCAAGTGGAGAAATAGAGGTTTAGTAATCATGCCCACAAATGAAGAAAATAGAGATTTTAAACATGAACAAGTGATCCGCTACGACGGTAGTAATCTAGAGGAAGTAACTAATGCGCTCCAGAGAGCAAAAATAAACTAATTCTATTAATGCCGTATTCCCACCAATGTAAAAACTATATTTCCAGTAAAAATTGGCTAATAACTTTCTAATAAATCAGCTTTTCTCTTGTAATTCTCTTACAGCTTTCAATATTCTTAAATCAGGAGACATAACATAAACGTGATCTTCCTTAAATCTAACCGCTCTATAAATTCTTTGTAAAAATTCTCTCCAAGCTTTATCTTTATAAAAATCCCAATAATATTCAGGTTTTGTCTTTTCTAAAATTCTCCAAAAAATATCTCGCACGTTAGGATTTGGAAACTTAGTAAAAACCACAGAATTACACATCTTTCCAGGAAAATCAACCCCTCTTGAACATTTTGTAGTGAATAAAGAGTTAACTAATCCATCTCTAAACATTTGAATTTTTCTACCATCTCTATCATCATACTGCTCCTTAATCAGCTCTTCCTTTGTCTTCAAATTTCCTACATCAAATTTTTCTGTTTCTTCGCGAGTTGGCAGGTCAGAAAAGGCATTGACATGCACTAATGTAGGTTTTACAGATCTTTCAATAACGTATGAAAGAGCATGCAGATAATCTTCTCTATTATTGGTTCCATTCTGAAAATTGCTATATCTACAATCAAACTCTTTGCCAGTTCTAACTATCTCTATATTTCCTTGGTTTAAAGTTTCAGCTTCAACAGTGGCGAAATCTTTAGCTCCAAAAATGTTTTTCATAACGCTTGCAGAGTGTAAAGTCCCAGACATTAAAATAACTGCTTTGTTTTTTTCTACTATCTCATTAAATTTTTTTGCCAGATCAGTATTGACAATATTTACATAAAGATTATCTTCTTCCTTTTTATAAGTTAAATATGTGTCTTTGAAAGATTCTTTGAAATTCTCTACAGCTTCAAGAACACTATTAGCATAATTTGTTTCATCAATTAAAATTTCAGATTGCAATTCTAAACTATCCAATAATATTTTGAAAATTTCAATAACTTTAGTTTCTTCTATTTTATGTATTTTATTCTCATCAATTCCTAGAGCTTTCTTATTTGTCTCTTCTAAATCTACTAAATTCACTATTTTTTCTTTTGCTTTTATAGCGCTTTCTTTTTCTGGATACAAATTTTTCAAAGAAGCAGAAAGCCTTGTTAGATTTAATTCAAAACTATTTGTCAAACTATCAAGAAAGTCATCAGCTTCATCAATAATATCTACCTCACTCATAGGTTTTCTTTCCAAAGCCATTTCTGCAAGATATTTAGCAGAATTAAATATTATAACATCTGCTTCAGTATAAGCAAGATACTGATCATAGTAAGAGCATCCATTTTTTCTATGATAAAAAGTAAATTGCTTTCCACCTATACCTTCATACTTGTATTTTTTAGCATCTTTTATTTGATTAAGTTCAATATCCGAATTAAATATAGGGCTCCAGTAAGGATTAGCAGGAGCTATAGACATTCTTCTTAAATTTTTAATATTAGGCAGAGCCTTATTAGAAATTAAAGGGTTCTCTAAGTAATACTCTTTTATTTTTTCATAGTTTTTTTCAGTTAATTTTATAGTGTCTGGCAAATAAGGGTCAGCACAAGAAACTCCTGGATAAATTATTGAATCATGGTTATCTCTTCCAGTTATAACTGCAATTTTCATTCTTGTTCCATTTTTCTTTAATAGGTATTTCTTGTTAGTATAATCTTTTTCATATTGCCTTTGCAGACTTTTTATAGGAACAATAATACAACTTTTTCCAAGGTTTCTAGCAATATTCAGAGCAATAGCCGACTTTCCAGTTCCACACGCGCCTTTAAGAAGAACAATTTTCCTTCCATCTTTTATATGTCCAACTATTTCTTTGACAATGTCTTCCTGCGTTTTTTCATTTGAAAAGGTTAAAGGTTTCAGCTCTTTTTCAGAGTCATATAAACTCCAATAAGGGTTATCGAAAACATTATCAACCTTTTTTATCTCCTTTAAAAATTCCAATTCTTCAGATGTTTTTAATGTCTCTCCATTAGTCTTCTCAGGGCTATTCTTAAACTCAATAATACTTCCATTTCCCTCGATACCAACAAATTTACCGCTGGCATCAAACCTCATTTTGTTCATCAGCCTTTCTGAGTTAAGGAGTTTAAAAATTATTCCCTTTCAACTCATTCTAGAATAAGCATAGACCATTAAACTCAGTACATTAGTTCCTTCAAGAAAAGCCCTTCCAGATCTTTCCCTTCCGAGTCTATCAACATCCTGGGGAGCCATAGCTCTTACAGACAAGCCAAAGTATTCTGTTGTGTCTATAGAATCCACATACAAAGTTCTATCATTATTGTTCAGCCTAATTCCAGGTTTTATTTCTTGTAAATCTCCAATTCTTAGTCTTTTTCCTAATTCATGAGACACGTCTAGCCATTCAACATTAGTAGCTCCAAAATCTCTGGTCAGATTACTTTCAGGGTGTATATCAGAGCGAGGGATATCGAAAGATCTAGCTATTACCTCTCCAACCACGGAAACAACCCTATAAATTTTGTCCATATCAGTTGGTACACCATTAGCACTAAGAAACCCCAACAACCCAGTTGCAAGATGTTCATTTTCTTCAAATCTATTTGCTACAGCCATTTCTCTCTTCCTATTTTTCGCTTTAAATATATTTCTGTGGTAAAATATTATACTCTAAGAATTAAAACTTATCATCAGAGATTTTGAGCAATTTTATAAAATCCTCTTTATCGGAAGGTATATATTCTCCATAGTTTTAAATTAGGTATGAGAAGTAAATACGCAACTTCTGGATTCGGGCACAACAAAAAGAAACCAGCAAAGAAAAGAAAAAGAGGAATTTTAGGCAAGTTGCCTAAAGAATAAACAACAATTTTATCAAGAAAACTTTAAATAATAAAAAGTGCTCTCAAAATGTGGCGAAAAGAGTTAAGAACTTTATTTTTAAAGAAAAGACAAATCCTCTCCTTCTATTTTTTATCTTAATGTTTATACTTCTTCTTTATTTCTTCCTTGGGCAAAGATTTGATTCTCTAGGATTCTTTTCTAAATTAATAATGTGCATATTGACTTTAGGAACAATTACCTATTCCTATCATAAAAAAGGACTAGCAAATCTATTCTTAGTAATAAACGCCGGATTTTGGACTTTTATTTCATTGACAGTGAGTTTTGGTAGCAAATATGTTTGGAATTCCCCAATTGTAATAAATCTTGTTCTCGGACCTTGGACTATTTTTATCATTTCACTTTTAGTTTCAATATTTTTCAATCATGTTTTCATAAAAATGAAGAAAAAAGATAGTTATCATTTGCTCTTGTTTATTCTTTTCCTTTGGATATGGCTGATCCTAGCATTCAATGTAAAATATTTTAACGATTGGATACTTGAAAATATAATAAATTTAACTTTCCTAATTATTTTATATCTAACACATAGATGGTTCAAATATTCTAGACTTTCATATGGCCTAATGTTTGTGTTTATGGTCTTGAACATAATAGGTTCACATTACACTTATGCAGAAGTTCCATTTGGTTATTGGTTAAAAGATTTCTTAGCCTTAGGGAGAAATCATTATGATAGGGTAGTTCATTTTTGCTTTGGATTTTTAATGGTTTACGCAATCAGAGAGACATTTATCAGAATTAGCAAAGTTAAAGGGTTTTGGTCTTTGTATCTCCCTATAGAATTTGTTTTGGCATTAAGTGCAATATACGAAATAATAGAATGGTTAACAGCAGTCATATTCGGAGGAGACCTTGGAATTGCTTATTTAGGCACACAGGGGGATGAATTTGATGCAATTAAAGATATGGCTCTAGCTGGCCTAGGTGCTTTAATCACAATGATTATTACTTTCATAGCGCTAATGCACTACGATAGAGAAAGATATTGGAAAGAGTTCAAAGATAGCTTTTACTTGAAGAAAGAAAGACTTGGAGAAGAAGCTATCAAGAGATTACAAGGAAAGAGATAATTTAAAATTAATCACAAAACTTTCGCTCTAATTATTTTAATTTCTTCAATAGGCCTATCATTAGAATCTGTTTTTGCATTTACAATTTTATCAACTACATCCATACCTTTTACAACTTTTCCAAAGACAGGATGCTTTCTATCTAAAAACACATTATCGTTTACATTAATGAAAAACTGACTTCCTCCAGTATTTGGTCCAGCATTAGCCATGGATATGGTTCCCCTCAAATTATGATTATTATCAGAAAATTCATCCTGAATTGTGTAGCCAGGTCCTCCAGTGCCGTCTCCTTTAGGATCTCCACCTTGTATCATAAATCCTTCTATAACTCTATGAAAAACCAAACCATCGTAAAAGCCTCCAGTTACAAGTTTCTCAAAATTTCCAGCAGTTATAGGCATGTCTTTAGCCAACGCGATTTCTATTTTCCCATAGTTAGTTTCCAAAACAACCACTTTAGCCTTTTCTCCTTGTTTCTGAATCAATACAACAGCCATAATTAAAACAACCAAAACAGCTATTAAAAACATTCCTGTTTTCTTTTTTATCTTTAAAGATTGCATAAAATAATAACAAGATCAATCTTTATAAATTTCCCTATAAATAAAAATAAAACAAAAAAATAAAAAGAGGATTTACTCATCTTCAATCTCAGAAATTCTCTCCCCTACTCCTTTAGACTCTTTATCAAGGCTTTCCTTGTAATCTTTTAACATTTGTATCTTTTCTTCCTTTGTAAGAAAACCTCTCATTGTTCGACCAGAGCCACAGCTTCCTCCAGAATATCCATAACACTCCATTTTACATCCACCTCCTTTCATTGCCATTTGAGCTTAACACTCCGATGTTTGCATCGGCCAAATGGTAATTAGAAATTTCCGCATTGGAAAATCGCAAAATATCCAACAACTTGCTGCGGTTTACATAGAGATTTTCAGGAAATTTCTTCATATTAGTATCGGTCATGCGATATAAGAACAATACAAGTATTTAAATATATCGGTCACCCAATAATAAAATGTCAAAAGAAAAATGTCCAGATAGTTATTGCTGTGATATGCGCGGTTTTCTCTCTTTCCTTATTTTATTCCTTGTTTCAAAAAAAGAAATGTCTGGGCAAGACCTTGCGAAAGAGATTGAAAAGAGAAAAGGAGAGAAACCAAGCCCTGGAACCGTTTACCCTGCTTTAAAATCATTAAAAGAAGCCGGTTTAATAAAAGAAAAGAAAGAAGGAAAATCAATTTATTATTCTTTAACTGCTGAAGGCACTAAAGGTCTAAAAATAGCAAAAGAACGTTTCTGCAGAACCTTTGTTGATTTATTCTAAATTAGAAGAAAACAAAACTATAAAATCCTTTTTTACCATACCGGTTTTTATTCTTTTTATCTACAAAATACCATATAAAAGAGACCAATGCAACGACAAGTAAGATTACAGATATCAAAATAACAGTTCCATATTTTTTTTCAGACAACGGAGAACTGGCAATTTCCTGTTCTCCATCCACGTCAACCGAACTTCCTGTTATGGTCGCATTATTTTTATCTTTTGCGTCATTTTGTTTAATTAACTGCTCATGAATTCCAGTAATCGTTATATTGGCGCTGCCATTCTGTATACTATTTAACTTGACTTTTAGATCATAATAATCATCCTCATTAACCTCAAATTTCTTCTCCTCTCCCAAAATCAAAGTAGCTTCCTGCGGTTTGCTAGACACATTTATTGTAACTTGCATTTGATTAATTGAAGCAATACCGACGTAGTGGGCTTCATTGCTTATCTTAACTTTAATCCTACTTGCTTTTTTTAATTCTCTACTAAGCGGGAGGCTCTCCATCAATTCCTTTGTATCATAGCTGTATGTATTTTTCCAGAAAGTACTGACAACGCTACTACCAGAAGAAGAGCCACCGGTGGATGTAGTAGTTGAAGCAGTAGTTGAACTCGACAAAGTAGATGCCCCCAAGACAACGGCGCCAACTGTAGAAAAATGAGGCACTTTCATACTTATATAGTTCGCAGAAGTGTTCACAAAACAAGTCTGGTTCGTGTAATTTCCACAAACTACCCCTCCAGTTAAAAGCAAACCATTATAGAATGTATTGTTATAATCAATAAACTCGTCCGTTAAATTAGACGAAGTATCTCCCCTAGTGACATTCCAAACAACTCTATTATTCTCATCATATAAAGCACCTAAAGAAACATTTATTTCCTTAGAGTCATTAATATAGTTAGTAGAGGATGATGTATCTGAATAAGGCATAGTTATGGTTACATTTGAATATGAATCAGGTGGAGCAAAGCTGCCGAAGTTCCATTGATCCTGCACAGATGCCAAGCCAGATGAAGTCTTTCTAGAGCTTGCATTTTCATCCATAATAGAATCCATAGGCGGTTGCTTTGCAGACATCATATCATAATTATGGAATATCAAAGAAGTATTAGTACTTGCTATTTTTATTTCCATATTCACCTTCCCAGCCAGCATGGCCTTCAAAGGGTTAAAGTTATTAGCGTCCATAGTAGTTATTACACAACTACTATTGTCAGGAATATTAGGAACATCGCAACCAGTTTGACTTGCACTTAAGAACCTCAACTTTATGGAAGTTGAAGTGGCGTTCAAAACATCTAAACTGCCATTTGACTGGAGCTTTCTAAATCCCTTGTCATTACCATTCATAGACTTTACAGTAACGTTAGTTTCAGCAGCACTCAAATTGATGCTCGTTTCTTTTGGAGGTCCGTTATTAGAAAAAACCATTACCTTAGCATAATTTGAGTTGTTAAGGACTGGAAGGTAAAACGTACCGTTTGTTATAGATGAAGAATCAATCATATAGTAAACAGTGCCTATGCCTGCATTAGTGTTTTTTACTTTCACATTAGCGCTGACCTGGGTAGTTATAGGCCCTCCTGTAGAATTAACAATATTTATCTTCATGGCGGAAGTGTTGACAGGCAAACCACTCACAGAACCAGCGAAGTAGTTTCCAACCAATTTATAAAGCGTAATATTAACTTGAAGACCGTCAAGAGAAGTGAGATTTTTAAAACCTGCGAGGTTATTAGCATTGCCTGGATTTCCAGCTTCATTGGAAGAATTTTTTGCGTACATCTCAAGCATATATCCTGTGTTATTCAATAAAGAAATATTATAATAGGCCAAACAACCAGGGTAACTTTTATTGAATTGGTTAGGTGAAGAAATATTTATTGTCCCATCATCTCCGCTCCTCGGAGGTACAAAACTTCCAGAAGCGGATGTCCAAGGCAACATTTTTATAGATATAGCCGTCAAATTAATTCCAGTATTGTTTGATCCATCAGCCGGATTTATGCATCCATGAACATACGCCTTTCTAACAACAAGACTTTGATTGACATTGTATATTTGTCCGCCACTTAAAGATCCTGTAGAAATAGATTTTGGAGGAGTAGGACAATCTGTACTATTCATGAAGTCAGTTCCTTGACAAATAGAACTCATCACATATCCAAAGGTAGATCCAGGAGGTGAAAACATTCTGTATTGAGAGACAGTATATGCTCTATTTGCTGGAACAACTACACTCGTACTATTTACTCTTCCCTGAACATTGCTCTCAATAGGAAATCCCAAAACTTGATCAACAAGTTCATATCCAAAATTAACTGGAATCGAGCCATTATGCGCGTAAAGATTTATTGTTGCGGCCTGCTGAAGATAGAAAGTAGCTCCATTGAGAGACATATCAAACTCTCCAGTCTCTCCACTTCCTCCTCCATAAAACATGAATGAAGGAAATTCTGGCATTATTGAGCCAACTTTAGTAGCCACGTTCGTTGCATTGTAAACTATCATTTTAAGTTTAAAACCATTGAAGCCACCAGAATTATTCACCTGAGATATTCTAAAGTAACCACTTTCATTAGTTATAGAATCAGAAAGAAAGACCGAAGTAGGCGGCCCCATTCCACCTGGGGAATTAGTAATTCCATAGATACTAACATTAGTTCCATTCTGCCAGCATGTAGAACATCCAGTTTCATTTAGCACATATCCACTAAATGCAAATGCAGAATAAAGCTGAAATGATGTTGAATTTGTATTTCCAGATAAACCTGTGGCATTAATAACTACATTAGGGGCGCTTTGTATAGCCCTAGGCGCACTAATTGTTATCCAAAAATTTTTTGTCGAACCATTTCCAACGATTCCAGCAGAGCTGGTGTTACCAAAAACAAATGTATAAGTCCTCGAAACGCCTCCGCTATAGTTAGTAGTATCATTAAAGAAAACACTTACCGCGCCAGTCCCGTTGGTTCCATTTACGTAAGTATATATTTCAGAACCGCTCAAAGAAGTTATATAGGTTATTTTTATTTGACTGATGTTCTCGCTCATAGCACCCACAGTAAAATTAAAAGTGTTATTTTCTTTTAAATTAATGAAAGCTTTAGGGTTCCCAACAATACTAAAATTAGCATCTAAAGCAGAAGAAAAACTAATCAACGCAACAAAGAGTAAAAAACAACAAGCGGACAAAGCGAAATTGACCTTACGATTCACCATCTTTTAATACAAAACATTTATCAATACATTAAGCAATATATAAACCTTGTCATATTCATCTCTGAATGGCTGAGATGAAAGGACTCGGCGTAGCGGCATGCCGAGTCCACCTTTTACTTCAACATCTCTTCTTTCAATTTTTTATCAATTTCTTTTGGATGATGTCTGCAATGATATTCAATTTCACTGGCGGAATAATGCGCCTTTTCATATTTTTCACCTTTAGACATAAGGTTCCTTTCATGTAATTCATGTAGCAAAACAAACTTTAATTCTTCCTTAGAAAGATCGTCATCGATCCAAATTTCATTCATAGGAACAAATTTGTAAACTTTATCATGTCCTCCCTCTGTAAAATCAATAAAAAACAAATCTCTTACTAATTCCCCATTTACAACCCAAACTTTAATTCGTTCATTACTATATCTTCTCAACAAGCTTTTATGAATTCTCTTTATTAATTTCTTATCGTGTTTTCTTTCAAGTTTAACATTTCTTTTGTAAAATGAACTTTTAGATCTCTCTTTTTTTTCTTTAAGGTCAGCAGTCTCTATCGCTTTTTTATATTTTACTCCAGATTTCATTAAACTATTCTCTAAGAGCAGGTGATCTATAAAAAATCTGCTTTCATCTCCAGAATTCTCTTTGTCAATCCAAAATTCATTCTTAGGAATGAATTTGAATCTAAAGTGTTGACCGAAGTTTGTGAACTCTTCATCTATATAGCTTCTCACATATTTCCCATCAACTATCCAAACACTAAATGCTCCAACATCTCTAAACTTCCTTATATAAGGCTTTTTCATCTGATTACAAAAAGAACTAAACTTAAATATATATCTTTCTATTTCATATTATGAAAAATAAGACTATCGGATATATATATTCTGATAAAAAGTTAACTAAAGATGAAAAGGCTTTTATCAAGATAGCCAAAAAAAGAAAAGTTAATCTAATAATGATAAATCTTCTTCAGGGTTTGGAAGAAAAAGAATTAGAAGAAAAAGTAAAAAACTGTGATATATTTTACAATAATAGCGCTGAAGATTTTGCTTTGGAGATTGTGAAAACAATTGAAGAGCTAGGAAAAAAAGTCATAGATTCATCAAAGACATTTTATTATACGGAAGATAAGTGGATGTTTTATTTAAAATGTAGAGAGCATAAGCTTCCTGTTCCTCAAACTATTCTTTTATCGGAAGACTTAAACTTGATAAAGAAAGAGCTGATCGATTTCAATTATTGGCCAGTTATTGTTAAAAGAGTCTACGGTACAACAGGCAATTATGTTGAAAAAGCAGATAATCCAAAAGAAGCAATAAAAATAATAAATAAATTTTGGAAAAAAAGCTCAGAAAGGTTTCCAATAATCGCGCAGGAGTTTATTCCTTCATCAAGTTACAGAGTTACAACAGTTGGACAAAAAATAGTGCAGACCGCGATAAAAAAAAGTAATAGCTGGAAAGCGACAGGAGTTTACGCACATAACATCGGGAAATTCAAAGTTGATAAAAATTTAAAACCAATAATAAAAAAATTAATTAAGTTTTCTGGAATAAATGTCTGTGGGATAGATTTATTGAAAAAAGGAGATAGTTGGTTTGTTTTAGAAATAAATGCTCAGCCAGGTTTAGATTTCTTTGAAAATCAAAGAGAAGTTATCGTAGAACATGTTTTCAAACTTCTGGAATCAAAGATATAAGAAGTTGTGATATTTTATAGAAATTTATTGATTTGGAGGGTAAACGCCCCTCGGATTAGTATTGCACTTTTTATGATAAAAATGTGATAACCTGTATGCACAAGAAGGTTACAAATTATATTATTAGTCCCGTACACCAATATATTCTACCAATAATTAAATATCATTATTAAAAATGATTCAATTACTGCAGCAATCAAAAGTAGAGGTAAAATGATAAAAACAAATACGATAAATGCATCTTTAAAGGAATTTTTTAAATTTGTAAATCTTTGTTTCTTTTTCAAAACTGAAAAAAAAATTGACACACCTAATGCGGAAGAAATAATTAGTGCCGGAATTTCAAAAATAGAATGAGGAATAAACTTACAGAACCAGCTTAAAAAACCTCTTTCAATCACTTCTGATACTAAAGTATAGGAATTACTCAAAGCATCATCTACAATCGAACCTATAGGGATTATAGAAAAGAATATTCCAGAAATAATGCGAAAACCACCTGCTAGAACATTATGGAAAAAAAGATAGAAAAAATTTGCCTGGAAAGTATTTCTTAACATATTCGCTTTCCACCAATCATTAAAAGCTGTTTGAGAATCATCTGAGCTGAAAGGATTTTTATAAGTGCTCCAGTTATAGGCTAAACCTATAAACAGTATCAAAAAATAAAGAATAAACAAGAGAAATATCAATTTTTTATTTTTATTTAGTATCTCAAAAGATTTTTTGTAATAATTAATTATTTTTTTCATAATAGAAAAGTAAAAAACCAAGATTATAAACCTTATTCATAGATTCAACTCTCTTTTAGAGCGTTAAACTGTTTAGTCATATTCTCTGGTGAAGCATATCGTCAAAACCTCATTAATTATCGGTTTATATAAGAGATTTAACCCTAAGGGTGCACACATAAGATTACTCAACCTAAATAACTTTCTTAGGATTGTAAATCTTATGTAGCTTCTCTATCTTACTAAGGTCTATTTTTGCTGTGATAAGCCCTTCTTTTTCATTTATTTGTGCAAGTATTTTATGAGGAGAAACAATTGCAGAGTAATTTACTTGATCTTTGTCTTTGAGTATTGGATTTATTAAAGCTACATAGAACAAGTTTTCAAATGCTCTTGATCTTATTAAAGATTCAAGAAGGGCTCTTTCCCCATCCTTATGTTTATTTTCATATTTATTTCCTTCATGGGCACATAATTCATATTTCCATTGAGAAGGACAGAAAACAATCTGGGTTCCTAATTTTTTCATTTTTCTAAAAAGCTCAGGAAAAGCTAGATCCCAACATATAGCTATTCCTATTTTAGCGAAATCCGTTTTAAAAACTTTAACTTTTTTACCAGAACGAAAATCTTCTCCATCGCCATATAAATTCATCTTTCTGTATTCTCCAACAATTTTTCCTTCTCTATTAATAATTATTGAAGCATTGTATTTCTCGCCTTTAATTTTCATTGAATCGTTTATAATGCACCATATTTTATTCTTGCAGCATTCCTTTTTTATTTCATTAACCATTTCATTATCAAAATCAAGAACCTTTGTTTTATGCACACAAGATTCAGGGAAACAAATAATATCTGCTCTTTTCTTTTTAGCCAGTCTAATATATTCTTTTATCTTTTCAAGATTATTATTTTCGCTTTCAAAATATCTTATTTGAGCTAAAGCAACTATGGGCTGTCTTTTCATCACTTTGCCAGTATAAATAAATATTTAAACATGATTGAAAAACTATCTAAATGGGTTTAAGCTTTTTTATAGAATTTATTTTACACTTTGACAAATATCTTAGCGAAATAATAACAAATTTCGGTTCTTTGACATATCTAATTTTATTTGTAATAATTTTCCTAGAAACTGGTTTTGTTTTCACACCTTTTCTTCCTGGAGACTCCCTACTTTTTGTTGCAGGAGCCTTTGCAGCTCAAGGTTTACTCGACGTTTTCTTTATTTTTCTTATTCTTTCTTTAGCAGCAATATTAGGAGATACTCTTAATTATTGGTTTGGCAGCTTTTTCGGCGAGAGAGTATTTTCAAAAAGTAGGTTTTTCAAACAGGAATACTTAGAAAAAACAAAGCAATTTTATAAAACACACGGAGGAAAAACAATCATATTTGCTCGTTTTATCCCAATAATAAGGACCTTTGCCCCATTCGTAGCAGGTGTTGGAAAAATGAATTATACAAGATTTTTAGGCTTCAATATTATAAGTGGTTTTGCTTGGGTCGCTCTTTTTGTTTTCTCTGGTTTTTTCTTTGGAGGCTTTGCTTTTGTGGAAGAGCGATTAACTCTATTCATTTTCTTAATTATAATTGCTTCTTTTATACCTCCTTTAGTAGAATATCTAAGACATAAAAGAAAAAAATAAAAATAAATATAGTTTAGAATTTCTATCAAACACAAGCGGAATCTATACCTATTTTTCAATCGATGAATGGCTCGAAGCATCAATAAGTATTCAAAATGATCAAATCAATGCAACAAAGTTTTTATAACTCTCTTATAGAACAAAATAATGGCTAAAGAAGAGCGTAAGTTTGATTTTGTTCTTGATGAAGCTAAGCTAGAGGCAATTTGCCTTAAAGCATATGAAGATGCGACTAAAGAAAGAGGTATTTTTTCAAAAGGAATAAGACGTTTTTTACCACAATGGAATATTCCTAAAGAACTAGAAAATCTTCCTCAAACAGATGAACCGAAAGAGCAAAGATTAGCGACACAATATCTTTGGACTTGTGTGTTTTTTGAAAGAATGAATCTAAGCGACGTAATAACAAGAAATGCTCATAAAGTTTGGCACAATCCCAGGAAAAGTTGGATTTTTGATCCCCAAAAAGTCGCAGAACAAAAAGAAACAGAAATAGAAACGATTCTTCGTCAAGATTTTCAGTTCAATTTGCAAGGCAATGGAGAAGAAAACCCAGCAAAAAGATTCTCATTTAATGCCAAACACTTAGTCGATAATTATCAAGGCGATCCACGTAAATTAATTGAACATAAAAATATAGATCAAGCAAGAGCAAGACTAATGGAGTTTAAAGGAATAGGAACTGGAATTGCAAATTTATTTATTATTTACATGATAGATAGGAAATTAGCGAGTCCAATTGATCCAGAAAATGCCTTCTTAAAAGTAGATATACACAAAGGAAGAATTCCAATAAATTGTGAAGCAGTTACTCCAACAAATGCAGAGATTTACAGAGATGAATCATATGTACGAACTCTTGAGAGGGCTTACAGAGAAATATGTAAAAAAAATAAACTTGACCCGCATATTCTTGATGCAGTTCTTTGGGTAATAGGTTCGAAAGGTTGTGCACGAAACGATTATTCACATTGCCAGATGGAATGTCCTTTGTTCGAAAATTGTGCAGGAAACACGCCAGAAGATAAAGAAACAGGCAGATATCTTGTAGAAATAAATGGTGTTAAAACAGACTCACGCAGAAGACAAGGACAGCTTGTTTTCTTTCCTCTCAGTTCTATTTAACAAGTTTTAGCATAAGGCATAAATAGGTTAGATTTTGAACAATTTCAGCATCAGATATGGCTTCAATTCTCATTTAGAAAGGCACTTCCCCGCACCCATTAAAATCAACTTGTTCAACTTCTTCTCCAATTTCAGCATATAAGTCCCTAACTCCCAAAGATCCTAAGATTCTTTCATGTTCTCTAAGAAAATGGTCGTTCCATTCTTTTTGATCTCTTGCTGATAGCTTATACCTAGTTATAGGGAAAGTTTTCAATCTTTGTTTCCTACCAAGTGAAATTTCTGGCGATTTTTTTCTCTCTACAGAAAGTCTGTCTAAAAATAAATTATCTATCATAGCATTTTTATTTCTCCTAGTAGTTTGAGTCATATTTAGACTGTGAGCCATAATCTTTTCTATTGCATCCAGAGGCGAGTGATTATGAAGCAAATTTAAATCAGATGAGCGAACATCCCAATAAGCTCTCTGATTTATAGTGCTAGCAGAAGAACTTTGATTGTAAATTTTCTGTCTCATATTTAAAAATAAAAACATAGCCAAATTAGAAGGGAGAACTACTAAGTCTCTAGTTTCATTAGCCAGTTTTGAAGCAAGTGAGTCATTACTAAGACTGTGTTGACCTGTAAGGTTTCTGTCTCCGTAGCGAAAAAGGGCGTAGTCTACAGAAGGAGAAGAGTCTCCTATTGCTAAACCATACAGCAAAAAGAAGGCATAATCTTCAAATTGTGGAATAGAACAGTGTGGTTGTGAAGTTCGCGTTGAAACAGCCTTAATTTCAGTATATTTTTTACCATTTTTTGTGTCCTTAACAATATCAGGTCTAAAATATCTAGTTTCATCCCAAGGCATACTGACAGTAGTATAACCGTTGTCAAGTTGAGCAACTCTACCTCCAAAAATAGATTTGTAAACATGTGAGTAAAGATGTGATGTATTTCCCCCAGCGACAAAGCGACGCTGTGCGGCATCTCCTCTGCTTTCTACAGGTCCAGTAGGCACTTCTCTAAATTTAGGACTTATCACCCTCTCTTTTCCCATTAAATTTCTCTATATCTCAAGGTTAAAAAGAATGCTATTCTTTAGAATATGAATTAATTTTTTAAAATCCGAAAAAATATTTTATCGCTCGAACTGAGTTAATACTTCGCAACTTGCCACAATCAGTCTCAGTTTGAGGCTTAAAAATACCAAACACAGCAGCTGTAGGGTATTTTTATCAATCTGGCCTATGATCTGGACTTACAAAGTAGAATCTAAAGAACATCTTATCTCTTTCTGTTTGAAGTCCAAGTCCAGCGATCCTATTTTCAAAATCTACATACGCTCGCTCGGTAAATTGATCAACCTCTTCCTTGCTTAATTGAAGTATCTTATGAGAAAATGTTGGGGCTCTAAGAGCTCTTGCAGATAATCCCTCCAATGTTTTGATCCTTCTACCAATGGAAAAATCCGCAGTCATAAATCCTCGACTTTCAACAGTTGGCCATTCTGTAAAACTCTTAACAGGACAATAATCCTCAAGCTCCCTCTTATCATTTGGCCTTTTGGAACCAATACACAATCCTTGTTTTGCAAAAGAAGCAGAAGGAATACGCAACTTGCTATCTAAAGGAGTGTAAAAAACTTCTCTCTCGTTCCTCTGTACCCTGAAAGTGTAAGGATGTAACAAATCTGTCCAAATATCTGCAAATGCCATTTCCTGCTTTAGACAAATCACTTTTTAATAATTTATGTTCTTGTTAGAGAACTCTTAGCAATTTTGCAAAGTTCTCTATAGCTAAGGTTTGAAGTCTCCGCTAAGAATATAAATCAATCATAAACTCTTTCTCTTTTGTCTATTTTAACTATGCCTAGTAGATTGTTCTGATTGTCAATTTCGTAAAGAATTCTATAATCTCCGACTCTCACTCTAAATAATTTCTTACCTTCAACTCTTTTCATGTTTTGTGGAAAAGGATTCTGCTGAAGCGCTTCTATTTCGTCAAATATACGGTTTGCTAATTCCTTATAAATTTTCTTTAGAAATTTAGATGCTTGATTCGAATATTTTACTTCTAGCATTATAAATTTAGTTCTTTCTTAAGATCTTTATGGGAAATGAGTTTCCCAGATTTCTTTTCCTTTTCATATTCTTCAACTGCTTCCAAGTCTTCCTCAGAAAGAGCCAAATCTTCCATGTGTTCTTTTATATAATTTATATCTAATTGTAGTCTTGCTAATTTTGACATAATTTCATGAGCATTTATTTTCACTTCTTGTTCCATGCTTTTCTTAATAAATCTGAAGTTAAATAGTTTTCGACTCTTATTTAATCATCCTATCGCTAAAAACTGGGTGAACATCGGAGTATGTTATGGCACTTGCAAATTCTGGAAAAGCGAACCCGATAGCATATAAAGAGTCTGTAATGAGATCTTTTTGACAGCGTTCTATTTTGGCTTTCTCTTCATTTACTGGCACTAAACTATGCCAATTTGGTTTGAATGTTTCGCCAAGTGCATATCCAGATTTTTCCAAATCCTTTAAATCCTTAGAGTCAAAATAGCCAAAGTTCAAATGTATTCCTTCTAGCTCTCTCCTTGATGCGTTCACGATATCGGTCAATAATCCTGCCTCAACCTCATCTTCTAAATTTGGTATTAATAAATGAGACTTAACTAAAAATCTCCACCCTTTTGAGTTTCCTTGAACTATATTCTGTATTTCTAAACTCTGTGGTCCCTCCCAATTTGATATACCTAACAAATTTCTTAATAAGTCTATTCTTTCTTCATTTAATACTCTATATTCTGGGTTCCCTCTTTCATCCCAAAGCATTTTGGTTGTTCTCCTATAAAACTCTCTAAATCTCGGGCTCTCGCTTTGTCCCGAAACTGCATGATGGAAAGCATGAGCTATAAAATATCCTAAATCTTCTAGTTTTTTATTCTTGTCAACCATAAACTAATTCGTTACGTCTTCTATATAAACCTTTTTATTATTATAACTTTAAAGTAACAATAAGCCTCTACCGAGAATGAAACTAAACTATCATTAAACACAAAGCCCCAGGGGGGACTTGAACCCCCGACCTCAACATTACCAATGTTGCGCTCTTACCGACTGAGCTACTAGGGCAACTTTATCAAGATGTCTTTTATTCGAGAAACCTATAAGAGACATCCACTTTCTCAGCTGATTGATACCATAAATTTCTATTATATAAACATGCCTTTTTTCATTAAAGTATGTATAAAGACTGAATTTTTCACTCAGATAGTTTTCTAACTGCCCATAAAGGTTCTTACTTACCGTTTGTAAAGAAATTCTAGGGTATGGCTTTTTATAGCTTTTTCTTCTATCCAAGAAAATTGTTCCGTCTGTGTCAAATATTCCTCTTATTGTAGATCTCATTAATTCTTCATTATTCATAATTTTTTCAGGTATTGCAACAGTGAATGTCTTTTTTCCTGGAATAAAACCAACAATTTCTTTAAGGAAGTAAAAAAGTTTTTTGGAATAAAATACAACTCTTAATGCATTATTTTTTGTTTTCGGTTTGTAAATATGTGGATTTATATATTCTATGATTGATTCAATTATCGGAATAATTCTTTCTTGATAATATTCTATATCCAGTCCAAAATTTCCAGAAAACTCTATATGATAAACTTTATTTTTATAAACATTAAAACAACCATCGCCTATGAAAGCACCAATTAGTTCACAAACCTCTGGTTTTAAGTCAAAGCCCTTAAACAAATTTCTATACTGTTTATTTAATTTTTCTCCAGATTTACTTCTTATTTTTCTACCTTCCTTAAATTTTTCAAAATTTATAACATATGCTTTTTTACCACCCTTAATTTGTCCGAAATTATCTGGTAAATTTTCTATACTTTCTTTTATAGACTTTTTTTTATTTTCATCTACATAAATTAATAATTTTTCAAATAAATCATCTGAAATAAGCAGTTTACCATTTTTGTATTTTTCAAAGGTAGATTTTGGTACATTAAACTTTTTCCTTATATTCTTCCAGTTACTATTGAGTCCAGTTTTCAACAACTCAAAAAACTTTTTTCGATCAACTTCTTCTCTAAATTTTACTCTCATAGGCATAAATAATTAGAAACTTTATATATTTTGTGTCATTGAGCTATAGAGGCATAAAATAAGTTCATTTTCCATATATAAAAAACTTTGTTATAGACAATTCTGTTGATTGCTCGAACTGAATTAATACTCCGCAGCTTCCACGATCAGTCTCAGTTTGAGGCTTAAAAATACCCCACAGCTTGCTGAGGTTGGGATTTTTATTATGTCACGCAAAACAGGATTATCTATAGATCACTCCGATCAAGATAGTTTGCTTGTAATTTTCAAACTATCTTCAAAAGAGCTTTTACTTTCATTCATATCTTTAGGCAACCATTCAGAGTTTACAACGAAACCAGTTATCTGCCAAACGTGTGAGAAAAGTTCCCCTACCCAATTATAAACCTGGCCAGCAAAAGTTGCTCTATCTTCAGCATTTTTCATATAAAGATTCTCCGTACTAACTATGAACAACATGCCAATAAAAACAAATTTAACTATAAATATTCCTATCTTCATTTTCTCGTAATATTTGTAGAGTTTTTCGCTACATTTCCTCCAATTTCTTTTATTGCATCGCCAGTTACTTTAAAAGCGCTGCTAAAAGCATTAGTAAGCCATGAAAAGTACACTTTACCGCTTTGTGTCCATCCATCTATATTTGACAAATCAGGTTTATTATCAGAAAGAACATAATAAGCTGTCATCAAAACAAAACAAACCCCGAGAAATATAAATATAAAAGCAACTTTAGTTCTAAAGTTGTTCATTTTAAACATAAATAACACATACAATACAACTACGATACCCGCAACTATTATCCAATTCATCTTTCCTCAATAAATCTAGAGATGATTAAATATAAAAACGCTTCTATTTGTCTCAACAAAGGATTTATCGTTAAACTTTAAATATGCTTCTTTCTTGTATTAAAAAGAGGTGAAGAATGGAATCAACATTTATCAGTTTGAGTTTGATAATCATAGTTGCATTTTTAGTTTCTTCAATAATTCGTTTATTAAAACAGCCATTGATTGTCGCTTACATATTGGCTGGAGTAATAGTAAGTCCACACTTTCTTAACTTATTAGGGGACGTAAATCAAATATCTACTTTTGCACAAATGGGTGTCGCAGTTTTAATGTTCATGGTTGGTTTAAATTTAGACCCGAAAGTCATTAAAGAAGTAGGCTTAGTCTCCTTAATTACAGGTGTAGGTCAGATAATTTTCACTTTTATTTTAGGTTTTTTTATAGGACTGTTTTTACATTTCAACTGGATAACTTCAGCCTACATAGCTTTAGCAATTTCATTTAGTTCAACAATAATTATCATGAAATTGTTATCAGATAAGGGAGATATCTCTACTCTTTATGGTAAAATCTCAATAGGCTTCTTAATAGTACAAGATATAATTGCAATTTTGATTTTAATGTTTGTTTCTTCGCTTTCCAACTCAGGAAGTTTTTCTTCTTTCGCATTTGAAAAGTTTAGTATAGGCGCAGGATCCATTATAATTTTGTTTTTGATAAGTTTTTATATATTACCGCGAATAACAAGGAAGGTTGCGAAGAATCAAGAGCTTTTGTTGCTGTTCTCAATAGGCTGGGCATTTGCACTAGGTAGTTTCTTTGACTACATAGGTTTCTCAATGGAAATAGGTGCTTTGTTGGCAGGAATTTCTTTGTCTATTTCCCCGTTTAGATATGAAATAGGCTCTAGAATGAAGCCCCTTCGTGACTTCTTCCTTTTGTTGTTTTTCATACTTCTAGGTTCTCAGCTTTCTTTTTCTTCACTATCTGGAATGCACATTCCAATAATAATCTTCTCGCTCTTGATATTTATAGGAAATCCAATAATTGTTATGTTTTTAATGGGTCGTTTAGGATACACAAAAAGAAACGGTTTTCTTGCAGGTCTGACTGTCTCTCAGATAAGTGAATTTTCATTTATACTCATAACTCTAGGTATAAAATTAAATCATCTTTCTCCAGAGATACTTTCTATAATGACTTTGATAGGACTAATAACCATGGGAGGTTCAGCTTATTTTGTTCCATATGGAAATAAACTATATCATTTTTTCGCCCCCTATCTTAATTGTTTTGAACGCAAGGGATTAAAGAAGGATGAAGGTAAGTTCTATAGGGGGGAAGATTATGACATACTCCTTTTCGGATATAATAGGATAGGTTACAGTTTAGTTAAATCTTTCAAAAATATAAAAAAAAGATTCTTAATTGTTGATAACAATCCAGAAATTATTTTGAACTTGGCAAAATCAGGAATAAATTGTCAATATGGGGATGCAGAAGATATTGAATTGTTGCAAGACTTGCCATTAAGAAATGCAAAGATGATAGTTTCTACTATTCCAGATTTTGAAACAAATATACTATTAGTAAAAAAGATTCACGCAGTAAACAAAGAAGCAATAATAATCGCAGTATCTCATGGAATTGAAGATGCTTTGAAGCTTTATAGCTCAGGAGCAACTTATGTTGTTCTTCCACATTTCCTTGGAGGAACTTATACTTCAAATTTAATAGAAGAAAACCTCTTTGCCAAGGAAAACTTCGTCCGTGAAGGACTGAAGAATATTGAAGAACTTAAAGCCAGAAGAAAACAGGGACATCACGATATTATTCATGAGAAAGATTGATTTTGCCTTCAAACAAAAACATTTAAAACTAAATTTATTTTCACCATTGCATAGCCTTGTCGTCTAGCGGTCTAGGATATGGGACTCTGGTTAATGTGCTTTAGTGCTGTAAGAGAACTCCCATGACCCAGGTTCGAATCCTGGCGAGGCTATGTTATTATCGAGTGAAACGAGATAAAATTAGCATCGACAGTGCCAAGAAATTAATTGTTAGATTTCTTCAGACTGGCGAGGCTATCTCTTCGAACCTGGAAGGTTTGAATCACTCCAAACATGTTAAATGTTAGAGGATCCGAGATTGCAATCTCGTGAGCTGGCGAGGCTATGTCTTTTTTATTTCTCTTTACACTTCAATAGTCCACAAATTAATTTCTCGACGGAGTTATAATTTTACAAAAACGAAAAGTTTAAATATAGAGTAAAATAACCTCATATTACAAGGCTAAAATGGCAAAAACAAAACCAATAATTAACGTTGCTTTCGTTGGTCACGTAGATCACGGTAAGAGTACAACTATAGGTCACTTAATGTTTCAAGCAGGTAACTTGACCCAGCAGAAGCTAGATAAGTTAAAGGAAGAAGCTCAGAAACATGGGAAAGTTGGATTTGAATTTGCTTATTACATGGACAGATTCAAAGAAGAAAGAGAAAGAGGAGTTACAATAGATCTTTCTTATGAAAAATTAATCACTAATAAATATGAAGTTACAATTATAGATGCTCCTGGTCACAGAGACTTCATTAAAAACATGATTACTGGAGCTAGTCAGGCCGACGCTGCTTTCCTTGTCGTTGCTGCAGGTTCAGGTGCGGGAGTTCAACCACAAACCAAAGAACACGTTTGGTTGTTAAAAACTATGGGTGTTAACGATGTAGCTGTTCTAATTAATAAGATGGATACTGTAGAATATAAAGAAGATGAATACAAGAGAGTTGTTAACGATGTTAAAGCCGTGTTGAAGCAAGCAGGATACAAGGTTGATGAAATGGCTTACATTCCTATTTCTGGATTCAAAGGGGAAAATCTTTCAAAGAAGTCCGACAAAATGTCTTGGTATAAGGGACCTACTTTGTTAGAACAACTTGATTTATTTAAGTTGCCTGAGAAACCTACCAATTTACCTTTGAGAATGCCAATTCAAGACGCTTATGAAATTAAAGGTATAGGAACAGTTCCAGTTGGAAAAATAGAAACTGGTATTATGAGGCAAAATCAAAAGATTATAATTTTACCTGGAAGAACAGGAAAAGGAATAGAGGGTGAAGTAAAAACAATAGAAATGCACCACGAAGTTCTTAGCGAAGCTGAACCAGGAGACAACGTTGGAGTTAACATTAGAGGAATAGGAAAGAAAGATGTTGCGAGAGGGGACGTTCTTTGTGATATCAAGGATCAACCAAAAGTAGTCGATGAATTCGTTGCACAAATAGCAGTTATTTCACATCCTACCGTTATAGCTAAGGGATATACTCCAGTTTTCCATGTCCATACTGCTCAAGTTCCATGCCAGTTTATCGAATTAATAGAAAAGACAAGTCCAGATGGAACAAAAACTCCAAATCCAGACTTTTTGAAGAACGGAGAAGTTGCAAAGGTTAGACTAAAGCCAATAGGAAATCTCGTTTTAGAAACTCAAGCTGTGAATCCACATATGTCAAGATTTGCAATAAGAGATGCTGGTTCAACCGTAGCTGCTGGCGTATGCATAGAGATAAAACCAAAAGCTTAAGTTTTGATTCTTCTAAATTTTTAAAAACCTAAAATGATAAACCTCATTATGTCTTATCTGGATTCAATAATACAATTTATTAAGTTTTCACTAATGGAAGACTTAGGGTTTTTTAACTGATAATCTCTTAGTTTTTCACATCTTGTTGACTTCAGTACATAAACAGAACAAAGTTTTCTTGGCCAATCAAAAACTTACATTTTTGTTTAAAGAAAGTGCATTAAGCTTTTTTGAACTTTGTAATTTCAGGAAGCATATCTGCATGTCCCAATAAAGTGGCTCTGCAACAATACCTTTCCAAACCTAATTCATCAAGAACTTTCTTCGCATCTTCACCAGAGTCAACTCTTCTCTTATAGTCTTCCCACAAATGCCCAATAGGCTTTCCACATCCCATACATCTAACCGGAATTATCATATCCTAAAGTCTTAAATAAGGTTTTTAAATTTATGTTTTTGTGGGAATAAATTTCTAATTTCTTTTTTTTATTTTTTAACAACAAATTCTAATTCAACTCTATTATGAGGTTGATCTAAGTATTTTTCTCCGCCAAAAACACCAATTACTCTAGATGAAGAAAGCGCCATATAGTGCTTTTCATCCGTTTCACCAACATATACTGTATGTGATCCAGTGTTAGCATAACCTGCCGTATCTCTAAGTGTCTCCCTCAAATAATCAATCACTTCTTTAGGAGAAGCATGGTTAGTAGCAATATCCCTAGTAGCAATACCTATACTAAAATCCGCAGGTAACGATCCAATAATACTGACAGCTCGATAAGTATTTTCTACTTGTTCATCTATTGTCTTTCTTCTTCCAGCTAATCTATTCGCAACCCATCTCAACATAAATTTCACTAAAATAAATACTATTTAAACATTTATACCCTATTTCCCTTGCAGAACTTTTCAATCTCTTAAAAAATAACCAGTATACTTAGAAAACCAATCAGTAAAAAAATACATAGAAGCTATTAAAATTATAATAAAAACAAAAGTCAACAAAAGTTTTTTTCTCTTATCCATCTTATTATTTTAAACATATTTCCTATGCATTATAAATCTTTATATAGTGTTTTCAATCTTAAAATTTTATGACTTTAACACTAAGTTCTTTAGGAGAAAGAATCAAGCTAAAAGTCGGGGAAAGAGGATCTACTAAAAACTTAGCAGACATTCTTCATCAAGTTCTCGAATACGGTTCGTCTGTTTCTGCTGCGGATTATATAAGTGCAGTAGGACGAGGGTTAGTTTATGGCACAACTGGAACTCCAAATGATCCTGAAAAATCTCTAAGGAGACTTTCAGTTTTATTATATTTTCTCCAATTTGAACCAAGTGGTCCTGAAATAGTTTATTTAAACACGATCGATAGCAGGTTTACTTATCCTCCAAAAGAGGAATTAAGGGAAAAAATAGATTCTTCGAGAAGCAGGTTACAAGCGTAAATAAAGAAAGTTTTATAAAATGAATTTCATTAACACCAATATGTTATTTGTATTATGGTTCTTAATTGCACTAATAATCTTAGTCTTGACCATGTTTATCTTTTATTACAACCGTTTCGTTGTAATGGAAAATAGAGTAGACAATTCTCTGTCTCAAATTGATGTCCAACTAAGAAAACGTGCAGATTTAGTTCCTAATTTAATAAACACAGTTAAAGGTTATGTAAAACATGAAAAGGAAGTAATGAAAGAAGTTACAGAAGCAAGAAAACATCTATTATCTGCAAAAAATCTTCCTGGGAAAATGAAGGCTGGAGCTGAGCTTCAGGATGCTTTGAAATCAGTGTTTGCAATTGCAGAAAATTATCCTCAATTAAAAGCTAATGAAAACTTTCTTCAGTTGCAGCAAGAGTTAGCTTCGATAGAGGAAAGAATTGCGTATTCCAGACAGTATTATAACGATTCAATCTTAACATTCAACAATATGTGCGAATCTTTTCCAGGTAATTTATTTGCAGGAGTTTATGGCAAAAAGGAAAAGCAATATCTAAAAATACCGGAAGAATCAAGAGCAGTCCCCAAAGTTAATTTCTGATCTCCAAACGACATGTTTTTAAATGGTTTTCTCCTAGAAAATATATGGAAAGAAAAGTAGGTGTGCTTTTATTTGTTTTAAGCTTAGTTTTCATTTTCTCATTATCTCTTGTTAATTCAGCAGGATCAAGTGACGGAGGCAGTTCTGGTTCAGACATAGTCATAAGAGCAAATTCTTCAATTACAAACACAACGACAAATAACAGTGTTGTTAGTTCATCTGATTCAGATGATCTCGAGGATGAGGATGAATTAGATGACGATTCCTCAGACGAACTTGAGACTGGTAATGTAGGGGAAAGGATAAAAGAAAGATTAAAAGTGGAATACAAAGAAAGACTAAAAACTTTAAGGAAAAGTTGTGATGATTTAAGTGAAAGAAAAGACAGAATAAAATGCAGACTCGCTCTTGGTAAAGAGTATGTTCCCAAAGTAAACTTAATACCTGAAGGTTGTTTAAGAGCAGCAAGCCCTCAGGCATGTAAGAGATTATATGAGGAAAGCGCTGGTTGTTTCGAACTAAAAGACAAGGAAAAAAATGCTTGCTTTAGAAGAGTTTCTGGATTTGTTAAAGAGAAGATAACTAATGAAACAGAAGACAGAGGAAACAAAACCAGAAATTTAGTTGTGTTGATGTTATATGATTTACAGGAAAGAGTAGAGAAGGCTAATGAATTAGGTAAAATAACTGCAGATGAATCTACTTCCTTAATTGATAAAATCGTAGAGATAAAACAAGCAGTATTGTCTGGAAAGACAAAAGAGGAAATAAGGACAATGATGCAAGAACTAAGGCTGATGTGGAGGTCTTCTATAATATGAAGAAACTTTTAATTATAATAGTCTTGATTTTATTAATAGTAGGGATAAGTGTTTATCTCAAGAGCGTTAATAAAGAAACCATACAAGAACAAAACAATCAGTTAGAAGGTTCTGGCCAGAACACGCAACCAAGTTCTCTAGAAGATAATTCTCTTAATACTTCAGATGAAGTCTTCTCAGGAATAGACTCAGCTTTAGGTAATATTGAATAGTTTCACAAGTTTTAAAAGTCTGTTTTTCTAAAAAATAAAATGGTTGAAAGATTAACTTTTCAGGATCAAATAGCTAGGAATAAATTAAAATCCTTTGTTCTAATTGGATTAATATTCATTTTCTTTTTAATATTAGGTACAATAATCTCCTTAGCAATAGACCCTTCATACTTTTTCATAATAATGATTTTTTCAATAATATTTTCAATAGGTTATATTTTATTTAGCTATTATAATTCTGCAAAAATAGCAATAGCTTCCGTAGGCGCTAAACCTGCCTCCCTTTCTTCACATAAAAACTTCTTCAGAGCAGCAGAAAACATGTCTCTAGCTTCAGGTCTTCCAATGCCAAAGCTTTATGTTATGGATTCAAATCAAATAAACGCCTTTGCATCAGGTAGAGATCCCAAAAATGCGGTTATCTGCGCTTCAACTGGTTGTTTAGAAAAGCTAAATAAAGAAGAACTTGAAGGAGTAATTGCACATGAGATGTCCCACATAGCTAATTATGACATAAGATTCATGACTCTAGTTGCAGTCATCATAGGTTTAATATCAATATTAGGTGAAATGTTCCTTCGTAGTCTTTGGTTTTCACATTCAGACAATAGAGAAGGCAAAGGTGGAGCTATTTTGCTTGTCTTAGCAGTCTTAGCTTCCATTTTAGCCCCTTTATTAGCAAATCTTGTGTCATTAGCAATTTCAAGAAAGAGAGAATTTACAGCAGATGCAACAGCAGTAAAATTTACCAGGTATCCCCCAGGTCTAAAGAACGCTTTGATAAAAATAAAACACGAACATTCTATCCCAGAAAAAAAGAAACATGAAACTCCCAAAGCCATGGCTCCTCTTTTTATCTCCGATCCCTTCAAGAAAAAAATCACAGGTCTTTTTGCAACGCATCCAGACATAAATGAAAGAATTAGAATTCTTGAGAGAATGTGAAAATCAAGCAACCCAATTATATATTAAATAGAAAATATTGTTTAAAGAGTATCTAAATAACCAAAAAAGTGTCGGATACTAGTTGACATAATTGGCACAATTTTGTAAGATGGAAACCGACAAAATTAGGTATAAAAGGAAGCTATAACCAAAGAGTTTGTTGATAAAAAGGGATTCGTATTGGCCTCTGACATTTAGACAGAAAAGGTTTTAAGAGGATGCAATTAAAAACGTTCGATTCTTGTAGATCATAAGCTCTAGATTATGAAAAATAAAAAGAGAAGGTTACATACAAAGAACAACAGATTTATTCTTGAAAGCACAAGAAGTAAGATAATTTTTTCTTTAGTTGTTGCATAGGAGGTCTTTAAATGGACAGAAAAATACTTATAAAAAATTTGAAAAGATTTAAGAAAAAAGTAGAAAATAAGCACAAAATAGAAAAAATGGTTTTATTTGGTTCAAGAGCAGAGCAAGAGAAGGTAAGGGCTGAAAGCGATGTAGATTTAATTATGGTTGAAAATTTAAAGGCAAAAACAATTTAGAAAGAGCGCCACCGCTTTATTTGGAGTGGGACATTGATTTACCAGTAGATTTTTTATGTTATACTCCTGAAGAATTCAAAAGACTTTCCAAAATGGTTAGTATAGTTAGAGAAGCTAAAAAGAAGGGAATTATAATTAGATGAAATATTTATATATGCTCCATAGTTTATTTCAATAAGTAATAGTGTATCGCATGGTGAAAAATAGAAAAAGAGGATTCCATACAAAGAATAACAAACTTATTCTTGAAAGTCCGCAAAGCAAGATAGTTTTTTCTTTGGTCGTATTAACACTTGCTGTTTTGATCGCGACTATTTTTTCAGATATTATTGATGTTGATAACAAATATAATGAAGAAGCTCAAACAGGTAAAAATATAGAAGATAATAGCATATCGTTTTCTCCTGAGCAAAATAGGAATTACATTGTAGTGGCTCTTTTTTCTACTACCAACGAGCTTCGCATACTCCAACGCAATAGCACTGGCTCTTATGTGACTATTGCGCAAGCCGATTTACCTACGAGAATTGAAGCCTTAGCTGTAGGTGATGTTGATAATGATAATAAAAAAGAAATTGTTGTTGGTCTAGATGGAGCTTCTGCACCACAACTACGTGTGTTCCGTTTCTATTATGCTACAAATAGCCTAACTCAACAGATTGTAAGCGGGGTGCTACCAAATCACATAGAGGCGTTAGATGTTGGCGACGCTGATAACGATGGTAGAAACGAAATTATAGTAGGACTTGAAGGAGAAAACATTCCAGATAGATCTAAGGTGCGCCTTTATAAATATCAAAATGGAAATTGGTCAGAAACCTTTGTATCAACAAATAGTAGAGAATCTATTCAGGATGTCAAAATCGAAGATGTTGATGATGATGGTAAGAACGAAATTGTGACTTACGGACGGTTGGCTCAACGTTGTCCTGTTATGCTCTATAGAAAGACAGATTCAGGTTGGACTTCTGAGGATGCAATATCTCCTACGCAACTACAGCATTGTGGCGATCGCATGATTATTGGGGATGCTGATGGAGATGGCGATAATGAAATTATTAGAGGTGGCTCTGATATTTATGTTCTGGATAAAATTAATGGTAGTTGGATAGATGGCGTTATTGCTCCTATCGTAGGGAGCTTAGATGGTTTAGCTGTTGGATACTTTGATGAAGATCTGCAGCCAGATATTGTTGCGGGAGGTTGGGAAGGCTCGGGTGATCCGCTTTTTCCTGGTAGAGCTATATTGCTTGAATGGAATCCAATATCTAATTCTTGGAATATGACTTTCATGACGGAAGTGACAGGAGACATTTGGGATGCGGATTTTGGAGATTACGATAACGATGGGTTAAAAGAAGTGATTCTAGCAAACAACAAAAAACTTCGCGGGTTTAAAATGGGAACAAATTCCACTACAATATTGGCAACTTTTCCAACATTTATAGACTCAGTGCTAATGACTGCCATGGAGTATGAAACTCCAGGACCAGTAGTTTGTGGAAATAATATAATAGATCAAGGTGAACAATGTGACGATGGAAATAATATAACTGAGACCTGTAATCTTTATGAAGAAACGTGTCTAATTTGCAATTCTTTATGTATGAATCAAAATTTTACAGGAGGAAAATGTGGAGATAACATAATACAAACTCCAAGTGAGGAATGCGACGATGGAAACACAAATCCAAATGATGGATGCGATTGTGGGGGGCCGTTTTATAAAGTTTTCGTAACTTCTGATCTATATAACGGCAGTTTAACTTATCAAATCTTTAGAGGTTTAGAAGCTGGGGATGCCATTTGCGATGATTTAGCAAAATCTGCAGGTTTTTCGAATTCTTCTAAATGGAAAGCATGGTTGAGCAATTCAACCGATGATGTCAACTCAAGATTTTATAAAAGCAATTTGCATGATTATAGAACCATAAACAATAAGATCATAGCTAAAAACTGGCATGATTTAACTGATGGAAATATAGATCATCCTATAAATATAACAGAATATAACAATAGTCTAATTGACAGCATTTATGATTCTGTTTGGACAGGCACATCATCGCAAGGGGACTCATATTACGATTATAATTGTTATAATTGGCGTGGTCCATATGGACATTATTTGGGGTTTGGAGAATTTGGATTATGGGAGAGAATAAACTATAAATGGACTATTCAATACAATGATAAGCGTTGTGATAATTTAGCACATTTATACTGTTTTGAGCAACCGTGGTGTGGGAACAATATAATTGAATTGACTGAGGGATGCGACGATGGAAATTTAGATAGCGGAGATGGCTGTTCTTCAACATGTCAGATTCAAAGTTATTTTGAATGCTCTGGACAGCCAAGCATATGCAAAGCAATTTGCACAGACAGCGATGGAGGAGACAAACCATATAGAAAAGGCATAGTAAACGTTGAAGCATATAGAATAAATGTTCAAGATTCATGCTTCAACACAACTATGGTAAAAGAATATATCTGTGACTGGGATGCAGTAAGAAATGAAACTATAGCTAATTCAAAAGTCCAGTCTTGTAACACTTGGTGCACAGATGGATATTGTACTTCTTCTCCACAAGGCGGACCAATTCCGACAAGACTACCTAGAGATCCAGCGAGTAATATTCAATAATTGATTTGTTGAAAACAATCATCAAAAAACAAGTATATTTTTAAATAGTTTAAATTAACTAAGGCAATGAGTAATCTTATTAGCTGTTATTTAAATCAAGAGGTTATAGGAAAAGCAGGCATGAGCGATAGCGCTTTTAATGTATATTCTGATGGATCTCATCACTATACAGTTTATTTAGGTTATATCAAACCTAACAGTTTAAGGCCAGTTATTGTAAATAGACAAAAAGTTACAGGTAAGTTTGGATCAGAATGGTTTTTTGGTTCTATTACTATCGAGGAAGCTAAAATTAGAGATAAACCTTCTCCAGAAGAAGTACGTAAAAAAGTTTATGAAATAGGCAACAAAGTAGCAGTAAGAAAGAACAGGTTTTCAGTTAAAGAATTAGAAAGTAGACTTTTAGAAGAAATAGCAAAAGGATGAGTTTCATAAATAAAATAAGTCTAATTCCTCTATCAAAAATACTCTCTAATTGATTTTGACCAGAGAGAAGTTACCATTTCACCACATTGTACAATAACTTTATTCTTTGGGACCCAAATTATTTCTTCTAATTCACCATGGGGAGTACCATTCTTAGCCTTTGCAAAACATTCATACCATCTAGCAGCCCGACCACCATTAATCTTGCCACCGCCAAGATAAGAGCCAATAGTTATATCAATTCCTGTTTGCTCCTTCACACATATCTTAAGAGCATCATCATACGACTCTCCTTTAACCACATTTCTTGCAGGAATGTCCCATTCACTTGGTAAATCTCTCCTTTTTCCAAGAAGAATATCATTTCCACAACTAATAATTGCTCTAACTACATGACTCGTCATTGAACTTTTCATAAAGTAAGGTTTATAACTATTTATGTAATAATTAAAATATGCCAAAAAAATCATTCAACGAGCGTTGTTACACTCTCTTAAGAAAAGTTCCGATAGGGAAAGTTACAACCTATAAATCTCTGGCTTTAGCATTAAACACAAAAGCTTATAGAGCAGTAGGAAACGCAATGAACAAAAATCCTTACGCTCCTCAAGTTCCATGTCATAGAGTTATAAACTCAAACGGAAAATTAGGGGGCTTCGCCACAGGATTAAATAATAAAATAAAACTTCTAAAAGAAGAAGGAGTAGAAATCAATGGAAAATCTATAGATCTGAAAAAATTTGGATTCAATAAATTTTAAAACATATATTTATTTTTCTAAATATTATGCAACATCAACAATTCTTAATTTAGACTTCACAGGAAATTGTTCCCTTACTTCTGAATCTAAAAAGTTTATAGCATTTTCAAAAGACTTTATTTGTTTAGAAAGTTTTTCTAGGTTGGAATCTTCTAGTCCTATAGTTCCTACAGCTGATATTCCGCCTAAAAGATATCCAGTCAATCCTCCTATTAAAGCTCCTTTAAACTCATAATGTTGATATCCAATATATCCACTAACTACTCCAGCCAATATAGGTTTTCCTATTAGGCCAAGAAAACCAAATACACCAGTAGGCTTATGGGTTGTATTCCATTTTTGTATTAATCCTCTTATAAATTGAGGTAAAATTAGCTGTGATCTAAAGTAATTATTAGGATTAATAATTTCTTCTCTTATAAGATATTGAACTGCTTCTTGAACCTCATTAGATGATCTTGGATCTATTCCAAGAAACTCATTTTTTTTAACAAGTCCAAATTTCCTATCACTATACTTTTCTTCAACTTCTTTTGCATGCTCAATTATTGGTAATCCTAATGAGTAGAATGTCGATTTTCCGTCCAAAATATTAGATATACTCTGATGCCTATTTGCGTATCTCTCTATAATTCTCTTTTTTAAGCCTTTAATTTCTCTTTCCTCTATCTCACCTAACAATCTTTTAGAATCTTCGCCTACATTATCATAAAAATCGCTTAATCTTACATAATCTGCGCGATATGCTTTTGGTTCAATTTGCACATTTCTCAGATCTTCATATAATGTTGAGGTCATTTTATTTCTAATTCTCCTTCTTTTTTAACCCTCAAAATGAGTATTTAATTCTTTGGTTTTTGTTATTATATAGTTACTAAATTTAAACCTTTATAGATGATTTTGAATGTCTTTTAAGTTATTTCAAAACTCCCAATAAATTTTAAAAGACCTTTCTATATAATACTATAATGAAAGAAACTAAAATAAAAGCTCTAGTTGTTTTCAAAAACAAAGAGGATTATAAGAACTTAAATAAATTTAATTTTCTTAAAGATGAAAGATTCATTTTTTCACACGCTTGGAAAAACACTCTAAAAGAAGAGAATGTGAGAGAATTTGAATTTGTTATTTCAGTAGGTGGCGATGGCACGGCTCTTTCATCTTCACATTTTTTAACAACACAAAAATTATTGGCTGTGAATTCATCTCCAAAAACAAGCGAAGGAGCAATTACAACAACTCATTTAGATAATATAACAGAAAAACTAGATGAGATTGCAGAGCAAAAATTTAAGATAGAAAGATTAGAAAGAATAGAAGTTTCAATAAATGGTAAAAAACAAACTCCTATCGCTTTAAATGAAGTATTTATAGCAAGTAATAGGGCTTACTTAATATCAAAATATTTAATAAAATATAATGGAAAAGGAATCAATATCGAAGAAAATCAATATTCCTCCGGATTGATTTTCTCAACCGGAACAGGTTCGACAGCTTGGTTTAAGTCAGCAGGAGGAGAAAAGTTTTCTCCAGAAGTAAAGCACATAAAGATGATAGTTAGAGAACCATTCATTAGAAATTTACACAAGTTTCATTTGTTAAAACACAACATAGAAGAAGGAGATCAAATATCAATAATTCCAGAATCTGAATTCATTCTAGCAATAGATTCAATTAGAGAATTCAACATAAAAAAGGGAGATAAGATTGATATAAAAATCTCTGATTTTCCTCTGCTAAGAATAAAATAAATCTAATATCTCCCGCCAAGATAAACCTGTTTGATCTTCTTATTATTCAAAAACTTTCTTCCGCTTCCTTCTAAAACTATTTTTCCATCTTCCAAAAGATAAGTCCTATCTGCTATTTCAATAGCTTTTCTGGCGTTTTGTTCAACAATAAGCACAGACAATCCTTCTTCATCTCGCAGTTTTTTTATAGTTGAGAATATTTCTTTCTGCAAAATGGGAGACAAACCAAGAGAAGGTTCGTCTAACAAAAGGATTTTAGATTTTTGCATAAGCACTCTCCCAAGAACAAGCATTTGTTGTTGTCCTCCGCTTAAAACAGAGGCATAATCTTTTTCCCTTTCTTTTAACACAGGAAATTTTTCATAAACTTTTTCTAACAGTTCCTTGATCTTTTTAGAATCTTTATAGTGTTTTGTCCCAATTTCTAAGTTTTCTTTTATCGTCAAATTTCCAAAGACGGTCCTTCCCTGATTTACATAGCATATTCCTTCTTTTATAAGTTCATAACTTTTCATTCCAATCAAACTTTTTTTATCAAATACGATGTGTCCACCAGTTATGTCAGTTAAATTAAATATAGATTTAATCACCGTGCTTTTGCCCGCGCCATTTGGTCCAATTAATGCAACAATCTCTTTTTTCTTTAAAGATATACTAACTCCTTTTAAAACTTCTAGACCATTATATCCAGAATGCAAGTTCTTTATTTCAAGCATTTCCACCTCCAAGATAAGCTTCCAAAACTTTTTTATTTTTTTGAATTTTCTTAGGTTTCCCTTCTGCAATTATGTTCCCATAATCAAGAACATAAACATAATCTGCTAGACCCATAACAAAGTTCATATCATGTTCTATTAAGGCGATCGTTTCTCCCTTTCTTCTCAAATTCTTTAATGTCTTTTTCATTTGAGTCCTTAGTGCAGGATTTATTCCAGCAACTGGTTCATCAAGCATGATTATAGTATGCTTTTTTGCAAGAGCGATTGCAAAGTCGAGCAGTTTTCTTTGCCCATAGCTTAATTCACTAACTATTGTTTTCATATCTTTTTCTAGTCCAACAACATCAAGTATTTCCTGTATAATCCTAGTATTATCTTCTTTCTTTCCAAAAAGACTTTTCATTATCTTTTCATTATCTTTTCTTAAAACAATATTCATATGATCTTTTATTGTCAAATTTTTAAACAGTTTTACATCCTGAAAAGTTCTTGAAAGGCCTTCGTTTGAAGCCTCATAATCTTTTATTTTGCATAAGTTTTTCCCATTTAAAATTACCTCTCCAGAATCTTCCTTTATTATCCTAGAAATAACGTTAAATAAAGTAGTTTTACCGCTCCCATTTGGCCCTATTATTGCAGTTATTTTTCCCTCATTTATGTTCAAAGTTACATTGTCCAAAGCTTTTATTCCTCCAAAACTTTTAGATAAGTTTTTTACATTGATCATTCTAAGTCAATCCTCCCAAATAATCCTCTAGGTTTTTTCATAAGTATCAAAAGTAAAATTATAGAATATATTATCTGTCTTCCCGGTCCAACAATAGAACTAGGTAAATGTATAAATCTCAATAATTCAGAGAGAAAAATTATAATAACCGTCGCAACAACAGACCCTCTAAGGGAAGCTACCCCACCCACAATAACAATACTAATTATCAAAATGATTTCATTAATATAAAACATATTAGGATCTATGTATCCTATATAATGCGCAAACAAACTACCTGCGAGACCTGCAAAAAAAGCAGAAATTGACATAGACTTATATTTTAAGCGATAAGTGTTTTTTCCCAATATTCTCAGACTAAGTTCGTCATCTCTCATAGCTTCAAGCAGTTTTCCAAATGGAGACCTTACTACCTTACTAAATAAAATAAGTGTTATCAAAAGAAATAACAAAACAAAAATTAGATAGGTGAAATTATCATTTATTACGAAACTAAATATACTAGGTCTTGGAATTCCAGATATTCCCAGTGGTCCCCTAGTTATACTGATAAGATTTAATAATAAAGAATAAACAACAAATGCAAAACCCAAAGAAGCTAAAGCATAATAATCTCCCTTTAACTTTTTTGTTGAAAATACAAGTATAAATCCAAATAAAGCAGACACAATTCCAGAAGCAATTATGGACAATACGAAAGGAAAACCCTGCATATTCAAAAGAACAGACGTGTAGGCTCCTATCCCAAATAGAGAGACATGGGCTAAATTAAGCAACCCAGAGTAGCCCAAAGCAAGATTTAAACTTAAAGCAAGAATTGTATAGATCCCTACAAGAATTAGAATATGTATTAGGTATTCAAAAATCATTTCACTCTCCGCCTTAAGCTTGCAAGTCCTTCAGGTCTAAATAAAAGGAAAATAAAGAGCAAAAAGAAAGATATAGCTTCTTTAAACCCTGAAGGTAAAAAAGCTATTCCTAAATTTTCAACCAATCCAATAATATAAGAGCCAAATATAGAAGCTGGCACAGAAGAGATGCCTCCTATGACTGCCCCTGTAAACCCCTTTATTATCAGATTTGTACCCATAGAAGGGCTAACGTTTTGTTCAAGAGAAATAAGAATACCTGCAAGTCCAGCTAAAAAAGAGCCAATAAAAAAAGATAAGTCTTTAACTTTAGAGCTATTGATTCCCACGATATCAGCAAGCTCTTTATTATTAGACACAGCCCGCATTTCTTTTCCAAGAGAAGTTTTCTTCATAAAAATAAATAATCCAACACACAGTATAGAAGAAATGATTATTGTAATTATTTGCAATTGAGTTATTGTCGCCTCATAAAACTCTAACCCTTTCTGTATGTCTATATAATCAATATCTTTAACGCCAGCGCCAAAGAAAAGTTGAATTAAATTTTGAAACAAGATTAACAAAGATATAGAAGCTATCAAAAGAATGACACTGCTCGTCTTCTTCTTTTGCAAGGGTGAATAAATTGTTTTATTTATCAAAAACCCTATAAAACTGGAATAAATCAATGTAGACAAAACAGAATAATAAAAACTAAACCCGATTAGAGAATAAAAAGAGAACAGGATGTAACCCGCTAAGATAACGATTACTCCATGGGCAAAATGCATGAATCTGTTTGTGCTATAAATTAATGAAAACCCAGAAGCAACCAAAGAGTATATAGATCCAGCTACCAAACCATTTAATGTTAGTTGAAGTAACAAAGACGACATTTCAAACACCTATAAACTCAAAGTCCTCTGCTTAATAGTCAGCTAAAACAAAAGTACCATTAACTAATCTATAAACTTGGTAACTTCCTGAAACATCTCCATTGGAATCAAACTCGATATCTCCAGATACACCACTAAACTTCAAGTTGTCTAACTGTAGTTTTATCTCAGAACCAGTTCTAGCTCCATTCTGAATAGCTTTTGCAAGTGCATTAAAGGAGTCATAAGCCTGTGGCGCAAAAGGTTGTATAGCTAGTCCATGTTCTCTCATATACTGCTCAACAAAAGCTGGAGTTCCAGCAGAGACAGAAGTGATTGTCAAGTTTTCAGCAACTTTGGTCGCAGCAATTTCAGGGCCTTTAAGACCTTCAGAGCCAAAAACTTTAGCTTTAATTCCCATCTGTTTTATCTGTTTTAAGGCAGCAACGCTACTATCAGGAGAATTACTTATTATGTATATAGCCTCAGGTCTTGCTTTTCTTATTTTCGTTAACTGAGTTCTCAAATCTGTTGATCCTCTCTCAAAAGACTCCTCAGCAACAACGAGACCTCCCAAACTTTCAAAGTTTTCCTTCAAAACACCTTCGAAACCAACACCATATTCTTCATTTCCATACAATATAGACAAGTTTCTTAAGCCCAAGTCATAAACTAACTCCGCACCAAATTTACCTTGATGTGTATCACTAGGTATAGTTCTAAATATATACTCTCCTGCATTTGTTATCTCAGGACTCGTAGAACTAGCAGAAATCATAACAACTTTGTTTTGTTCAGCAATCGGCGCAACTGCCAAAGTGGCTCCAGAACAAACATCTCCAATGATAGCAGAAACCTTATCAATATTAATTAGTTTGTTTATAGCACTAACGGCTTCTTCACCATCGCACCTAGTATCTTCATATATTATTTTAACATTTTGTAATTTAGAATCCTTGAGAGCCATTTCAACTCCTCTCTTTATAGCGTGTCCGTAACTAGCAGCATCTCCAGTTAGTGGACCCATGAAACCTATTCTAACTTCATTACTGCCAAAACCATCAAAACCAAAAATAGCGTTTCCAGTTATAGATGTATAAGCATAAACAAGAATTATTAAAGCAACAATCACAATACCAATCATAACTAAAGCATTTCCACCACCCTCTCCTTCAACCTTTTCAACCTCTTCGACGTTTTCTTCTACCTTCTCTTTTTTATCAGCCATAATTTTGTTGAGAGAGATATGGATATTTAAAGTTTTAGTTGTTTTTTTATACATAATAGAAGTATATACCATTAGATGAAAACACACTAACGATAAATTTTAATGCTTCAAACATTAAGAAACTGGATGTATAGATCTAAAATAGTTGAGATAAATAAGTTAAACTATAACGTTCTAAGTCTCAAACTGGAAAAACCAGTTAATTACTCATTCAAAGAAGGGCAATTGGCTTATCTTTCGCTTAATGAAGAAACAAGAAGACCTTTCAGCATAGCCTCAACAAATTCAGACACCTTCCTAGAATTCATAATCAAAATTTACGAAGAAAGGAAGGGATTCACATTCTCTCTTCTTTCATTGTCAAAAAACAGCTCTATCTTTATCTCAGATCCTTTAGGTTCAATAAGTTTCAAAGATTCAGGAGTTTTCATAGCGGGAGGTACAGGAATCGTTCCATTTTTATCAATTTTAAGAGAGTTAAAAAATAAAAAAAGTCTAAAAGAAAACACTCTAATTTTCTCAAACAAAACAGAAAAAGACATATTTCTAAAAGAAGAACTTAACAATCTTCAGGAAAATTCTTTAAATTTAATACATACTCTTACAAGGGAGAGTCTACCAAATTACATGAACAAAAGGATAGACTTAACTTTTCTGAAAGAAAACATCAAAGATTTTAATCAATATTTTTACATTTGCGGCCCAATAAGGCTTGTAGGTGAAACACAGCATTTCCTAAGAATTCTAGGGGCCGATCCAGACAAAATAATAATGGAAACATAAATATATATACTAGATATGCCTTCATAATTAATGTATGTTCACGAGTTTCGTAAAAGTAAGATCAGCTCTATTTCTTTCTTAGAGATTGCTATCTCTATTACTTATTAAGAAACCTTATATTCTTGGTTTCTTGAATTTTTCAAAATGATACTAAAAAAAGATTATAGGAAAAGCAAAGGTGAAGGGATTTCAAGAGAGAGTAAGATCCGTTCTCTATTTAACGTCCTGCCTTGGGCGAAGATCAGTTCGCTTAATGCACTAAAGAGTCTTTCAGATTGTATTTTAGCTGAAATGAAAAAGTTCACAAAGAGAAATTCATTAGCAGAGTATTCTTGTTCTCTAGAAACAAAAGAAGCAAATTATTGTTGCTGCCAAGCATGTCTCAAAGCTCACTTAGTACACACTGCAAAAGATAAGGAGTTATATAAGGAAATAAAAATAATAAATAATTTAATACAATCAGATTTGGGTCACAAGGGATATTACATGGATTCAGGAAAGTTGATAAAAATCTGATAACATTTTAATTCAACGGAATGGTATATTTGTTTTCTCTCACCATAGGGAACTCCAAAAAATGAATTTCTTAACATGCTTGATCCGGCGCTAAAATTCAACTGAAGAAACTTTTCCAATTCCAAAATTTATCTTATCTTCTGCCTTTGCTTAAACTTACTGATAAATTCTTCATGCTCGGCCCTATCATTTATTTTCTCAATTTTCCATAGGTTCTTATCTTGAATCTTAGAAGTTTTTATTTTCCCTACAACACTTCTATGCACAGTTTCAGTCATTAATACTTCGCCACTCGCTATTTCAGATATCTTCTTAGCTGATGTAATTGTATTATCTACACTTATGAACTTGAACTTATCACCACTTGACTCAACTATTAAACTACCACCACTAACACCTATTCCAAACTCTATCTTTAAAGAGTATCTTCTATTGTGTTCTCTTAATCTTCGGGCCATACCCTCAGCCATATGTAAAGATCTCAGATTATTATCTTTTTCTCTAGTTAATGCCGGCGTCAAAACAACGATTCTATGGTTTTCATCAGAGTAAACTTTAGCTCCGCCCTCCTTAGCCTTAGATAACAAACTATCAATTAGCTTAACACCTTCAGGATGTGATTCTTGAAGAACGTTCAAATTTTTAACTTTCAATACTACTACGTTAGCTTCCTGTCTCTCTCCCTTGTTTATGTTAGCACTATCAGCCTCCGCAAAGCTTTTACTAGTAGACGCCGTTAAGTCAGCAGGTTTCCCTTTTCTTTTAAACAAAGAGGCAAAGAATTCTTTAAACGAAAATTTACCTCCAGCTAATATTTTTTCCTTAGATACTCTTCTATAAAGAACAAATACAGTAATCGCGATAGCAATTATTAGTATAACCCATATCCAGACCAACCAATTTTCACTCACTACATTAGAGAAATCATTCACAGATACGGCCTTTCCTATCAAAGAAACTTCTCCAAGTTCTTGCTTTATTAAACCATCATCGATACTTATTTTATAACTTCCAGCAGGAGCCAACAACTTAAACTTCTTAGACTCTCCAATAGGAAGATTTTCAATTTCTTTAATCTCATTTATAGTTCCTATGCTTATCTTCACAGGGCCAGAATAAGGAACATTTCCAACATTAGTTATAATCAGAGTTTGATTCTCCAATTCAAAAGAAGCATTCTCATATTCTTCTACTAAAAAACTTTTCACCATTTCCAGACCATCTAATTTAGCATCAATCCTCCACTCGCCTGGGGCATAATTATTTCCTATCAAGATGCTTTGGGCTTGTCCAGTTCTAACAACATTCTTATCAAGGACAAAATCGTTCGGACCATAAATAACTACTCCCACATCAGCCTCAACATTCTCATCAGCCTGATCACTTATTAGTACAGTATACTTCAATTCATTCGAAGGTTTTATGGCCTGAGTGTTTAAAGCTATTCCAATTTCTTTCATAATCTGTTTAACTTTTATTGTAGATTCCGCCGTACCTTGATTTATAATCTCATTTTTCTCATTTTTCTCATATGCTTTTGCCTGTATCTTATATGTGCCAGAAGATGCTTTTTGAGGGATAGTGAAATTAAAATTAAATTCCCCAGCATTAACAAGTCCTGAAACTTTAAAATCGATTTCTTCTACTTCAGCTTCCAAAAAGCCATTGAGAGGCTTGCCATTCACCTTCTTGGCTTTTCCTTTTACATTAACATTATCTCCTGGATTCAAAAGCAGATTACCCAGTTCAAATGTAACGTCCACATCATCAGAAATCTCAAACTTTTGACTTTTTGCTTCTTCATCTCCAAACCTAACATCAAGATAACAATCTCCTCGCGCATTCCCTATTAAACTCTGGCTTAATTTAGTAGTCAGAGGTATATCTTTCTGCACACCTGCTTCAACAAAATAAGGGCTCTTCAACAAATCAACTTCAGTGTTGGAACAAATTAAATCAGCATTCACAAATTCATTTCTCTCACTCTGAGACAATAAAACAATGCTAACATCAAACTTATCTCCAACATTATAAATAGGTTCAGTTTGTTTTATGAGAATTTCCGCACCAACGTTTCCTATAAGAAACATCAATAAAATAAATAATATAGCACCCTTTCCTCTTTTAATCATGTTTATCTGTGATTTTTTTAATATATAAATTTGTTGATTGCTCGAAACAATAGAATTTTACTTAACAACACAAGAATTATAAACAAAAGAGAATACAAAAAGGAAATGCAACTATCATTGAGCAATTTTCCAAAATGCAAAGACTGCGGTTCAGACATCGTTCCCCTGTATAAAAAAGAAAGAGATGAAGAAAGCAAAGCAGATGTTGAATCGATTTGGTGGAGATGTTCTTCTTGTGAGAGAGTTGTTGAATAGTTTTAAGATTCTATATTTTCTGCCTAATATCTTGAAAGGTTAAGAAGTTTACAAAAGATGAATTTTAATAGATTGATTATTCATTGTTAATATAACAATGGAAAAATTAAAAAAATTATTTTTGATTATTTTAGCCATACTAGCATTAAGTATTATAATTGGGACAATAATTTTTTTAATTTTTGGTTTTAAAATATATGGTCTAAATAAATTATGTTCATCAATAGGAGGAATATGGTGCTACTGGCCTTTATGGTTTGGAGTTTTTACTCTAATAATCTCCATACTAGCAATTATCCTAATTGTATTGACAATTCTTTTTGCTGTCAAAAATTTGCAAAACAAACCAATATTTAAATATCTGAAAATCAATTAATGCTATGAATAAAGAGGAATTTTCTCTAAATCCTTGGGAGGTTGTTGGAGAAGTCAATTACGAAAGATTGGTAAAAGAGTTTGGGATAAAACTTCTTGCATCTAAACTCCCTAAACAATTCCAAGACAACTTGCTTTTCAGAAGGGGAATAATATTCGCACACAGAGATTTTGAAAGAATACTTGAATGTGTTGAAAAAAAGAAGAAATTTGTAATGCTTACAGGCTTAATGCCAACCGGAAGATTCCATATAGGACACGCAATAATTGCAAAACAAATGATTTTCTATCAGAGTTTAGGAGCTAAAGTTTACATAGCAGTTGCTGACATAGAAGCCTACAATGCACGATCCCAATCTTTAGAAGAAAGCAAAAAAATAGCATTTGAGGAATACATCTCAAATTATCTAGCTTTAGGATTAAAAAAAGAAAACTGCGAAATTTACTTTCAAAGTAATAGATCAAAAAACTCAGAAAAGTCAAATGCCTATTACAGATTGCAAAATCTATTAGCAAGACATGCAACTTTCAACGAGTTCAAAGCAGTTTACGGAGAAATTTCTCCAGGCAAAATGATTTCTTCCTTATTACAAGCATCAGATATTCTACATTCACAATTAAAAGAATTTGAAGGGAAAATTCCAGTAGTTGTTCCGGTAGGAATAGATCAGGATCCACACTTAAGACTTGCTCGTGATCTTTCCCAAAGAATAAAGGATTTCGATTTTATTCAAGTGAGTTCAACATACAATAAATTTATTCCAGGATTAAAAGGAGGAAAAATGTCTTCTTCCGACCCAACTTCATTTATCTCTCTAGCTGATTCTTCAAAAGAAGTCGAGACAAAGATAAAGAAATATGCTTTCTCAGGAGGAAGAGATACATTAGAGGAACACAGAAAACTCGGAGGAAATCCAGACATAGATGTTTCATTCCAGTATCTTCGTTTCCTTTTCGAAGAAGATGATAAAGTTCTGCAAAAGATTTACAACGATTACAAATCTGGAAAGATGCTCACATCTGAACTAAAAGGCATAGCAATCGAAAAAATAAATTTCTTTTTGAAAGAGCATCAGAAAAAGAAAGAGCAAGCAAGATCAAAAATTAAGGATTTTATCTAGTCCATCTAGCTCTAAATCCTCTAACATCTACATGGATAAACTTCTGTCTAGAATAGTATCCTAAACCGCCATTTGCAAATTGTTCATCTGCAAGCCTGTATAATTCTTTCAAACTTTTTCCATTTGAAGGAGTTATGTCAACAGCCTGTCCAGATTTGTGTCTGCTGTCCAATTCACCACCACATTTAGCATTATAAGTCAAATTTCTAAAAGGGCATATGACCGTTAAAGAACTCCCAAAAGTGTCTCTTAGTTTTTGCATATCGTCTACAATTTTTGGATCCATTCTTATAAATCGATGGTATGTGTTTTTATTAACGTGGCTAACAGGTATTAGTTTTCCCTTATTATATCCTGGATTTCTAATAATTGCGAACTCTCCAAGTGTAAAACTATCAGAAACTTTTTCACTTAATCTTTCCTCAGGTACATAAACCAATTTACTTCTAGTTTTGTTAGGATCCATATATTCTTGTGGAATTCCAGCATCTTCAGGTTGAACAACTTCAAGTTCAAGTCTTCCAACTTTTAAAGTTCTTTTTTGTTTAGTCCCAGCTTCAGCTACATTCATCAAATATGGAGCAATTAAAGTTCCAAAGAATATTTTCAGCGCGTCCCTTCTATCAATTAAATTATTCATAAAAGCCCGCAACAAAAACAATATTTAAACCTTTCTATAGTGTAACTATTGTATAGTTATTACTATTTGGGTTAAATACCTCGCAGCTTGGTGTGATTTGGATAAAGAATTTTTAGGCAATCTCTTTATTAAATAATTAAAAGTATAAAATTACTTTCTCGGCGCTAAGAAATAAGCATGGCCGGCAAAAACTCTTCCCGTCTTTATACATTTCCAAATTCCAGAAGAGAGTCTTTTTGCTTTCCCAGTTGGGTGAAACGGAGAAGGTTGAAGTCTTCTTTGTTGAGCCTCGACAGCATTAAATCTATCCCTAACATTTTTCCCATATCCTGCTCCAAATCTTCCAGCAGCCTTTATTTTTTTCTTCTTCGCTCCCATAAACAAACCTATTTCATATGCTTTTTAAATTATTCTATATGGGGCTACCCGGATTTGAACCGGGGTCACGAGCTCCCAAAGCTCGGATCATAACCAAGCTAGACCATAGCCCCTCACGAAAACTTATAAAAAAGAGTATAAAAACCTTCCCCGTCAAACTAAGAAAATATTCCAGATATAAACTTGACGATATCAGCTATAACAAAACCAATTAAACCAAGCGTAAGAAGACCCAAAGCAGAAACCTTCGAGACAGTTTTAAACTCTTCAGCACTAGGTTTCTTCAAAATATGCCATACTCTCTTACACTGCAATACAAAAGACTTGAATCTCATTAAATATTCCATTACTTAGATAAAAAAGGAGGTTTTATAAAAGTTTGTTTCTTTAGCCTAAAATGAGTTTAAAAGATGGGGAAGAAAGACTTATTGAAGAATTGAGAGAACATTTTGGAAGGGTTAGTACTCAAGATGTTTTAGAAAAAGCAGATGAGTTATTAAGCTTTGCAAGAAGTGTTGAAGGTCATGATTTTTTTAGAGGTTATAATTCTCTTGAAAGTTTAATATCAGAGGAAAATGGTTGGTTTTTATAAATTATTTTCAGATCGAGCTATTGAGAATCCAGAAGAAAGAAAATTATACAGCGGAATTTTGATATATTCTATTGAAGCATCAAAAAATATAGTAGAAAGAGAAAAGTACCAAGAATATATGAAAGAAATAAATAATTAATTTTTCAGATTTTTTTCATCGTTTTAACTAAAGCCTACTCTTCTTCCTTAACAAACTTAATACCTAATTCATCTTCCAAAGAAGAATCAGTCTTGTTTGCAAAGTCTGTAGAACCAAGGATTTGAGAACTTTTTACTCCCGTAACAATAAGTAAAACCTTAATAGATTTCTCCATGTCTGCAGAAATCTGCGCTCCAGAAATTATCTTCGCATCAGGTGCAATTCTTCCTCCAATAACTTCCATGACTTTTTTATATTCATCTAAGGACATATCACTTCCACCAACGATATTAACTAAAGCTCCAGTCGCTCCAGATATATCAACATCAAGCAAAGGATTGTTTATTGCTCTTTCAACAGCTTCCAGTGCTCTATTCTGAGAGTTAGACTCACCTATTCCTATTAATGAAACTCCTCCATTAAGCATTACAGCCTTAACATCAGCAAAATCTAAATTAACAAGTCCAGCTTTAGTTATTAATTCAGTTATTCCTTTGACGCTATTAGTTAAAATTTCATCTGCAACTTTGAAAGCAGTATGGATGGGCAATTCAGGGGCTATTTCCAAAAGTTTATCATTAGGAATTACAATCAAAGTATCAGCAACAGAAGCCAACTTCTCCAATCCATGTTGTGCGTTCTCAATCCTTTTTTGTCCTTCAACAGTAAAAGGAAGCGTCACAACCCCTATAGTCAAAGCTCCGGCCTTTTTTGCAATTTCAGCTACAACAGGGGCAGAACCAGTTCCTGTCCCACCACCTAAACCGCAGGTGATAAAAACCAAATCAGCATTTCCAATCTTTCCTTTAATTTCCTTCTCTGATTCCTTAGCCGCCTGTTCTCCTATTCTTGGATTGCTTCCAGCTCCCAAACCTCCAGTTAGCTCTTTTCCAATTAAGATTTTAGTATCAACATTAGTATAAAGAAGATCTTGTGCATCAGTATTTATGGCAATGATTTCACATCCCTTTATACCAATCTCTTTCATTCTTGAAACAGAATTGCCTCCACCTCCTCCACATCCGATAACTTTAACTTTTGCAGATTGTTGTTGCAACAAAGATTCAAGTTCTTCATCTATCGATTGGGATTTGGAAGCCTCTTTTTCGTAATATGTTACAGGCATTAAATAGCCACGTTTTAGCAATTTATAAACATTATCGCATTAAGATCAATGTTTATGTTCGTGTTCTTTCCCATGTTCATGGTTATATTTTTCTTCCTTTTTTTCTTCAAAAGTCAGATCTTTACCAACCAATTCTTTAAATTTTATTTTGTGCAAATCAATAAGCTTTTCAAGATTTTTAGGCAACTTAACAACTATCTCTTTTTCCCTAGACTCTGTATCAGGAGAAACTCCTAGAAAAAACTTAAAATATGCTTCAGCCTTTTCTTTATCATCTTCAACTTTTCTTACTATTTTTATTTTATATTTAAGATCTTTTCCCGCCAAAGGGTTATTTAAATCAGCAACAACTCTAGCGCCAGAAATCGCAATTACCTTGGCTAAATATTGATCCAATGCAAGAACCATACCTACTCTAGGCATAACTTCTTTTCCTTTGAAAGCGCTTAAAGGAATAGTTTTTATCAACTCTCTTTTTCTTTCACCAAAACCTTCTTTGAAAGGCACAATTATTTCATATTCTTTTCCTATTTCTTTTCCTTCAAGATTTTTATCAAGTCCAGGAACAACCATTCCCTCTCCAACAACAATCACGCTCTTTTCAGCTTTAGCATTTTCATGAAGTTTTTTCACATCTTCTTCAATATTAGAATCAAAAACTTCACCGTTTGCATAGCCTGTATACTTAATTTCAATAAAATTTTTTTTCTTAGCGGTCTCAATTTGCATGAATTCTGTTAATTAGTAAGTTTTATAAACATTTCTTGTGAAGGAGAAACATGGTTTTAAGAATAATCGATGCAACGTCGGCCAAACCAGGTACAATAATTCTCTCTGATGGAGAACCGTATTCGGTTAGATCAAACGATATAAGCAAGACAGGAAAACACGGAGCCAGCAAATGTAGAATTGAGGCAACCGGAGTTTTCAGCGGAAAAAAGAAAATAATCACAGTTCCAGGTGGAGAAAGATTTGACGTTCCAAATGTAGAGAAAAGAAGAGCTCAGGTTTTAAGCGTGTCAGAAACAGCAGCTTCAATAATGGATCTTGAGAATTATGAAACAATTGACGTTCCATTTATGACTGAACTCAAAGACCAGATAGAAGTTGAGAAGCAAGTAGAATATTGGGACATCGAAGGTAAAAAAGTTATAATGAGGGTATACTAAATATGGGAACAAAATTACCAGCAGCACAGAAGAGAATGTTTGCAGACGTTTTCGTTTGTAGAAACTGTTCAAAGAAGATAAGATCACAAGCAGTAAGAATAATCGCAGGTAAAGTTAAGTGCGTCAGATGTAATAGTCGGTCTTTTAGACCAATTAGAAAAAAGAAATAAGGTGAAATGGAATTCCAAAACTACGATTTAGCGTTTTTAACAGCTTTTATTATATTCGTAATTGTGTTTCTTTCAACGAGAAAACACAATTTAAGCAGACAAGGAATTTTATTTTTGTATAGGACACAATTTGGAATAAAGTTTATAGATAAATTCGCAGAAAAATACAAAAAAATTTTAAGACCATTGCAGTATGTTGTTATTCTATCTGGCTTCTGTCTTATGTTTGGTGGAATTTATTTTTTTATTCAATCAACTTATCTTTATTTGAAATTACCTATAGCTTCTGTCATTAGAGCGCCGCCTATTGCTCCCTTGATCCCATACTTTCCCAAAATTTTTGGCTTAGAATCCTTTTTCCCTCCATTGTATTTCACTTACTTTTTAATAGCCTTAGCAATAGTGGGAATAACCCACGAGTTTTCTCATGGAATTTTTGCTAGGCTTCACAAATTAAAGATAAAATCTACTGGTTTTGCCTTTTTGGGGCCTATATTGGGCGCTTTTGTAGAACCAGATGAAAAACAATTAGAAAAAACAAAAAAATTGCCGCACATGTCAATTTTAGCAGCCGGAACTTTTGCGAATCTTTTAATGACAATACTTTTTGGAGCAATTATAATTTTATTCTTCAAATTTTCCTTCATGCCTGCAGGAGTAAACTTCAACAGTTATGCGGTAACACCAATAGATCTGGGCGAAGCAAAAATAATCTGGAATAGTTCTTACGAAAAATTTGCAAAGTTAGAATTTAATGGTAAAAATTATTTCGTGGATTCCAGTTCGTTAGAAAATTCAATAAAAAATAAACTTCCATTGATATATGCTTACGATGATTCTCCTGCGTTTAAATCAAATCTCAAAGGTCCAATAATGGAAATAGATGGGGAAAAAATACAAAGCAAGGAAGACTTACAAAGAATATTATTGGCTCACAAACCTAATGATAAAATAAGAATAAAAACAGCCGTTACAAATCCTGGAACAGAAGTAGTAAATGAAATAAAAACTTATGATATAGAATTAGGGGAAAGAGAAGGTAAAGCATTTTTAGGAGTAGGTTTTATAGATGGTCAAAGCAGAGGATTTATTGGAAAAGTATATACCCTCACACTTGCAAAAGTGAAAAAACCTGGTATCTTTTATTCTTCTTCAATTGGAGAATTTGGTTGGTTCATTTATTATCTGTTATGGTGGATTGTTGTAATCAATTTTCTAGTAGCTTTGTTTAACATGCTTCCTTTAGGGATTCTAGACGGAGGGAAATTCTTCTATCTTACTGTTTTAGGCATAACAAAGAAAGAGAAAATAGCCTCCAGAGCTTATTCATTTGCGACATGGTTTATGCTGGCTCTTTTAGTTATTCTTATGTTGAAATGGGCTTTTTCTTTTTTCTAATATTGTTTTAACCAAGTCTGCATAATTATAACTCAATCCCAAACGCAGATATTTTAAAATGTAATTAACAAGATTTCAATTTGTAAATTCTATTCCATTTTTTGTGAAAACCACAAACCTCACACCAACGGGGATTGAAAGTAAAGCAGAAATAAGAGCCATATGTTCCTTCCCAGTCCCAGAAGCTATAGATAAAGAAACTTCAAACTCCTTAGATATTTCTTCCTTTAATTTTTCCTTCATATCATCCTTTAAGGAAAGTAAGTCTTTTGAAGAGTCTATCTCAATTATTTTACATTTTTCATTCTGAGGAAAACTATCAGCCTTTTTATTTTTCAAAAGAACAATTTTTTCAGCATCTGTTCTATTCAATAAAGCAGTTACCTGCCCATAACTTTCTTTGTCTTCACCAATTAAAACCACCAAATTCATAGAGAAAAAAGAAACATTAGATTTATAATAATTGCTGTTCTCCAAAGCGAATGGTGAAAGATCTTCCTTTAATGGAAATAACTCTAAGAAGGTACGAAAAACCTTATGATTCTTCGAAAAGAGATTTGGTAAGGAAAGTGTGTTTAAGTCTTGGTTTGCTGCAGCCAGGAGATTCAAGAGACATAATAGTGGATTTGTTCCTTATTCTAGAAGACTCTAGAAAACAATCTGTCTGGCTTTCTTCTTTTGAGATAAGAGACAAAATAGAAGAATTAAGAAAACAAAATTCTTTAGACAATAAAGGATTAGCGGAGTCAAATATAAGAAGACAGCTTAAAAGATTGCGAGACATAATGTTTGTTGATAAAAAAGAAAATAAATACCGTTTGTCAGAATTTGCCCCACTACCTGAAATTTTCAAAAATAAAGTAGAGGCTTTTATTGTCCCGCAGACGATCGAGAGAATAAAAGAATACTTAGAAAGATTATAAAACAAAGTTTTTTAAATTAGATTTTATTAGATAACATATGCAATCTAAGACGGGATCAATTTTACTCTTAATAAGTGGGATTCTTAATTTAGTCGGCACTTTGTTTTTGTTAGTTTTTTTCTTTCTTTTTGCTATAGTCTCTGAGGACAGAGGCCCAATAGGATTTTACATTGTTCTCTTTACAATCCTTACAATACTCTGCTTAGCTTCAGGTCTGCTAAAATTATATTCTGCGCACTTAATGAAAGATTCAAAGAGAGTAAAGAATGGCGGAATTTTAGGTCTAGTTCTTGGAATCTTAACATTTGATGTTTTGGCAATAATCGGCGGAATCCTAGGAATCATAGACAGCGGTAAATAGTCTCTTCTTAATAATTAACATAGGTTTGATAATCTTCTCCAGTCAATCTTTCTGAATCAGCAGTTCTCTTATTTAGTTCATCCCATCCCAATCTTCTCATTTCGCTATCAACAGCATCCAAGAAACTTCTTCGTTCTCCTTCACTAATAGGTTCAGGATAAAAAACTCTTGCACCAATGATATCAGTCAAGTTTACACATTCAGTCATTCCACAATAAGCTATCAATTGCTTTTATAATTATCTTTCTAACATAATAAATAATGTAACTTATAAGTAGTTATAAGTAGAAAGGTTTAAATTCCTTTCAAATATAAAAAATTATGGGAATTATCAGATCATTTAAAGAAAGAAGAGAAACAAAGAGACAGAGTCAAGAAGAAGCCCTTAAAGAAAGTTTGTTAAGATTGTGGAGTAAAACACAAAATTATCTATCCAACGGTGTTACAATTCATTTTTCTTCTCCAGAACCGTGCGCAGAATGTTCCATGTTTGATCCAAAACAGCCTTACCCAATACAGAACTTATTTGACTTAGCAAAAAATTTATCAAGAACATATAGCGTTGAAGATATAAATTCTCTTCAAGATGAACGTGGAAATTTAGAAAAAGTTTTAGGAAAGTTAGAACATTCTTATAGAACAGGAATGGAAGAAGGTAGACCTTCTGACATTTATCGAGCTAAACCTCTTCAACTCCTAAGGGTAAAAATTATGTTGGGCACTTTAAGAAATAAAAAATTTGTTAATCGAGTAGGAGAATTAATAGATGAAAATACGTTAGTAGGGGAAGCAGAGGAAGTTGGAGGTTATCTTAGATTTGTCGAGGGTTTTTTAGATTTAGTAAAAGTTTCTTCAATCCACAACAAGGTAAAAGCTTATTCTTGGAGAAGAGGGCATTTTGTTCATATACCTCACTTAGCCAGATTTCATCTTCACGCAACTTCTGAAGACTGCAGTAAATATGCTGGTCCTTCTGGGTCTGAATATCTTACAGGTTCTTTTGATTTTCCAGAAGAAGGTTTTTTCGAAAATCCTTCTGATCTTTTAACTTCCAGACGTGAGTCTGAGCTGACAGGTGAATCGCATGACGTAGTTATAACAAAATTAAAAGGACGTAAATTCAATGTAGATTATTACGGAACTCAAATGGGGCATTACAATCCACATTTGAGTATTATAGATTTAGGAAATTATAAATATTGAAAAAGAAAACCTTTAAATAGACAAATTTACAATATTTTAGATCTACTTCTTTAGATCAAGAGGTAGCGGAGCCTAAGCAAGATGATATTTATCATAAAAGTAACGACGAATAAAGAAGAAAAAGCTATAGAAATGATAGCACAGAGAGCAAGAAAGAAATCTCTAAATGTTTTCTCCTTGGTTAAACCTCATGGTCTTAAAGGGTACGTTATTCTTGAAGCACTTGACAGAGATTCAGCTGAAGAAGCAGCATTTAATTTACCATATGTAAAAGGCATTATAGGAAAAACTCTAGAATATGCTGAAATACAAAGCATGTTAGAACCTAAGATTGAAGAAATAAATATCGAAGTAGGAGATATCGTCGAGATCATAGGACAAACCTTCAAAGGAGAAAGAGCAAAAGTAACTCGTTTAGATAAACAGAAGGGAGAAGCTGTAGTTTCCTTGCTTGGAGCTTCAGTACCTATCCCAGTTACTGTAAAGATAGATAACGTAAAGGTTATAAGGCGTGAAAAAGAAGAAAAAGAGGCTGAAGAGCAACAAAATACGGAGAACGAAGATGAAAGTGAAATTTATAGTTGATGGCGGTTCTATGAAACCAGGTCCAGCAGTAGCTCAACAGCTAGGTCCAATGGGGATTAATTTAAGTAAACTTATAGAGGATGTAAATAAAAAAACAGAGGGTTTCAGAGGAGTTAAAGTTCCTATAGAAATAGACGTTGATTCTAAAACTAAAACTTACAAAATAGAAGTATTTTCTCCACCTGTTGCTGAAATGATAAAGAAAGAATTAGGTTTAGAAAAAGGCTCAGGAGAACCTAATAGGGTAAGAATTGCTAATTCTTCAATAGAAACTTTAATAGGTGTAGCTAAAGCAAAACAATCTTCATTACCTACAAGAACATTGAAGGCAGCACTTAAATTAGTAGTTGGTACCTGCGTTTCAATGGGTGTTTTAGTAGAAAGCAAAACTCCTCAGGAAATAGAAATAGAAATAGATTCTGGAGTATATGACTCAGAAATTAACGAAGAAAGAACTCAACCTTCTCTTGAAAAGAAAAAAGTTCTTGATGAATATTTCGCAAAAATCAAATCAGAACAAGAAAAGAAGAAGAAAGCTGCTGAAGAAGCCAAAGCCGCTGAAGAAGCTGCCAAAGCTGCAGAAGCAACAGTTGCAGGAACAACAGCTCCAGGAGCAACGCCTGTCGCAGGAGCTCCAGCCGCAGGAACCGCGGCTCCAGATGCTAAGAAAGAAGCAGGTAAAAAAGAACCTGCAAAGAAAGAGCCTGCTAAAAAAGACGCCAAGAAGAAATAATTAGTATCGCAATTTTCTTTTAAAATTAATTAAAAATATAATTTATTTTTTTATGTCTACTATGGTACCAGTTATTAAATAAGGTCTTGCAGATTCATCTTCAGCCTCAAGCTTAGCAACAAGTTTTGATCCTACTCTTGGTTTAGGTCCTAGATGTTTTGACAAATCACTAATCTTAACAATAAATCCTTCTTCATCTTTCTCAACGTTTGCTTTGCTAGGGTCGTAGAAACCAAGAACTTTGTATTCTCTAGTCTCTCCATCTAAACTAGAACTAACGTATCTGTTTCCATCCCTTTCAACTAGTTCATAATTGGTTCCGCTTCTAGTAGTCAATGTGACCATTAAAATTCCTCAAATCTTTACTATTTAAGAATTATTGTGATTTTTTGTTTTCAATCTTTAAAAATTTTAATGCAAAAATCTATATATTATTTTATCTTAAAGATACAAGAAATAAATTCAGGTGAAGGAAAATATAGATTAAGATGGCAGACTATAGAAAAATTTGGAGGTTTAATTTAGCAGGTTTATTCTTGGTGTTTTTCTTCTCTTTTGTGTGGGTGAAGTTTATCCATGATGCTTACACATTCAAGGAATTTCTTGGAATGTCTTATTTCATAGGAAGAGAAACTTTCTTTGTTCTCGTTCTCTCAATAGCTGGTAGTTTAATAGCCACAACAATACATTTAGAGATAAAACAGAAAAAATACGAAGGAAATCTTTTTCTTGATAGTCTAACTTTTCTAATTTTTTCTTATGTGGTGGTTTGGATAATCTGCTTAACTTGTTGGGTCTTGTTAGATTTAATCTTTTGACTTTTTTACAAACCCCTCAAAACAAAAACCTTTAAAAAGCTTCAATCCAACTAAAAATATCGTTAAACTACATCCCTCAAACATATCTAGGGTTAGAGGTCATAGTGTAGGAGATAAAAATGAAGATTCAAGAAGCACTAAAAGAATTAAGAAGCTTAGAGAAGAAAAAGTTTGATCAAAGCATAGATTTAATTGTAAATCTTAAAAAAATAGATCCAAAGAGAGACCAAGTAAACACAGTAGTTACTCTTCCTCATAAATTCAAAGAAAAAAAAGTTTGCGGTTTTCTTACAAAGAAATCAACTCTTGTTGAAACAATCACAGAGCCTGAATTTCAAAGATATAAAGATAAAAAAGAATTGAAAAATCTAGTAAAGAGATACGACTATTTTATTGCAAGCGCTCCATTAATGGGAAAGGTTGCAACTGTTTTTGGTAAAATTCTAGGACCAGCAGGAAAAATGCCGTCTCCTCAATTAGGAGTTATTATGCACGAGGATGATAAAAACATAAAGGAAAGTTTAGACAAAATATCAAAATCTCTTAAGATAAGATTAAAGGAAGCAAGTTTGAAATTAATAGTAGGAAAAGAAACATCAAAAGACGCAGATATAGAAGAAAATATCTTGGCTGTCTATAAAGCAATAGAAAACGCTTTGCCTAAGAAAAGAGAAAATGTAAGAAATGTAATGATAAAGCTCACGATGAGTAAACCGATAAAGATCGAGGTAATATAATGAAAAAACAATCTCCAAAAGAAAGAATAAAGCCCGTTCCAGAATTTAAAAAGGCGCAGGTAGATGAAATATTAAAAAAGTTAAAACATAGCAGAACTATTTTAGTGGCTTCAACAAAAGGTCTTCCAGCTTCACAGTTTCAAAAAATTAAGAGTGATTTAAGAGGTCGTGCTGATATTATGGTAATTAAAAAATCAATTCTTTTAAGAGCAATAACTTTATCAGAGAAAGGCATGTTGCAGCAATTCAAGGAAAAAGTTAAATCAGATTGCGCTTTAATATTCTCAGATATAGACACTTTCGAATTATCTGCATTGCTTACGGAAAGTCAAAGTTCTACAAAAGCTAAAGCAGGAGATATTGCTCCTGAAGATATCAATGTTGAATCTGGCCCTACAGAGTTGATTCCAGGTCCAGCAATTTCAGAATTATCCTCTGTTGGTTTGAAAGTAGCGGTTGAAGGAGGGAAATTAGCTGTTAAAATTGGTGCAACTATAGTAAAGAAAGGTGAAGCAATAAAAGAGAACGTAGCAAGCGTCATGAGTAAATTAAAAATAAATCCTATGAAAGTCGGTTTCATTCCATTATTTTCCTACGATTCAAAATCTGACATGGTTTATGAAGAAATAAAGATAGATAAGAAAGGAGTATTTGATGAACTTAAACACTCAATTTCAAAATCTCTCGGTTTCGCAATACATCTAGGTTATGCAACAAAAGAAACAATCTCATTTTTAATTTCCAAAGCATCGATGCATGAGAAGGTCTTGGAGAGTAAAATAAATGCCTCTGGAGGAAGTGAAAATGCTTCAAGTTGAAGAACAAGATTTAGATGAAGAAACTTTAGAATTAAGAAGTAGAGCGTTAGATAGAAACATAAGGGATGGACATTTCAATGAGTTGAGTCCAAAACAAATGGGTGAAATGATAGACCTTGGATTAGCAATAGATTTTAGTGCAATTGGTGTGGACATGGACTATTTCAGCAGACAAGTTGAAAGTATTCAACGCCAAGCAGATAAAGGAGACTTATTTCAAGCACGAAGAGAGTTGGACAGATTTTATAGAACGCTATGTGGTGGATATGAGGCAATTAAATCAACGCTTAGAACCCAAGGTTTAAGAGTAGATAGAGGGTTACAAGTTGTCCCGCATCTAATGGTTGAACTATTGGACGCAACATCATCTACAGGTCAGGCTTTATCAAATCGCTTTTATGTTCACCATTACGATGAAAGGAGGACAAAATAAATGGAATATATATACGCAGCTTTGCTTTTGCATAAGTTAGGGCATCCTGTAAATGAAGACAGCCTAAAGAAAGTTATCTCAGCAACAGGAACACATCCAGACGAATCTAAAATAAAAGTTTTAGTAGCAAGTCTACACGGTGTTGATATCTCTAAAGAACTTGAAAACGCAAGTATCATGGCTTCAGCTCCTGCAGCTGCTCCAGCAGACGCAAAGAAAGTTGAGAAGAAAGAAGAAGAAAAGCCAAGTGAAAGCGCGGCAGGTCTTAGTGCTCTTTTCGGATAAATTTATTTTTTTATTGTCAAATTGGGTTCAATACACCACAGCAGAGCTGTGCCGTCAATTTGGCAATTAGAAATTTCCATCTAGAAACCGAGCGTAATACTCCATCAGCTTGCTGTGGGGATAGCGAAGGTTTAGGAAATTTCTTTATTGTTCGAACTGAGTTTAACACTCTGCAGCTTGTTTCGACAGTCTCAGTTTGAGGCTTAAAAATGCCCCACAGCTTGCTGTGTTTAGGATTTTTATTTTTAATCCCTAAAGACTTTTGTAATCTTATTAATAGAACAAACAGTCAGTAAAATAGCAAATTCTAAAGCTTTATAAGTCATTATTAATTTTGTTCCATATGCCAAGGTGGCTGAGTGGTCCAAAGCGTCGGTCTTGAAAACCGATTCCCTCTGGGAGCACAGGTTCGAATCCTGTCCTTGGCGTTCATGTTTTACAGGATTCACCTGTAAGGTTAGAATCACTTTCATTCGTGAGAATGGAAGTTGCCGGGAAACCAAGTTTCACGTGTATTGTCGTCAGCGTTCAGATAAGTAGGATTCAAATTGTAAAGGTTTGAGTAGGATAATCAAAATGGTAAAAACAAGAAATGATGAAATTTATGAGGCAGGTGTTAAGGCCGGCTTAGAAGGAAATTTTGGAAGAGACATTGCTCAGGACATTCAGATTAAATCTCTTATGACAGACTATGATGTTCTATTTGATAAAGGATATACTTATGGTGAAAATCACAGGCAAACAAAAAACGAAAGTTCTAGACAATCAACCAGCGATGATAGTGAAGATTCAAGTTCCCCTATAACTTTCTCATCTAGTAGTTCTGCTGGGAGTTCAGAAGGTTCAGGATTATTGGGAGGTCTAATTGCACTTATATTAATAGGTGCTGGGTCATTAGGTATTTTTAGCGATATCCAAAAAGGGAATCATAAGGAAAATAAGGTTAGCCAAGTTTATGAAACAAGAGATGAAAAATATAAAACAAGACATCCAACCAAATGGCATAAACTAATTAGAAGCCCAAGTTTTAATTTAGTAGAAGTTGGAAAAGCAAGTTTTAAAGAATATGGCTCTCTGCCTATAGTTGATAAAGGTGAAAATCCAGCCGAGATTGTATTTTACTCTAATTCAACAGGACGTATAGACCTAGATCAAGATTATCTAACACTCTACCAAAATTATATTCTAAATCATAAGGATAATACCTTTGATCCAGACAACCCTTTGGTTGTAGGGCGTGTAAAATCTGGGCATTTAGGCATGCCACTATCAAGGATGAATGAACAAGGAGATTTTGAGTTTCTTATTTGGTATCCAGACCGAGTTTCAGTTTACAAAATTCTAGAAGATAAAAAATAATTTTGTAAAATATATAAAAATTTAAATTTTGCGAACTCAACAGATTTAAATAATTCATTTGCTCTAATAAAATATAAAAGAGGCAAGATGAAAATATTTATTGACAGTGCAAAGATCGAAGAAATAATTTTTCTTTCTAAAATTGGAATATTAGATGGAGTTACAACAAATCCTTCTTTGATTAAATCAGCAGTAGAGGAACAAAATTTTAATGGGAATAAAATTGATATGTTTCTTTACATATCCAAGATATTAGAAACCGTTGGAAAAGGAAAATCAGTTAGCTTGGAAGTTGCTTCAACAAATTATGAACAGATGATTAAAGAAGGTCTGGTTTTATATAAAAAATTCAATAGAGTGGCAAAAAATGTTTTTATTAAAATACCTATAAACACAGCCACCTCAAGAGGAGAAAATGACTTTGAAGGATTAAAAGCGATAAACTATTTTTCAAGAGAAGGGATCCCAGTAAACTGTACACTAATTTTTACGCCAGAACAGGCATTAATGGCTGCAAAAGCAGGAGCCGCAATAGTTAGCCCTTTCGCTGGAAGAATTGATGATATGTTAAGAGAAAAAGCAAAAATGAAGTTTCAGAAAACAGATTACTTTTCTGGTTTTGAACCAACAAAAGTGAAAGGGAAAAGTTTAGAAGATAACGGAATAATTTCAGGAGTTAATCTAGTCTCTAAAATTGTGCAAATATTCAAAAAATACGAAATAAAAACTCAAGTCTTAGCAGCCAGCATAAGAAACGCAAGACAATTTAGGGAGTGTGCTTTAGTAGGCGCTGACATCGTTACAGCTCCATTATCAGTTATCCTAGATTCCTTAAAACACGAAAAGACAGTTGAAGGCGTTAATAAGTTCTCATTCGATGTAGTCCAAGAATACAGAGAGATTCTAAGGTAATCAGAACCTTTAATCACTCCATTAATAGATGCTAACTTGAATAAGTATTTATAAGTTTAGGCGCGACATAATCTCTTAAGAAATTTATATCATTTTGATGTCCACTCCTATAGGCAGAAACTTTAACTCCTTCTAGTCTTCCAGGTAATAGGGCAATTGCCCCTAGACGGTCAACTATACTATGTCTAGCAATTTCAGCAAACATGAGTTCTTGTCTTGTCCATTCTTTTGCATTTTTTACTGGAAGAAAAACAGTTTCAGGGGTAAAACCATGGCCAATTCCAAATTGAGGATAAGCAAAGCATGCAAGAAAACTTCCAATTTTTTTAGGGATTCCCCTAGGTAAGTGTTTTACATACATTCTTGATCTTGCCAATTCATCTCTGTAATTTTGAGAATTTATTTCAAATTCAACTTTCTGTTCTCCAGGAATAGGATAATCAGTTTTTGCAGAAATTATCAAACCCCTTTCTATTTTTTCAAAAGATAATTTTTCTGAAATAATTGGTTCTTGGAGATATAACGATTTTCTCTCTTTTCCTTGTTCTTCGTACCCAGCTTCGTCAAGTTTTTTGCAAAGAGTTAGTTCTCGATCTTGTGAAACTGGAACAACAGCAATGTCAGTAGCAATGCCTAGTTTATCTAATAAACTATAACTTCCACTAGGAATTCTTTCCAATCTTACACGAGCGTTATCAATACCATAGGCGTATAATGTAGCTAAAATATGTTCAACATGAATCACTCTTGTTTTTCCATCTTCCAACATGATAGAGCTTTTCGATTGTCTAGCTAAGTTAATATCAGCTCGAACAGAACCTTTATTGCTTTCAAAAACAATTCTACTATCTTCCTCAGCAGGCTCTATAAGAACTCTTACTTCACAACCGCCATAAAATTCAATTCCAGTATATTCAAGGCTTCTTCCTACCGTTCTCTGTTTCATAAGTTTGAGCTTTTTTAACAAGTTAAAAGTTTTATTGTGCTATACTTCTAAGATAAAAGATAAGACTTATAAGTACTAAAATATCCCTATTTTTATGCGTTTAGAGACAGATTTAGAAGAAGTAGATAGCAGGACTGGTGAAACAGTAGCAGAGCAAAATTTAAGATTTTTAAAAGGCCTAAACTTAGATCAATACGTAACTCATAGAGGTGGACTTACAGGAAGCTTAAGTTTCACATACATTATAAGAGATGGTACGATAATTGATGTTGATAAAAAAAGTTTAAGTCCAAGCGACTTAGCAAGAGGAGCAAGCATAGGATTTTTAGATATAGGTCATGACAGTAGAAAAATAGCTAGGTGCTTTCTTCCTAGGGAAGAAAAAGAACATTCACAGTACGCTTTGCGTAATTTAGAACAAACAAGGCGCTTATACAATTCTTAGATAAAAAGCTGTGAAGAATAGAACACATAAAAGTATAAATATAATAAAAACCTGCTCAAAGTAACTAAATTTTACAGGAGGTAAAATGAAAAAGTTATTTTTATTGGTGGCATTGGTTTTAATGCTGAGCGTTTCAATCTCAAGCGTATTCGCCGGTTCTAACGGCGATGGTTCAGGAAATCCTGGCTCAATTGATCCAGGCTGTACTCTTGCTTGGCCACAATGGTCTTGGAACATAAATCAAATGTTGTCTGATATCTTTGAAGGCTGTGTGCCAATCATAAGATTAGGTATAGAAGGATAAAACTCATCTAATTTATTGATCGAACTGAGTTAATACCGCACAGCAAGCTGTGATTGGGATTTTTATTTTTTAACTTATGTCAAGTTGCTGATATTATAGTGCAGAAAAGCATAAATACATTAGGCTAATATTTTCTTGATGGGTGTTTCCTCTGTTGGCGTTGAAGTTTTAAGTAGAGAAGTAGAAACCGCACTTGATAGAGCCTTTCAAGATCACAGAGAATATGAACAGTCTCTTGATAGAATAGAAGGGCGTTTTAGGAAAATGTTAATTTCAGGAGTGATATTATTTGGTTTTTCTGGTTTATCTCTTGGAATTTTATATGGCTCTAATTTTGGATATCATTATAATAATGTTATTAAGTTAAAAGCTGAAAGAGACGTCAATCTAAAAGTTATAGATAGTGTGTCTTTTGATGAAGGCAAGACTTACAGGCAAGAGGTAGCAAGATTACAAAGTGAAATTGATAAAGAAAGAAAAAGAGCGTACAATCCTTTCATTAGTAAACTATGATTATGTAATTATCTATCTAGAAAATCTTCTTCCACCAAAACTTCTTCTTTCTCCACCCCTTCGTTCTCCACCAAACCTACCTGAACCAGAAGATCCTCCATCTCTTGATCCTCCAAATCTTCCTCCGCCCCTACTTGAACCTTCTCTATTTCCTCCAAACCTTCTAGGTCCTGAAGATCCTCCTCTTGATCCACCACCGAATCTACCACCACTTCCTCCAGATCTTCCACCAAAACTTCTATTCCCTCCAAATCTTCCTCCGCCTCCAGAACCTCTTCTTTCATCAGCTTCTTTAGAAAAGTTAGGCGTTAGTTGTTCAAACTCAGGAAGCTTTTCATCATTTATCTTTAAAGAATCATCCATCTTGATTTTTCCAAAGTTCTCATAATCTCTATTAGAAACCAAACTTATAGCTTCTCCTTCTTTTCCAGCTCTGGCTGTTCTTCCTATTCTATGTATATAATCTGCGCTATTCATAGGCAAATCATAATTGTAAATGTGCGAAACATTCTTTATATCTAGGCCACGAGCTGCAACATCCGTACAAACTAAAATACCTATGCTTTGAGCATGAAATTCTTTCATGATATTACTCCTTCTATTTTGCTCCAAACCACCATGAATTGCCACAGCTTTCAGTCCATATCTAAACAAATTCCTCGTTACAATATCGGCATTTCTTCTTGTGTTACAAAATACCATTACCAGTCCAGGTCTTTCCTTTTTTAATAAGTGAACCAATAATGAAAACTTCTGATTTAAAGGAATATCATAATAAATTTGTTTAAGTTTTGAAGCATCAACATAAGTTTCAACACCAACAAAAACAGGGCTTTTCATATATTTTTTAGAAATGTAATTTATGTCCTGAGAGATAGTTGCAGAAAACAAAAGAGTCTGTCTTTCTTTTGGACAAGAGTTTATTATTTTTTCAACATCAGGAAGAAAACCCATATCTACCATTCTATCAGCTTCATCCAAAACAAGAGTTTTCAATTTAGACAAATTAAGTGTTCTTTTCTCTATATGATCCAAAATTCTTCCAGGAGTGCCAACAACTATGTCCGCGTGCTCCACTTTTCTTATCTGAGGACCCATGGAAACCCCTCCATAAACCTCTTCAATGTTAAGCCTATAATATTTAGCGAACTGTTTTATTGAGTGCGCTACTTGGTCTGCAAGTTCTCTAGTAGGAGTCAAAATCAAAGCCTGAACACCCAAGCCTCTTTTAGAATTTTCAATTATACCTGCACTAAACGCCAAAGTTTTCCCAGATCCCGTGGCAGAATTTCCGATAACATCTTTATCTTTTAAAACCAAAGGAACGGCCTTCTTCTGTATTTCAGTAGGTTCGGTAAACCTCATTTCTTCTATAACTTTCAGTAGGTTTTCTCCCAATCCTAACTCATTGAAGCTTTCTTCATTCATTTTATTTTTAAAATTCAAACACTCGATCAGAAATAGACTTGCTATTCCTATACACGAAATTAATCAAATTCCTATAAATCAAGAGATTTGATGCTTTTTAAAGCTGTTGTTTTTTCCTTTTTCTCTAGAAAACTATAATGTAAAAAACTAAAATAAAAATATCCTTCTTTTATTATCTATCTAACTATCTGTCAGAATTCATTGGTCTAGCTTCGCTCACTTTAAGAGCTCTGCCTTGGACTTCTTTTTCGTTCATTTCAGCAACTGCTTTTTCAGCAGCTTCTTTGCTTTCAAATGTAACAAATCCAAATCCCTTTGATCTACCAGAATATTTATCCGATATGACAACTGCTTCTGTAACGCTTCCAAATTCCATAAAAAGGTCTTTTAGGCTGTTACTGTCAAAACTAAAAGGCAGATTGCCAACATATATCTTCGTGCTCACTTTATTCCTCCTGCATTTACTTTACTCAAGTCCACGGACTTGCTAATTTAAGAGAAAAAAGCCAGTATTTAAAACTATCTGAAATGAAAGGTTAGGAAGTTAATGCTCTCTTTTTTTAAAAAGCAAATGTTTTTAATGGCAAAATTTGTAGGATTTTTATGAAAAGTAACAGATATGAAGACCAACCAATAAGGCAGATAGAAGCAGATAAAGCTTGGGGATTAGGCATATTATTAGGGCTATTTTTAGGACCTCTTTTTTATAATCCACAGACAAATATGTCTCAACCATCTTTTCAAAGAATCGATAGGGATAACATTGCAGATTTAGTTACTACAGATGGAAAAATCTATTTGGCAGATGAAACAGAACAAGGAATGACTTACAGAAGATTTACACCATCAGATGTTTACAGAATTCAATAAAATTATTCTTGGTTATTATTTCAATCCTCTAGCTTTTATTCATTCCTAAAGTAAAATAAATATTTAAATACCTCTTGCACATTTTTGCGAAATGGAAAAAGAGAGGGATGTTCAGAAAAGAATTTTTGAAGAGACTTCAACAGATAAAAAAGTTACGGAAGAAGATTTCTTTTCTGTTCTAAGATCTATAGCTCCTGGAACAAATATAAGGACGGCTTTAGAAGGAGTATTAAAAGCACATAAAGGAGCAATCATAGCAGTAGAGAATGATTCAATTAATGAAATTTTAGATGGTGGCTTCCGTTTAAACACAAAATTTACGCCTCAAAAATTAATAGAGCTTTGCAAAATGGATGGAGCTATAATTTTATCAAGCGACATGAAAAGAATAATTCTTGCAAATGCCTTGCTAACTCCAAGCAACAAAACTTCAACTCACGAGACAGGAACAAGGCACAAAGCAGCAGAGAGGGTTGCAAAACAAGCAAGAACTTTAGTTATAGCAATTTCAGAAAGAAGAAACGAAATAACAATATATTACAGAAATATTCGCTATCCCTTGATCAATTCAGGAGATTTGCTTAGAAAGGCAAATGAACATATCCAGATGATCGAAAAGCAAAGAGATTTGTTCGATAAAGCAATAATAAAATTAGACAGTTTAGAACTAAGAAATCATCCAAGTTTAAAGTCTGCCGTCCAAGTTATACAAAAAGGAAAGATGGTGCAAAAGATAGCTTTAGAATTAAAAAAATACGTAATAGAACTTGGCAAGGAAGGAAGCATACTTAAAACTAGGTTAAAGGAGCTAACTTTAGACGTAGAAAGAGAAACAGATCTTCTTATAAAAGATTACACAAAATTAGATTTGAAAAAGTCAAAAGCCTTCCTTGAAGAATTATCATATGATGAACTTCTAGACACAGATAATATCTTAAGAGCTATGGACTACGAAGGCCCTGTTCAAAAAGAAGCAGTCAAAGGGTGGCGCATTCTTTCAAGAACTTCTTTAGAAGATAACGAAATAGCAGAGATAATAAAACGCTCTGGCTCTTTAGGAAAAGCTGTTTATTCTAATTCAGAGTTTCATAAATCCGTATTGGGAGAAGAAAAATCAAAAACTTTCAAAGAAGATTTAGAAAATATAAAATTGAATCATTCAATATGATTTTTTAATTCTCTCATTGCTTCTTTCCAACCCTGTACTCTAATTATATTCTTATGACTAAATTTCTTGTTCCAAGGCTTATCAAACAATAAAACTTTAATTCCATTTTCAGCACAATCAACAGCCGTCTCACCAGAGTCTTCAATCAAAACAGGTATTTTCAACTCTTTACATATTTCTGCTTTAGTCGCAGCCTGCCCTTTGT
>CAYITD010000005.1:0-6809 GCA_964366325.1 Candidatus Woesearchaeota archaeon | reverse complement strand
ATCAATTCCTATTTTCATATTTACAAACTGCTAGAAGTAATTATAAAACTTAGTATTTTTCCAATCCACTCTAAAAAGCCAAACTTTATAGAGTTATAATTTAATTATCGCTATGGAAAAAGAAAAAATCTTTCACGCAAAAAGCAGAGAAGAATGGAGAAATTGGTTGGAAAAAAACGGGGACAAAGAAAAAAAAGTTGCCCTGATAAAATACAAGAAACACACAGGAAAACCTTCTCTTACACATAAAGAATCTATGGAAGAAGCAATATGCTTCGGTTGGATAGATACAACAATAAAAAGGTTAGATGAAGAAAGATACATTAGACATTTTGTAAAAAGAAACAAAAATAGTCGTTGGAGCAATGCAACTTTAAGTTATGCAAGAAATTTAATAAAACAGAAAAAAATGACTCCAGAAGGTTTGAAGTTTTACAAAGAAGGCTTGAAGAAACCAGTAATAGATCATGGACTTCCAAGAAACCCAGAAACTCCAAAAGAATTAATAAAAGAGTTAGAAAAAAACAACAAAGCAAAAGAAAATTTCCAAGTTCTTGCTCCTTCATATAAAAGAAATTATATTTATTGGATAGAAAGAGCAAAAAGAGAAGAAACAAGAAACAGAAGAATAAAAGAAGTTGTTAAAAGATTAAATGAAAACAAAAAACCTGGATTGTAATCTTCTCTTTAGAAAATTTTTTAAGGCCAATCATTCTAGAATAAACATGGCAGAATTCAATATAGTTATAGAAAAAGATGAGAATGAGTGGTATGTAGCAACCGTTCCAGAAATACCTGGATGTCATACTCAGGGAAAAACTATTCCGCAAGTGTTAGAAAGAATTAAAGAAGCAATAGAAGTCTGTTTAGAATCTGATAAAGAATAAATTAATCAAAGATAGTTAGGAACTAAAACAATCATTTGCCAAAGTTATAACCACCAAGTTATCACATATAATAAAATACTTCCTTATCTTTCAAAAATAGTTAAAATATGACCGTAAAAAAAGAAAGAAAAGTTAGATGGATTGTAATTAACATAGTCAGATTTTTACTCATAACAGCATTTGTAAGCGCTTACTTAAACCAAAGAAAACTTGTCCTAATAATCTCCTGCTTAGCATTCATACTAACATTTATTCCTTCAATCATAAAAAGTCTTTTTAATCTAGAGGTTCCTGCAAGCTTTGAAGTAATAATTATTCTTTTTCTATATGGTTTACTTTTTTTCGGAGAAGTCAGAGGCTTTTATGCAGAATTTTGGTGGTGGAATTTACTGCTCAAATTTGTAGCGGGGACAGCTTTAGGATTTATTGGATTATCAGTTTTATACTCTTTATATAAAGATAAAAAAATCTCAGGAACTCCCATCATAGTTGCTGTTTTTTCTTTCTGTTTTGCAATAGCTACTGGAACAATTTTCGAGATATTCGAATTTCTTTTAGATAAAATATTTTTGTTCAATCTCCTAAAAGGAAATTTAAATAATGCCATGTTTGATTTAATTTTTGTTTCTTTAGGTGCCTTTTTTGTTTCCTTTATAGGTTATAGATACATAATAATTGGTCGAACTGACTTTATAAGTAAAATAATCTCAAATTTTGTAGAAAAGAATACAAAGTTATTTGGCTTAATAAAAGAAGACAAAGAATTATCAAAAGAAAAGATAAAGAGATTAATAGAAAAAGGAGAACACAAACATCTTGAATTTAAATCAACTTTAAGAAAAAATCTTTATACGAATCAAATAGATAAAAAAGTGGAACACGCAGTGCTAAGAACATTGAATTCATATCTGAATTCAAACGGTGGAACCCTCTTAGTCGGAGTTTCAGACTCAGGTGAGATTTTAGGTCTAGATAACGATGAATTTCCGAGTAAAGATAAATTATCTCTGCATTTCACAACAATGGTTCGTGATTACATAGGTTCAGAATTTCTACCATTTATCAATTTTGAATTAGTAGAAGTAGATGGAAAAAATATCTTAAAAATAGATTGTATTTCGAGCGATAAACCTGTTTTTTTAAAATTCAACAATGAGGAAGAATTTTATGTAAGAAACGGACCAGCGACCAATGAATTAACAGGGAGTTCATTAATAGATTACATAAATACTCGTTTCAAAAACTAATAGTTTCTAACTTCCCAAACTATCGTGTTTCTTCCAGGAATATTGCCTACACATATATCATATGCACTAAACTCAAAAACATCATTAGGAAATTGATCTAATAATTCTTCCAAATCACAAAAACTCTCTGGATTCAAGTTGCTTTTCATCAACTCAAGAGCACTTATACCAGAGGCATGTTTAGCTTCAGTTTCAAATGCTTGATTCATAGGTTTTTTAGCAGTAGTATAATACAGATAAAGTCCTTTTTCACACCTCATAAATTCTCCCTGCAAACTTAGTTTTTCATCGGGCATAGATTGATTAAAAGATATTGCTTCTTCCCCAATTTGAAATTCCTTTCTCCACTCTTCAATTTTCTTAGGAACATCTGAAAGTTCCAAATTAAATAAAGTCTTACTCCTCCCAATACCTTTCCTTGAACGCATACAAACTCTCTCTGTCCAACCACTATCAACTATTTCCTCATAAGATCTCCATGTTTTAGGTTTATTTCCTAAGAGTCCTCTTTCGTATAGGGCATAGTATTCTTGTTTATTCTTTATGGTTTGAGGATCTCTAGATCTAACTCTTTCAATTAACTCACCATTGTCAATCATAGAAAAACTTATCGTAATGATTTATAAGAATTTATGAGGCCTAGAACTAAACGTCAATATTAGCCTCATGAGCTCTTTCTGCAATGAATTGTCTTCTAGCTTCAACATCGTCTCCCATTAGTTTAGAGAAAACCTGATCAGCAATTGCTGCATCCTCAATAGTTATTTTTTTAAACATTCTTGTCTTAGGATTCATAGTAGTGTCCCAAAGTTGTTCTGGGTTCATCTCTCCCAAACCCTTAAATCTCTGCACGTCAATTTTTCCCTCATATTTATCCATTATTTTCTTTAATTCTTCATCATTGTAAACGTAAAGATATTCCTTTTTTCTTATTCTATACAAAGGAGGAACCGCAAGATAGATATTTCCATTTTCTATTAATTTAGGAAGAAATCTAAAGAAGAAAGTTAAAAGAAGTGTAGTTATGTGCGCTCCATCAATATCTGCATCAGTCATTATAACTATCTTAGAATATCTTAGTTTTTCAAGATCGAACTGTTCACCAATTCCTGTTCCAATAGCCGTTATGAGATTTGATATCTCTTCGGAAGACAGAGCTTTAACAGGATTTGCCTTCTCAACATTCAGTATCTTACCCTTCAAAGGCAATACTGCCTGAAATTCTTTATTTCTTCCTTGTTTTGCGCTATTATGGACAAAAACACCAGATGCCAAAGCAAAATTATGAGTTCCAGGAACTTCAATATCATAAACATCGATCCTCTCAACTAATTTTTCAATTTTCTTTATCTTATGGTTCCAATTGTTTACAGCCTCTAATAATTTCTCTCCATTAGAGTCAAAAAATCTCGAACAGAAGGTTTCAAAACTTAGTATGTTCCTGTCATTATTTTTAACTCTCATAAGGTCAAAGTTATCCAGGTTTCCCTCTTTCTCAAGAATTTTCTTCATAAACGAAATTGTTCTTCCACATTGTTCTTTATCATAAATTATGTGTTCAATTCTTTTATGTAACGGCATTAAAGAGTCTTCCTTTGTCAAATCCTTAGCTTCTTTATAAGATCCATCTCTCAACATAAATTTATGATCTGGAGTACAAGTAATTTCTTTATCATTATCTAAAGTTATCTTAATAACTTCTGTATTTTTTTTAGTTATTCTAGGGTTAGTTATTTTTTCTATTCCAACGCAGCCATCACTCTTAATAGTATAACAGAAATTCTTTACTCCTTTTCTGTCCTCCTCAATTATTTCCTTAAAGGGTAAGTTTCTTCCATCTGCAAGTGCGATCTCCGTATCTCCAGAAAAACAACCTCCAGCAGAATCTCCCTCAACAATATACAATTCAGTTTCCTCTTTACTTTTTCTTGAACAGTCAGCAAGTTTTCCAGGAAGACCCCCAAGGCTAAAAGCACTTTTTCTTCTTACAAGTTCCTTAGCTTTTCTTGCAGCATCTCTGGCTCTTTGAGCTTCTACAGCCTTCATTACTATCCTCTTAGCTATAGGAGGGTTTTCTTCAAAAAATTCAGATAAAGAAGCCATAGATACACTGTCAACTATTCCCTTAACTTCCGAGTTTCCAAGTTTAGTCTTAGTCTGTCCTTCAAATTGAGGCTCAGGAACTTTGACTGAAATTATAGCCGTCAATCCTTCACGTACATCATCTCCTGTAAGATTTCCATCTTTAGAAAGTTTATTTTTATTAGCGTAATCATTTATAGCTCTAGTTAAAGCTGTCTTAAAACCAACTACATGTGTGCCCCCTTCAACCGTATTAATCGTATTTACAAAACCTAAAACATTTTCTTGGTAGCCAGTGTCATACTGAACAGCGACTTCAACTATTATATTATCCTCTTTCTTTGTGAAATAAATAGGTTTATGCAATGCTTCTTTAGACTTATTAACCCATTTTACAAATTCAACAAGTCCGCCCTCATAATCAAAAACTTCTTTCTTTCCAGTATCTTCATCTTTAAGAGATATTTTTATTCCTTTATTCAAAAAAGCGATCTCTCTAAATCTAGTTTCCAAAACAGAGAAATCAAATTTCATGACAGAAAATATTGTGTCGTCAGGGAAGAATGTAACTTCCGTACCTCTATCACTTTTCTCAGTCTTTCCAATAGTCTTTAGATCGTAAATAGGCTTTCCAATTTTGTACTCTTGTTGGTATATTTCTCCATTTCTTCTTATAACTACTTTCATTAGTTTAGATAAGGCTGCAACTACACTTATTCCAACTCCATGTAAACCTCCAGACACAGCATAACTTCTTTTATCGAATTTTCCACCAGCATGGAGTTTTGTAATTGCGACTTCAACAGCAGGTCTTTTATAAACAGGGTGCATATCGACTGGGATTCCCCTTCCATTATCTTTCACAGTAACAGAACCATCCTTATTCAAAGATACATCTATGTTATCGCAGTAACCTCCCATAGCCTCATCAACAGCATTATCTACAATCTCATAAACCAAATGATGAAGACCCTGTTTACCCGTGCTTCCTATGTACATGGCAGGTCTCATTCTAACGCCTTCAAGTCCCTCAAGAACTTTTATACTATCACTACCATAATCTGATTTTGAATCTTGTGTCATATAAGCCCCTATTTTCTTCTGTATGAAAATTTGTTTAAAAACCTTTCTGATTCAAAACTCAAATTTATCGACGCCAAGATATATAACGATTTAAACAAATGTTTATATCGATAAGCTTCATTTCAAAAAATGGAGAATTATCAAAAAATTTGTTTCATTTTTGCATTATTGGTTGCAATATTCATTTTCTACTCTTCCTCTTTATCCTTCAAAACTGCTCCAAAACAAGCAACTAATCTAAATTCAGTAATTTTTCATTTTTCTATTTTTTTCGCATTTACCTCTTTTCTCTTTCTGGCTCAAACTGAGTTCAATACTTCGCAGCAAGCTGCGACCAGTCTCAGTTTGAGGCTTAAAAATCCCAATCACAGCAAGCTGTGGGAGATTTTTATTTTTGCAAACTTGAAAGGAGAGAATATTTTTTTAGTTTTATTAATTTCTTTAATTTACGCCGCTTTTGACGAAATGCATCAATATTTTGTCCCAGGTAGATTCTCAGATGTTTTTGATGTTGCAACAGATTTTCTAGGATCCTTAACAAGCGTAATTTTTTTAACTATTTTGAATTATTTTAGAAGAGTTTAAAAAATTAAATCAAATAATCAATCAGCAACTTGTACATGGGCAGCTTTTTCTTTAGCCTTGTTTCTAGCCTTGTTTCTAGTAATATGGAATGCTTCCGTCCATTTTAATTTTCTTTTATCTCTCTTAAGTTTGATAGAATTCATTTTACACTTTCTTGAACAATAAAATTCCACAACTCCTACGTTCTTTATCAAATTTATTCCCTTGAAAAAACTCGTCTCAGCTCCACAAAAAACACATTTAGTCATTTTATACAGATCTTACTTTAGATCCTCCCTTTATTCTTCTAGCTTCAATTTCAGTTTCCCTCAATGTGATCAAATCGCCGATTCTAACAGGGCCTTTAACATTTCTTCTCATGGACCTTCCCTTGTTTCTGCCATTAAGTATTTTAGCTTTAACTTGAGTAACCTCTCCTCTTGCTCCAGTTCTTCCAATTAATTGTTCAACCAAAGCGTTAACTGCTTCCTCTTCAGATAACTTAGTTATTGTACCAGAACTATTCTCTGTTGCTTTATCCTTTACTCTTTGTTGCTTCGCCATTTTTCCTTACTAATTATGTTTTATTCTTGAAATATCTTCAGCAGCACTTCCAGCCTCAACAACGGCTATGGATGCTGTGCTTACAGGCAAGCCAACTGATATTCCAAGTTTCTGTTTAGAATCAACTTCAAAGCAAGGAATATTTTTTTCTTTGCAAAGCTTTGGTAAGTGCATAACAATTTCCTTTGGTTCAACATCCTTAGCATAAAGAACTAACTTCGCAACTCCAAGTTCGACTGACTTAGTGACTTCATTCGTTCCTTTTTCTATTTTTCCTGTTTTTTTCGCTTTTTCTGCAATACTATAGAAGTCCATTTTGACCTCCGTGTTTACTTCATCGGTTCTAAACTCATAAAAACCTTGGTTTATAAATATTTGCCCT
>CAYITD010000004.1:0-92208 GCA_964366325.1 Candidatus Woesearchaeota archaeon | reverse complement strand
GATTACTTAAATATTCAGTTTATTTTTATTTATATACTTTAGATCTTTTATCAATATCTAAAATAAATAATAAATTCCTTTCCTTGAGAAGAAGATATAATATTCTATACGCTCCCACCCTGACTCTATAAATATCTTCTTTTCTGCCTTCTACTTTCTTCCTATCTGGAGGAATTAGATTTTTTTGTAACTCTTCTATTCTATTAAGAATTCTTTTTGCTAGTTCACTCTCAATCTTTTTCAAAAACCCCTTTGCTTTATTTGAATACTCTATGTCAAACATTATAGCCCAAGTTCTTTTTTTAACTGTTTATGAGAAATTGTTTTTCCTTCTTTTAGTTCTTTAAGACTCTCTTCCAACGCTTCTTCCTCTTCTATTGTCAAGACTGTATCTATATCAACTATATGCTCCTTTATATACTCTATATCTGATTGAAGTTTTGTAAGTCTTACTAATATTTCTTTATTTACGTTTTGTGTTTGATATTCCATATTTATCACAATTATAAGATATTTATAAAGATTACTAGTAGAATTTTCACATGTCTTATCCAGAAATAATATCCTCTCGGTAAAGAAGATAAATGATTACAAAAGAACTCCAGAATCAGCTTTAATCCTTCTCCTAGATTCTTCCCATAAGAACTCTCAAATGACTTTCAACAGCTCCTTCAGATCCTTCCAAATCTCTAACAGGAGGAACAAAATAAACGGGGACCCAACCTAACTCATCCTCAACTCTTGAAAACTGTCGTGAAATTCTAGTATTTCTTTTTATTTCACCTAACTTCAGCAATCTCTTAATATATTCAGAAGATTTCCGCATCAAAGCGTTAGAGTAACAACCCAAATAATCAGTTTTAGCCGACTCAACAGCCTTAGAATAATCCTCTCCCTTAAATTTAGAAGTATCAAAAACCAATTTTCCAGTTTCTCTTTCATAAAACAAAACAGGAATTCTCCCACTAAATCTTCTGTAATCCTCTCCCAATCCAGTTATTTGTTTTTCATCAGGTCTATTAGAAGCTCTAAAAAACGTCTGAAAGTCAAGCCTAGGAGGTCTTCCTCTCTCTCCTCTGTAATCTTCTCTACCCGAGCCATTAACTACATGAGCAATTGAAGAGTTAACTGGATCAGAGCCAGCCAATTTGGCTAAATGAACTGTTCCTCTTACAGGGAAGTCAAAAGTTTGAGCTAAATATAATTTAACAGCCTCTCCAAACTTCGGAGGCTGAAATTTACCCAAAGGCCCCAAATTTAACACTCTCTCGATATTATTTTCGGTTTCAAAATATATAGGCGTAAAAGGATTATCCAGTCCTATCCTCGCTTCCAAAAATCGAACAGAATCAACAACCATAAAAAACAGTTACGCTAGTTACTTAAATAGATTATTGAGTTGTGAAATATATAAAGATAAAACAATAGAAAAAAGTTAAATATAGATAACTATTCAATTACCAGGTTATTTAGAGATGAGAAAAAATAAAAAGAGAGGATTTCACACAAAGAATAACAAACTTATTCTTGAAAGTCCACAAAGCAAGATAGTTTTTTCTCTAATAGTATTAGCGCTTGCTGTTTTAATCGTGGCCTCTGTGACGGAGATTGTTAATTATAATCAAGTTAGATTAAGTCCGAATGTAAAAGGTATTGAATATGATGGTTATATTATTGAGTTTAAGGAAAAACCTTTAGCTGTGATAAATAAGGAACTAGATTCTTCTGTCGTTGCTTCAACTGATAAAAAACAAAGATTGAATGAACAAAAGAATAAAATTGCCATTCAGAGAGAGAATTTCAAGGGTAAATTAAAAACTATTTCTCCTAAAGCAAAAGTGAGAAGAGAATTTGACTCTGTATTTAATGGGATCTCAATAAGTAAAGACATAACAAAGAAGCAGATAAATGAATTAAAAAAAGATCCAAATGTTAAAAGAATAAGTCCAAATTACAAACTAGAATTATTCCTTAATGAGTCCGTTCCTTTGATAAATGCAGATGATGTTTGGAAATTAGATGCACAAGGAAACAATTGTACACAAAGCGGTCAAGAATGTTTAACTGGAAAAAATGTTACAATTGGAATTATTGATACGGGCGTTGATTACACTCATCCTGATTTTGGAGCTTGTAGTTCTTTAGACTTATTTGTTTTTGAACAAGAAAAAATACCCTACTCTAAGAATTCGAATAACTTATATGACAATAATGGTAGTATTTATCACTATAGCACCTATTTTCATTATTACACATGGTATATAAATTATCCAGAAGCTGAAAAACTCTCTCTTCACTTTAATGGGATTATTATTAATAATTCTATTATAGATAAATTAGCGTATTTTTTAATTCACAATGATTCTATAAATGATTCTATTCAATATAGTGGCTTTCCTCCTTCCTATAAAAAGATATACCAAAATAAGTCGGACTGGTGGGTTGGCACATTTAGTGGAGGGCTAGTAAAAGTATCTTCTATAATAGAATCTTCTACTCCTGAAACTCCTTCTTTTGAAGAGTTTGGTACTTTTCAAGTTGATTATTTAGGCTTGGGTAATTTTTCCATGAATTGGAGCAAATGTGAAAAAATTGATAAGGGATATAACTTTGTTTTTAATAATGCAGACCCCATGGATTATTATTTTCATGGAACCGCTGTAGCTTCTGTTGCGGCAGGAAGAGGAGATTGGAATAAAGATGGAGTCATCGAAGAAAATGAAGGATTTAGTGGGGTCGCCCCAGACGCGAAAATTACACCCTATGTAATAAATGGTTTTAATCGTGATGCTTTTATGTCTGAACTTATTCAAGCAATAGAATTAAGCGCTGACCCAAATAGAGATAGTGATTTTTCAGACCATATTGAAATTGTTAGTTTAAGTGCAGGATTAATGTGTGAATATCTTGGAGGATATAACGATGAATGTGGACCAGATGATATTTTAAGTCAAACAGTAGACAACGCTGTTAATTTAGGATCTGTTTTTGTGATAGCAGCAGGAAACTCTGGAGAGTCTGGCATTGCATCTCCAGGAGTAGCTAGAAAAGCAATAACAGTGGGAGGTGCAAATAAAGAAGATCAAGTAGTAGACTATAGTTCTAGAGGTCCAGTTATATGGGTTAATACAGAAGGAATTACTCAAACATTAATTAAACCAGATGTTGTTGCTCCAACCGAAATCTGTTCTGCTAAACCTCTAATTTTCCCTGATCGCAATTATGATGATTATCCAGATTGTCATGATAACAAACACTTTATTTTTAGCGGTACATCTGCAGCTGCACCTCATGTTTCCGGAGCTGTCGCTTTGATAAAACAGGCACACACTCAATGGACTCCTGAACAAGTAAAAGAAGCTCTAAAAAACACTGCGATTGATCTTGGCTATGATGAAAATACTCAAGGAGCTGGAAGAATAGATGTTTTAGAAGCAGTAAAATATCATTTCTGCGGAAACTCCCTCATCGAAGCAGGAGAACAATGCGACGATGGAAACCTAAACAATCCAGACGGCTGTTCTTCAACATGTCAGATTCAAAGTTATTTTGAATGCTCTGGGCAGCCAAGCATATGCAAAGCAATCTGCACTGATAGCGATGGAGGAGACAAACCTTATAGAAAAGGAATAGTCAATATAGAAGCATATAGAATAAATGTTCAAGACTCATGCTTCAATTCGACAATGGTAAGAGAATATATCTGTGACTGGGATGCGATAAGAAATGAAACTATTGCTAATTCAAAAGTGCAGTCTTGCAACACCTGGTGCACGGATGGATATTGCACCTATTCCCCACAAGGTGGGCCAATTCCTACAAAAGTGCCTAGAAATCCAGCCAGCAATATTCAATAATAATTTTCAAAAAACAAACCCTTAAAAATACACATTATTTAAGAAAATAATGTTAAGAACACATACATGCGGGGAATTAAAAAAGTCAAGCATTGGACACAAAGTAAAACTATGTGGTTGGGTAGACAGTATAAGAGAACACGGAAAACTTAGTTTCATAGATCTAAGAGATAGATATGGAAAAACACAAATCATTCTAAAAGAAAAACACGAAATAAAACCCGAATACTGTATACAAATTGAAGGAGAAGTAAAAGCAAGAAAAACTGGAACGGAAAATAAAGACTTGGAAACAGGAGAAGTAGAAATCCTTGCAGAAAAAGTTCACATATTCTCAAAATCAAAAACACCTCCTTTTGAAATCTCAGATCAAAAAATAGCAGGTGAAGAAGCGAGAATGCGTTATCGTTATCTAGATTTAAGAAGACCTCAAATGCAGCACAATCTTCTTTTTAGAAATAAAGTAATTCAAATAATTAGAGAGTTCTTTTCAACTCACAATTTCATAGAAATAGAAACACCTCTTTTAGTAAAACCTACTCCTGAGGGAGCCAGAGATTATATAGTTCCAAGTAGAGTAAATCCTGGAAAATTCTATGCCCTTCCTCAAAGTCCGCAATTATACAAACAAATTCTAATGATTTCAGGTTTCGATCGTTATTTCCAAATAGCTCGTTGCCTTCGTGACGAAGATTTAAGAGCAGATAGGCAGCCTGAACACACACAAATAGACTTAGAAATGTCTTTCGTAGAAGCTAAAGATGTAATGCACTTTGTGGAATCATTATATAAGTATATATTCAAAAAAGCCTTGAATATTGAAATTCCTGACTTCAAAGTCATTTCATATGAAGAAGCAAAAAGCAAATACAATTCAGACAAACCAGACCTAAGAAAAGATAAAAACAATCCAAAGGAATTTGCATTTTGTTGGGTCACAGACTTTCCTCTATTCTCTTTTAACAAAGAAGAAAAAAGATGGGAACCGGAACATCATATGTTTAGTTCTCCAAGAAAAGAATATATTGAATCTATGGAAAAAGATCCAGGAAAAGTAAAAGCTGACCTTTACGATTTAGTTCTTAACGGAGTAGAATTAGGCTCAGGAAGTATAAGAATAAACGATCCAGAACTCCAAGAAAGAGTAATGAAAATAATAGGAATGCCAAAAGAAGAAGCATGGAAGAAATTTGGTTTCCTTCTTGAAGCATATGAATATGGAGGCCCAGTTCACGGAGGAATGGGTTTAGGCATCGACCGCCTTGTCGCTCTAATGCTTGGTTTCTCAGACATAAGAGAAGTTATCGCCTTCCCAAAAAACAAAGCAGCCCAGTGCCCAATGGACGGCTCCCCAGCTGATGTCTCCGACCTCCAATTAAAAGAAGCCAATATCAAATTAGATATTCCTAAAAAAGACAAAAAGAAATAGTTTTCTGAAAATCTTCGAGTATAAATTTATATAATTGACTTATTTTACATCTCGAATGATTCCAAAGATCAATTATCAAATACATGAAATATTAACAGATTTATTTTTACCACCGTTTAAGAAGAAGAAAGACTTTGACAAAGAAAGCAAAAAGTTTATACAACATTTTAAAAAGATAGAAAAAGAAGTGCTGACTTCAATTGAAAAGTTCTCAGGATTTAGATGGTCAAAAAGAACAATTCCAGTTTATATAATCCCCCAAAATAAATCTATTACAAGTCTCACAAAAAGCAACTTAAATAAAGGTTTTCCGGGAGTAGTGCAAAAAGTATATGAAAATATTGAAAGATGCACCCATATTTTTATTCACGAATTAACTCACGTCAATCAATTCCAATCAGATTTTTATTCTAAAAAGAACTTATTTGTATTCAACAAGAGAGGAGTAAAAAATACTAGAAAAATTGAGCTATGTTCAGATGTAGTGTGTGTTCAGGTAATTAGAGATTTATTTGGAAATAAAAGTATTTATGAAAAGGACTATTGGATATTCCAAAATAAAATAAGAACTTCTTCACCAGGCATAGAAAAAGAAATACCTATATATCTTAAAAAATGGGACTTAAATGAAAAAACTTTGAGAGAGTATATATTAAAAAGTGCTTGAAAAATTAGGCCTCATAAAATTGCCTAATTTTACAACTCGCCTACTCTTCTAAAAACAATTATATAATCTCACAAAAGTAAACAATTTTAAACTAAATTCAATTAAAAAATATAATGAAAATACTAGCAACTGGCGACTTCCACGGAGAATTTCCAAAGAAATTTAAGAGTTTGATAAAAAAAGAAAAAATAGATCTAGTTATATCAAACGGAGATTATTTTCCGTTTCATTATCGAGATTTGTGGTTCAAACATTGTTATCAAAAAGAAACAGAATTATGGGAAGTAATAGGAAAAGAAAAATACAAAAAATTAATTCTTAAAGACTTAAAAGATGGAGAAAGCGCAATTAAAAAATTAAACGCTCTTCCAATTCCTGTTTTTACAGTAGTTGGAAACATAGATTACACAAGAAAAAGCGATGTTACTGATACTAAAGTAAATAAAAAACATTATTGGGCTTGGAACGAGCAAGACTTCTTCTCTCCAATAATAAAAAAATATCCTAATATAAAAAGATTTGATTACAGTTATCTAAAATTTCAAGATTACATTTTCATAGAAGCTTACGGAGGATCTGGTCCTGGAAAAGTTAAAAGCAAAGCTTACAAAAAAAGCAAGAAAATTCTAGATTCATTTTTTAATAAATTCAAAAATGAAAAAATAATATTCGTCTCTCACAATGTTCCTTACAACACAAAACTAGATAAAATAGGGCAAAAGGCACATAAAAAAGTAAAAGGAAAACATTACGGTTCTAAACTAGTGAAAAGAGTAATAGAGAAATATCATCCTCTAATACATATAGGAGGCCATATACACGAAGGTCGTGGCCTAGATAAAGTTGGAAAAACTCTCTGCGTTAATCCTGGATCAGCGCATGATCTCCAAGCAGCAATCATCTCCATTCCAGATAAAGACAAAGTAAAAGTTAAATTTATTAAATATAAAACAAACCACCAAGAATGATAAACAAAGAGAAAATAAAAGAAGAAGCCCAGTCAATACTTAAAAAATTCCAAAAATCTCTTGAAAAAATAGAATTAAAAGAAAAAAAACATGAAAAAGAGCAAAGCCAATTCAGAGAAGAAGGCACAGGTCTTGACTTTGATCCAGAATTTAGAATCGCACTTTTTGCAAACGCTCCAGAAACAGATGGAGATTTCTTAGTATCAGATAAAAAATCCTGGTGAAAAGGAAAATATAAGTATCAATTCAATCACACTTACATATGAAAATTAAAGAAAAATCTAATAAGAATAAGGTTATGAAATACTTTGGCGTGTTAAAACACGCAAATATTGATTGGGATGCTAAAGAAAAAAGAATGAGCGATTTTAGAAACGTTATTAATAAAAGATTAACATGGATTGTAAGGCTTGAGAAAAGAGTTAAAAGTTAAGCTAATTTTCCAAAAATACCAAAAAGCAATATTTAAAAACAGATTTTTTCTCAAACTAAAATGGAAGATGAAGAAATACAAGTAAAAGGCTCAAAACCAATAGATAAGGTGAAAAAAGGAGACAAAATAAAAGTTGACTCCTTAACTCTAGAAGTAGATGCACATTATGTCTTAATGGATCATGGTACAGCGAAAGAAATGACAATAGAATGTTTCGATCCAAAAACAGACAAAGACTATCAAATAAGATACTTCGCCCATCAAGTTGAAACAAGCCTAGAAGTCTATAGCCTTGAAGAAATAGTCTACAGCAAAATGCATGTAAAAAAGATTGAGTGGTAATTTAATGTATCCTCTCCAATCGCACTAAATCTTAAAAACCTCTATATTTCTAAAATGTCGGCTCTTACAATGAAAACTCTAACAACTTATAAAATAACAGAATCTCCAGATAGGAAAAAGTCCAACAATACACCACCAATCTATTGTTGTAGAGTAGAAGAAAATGGCTCTAAAACATCAACAGGTTATTATTCTTCAAACCTAGACAATCTGGCAACTCGTGTAAATTTAGATCCTGCATTTTCCGAGAGCCAAGATCACTATGCTCTCCAAAATTTCCAAGAGTTTTCTTCAAATAGTTCTCGTTTCATAAAAGTTCCTCTTTCAGATCAAGAATTACATCAGTTTAGAAGAAGACTATCCACAGACAAACAATAAGATATTTAATCCTCACTTCCCAAAAATTTAAATGGATTTGGTAAAAAAAGTTTCCCTATTGCTAGAAAAGATAGAAAAAGAAGACAAAAAAATAAATTCTTTTCTCCATGTTAATAAAAATATAATAAATGAAGCAAAAGATCTAGAAAAAAAACAAAAAAAAGGCAGACTATTTGGATATGTTTTTGGAATAAAATCAAATATTAATGTCAAAGGTCTTCCAATAACTTGTGGATCTAAAACTCTAGAGAATTACCTTGGATCCTATAATGCAACAGCGATTGAAAAAATAAGAGGAGAAGATGGATTGATTATAGGAATGTGTAACATGGATGAGTTTGCTTCAGGAGTTTCAGGAGAAAATTCTGCATTTGGCCCAACAAAAAACCCTCTAGATTTAGAATTGATTCCAGGCGGTTCCTCATCAGGAAGTGCAGCAGCAGTCGCAGCAGGATTTTGTGATATCGCCCTTGGATCCGATACAGGAGGATCAGTAAGAAACCCTGCCTCACATTGTGGTCTTGTCGGTCTAAAACCTTCCTATGGCCTAGTCTCACGTTATGGTTTAATTGATCTATGTATGTCTATAGATCAGATCGGAATCCTTTCAAAAAATGTCTCAGACTCTGCTTTAGTTCTAGATGTTATAAAAGGGCAAGACAATTTCGACACAACAACTTTTGAATCAGAAAAAATAAAAATCGCACCTCTAAAAGAACTAAACTTGGGAATTCTAAAAATAAAAGGAGTGTCAAAACAAATCCAACAGATAATTGACATAAAAACTTCCTTACTCTTAGAAAAGCATAAATTCAAAGCAAAGGAAGTAGAAATTAAACATATTGAATTAGCAGTAGAAACCTACGTCCCTCTTGTCTTCTCTGAGTTCTTCTCAAACACTAGAAGATTTGATGGGAAAAAATATGGGAAAAACATTGATGAATTTTCAGGAGAAGAAGTTTTAAGGAGACTTCTTGGTGGATCAGAAATTACAAAAGCAGAGTTCGAAGGAGAATACTACGAAAAAGCTCTTTTAGTTAAATCTCTGATAAAAGAAGAATTTGAATCAATATTCAAAAAAATAGATGCAATAATTCTTCCGACAGTTCCCTCACTTCCCTGGAAAATCGGAGATAAAAGTAAAATGTCTTTAGAAGACGTTTACGCAATTGATGCCCTTACAATCCCAGCAAACCTCGCAGAAGTCTGCGCAATTTCAGTTCCCGCAGGTTCCATACAAAACATCCCAATAGGCCTCCAAATAATCTGCCCAAAAGGCAAAGAATCTCTGCTCTTCTCGATTGCTAAGTTGTTTGAAGATTTAAAGTGAAAATAGTATAATATTAATTACTTTATAATGACAGCTGAATAACAAAGTTTAAATATATAAAAGTTTTACTATTTTCATGGAAAGAAAAAAATGGAATATGTGTGAAATGTTAGTCTCAAGATGTGTAGGCATTAGAGAGAGTCTAGAAGAATTAGAAGAAATTAATTACTCTCCATTTGGCAAAATTATAGGACAATTTATTGCAAAAACACCATTAGCATTATACGAAGTTGCAGGAAGAATGCTTCAAGAATATCCTGGAGAGTTTTTAACTAAAAGAAAATATTACGAACTAAAATCAGATCCATCATTAGGTTTAGAAAACTAAAAAATTACGTTACAACGTAGCAAAGAAAGATTAACAACTCAAAAGTCTTAAAAACATATCGCAATAACTAATAGAATGTCTTATCCAATACTTGTAATGGCTGCCATAATAGAAAAAAATAAGAAATTCCTAATAACTCAAAGAAAAAAAGAAACTCATAATGGCTTAAGATGGGAGTTTCCAGGAGGAAAAGTAAACTTCGGAGAAGATCCAAGAAAAGCTCTAGAAAGAGAGATTAAAGAAGAATTAGGAATTGAGATAAAAGCAGAAGATATTTTCGAACTCTCCTCGCATGTTTACAATAAAGAAAAACATATAGTATTATTAGCCTGCCATTGTATATATGAAAAAGGAGAAATAAAAAAACAAGATATTGAAGACTTCAAGTGGATTCTCCCTAAAGAAATATCCAAATACGACATAACTGAAGCAGATCTGCCTTTCATTAAAAAATTGCTAAAGCGCAAGGTTTAAAACACAAGTAAATTTCCTTTCAAGATGAGCTGGTACAATCCATATGTAACTGTTAGTAGAGAAGAAAAATTCAAAGAATTATTCAGAAGAATATATGTATACGCATCAGATCACAGCAATGATATCTCTACATTTACTGCCGCAATATTACTTAATGATAAACTAGAAGAAATAGTTATAGCTTCAAACGGATTTCCTCCTGGAACGAAGAAAATAAGTGGTTGGGATCAAAAACCAAAAAAGGATGCCATCAGCAACCACGCAGAAAGAGCAGTAGTCTACAAAGCAGCAAAAGAAGGCATAAAAACATCTGGACTAACAATGATAATGCCTTGGGCTCCTTGTTTCCCTTGTGCAAACTCAATAATTTATTCAGGAGTAAAAAAACTAGTCTGTCACAAGCAAATGGTTGATAGAACTCCACAAGACTGGGCACCAGAACTTGAAGAAGCTTTCAAATTGTTAACATTAAACAAAGTAAAAATAGTTATGTATGATGGAAAAATAGGAAAATGCAAAGGTTTCATGAGAAGAGAGCATTGGCAACCTTAAATCAAAAACAATTAACTTTAAATCTCCTTTTTCCTTTATCCTAAAATGAAGATAAAAGACATAAGTCTTGAATTCCTAGGCCATTCAGGATTCGTTATAGAATACCAAAATAAGAGAATAGCCATTGACCCCTATAACACTTCAGAGAATCTTGAAAAAGTAGACGTTATTCTGATATCGCACAGTCACCACGATCATTGTAGTATAAAAGATATAGAAAAACTCTCAAAAAAAGGAACCCTAATAATAATACCTGCAGACGCACAAAGTAAAATAAACAAAATAAGTGATGTTGAAATGCAGGTTGTTTCCCCAGATGAAGAAATAATGCTATTTGAAAAAATAAAAGTAAAAATAGTTCCTGCATATAATATAAACAAAAAATTCCATCCAAAATCAGAAGGCTGGTTTGGCTTTGTAATAAAGCTAAATGATACAATTATCTATCATTCAGGGGATTCAGACAACATACCTGAAATGCATTCTATCTCTGGACACAGCAAACACAATAACTTCTTAATCACTCTCCTACCAGTTTCAGGAACCTATGTAATGACTGCTGAAGAAGCTGCAGAAGTAGCCTCTTTCCTAAAGCCAGATTTAGCAATCCCCATGCATTTCGGCTCAGGAGTTGGAACAAAAGAAGACGCAGAATCTTTTGTAAAATTATGCGAAAAAGAAGGAATTAAATCTCAGATTTTGAATAAGATTTAATTTGTTGTAAAATGAATCATGTATATTCATTTAATAATAGTAACAAAATAGGAAGATTTATATATTATCTCCTTCTTAAAGATTAATGGCAAGAAAGAATATTAGAAAAGAAATATTTGACAGGCTTTATAGCGCAAGTTCTGAAAAAGAAAGAGAGCTGTTTGATGATCCAAATACTCGTAAACAAGTTCCTATATTATATACTGCTTGGGAAGATTATCAAAGCTCAGCAAAGAAACAGCAAAAAGTCTACCGTGGTAAAAAACAAGAAACAAAAAGTCCAGAGGCGAGAGAATTAACTTGTAGCGAAATTATGGATGGATTAGAAGGTTTGCAAATTATTGGTGAAGCGTTATTTTATAGATCACTTTTAGATAATGGTTGTTCAAAAGATGAAGCAATGAGAGAAGTAAATCGAGCAAGATTAAGAATATAAAAAACCAACAATTATTTAACCCTCCTTATTATAACCAAAACATGGACATATTCCTAAACTTCCTCGCAGGCTCCGAAAAGGCATTTTTCAATTTCATGTCTGAAACAAACGAAAAAGAAAAAATAGCCCTAATTTCTCATACAGATCTTGATGGTTTAGCTGCAGCAAGAGTAGTGAACGAAGTTGTGCAAGCCGATTTAATAAAATTTGTCAACTATCACGAAATAAACAACGACTTGCTTGAAGAGTTAAAGAAAAATAAAATAAAGAGAGCGATATTTACAGATCTGGCATTAGAGAATGAAGAATTTCTGAAAGAAGCAGAAAAATTTCTAAAAGTGTTATGGATAGACCACCATACATTTCCAAGAGATTATAATTCAGAAAAAACAGTTTATCTAAACGTCCAAGGATTCTGCGCAACATATATCTGCTACTATTTGTTCTCAAAGATCTCAAACTTAGAAAAACTAGACTGGTTAGTAGCTTCCGCATCCATTTCAGATTGGTTGTATTTTAACAACCAAGAATTCATGTCAAAAATATTTAAAAAATATTCAGATAAATTTGAAATTCAAGATAGTACAATAAGAAAATCAGGACTATTCTGGGACTTCCAGTGGAATCTTTCTCTTCTAATAATATATTTTGCAAAAGACTTAAATTATCTTTTCAACAATTTCCCTGTATCTCCGCATCTCCCCGAAAATCTAAAAAAACATTCAGACGAAATTCAAGCAGAAATAACTCATGAAATAGAAAAAGTAGAAAGAGAAAAAATCTCTATAAAAGAAGGTTACTTTGCAGAAATCTCTCCAAAATTCAATGTAGGATCAATAATCTCCTCATTATTAAGCGGAAAATACTGGAATAAGAAAATAATCATAATACATGAAAAAGGAAATTTACTGAAAATAAGCGCTAGAAGACAAGATAAAAAAGAAAATCTTCCAGAATTGTTAAAAGAGCTTGTAAAAAACATTCCAAATTCAACAGCAGGAGGGCATATACCTGCCGCCGGAGCAACCATCCCCTTAGAATATAAAGAAAAATTTAAACAAAACATATTTAGAATGTTATCTCCTTAAAAACAATCAAATATATAAACTAGAATGATTAAAAAAAAGCAACAACCCTGAAAGGAGGTAAAAAAAATATGGTGCTAGATTTTGCAAAAGAGGCTATAAAGAATGCCGAAACACACAGCATTAACTTTGATGAACTAAGAGCTGGGAAAGCAAACATAAAAGTTTTTGGTGTTGGAGGCGCAGGATGTAACACAGCAACATGGCTTTTTAATAAAGGAATTACAGGAGCTACTGTTTATGGAGTTAATACTGACGCTTTACATTTAAGCATTACAAAAGCCGATGACAAAGTCTTAATAGGAAAAGAGTTGACACGTGGACTTGGAGCAGGAGGCAGACCAAATATAGGAAGAGAAGCAGCAAAAGAATCCCTTTCTGAGCTTAAAAGAGCTGCAGGAGGAGCTGATATGGTTTTCGTCTTAGTTGGTTTAGGCGGAGGAACAGGAACAGGAGCAGCTCCAGTAGTTGCCCAATTGGCAAAAGAATCTGGAGCAGTTGTTATTGCTGTTGCCACAATGCCATTCGACTGTGAAAAAGCAAGGCACGATAAAGCAGAATTCGGTTTACAAGAACTCACAGAAGTAGCAGACACATGTATCTTAATTGATAACAACCGTCTAGTAGATATTGCAGGAAATCTTCCAATGGAACAAGCATTTGCAGTCGCTAATGAGTTAGTTAGTACAATGATAAAAGGTTTAGTCGAGACTATCACCTTGCCTTCATTAATTAACCTCGATTACGCAGACGTTTCAGCAATAATGAAAAATGGTAGTGTTGCAGTTATAGGAATAGGTGAATCTGATACAACTTCAAGAGTAGAAGAAGCCGTAAGACAAGCTTTAACTCAACCTTTACTAGATGTTGATTACAGAGGAGCAACCGGTGCCCTAATTCATATTACTTGCGGACCAGACTTCAAACTTGAAGAATTCGCAGGAGTAGGAGAATTAGTAACCGAAAATATAAGTCCTGAAGCGCAAGTTATTATTGGAGCTAGAGTAAACAAAGAGTTCTCTAATAAGGTTAGAGTTATAACAATAATGACTGGTGTAAATTCACCTTATGTTTTAGGAAAAGAAGCATATAAAGAGCCTCAAAAATCAACGCCTGCAGAAATGTCAGATCTAGGTATAGAGGTTTTCAGATAAGACTTTACTTAATTTATTTTTTTATTTTTATTTTTATTGTTAAACTGAGTTTAGTTCTTTAGTCCCTTAATTTATGATTATGGCGGAAATAAAGTTCTCAGATGCTAATTTCTAATTTTTAGATAGTTTACAGATATATCCAATTCCTGACTTTATTATTTCATCAACCTTAAGATTAGTCTTATTAAATATTTCTATTAATTCTTTTTTTGAGAACTGTTCAGAAACAATAACTCCTGAATTGGTTTCAATTATTACTCTTCCATTTTTGCTTGCTTCTTTTATCACACATTTTAGTTTTTTGTAAATTTTCATCCGCTCTTCTAGAGCTTTTTCCGAAAAAACACTAATTATTATGCTGCCCTCATCTTTCAGTACTCTTTTCATTTCCTCTAAGGCTTTATACTTGTCATTTCCAAAATTAGCAAAAGTTGTGAGACACAAAACAAAGTCAAACGAATTATTCTCAAGGGGCAAATCTATGGCTTCAGCTAGTAATATTTTAACTTTAGAATAATATTTAAAATTCAACTTAGCATCGTTTACTGCTTTTTGTTCATTATCTATACAGGTTACTTCTTGAGTAATGTCTATTATGTCTTTAATACTTCTTCCGTCACCACACCCTACTTCTAGAACCTTAGAATGTTTTGTTATATATTTATGTAGAAACTTTCTTTCATCCTTAAACCAAGACCTATAAGATTCAGGAAGTTCATTTAATACTTTTTCCCAAAGGTCAATGTTATTTGCTTCATTATTTTTCATAAGTTATAATAAATTTCAGAATTTTTAAAGTAATCTCTATCACATTTTTTGCATAAATCTCTTTCAGATAATATCAAAACACTATGTTGGAATTTTTGTTCTTAGAAATTATAAAAGTAGTGCAATATTACAAGCTTCACAATATTTTATTTTTATATTTATCTATTATAGTCTCCAAGAGGAGCAATGTCTTTATGGTCTTCCTCAAACAAACTCATCCTTCTGCTCTCTCCCCAGTTTTCCCAAAACAAAGAGCTTTCTAGAGATTTTTTATTGACTTTAGAAACATTCTTAGTTTCATCAGCATAGCCGATAGGAATTATAGCCTCTATTTGAACATTCTCAGGAATTTTAAGCTTCTGTTTCACAATTAAATCATCATATGAGCCAACCCAGCAAGCACTTAAACCAAGATCAACAAGCTTCAATAAAAAAGTCGTTATAGTCGCTCCAGCTTGCTGTCTCGAATAAACTCTTCCTCTCTCTCCATAAATGTTTTCAAGATTAGTGTCATCAGAACAAACCAAAACAGCTATTTGAGATTCGCTTATCCAAAGTTGACCCGCTAAATTAGATAACTCTCGTAGCATATCTTTATTTTCAATGATTAAAAATTTTATGTTATTATGGTTACCAGCGAATGGTCCCTGAGAAGAAAAGTCTATAGCTTCCAAAACATCTTTCCAAGCAGGTTTTTTATCCAAAAAACTTCTTACACTTCTCCTCTTCTTAATAACCTCATCAAACTCCATAACAAAAAATAGGAAATATAATATAAAAACCTGTCTGTCTAAGAAAATCTCATTTCTCCACCACCAACTACTCTCTGCTTATCATAAAAAACAATATGTTGAGCTTCTGCCAAATCTTTGGCTTTTCTTGTAAATTTAAATATAATTTTACCATTCTCTTTCAACATTTTCCCAGTGTGCATTTCTCCAAGATGTCTTACCCTTGCCTTAAAAGTTTTATTAAAGACTTTCTCTTTGTCGTCTATTAAATGTAAATCTTTTACAAAAACTTTTGTTTTTTTCAATAAATCACTCCCTTCTGTAACTAAAATAAGATCATTATTTTTTCGCTTTTCTGCGACATAAAGTTTTTTATTCCCTTCTTTTCCAATTTTGCTCCTATCAATTTCGCCGTAACTCTCTCGAAATCTCTCCCCGATTGTAAAATAAAAAGAGCCTATATGTTTGCCAATTTCTTTACCATTCTCAAACAAAATCCTCCCCTCCTTCTTTTTTATTTCTTTTCTCAAAAAATCCTTCATATCCATTTTACCGACAAAACAAATTCCCCTTGTTCCCTTTCTATTCCAATTTTGAAAACCATTCTCAAGAGCAATTTTTCTAACTTCCTCCTTAGTTAAATCACCTATAGGAAAAATTATCTTATCTAGATACTCAGAATTCAAGTCATAAATAAAATAGCTCTGATCCCTTCCCTTATCTTTTGCCATTTTTAAACAAAACTTTCCTCTGTTTTCCACAATCCTAGCATAATGACCAGTGGCAATCTTAGAAGCTCCTAACTTTTTCATCTGCTCAAATAAAACAGGAAATTTTATTACTTTGTTACACAAAATATCAGGATTCGGAGTCAATCCTTTTTTATAGTCTTCATACATTTTATCTATAACTTTCTCTCTATATTCTTTTTCATAATCTGCCAAATAAAGCTTTATACCTAGTTTTATAGCAATTCTTTTCGCTTCTCTATAATCTTCTTTCCAATTACATTCTCCCGTTGTGTTATTAAAACTGCCAGAATAACTCTTCATAAAAACTCCCACGACTTCATAGCCTCTTTTTTGCAATAAAAAAGCAGCAACGCTAGAATCAACTCCGCCAGACATCCCCAAAACTATTTTCCCAGATTTACGCATATGTAAAATCAATAAGAAATCTTTATAATCTTTCCCTGTCTAGCCATAGAATGGCTGAAAATGTCTCCACAGGAGGATTGATGCAGTTTAGATATAGTAAAGAAAACAAATATCTTCTTCCACCAGAGCAAAAAAGAGAAATAGAAGAAGCATATGAAGATTATCACAATAGGAAAGAGAGAGAAAAGAAGAAGAAAAATCTCTGGATTGTAATAATTCTAATTATTCTACTAGCCGTTTTAGGATTTGTGTTGTATAGAATATATTTCATGTAAAATATACTAAATTATAGTAATAAAAAAATTAGCTTTATCGACTATAATTTCATCAATAAGAAGTAATAAGCTAAATTTTTATAGTTCTCTAATGCTGAAACTTTATGAAAAATGAAAGGAGGAAACAAAAAATGAGATCAATAATCTTATTAGTAACCGCTGTAATGTTGCTGTCTGCAGTATCAGCCATACAGATAAACGAAAAGTTTGTCTTTGAAAATATGCCTTGTTATTTGCAAGCCTATTCTGAAGAGATAATAAATGAATGCGACACTTCCTCATCAGGAACAGCATATATCAAAATGAACAAATTAACATCTGATACTGATATGTTGAATATAAGAATAAAAGTATCTTTGTCAGACTTCTCATCTTCAGAAGAGAGAATATACGCCTATCTAGTTGACAATAACACAGGTTTTTACCAAAATATAGGTGAATTGAAAATGTCAAAAAACGGCCACGGCGTTTTGAACTTCATGGCAAAAGAATTTAATATGAATCCTTACAATGTTTTAGTAATCACAAAGGAAAATATTGTTGACATTGATTCTGAGCCTGGAATGCCTGTCCTCATGGTAGACATATCTTCAATTCACAAACCATTGAAAATGAAAGCAAACTTAAGAGGAGTTTATCAAAATCCAAAAGTAATAACTGGAGCATCAGGTTATGGTGTTTTCTATATAGACACTGAACATAACAAGATAAACTACAACTTAGACTATATGAAATTAAAAGGAGAAGAAACAGCTTCACACATCCATGGTTTCGCAGATAAAAAGAATAATGCGCCTGTCTTGTTCGAGCTTCCATTAGGAGAGCACAAAGAAGGATTCTTAATGTATGACGAATCACAAGAAGCATCAATTCTTTCAGGTAAAACATATGTCAATGTACATAGTACAGCTTTCCCTAACGGAGAAATAAGAGGACAAATCGTCCTTGCATAAATAAATTTTTTATTTTTTTATTGATATTTTTTATGCTTAAAACTGATAAATGTAAAAATATCTATTAGAGATTTAGAAAAATCTCTTCATATTGTTTTTATGCTATCCAAATAATACTATAAAAATTCTATAATACAAACGTCCCGGAGAGGACTCGGACCTCTGACCCCATGGTTAACAGCCATGTGCTCTACCAGCTGAGCTACCGGGACATATGTGAGTTCACCTTCTTTATCTATGAACTTTTGTACGTTCAAGATGCAAACTATCTAAACATCCTGACATAAAAAAGCTAAATTTGAGCCATATTTAAAACTTGCTGTGGATAAAAATAATTAAAATTATTTTAGCAGAAAAAAATCTGAAAACATCAAATTTACGATAGTTTTATAAAGAAAAAAACATTTAAAGAAATAGAAATGGCTAAAAAAGAGGTGAATGAAGATGCCAGCTAAGAAAAAGCAAACAAAAAAGAAGGCTAAAAAAACAACTCATAAGAAAAAGAGATAAACTCTCTTTTTATTTATTTTTTATTTTTTATTTTAATCAAAAATTTGACCCCTTTTTGCAACGTTCATTCTTTCAAGATAATGATATACATTGGAATGTTTTGCCCCTTTTATAAGGCTGACAATCGCTGTAGAAACGTTTTCCACATTCATAAACTCACCAATTATTCCAACATCTCCTTCGTGGATAACTATTTCACAGTCTGAAATATCAGAGATCACTCTCTTCGCTTTTCCTTTTGCACCAGCCAGTCTTGCAACAATATCTCTTAAATTTCTCCTCGTATGGCTCTTTATATGTATAATTTTAAAAACAAAATCCTCTTCCTTGAGAAGCAATGCTTTCTTAACTGAAAACCCAAACTTTATAGCTTCTAGAACAACCGAAGCAGTATACTCGCTAAAGCTCTCTCCATCAACTTCAATTCCACTTGGAACAAACTTTAGTTTAACATCTAACTTTCTCTCAAGGTCCTCCTTAAGTTTCTTAATTTCTCTTACCCTCTTCGTATAAACTGTGATCATATTAATACAAGGGCTAACGGAATTCCCTGAATTTTTATAACACCCTCTTCATCGATCAACCCAGCTTCTATAGCCGCATTTATAGACTCCTCTCCGACAATATTAAAAGTAGAATCATCCATCATCTCATTAGTTATCAACTCCACAACATCCTGAAAATTCATTTCACTCTCTCTAAAAAAGTTCTCCCTAACATCTATTTGTCTTTTCCCCTCCTCAAATTTCTTCCCAACAAGATCCAAATCACAAATAGCAACTATCCTTCTCCTTGCATCATGGATTTTTACACTTATCATGTTAAAGGTGGTATTTGATAGGGCTTCTAGCTCCACAAGCCAAACAATGTTTAAATTTTATATTCTTTTCAGACAAAATCTCTGTGTCTGGCTTTCCACACACAGGACAAAGAACAAACTCTTTAGTGTATTTCTCTAATTTTTCATTTACTTTTTCAGAATTCAACTTTGTATTAAAAATTAATCTTGTCCCAGATATTTTTGTAAATGCTGCAAGCTCTTTCTGTAAAAACTTAGCAAGATGACTAAGATCTCTCCTTAGATAGCTAGCTATTTCAGTTATATTAGTTATTACAGTAGTGTTTCCAGAAACTTGTCCAGAAACCTTTGGAGCCTCAAATCTCTCGCTGCCTTTGTCAACAACTTTGACCTTCTTATAAGCAACATCCAGCAGATCATTATACATCTTGTCTCTGTCCATAGAAAAAAACACGAAGAAGAGTTTATAAAGTTGTTTGTCCCTAATAGAAAATGAACATTAAAAATCTAATTCTTGGAATAGGGATAGTGATAGTCTTCGGCTTAGCTCTTTGGCAGGGAATCGAAGCCTTCAAGCCCTCTCCACAATGGGATGATTTCTGCAAAGCAGCCCCAGCATATCCTATAGAAGTTGGAAAAGGTCCAGATATGAACTCCGCATCATGCATCGAACAAGGTGGAAAGTGGACAAACAACTATTGCGATTTCTACTCAGAATGCCAAAAACAGTTTGACGATGCTCAAAAAACTCAATCAAAATTCATCTTTCTAGTCTCTCTAATCGTAGGAATCCTAGCATTAATTATAGGTTATTCAATTCTCTCAATTGAACCAGTAGGCAGTGCTCTTTTAGGTTCAGGTATTTGGTCTATCTTCTGGGGATCAGTAGTGAACTGGAGAAACTTCTCAGATATCTGGAGATTCCTTCTTCTCCTTCTAGCTCTTGTTTTTATAATCTGGCTTGCCGTTCGCCTCAATTCCCAAAAGAAGAAAGGCTTTTTCCAGAGATTGGGATTGAAGAAATAATTCCATTTTTCTAAATAAGAAACTCAAATATCATCTTCAACTGCTAATTAACTCTCTTCTTATAAAAATCCTTGGCAGAAACAAAACAGGGTAAACCAATTTCCTTAGAAACTAATTTTGTCTCTTTCCTATATCCATAAATTGCAATCGGCCTTATTTTTATTGGCTTATGAAATATAACTTCATTATATTCTACAAGACGATATTTAGAAATTGGAAGCTGCTTATATCCTTTAGTTTTCCTAAAACTGTTAACTAGCTCCCAAGCAGTTTTTGGAGAAGGGATCTCTTCTATCATGCTTTCAAAGTCTTTGAAAATAAATTTCTCAAAACCAGGAATTAATTTATGACTATAATAAATGTGCAAATTATTTTTTATTCTGTAATAATGAACAATTATATTATCAGTAGCACTCAATAAAACTAAATCAAACGGAAGAACTTGATCTGGCTTATCCTCTGTCTGAAAAATAATACCATGAGGTCTATAAGTTTTTGTATAATTTTTATCAAGAACAGTTCCAGCCAAACGTCTCTGTGTTCCAAAACTCAAAGTATTTGGTTTGATAGTTTTTGTTTTAACCATATCCTGTATAGTCTGATATGTAACCTTATCCTTCCCAACTAATGTTTTAGTAGAAAAATCTTCTTCCAAAGATTTAACGTAATATATCTCATCCTTTTTCATTATCAATAAATCACTTTTAGGCTTAAAAAGGTTGCTTATAATAGAATTAAAATTAACAATTCAATTCCCCAAATACCTTAACTTCCCAGGTCTCGGTTCATAAACGACTCCATCTTCCAATAATCTTTTAACCTCTCTATTTATTATTTCAGGAGGCTCCTTCAAATCCAAAATTATTCTATCGATATCCAATCCGCCTGTGCTGTCTTTCTCTTTAACCATTCCTAAAATCTTATCCTTCAACTCAGCAATTTTTTCTCTATCAATTATCTTAGGCTGTTCAAGTTCAACTTCATACTTCCTAATCAAAAGATATGTCGGCTCCTTCTTCTTTATTATTTCAGGAGTAATGTATACTTCATTATTCCAGCTTCTCAATAAACCAACAACAAGCACAGTATCTCCCTGACTAAGTTCATCAAACTTCAAAACGTCTTCTCCAAAAGTCTTGATTTTTATTTGTCCAGTCGCATCATCAAGTGTGATAGAACCATATTTTTTCTCGCCTTCTTGAATATACTTTTCTACAACATTAGCTATAATATTAACTCTCACAGCCTCTTTGCCATGAATGTCGATATGTTTTATTCTCTCACCATCAAAAATAACTCTACCCGCCAAAACATCGCCTATTTTAAACTTGTAGGCTACTTTCCTCTTAAAACCTTGATTCGAATTTTGTTCATTCATTTTTCCTCTTTAAACATACCCAAAAAAAAGAAAAACTATCCTTATAAGCTTTTATTCTTTAGAGAAGTTTGATAAATCTAGTATTTATTCAAACTTCTTGTTAGAGAACTTTAGCAATTTTTCAAAGTTCTCTTTAGATTATATTCTCTGTATAAACCCCTTTTTAGGTCTAAAAATGTCCCCCGCTTTTGACAACTGAGTAATTGCTTCTTCAAGATCCTCTTTAGAAATTTTTCCCTCCAAAGCTGTTTCCAGTTCTTCTTCAGGAATTAATTTCCCAAGTTTTGACTCCAATTGAGATAAAACCTCTCTAACAGCCAAAATTTTGCTTCTTTTAGAAGAAGTTATCCCAGTCGTCATTTTATCTATATCAAAACTTTTTGTCTCCTCATCATAACCTACCTGCATTAAAGAAGCCTTCAATAGCTCAATTGCAACTCTAGCATCTTTAGCAGTCACTTCATTACTCAATCTTATTTTAGCATGAGCTTCTGACATTCTAATTATCCCCTCTAACTGTCTTGCAGTTATCGGAATTGGCTTCAATTCAGAATCCGCTCTTGAAGGTTGATTTCTCAATTTTATATAAAATCTTTTAATTTCCTCAATAGCATCATCCTTCAAAGCAGGTTTAGATTTCTGTCTAGCATAGGCTATATATTTCTTCAAAAGATCTGCACTCATCACGTCTCTGACAACTCCTTGTTTATGTTCCTCAAGAACATGAGTAGCAATAGCCTCGTCCTGAATTCTATTTGGCAGATCTCTTATAATAAAAATAATATCAAATCTGCTAAGTAAAGCAGGAGAAATGTCTATCTGTTGAGGTATAGGTGTATAAGGGTCAAATCTGCCAAGTTTCGGATTTCCAGCAGCAAGAACAGTAGTTTCAGCTCTTAAAGTGGCCTGTATATTTGCCTTAGAAATCGTGACAGATTGTTGTTCCATAGCTTCATGCATTGTACTTCTATCATGTTCTTCCATTTTCTCTATTTCATCAATACAAACGACACCTTTATTAGACAAAACCATTGCTCCAGCTTCCAGACTCCATCCACGCAAAAACTCATCTTTTACAACAGCAGCCGTTAAACCAGCAGCAGAAGCCGCCTTTCCAGAAACATATCTACCCTTCGGAGCAATCCTAGAAGTATATTTCAACAAAACTGATTTTGCAACTCCGGGATCTCCAACAAGCAAAACATGTATATCTCCTCTTGTGAATCCACCATCTGATTTTAATTTCTTCACACCACCAAAAAGCTGCATCAAGACAGCCTCCTTTATCAAATTAAAACCATAAATGCTTGGAGCTAAGCTCTCGGAGAGTATCTTAAAAGCATTTGGGTCTGCAGCAATTTCGTGAATCTGTCTTTCATCTTCCTCACTAATTGCAAAATCTTCAAACGATTCTTCCATGGGAATTACATTATTAGCTTCTATAGCAATATCGAATCGTGTTGAAATGGCTCCAGTCTGCAAAGGTACAGGAACTTCTTTCAAAATACCATGGATTTTAACTCTGCTTCCTGGAGTCGTCCTTATTTCCATTCTTGGATCGACTAAATCTTCTTTCAAAAAAACATTTATTCTTCTAGGTTGTTCTCCCCCTTCCAAAGAATCAGGAGACTCTTCTAAAACTAACCTTTGTGCATCTACCATCTCCTTACTCAAAAGCTTGAAATTCCCCTTCCAACCGCAAGAACACCTAGAAGGTTCTCTAAATTTTCTATCTATCTGTAAAACAGACAAAACTGCTCCACAATTAGGGCATTCGAATCTAGCATTAACAACCTGCGGTCTAACATCTGAAGCCTGCCTAACAATCCCTTCAATCCATAACAGCTGATCCAAATGTTTCGCCCTTATGGATCTTATTTTAATAAAACAACTCTTTGGAAGGTTTGTTAGTCTTATTCGAGGTTTGCTTACTAATCCTAATTCCTCCAAGGCAGTTTCAAACAAAGCAATAGTTTCTTCAGGATAATCTGTAATTTCTTCAGAAAGAGAAGGAGAAAATTCAGCAATTTCAGAAAGGCCAAGTTTGATTATACCCTCTCCAGTTCTCAAAGAATTGCCTATCTCTTTTTTATGAGCGTTGAAAAAGTTTTTAGCCTCAAGAATCAAATCCTCTTGTTTAGTCTTTGTTTTCTTTTTTACCTCTGTTTCTTCCATACAAAATCAAAAAATCAAATCTTTAAATTGTTTATGATGTTCTGCTTAAAAAGCAAAAAAGAAATTACTCTTTTGAGATGACATAAATAGCTAAATTACTCAAGAGAAAATCTTAAAATTGCACCCAATCCCTTTGTCAAGTTAAGAAATTGCTCTCCATCCTGATTATCTACACTTACAAAAACAACCTCTGCGCTTATATTTTCAGCCATCTGCTCATATTCGGTTGCCTGTTCTTTATCAAAGGATTTAGAAATAAGTAGAAGATCAACAGCACCTCTTTCCAAAGCAAGTCTTACTCTTTCAGGACCATATGCAGCCATTTTACTATGCTTGCCAAGAGTCTCAAAAAATCTTCTAAGAAATTTTTTCTCTCTTATCAATTCTTGCTCAGCAATCTCTTCCTGAGAGTCCTCAACTAATAATTCCAAGCCATGCTCATCAACATAACCCAAATCCTTAACTGAAATAACCAGCTCTTTTAATTTGGTAACTAATTCTCCTTCTTCAAGAAATTCCTCTTTTGTTGGTATAGGCCCTCCAACTAAAATTCCTTTTAATTTCGGCATATCAAAAAATATCTTCTTCATTTCCCCCGCAACTCTTCTAAAAAATTCTTTAGCAAGTCCCTCAGTAATTCTATGAAATCTCTGACTACTTTGTCCTCCAGCCCTTACCTTCCCCGGAACTCCAGAGGTTAATTTCTGTAAAACTTTTATCTGTCTTCCCTCTAACAAACCAATAGTTGCTTGTTGTCTATCAATCACAAGCAATCCATACACCTCTTCAATGCCGACCATTTCTTTCAAAGGCTCAATAACAAAAACTTGATCACACCTATATATTTTAACATTTAGAGATCTTGGAGGTTCATGAATCCATAAGTGTATGTCTGATTCTCCTTCTTTCTCTGAGATATTTCCACAAAAAATTGTCAAGCCATTAGGAGGAGTCTGTTTCATAGCCTTTGTTTCCCTAATTATCATTTCAAGAGCTTCAATAACATTTTTCCTTGTCTGCTTTGACTTTATATTTGAAGCAGTCGACTTCTCAGATTCAAGTTGCCTTGTGATAGCATTTATGTTATATCCAGCAGGAACAAGTACGGTCACAAGTTCAGTATGTCTCCCTTTTATATTTTCTAGTAAAGAAATCAAATCTAAGAACTTTTCTTTTTCCTTCTCATCAATCTGCTGTATTTTATCGTTTTCCATTATTTATAGTCAAGGACCTTAATTTTCCCCATTTTGTCGTTGACTTATTAGGGAAAGACCCTAGTCTTTCCCTATAAATGTAAAAACATTGTTAATAAAGCTTGGCAAAAATAAAACTATCCCAGCTTATGACACTCTCTCAGATCCATCTCAAAATCCTTCAAGCCGTCAGGAACAGAAATTCCAGAAATACCTTCACGAAGAGAAATTCCCTTTTCCTTTTTAGTTTTCCAAACTAAACTATTAAACTCCATAAGTTCCTTCATATTTTTAGAATCTAATTTGACTTTTTTTGTTTCTGGAAACTCAGAATCAATCAGAGAAATCCCTCGACTCTCTCCAATAAAACTTGTCAGCTGAGGAATGATAGGATAAAGTAAAACTAAAAGCCTATCAAAAATAAAATTCAAGGCATACTTAACAGATTTATTCTCTTCTTCTGTAAACTTCTTGTCCTCATTATAAGCTCTGCTTTTTACCAATTCAATATAGTGAGAAGCAAAATGCTCCCGTATGAACTCCCTGATTTCAATAGCTGCATTATGAAAGTCATAAACATCATATTTTTTCTCAAATCTATAAGTTAGATCTTCAATATAATCAACAAAATATTGGTCAAGATTTGTCAACTCTGGTTTCTTCTTAGGTTTGTCAAATAAGGAAACAAATTTTGCAACATTTAAAATTTTGTTCAAGGTCTTCACTTCAGCCTTGATCCTTTCCTTAGAGTAAACCAAATCCTGCTTTGATAAATCTCCCTCTGTTACAGACCAAAACCTCAAAGCTTCAGCCCCTTCATTTTTTATTATATCTTGAGGATCTACAATGTTCCCTAATGATTTTGCCATTTTTCTTCCTTTATCATCCAAAATATGTTGATGAATCCAAACATCATCAAAAGAAGGTTTCCCTGTTTCCAAATAGCCTCGAAGTAAAGTGTAATAAAGCCAAGTCCTAACAATCTCTTTTCCCTGAGGCCTCAAACTAGCAGGATAAGCATTACTGAAAAATTTATTATCCTTTCCATACTTTAAAATAAATAATTCAGAAATAGAAGAATCCATCCAAGTATCAAAAACTCTTTCCTCTCCTGTCCATTTCTTATTCTTAAAATCTGAAACTTTTCCAATTTTCTTTCCATCTTTATAAACTTCAAAAGATTTGTCAGGTTCAGAACCCCAAGGTTCATAATATTTTCTCTCAGAAGGAACAGCAGCTAGTTTTTCTCCATTTTCTTCAGAATACCACAATGGGATTGGAGTAGCATAATATCTTCTTCTAGAAATTGGCCAATCGATCTTTATACTATCAAGCCAAGAATCTAAAATCTTCCTTGTTTCAGGAGGGTAGAAGTTGATTTTATCACTCAATTTTCTAATTTTATCTTTAAATTCCATTTGTTTTAAATAAAATTCAGGCATTTCTATAAATTCAATCTCTGCTCCTGATCTCTCAGAAATTGGCGTTCTATGCATTATGTTTTCTTCTCTTCTAATTAACCCTTTTTCCTTTAATTCTGTAATAATTTTTTCTCTAGCTTCTCTAACTTTCAAACCCTTAAGAAATCCTGCATTTTCATTCATCTTCCCATCCTGCCCAATAGCTATAGTTGGCTTCAAATTCATTTCCCTAAAAAATTGAATGTCTGAAAGATCTCCAGCAGAGCACATCATTACAATTCCAGTTCCTTTTTCAGGATCAGCCAAAGGATGTGATTTTATTTTAACCTCTTTATTAAAAATAGGAGTTACAACTGTTTTCCCATCCAAATGTTTATACCTTTTATCTGAAGGATTAAAAATAACCATACCGCAAGTGCAAATTAATTCAGGCCTTGTTGTAGCGATTTCTATCTCTTCATTTGTTCCTTTAACTTTCCATTTAACAAAAACAAATTTCGAAGGCAAATCTTTGTATTCTATTTCAGAATCTGCTATTGTTGTCCTTAGTTTAGAATCCCAATTATTTATTCTTAAATCTTCATAAACTATGCCTTTCTTATAAAGTTCTATAAAAGTTTGCTGCGTTAAAGCTCTGTATTCATCGCTATCCGTTTTATATATCGAACCTATATGTTCCCCTTCCTTATAAGAAGTAAATGAAATACCAAGTCTTCTAAAACTTTCTTTTGTTTCATCAGAAGTATCGTTTAATAATTTTTTACAATACTCTACAAATTTCTTTCTCCCAACTTCAAAGGCAGAAATCCCAAACTTTTTTTCAGCAGCCATTTCTATAGGTAATCCATTTCTATCCAGGCCAAGAGGGAAAATGACCTCAAATCCCTTCATTCTCTTGTATCTCGCAAAGAAATCCATATAACAATAGGTTATAGCTTGCCCAATATGTATCGGCCTATTTACATATGGCGGAGGTGTATCGATAGAATAAATCTTCTTTTTAGTCTTTGTATCAAAAGCAAACCTCTCTGCATCCATCCATTTCTTAGTTATCTTATCTTCAATTTCAACATTCCAATTTTTCAAATCACTTAATTTCATCACTTTTCCTAATAAAAGAGAGATTAAAAACCTTTTTTAGGACATATAAGTAGAAAAAGACAATAAAAGATTTAAAGTCCAACAAGTTTACAAAAATATGGGTTTAATAGAATTAGATAGTTTAACAGGTATAGTAGAAGATGGGATAGTAAGCCAAGATAGAACGACAACAATAGGATTAAAATCTAAAGAAGTTCCAGATAAAAACATAGTTTTTAGTCTGCCAGTAAAATATGAGTTTAGAGCCGGTGATGAAATATATTTGCGCCAAGTCACACTAGAAGAAAAAGGAGAAGTCTCCATGAAAGTAATAAGATATAAGTGGATGAATATATCAGTTAAAGATTCCAATGAAAAAGGAGAATTTAGAAGAGTATTGACCTTAGAAGGCAGAGATATGAATTTAATAAATTACGCTAGAGATAATTATTAAACCCTTTTGGCTTTGATTTCCAATGAGCGCGAACAAAAAACAATACTTCCTAAAGATCTTCAAAAAAGCGGAAAAGAAATATAAAAAAACTGAAAAGAGACTTGCAGGAGAAGGCTGGTCTTCAGACTGGAAAACTCTTTTAGCAACAATAATGTCCGCCCAATCCAGAGATGAAACTACAATACCTATCGCAGAATCGCTATTCAAAAAATACTCTTCCCTCGAATCCCTAGCAAAAGCAAAATATTCAAATGTTTTATCAATCTTAAAAAGTTTAAACTATAATAAAACAAAAACAAAAAATATAATTGAAACAGCAAGGATTCTCGTCTCTGAACATAATAGCAAAGTTCCTAATTCAATTGAAGAATTAACCAAGCTGCCAGGAGTTGGGAGAAAAACAGCCAACTTAGTTTTATCAGAAATACATGAAGAAGACACAATCACAGTTGATACTCATGTTCACCGCATTTCTAACCTTCTAGGTTTAGTAAAAACAAAAACACCAGATAAAACAGAGCTGGAATTACAAAAAGTAGTTCCAAAAAAGTACTGGTCTAAAATTAACAGGATTTTTGTCCTCTGGGGCAAAGATGTCTCAGGAAGGAATAAAAATAAGTTGCTAAAAAAGTTAGAAGAATAAATAAAAATCCCAATCACAGCAAGCTGTGGGGTATTTTTAAGCCTCAAACTGAGACTGATCGCAGCAAGCTGCGGAGTATTAACTCAGTTCGAGCAATAAAAAACAAAGTTTTTTATACCCTAGCTTCTGCTTATTTTAATGGCTGAAAACAAGATACACCTTCCTGGAGGTTTTGGAGGAATTACAAGATACGACGAAGAATATCAAAGCAGATTCATGATTACCCCAACCCAAGTAATTGGTTTTGCAATAGGCATTTTAGTGATCGTAACATTTCTAAAGATAATCTGGCCAACTGCTTAGAAAACTATTTATAACCTTATTAATTGAAAACACAATGATTCCAGGAATGAATATCGATCCAAGAAAGATGCAGTCAATGCTAAAACAGATGGGCATGCAGCAGGAAGAAATATCAGCTCTCCGTGTGATAATAGAAAAAGAAGATGGAAAAATAACAATAGACAATCCGTCTATACAGAAAGTGAAATTCCATGGACAGGAAACGTTTCAAATTTCAGGTGAAATAACAGAACAAAGTTCGGTAATCTCAGAAGATGACGTTCAACTTATATCCGAAAAAACCGGCAAGTCTTTAGAAGAATCAAGAGAAGCATTAGAAAAAACAAAAGATATTGCAGAAGCAATACTTCTGCTTTCTTAGTATTATCAAAATTAAACAAAAGAATAATAAAATGAAAAAACTCATAATAATTTTCATAGTTGCAGTTTTAATGATCTCAGGCATAATCTCCTATCCATTTGGTAAAAAAGAGGCGACTTCAGAAAACAAAGCAAAAGAAACAATTGGAGAAGATAGCAAAACGCACATAATTTTAATATCTGATTCCAGCTTCTCACCAAAAGAAATCAAAATAAAAAAAGACGAGACAGTTAAATGGGAAAATGAAGACTCCTTTGTGCATACAATAATCTCAGATCTCGACTCTTTCCCTGCATCGACAGAACTATCTAAAGGGGAGTCATACACTTTAACTTTTGAAAGCGCAGGAGAACATTCATATCATTGCGGAATTCATCCTTCTATGTTAGGAAAAATTATAGTGGAAGAAAATTAAGCAAGTTTACATAATTTCTCCAAGATCATTTCAATAGAACTAGGATGCATAAACAATAAAGTATTTAAACAGCTCAGACTATGTAAGTCCTCAGGCAAAAAACTGTATTTTTTTTAATGGAAGATATAATAAAAGAGAAAATCAGCGCAGATCATCTCCTGTATGTGAGTTTAAAGTACACAAAGACTTGTGACGTAATTATAAACCTAATTTCTAGATGGAAGAATATGATAGACAGATGTATAGACAGACTGATAGAAAAAGCAAAAAAAGAAAAAAAATGGAAAGCAGTCCCAGATGCACCACGAGCTAAACTAATACAAATAAAAAGCATCTACTCCAAAAATCAAGAAATAGTAGATGCTCTAAATCTTTACGAACTATTTAGAGATATGGAGAAACTAGAAAAGGTTAGAGAAAATGAATTCAGAAAAGGAGTCAACCTTAAAGTGACCTATAAAGGAGAAATTATAAACATAAACCTCCTCCAATTAAAAGACTATTCAACTATATTAGAAAGATTTATAAGTTACATAAAGTAATCCCTCCTGCGTTAAAAAATCTTAGTATTTATGAAAAATGGGTAAAATTATAACTATAACATCAGGTAAGGGAGGAGTCGGAAAAACAACAACTTCTATTAATCTCGCCGCAGCCATAAACTCATTTGGAAAAGATGTAATTGTAGTTGACGCGAATCTCTCAACACCAAATATAGGCCTTCATCTTGGCGCGCCAATAGTGCCTATAAGTCTAAATCACGTCTTATTAGGGAAAGCAAAAATATCAGAAGCAATTTATGAGCATGAATCTGGAACAAAAGTTATGCCTTCCTCTCTATCCATAAATGAATTAAAAAATCTTGATCATTCAAAACTAAAAGAAGTTGCAAAAAAATTAAAGAAAAGTTCAGATATTGTGATCTTTGACTCGGCAGCAGGGCTTGGAGATGAGGCTGTGGCTGCAATAGACTCCGCAGATGAGCTGATTATTGTAACAAACCCAGAAATTCCAGCAGTTACAGATGCTCTAAAAGTTTCAAAACTTATAGAACAAATGGGAAAAACAGTCAAAGGTGTTATAATAACAAAAGTAAAGCATTCAAAGACAGAAATGCCAATCCAAAATATAGAAGAAATGCTTGAACTACCAATTCTTGGAGTAATACCAAGTGATGACAAATTCCAAGCGGCTCTTGTGATGAAAGATGCGCTTATTCATGTCTATCCAAAATCAAAAGCTGCAAGAGAATACAAAAGAATAGCTGCAGGGCTTATAGGCCACAGTGGATATAAGGAAAAAATCTCTTTGTTTGGCAGAATGTTTGGTAGATAAAACGTGTTTAGAAGGAATTAAGATTTAAAAAACTCATAAGTCTCCATAAGTCCAGAATCAAGATTATATTTTGGCGACCAACCAACAATCTTATTTAACTTCGAACAATCAAGCGCACTCCTCAAAAGCTCTCCCTCTATTTTTGCACCATTTCTTTTTATCATCGGAGCATTTGATACTTTAGCAATTTTCTCAAATATTTCATTAACGCTTGTCTCAATTCCTGTACCAACATTAAAAATCCCACTTAAATTCATTGCTAAAATATTACAATGTGCAACATCTTTTACATAAACATAATCTCTCGTTTGTTCCCCATCTCCAAAAATAACTGGTGTTTCCCCATTTTCTAGGCTTTTAAAAAATATATCTACAACACCTGCTTCCCCCTTAGAACTTTGTCTAGGCCCATAAACATTGCTATATCTCAAAGCAACGTAATCTAAACCAAAAACTTTCTTATAAAACTCTAAGTAAAGTTCAATAGTCAACTTTGCAATTCCATAAGGAGACTCTGGTCTGGTTTCACTCTCTTCAGGAGTAGGAATAACCTCTTTCCCACCATAAATAGCTCCTCCACTTGAAGAGAATATAATTTTCTTAACTCTATGTTTAACGCATTTGTCAAGCAAATTCAATGTTCCAAGAATATTAATTTCGGCATCTTTCTTTGGATCCTCTATTGATTTTCTAACATTTATTTGCGCAGCAAAATGAAAAACATATTCAGGTTTTTCATTTTCAAATATAGAATCAATATCTCCCAATAAATCTATCTCATATAATTTTGCCTTGTGATTTACATTAGATTTATTTCCACTAGACAAATTATCTATCACAGTAACTTGATGTCCTTTTTCAATCAAAGAATCAACTACCCATGATCCTATAAATCCTGCGCCTCCAGTTACTATGACTTTCATAAATATCTCTACCTCCAATTCCTTTTAATTATTTATGTCAAGAAAAATACACTAGAGTGTATAGCTTGTCTGGTTCTTGAGATGTCAAAAAAACACAACAAAAATCTAAGAAACTTTCAATCCTTCATCCATCTCTCTTTCAGGAGTTAAAATAACAACTTCTTCTCTTCCCTTAGATGCGACAGCCAAAATCATTCCATTGCTTTCTATCCCTCTCAAAACACTAGATTCTAGATTATAGACGAATATTCCTTCCTTTCCCTCTAACTCCTCTTTCTTATAATATGCTTTCAAACCTGCAACAATAGTCCTCTCCTCTCCCCCAAAATCAACCTTAAGAACAAGAAGCTTATCAGCGTTAGGATGATCCTTGACCTCAACTATCCTCCCAACTCTTAAATCAAGTTTCGCAAAATCCTCATATTTTACTTTTTCTTCCATTAATTTTACAATTTATCACTATTTATAAATTATTTCACAATCAAAAAATCACTTTCTCTTAATAGAAAAATCAACACCAGCAACACTCATCAAACGAACTTCTTTATCTTCTTTAACTCTTTTCCCCAAACCAGCATCATCTAAAATAATAACACTTGCAGTTCCATCCTCATTATAGTTAATAATATAACTCTCATCTAACCTTCTCCCATTTCCATCAGAAGAGCCTATCCTAATATCATAAACGCCATTACTCTCAACAGGTTTCCTATCATAAACTCTATCAACTAAATCAAAAAGTCCTTGAGTTTTGTTTGGACTTTTGGATGCTCAAGAATTTCCACGCACTTTAGTGCGTGTTTTTAGAATTCTTGACATAAGAAGATGCAACAAAACCCGCTAAAGACAATCCTGATATTAATAATAAATTCCTTATTCCTTTTTTGCTTTTTCTCTCTTTCATCATCAATCCAAAACAACCGCCTTTATCCTCCTTATTCCAGCAGCAACTCCTTCCTCCTTAATTATCTTGAACTTTCCTATTTCCTTTGTGTTCCCAACGTGAGGTCCTGTACAAACTTCCTTAGAGAACCACCCTTTCTTTTCTTTCTTATCCAAAATAGTATAAACGGAAACTTTCTCAGGATATTTAGCTCCAAATTCAGATTGCGCTCCAGAAGAAACAGCCTCCTTAAGAGCCATCTCCTCTCTTATTACTTTAAGTTCTGAATTTATCTTTTCATTAACTATTTTTTCAATATCCTTAATTTCCTCATCAGTTAACTTTCTTGAAAAATTAAAATCAAATCTCAATCTCTCAGAAGTTATATTTGATCCTCTTTGCCTTATCTTATCCTCTAAAACTTTTCTTAAAACCTCATTCAATAAGTGAGTAGCAGTATGTAATCTAGTAGTTTTCTCACCACTATCTGCCAATCCAGATTTAAACATGCCTGCAGAAGAAGTTCTGCTAAGTTTCTGATGTCTTTCAAATTCTAATTTATAACTCTCCAAGTCTACTCCTTTTCCTTTTTCTTCAGCTAACTCTAAAGTCATTTCAACCGGAAAGCCATAACTTTGAAAAAGGAGAAAAGCATTTTCACCCGATATTTTATTAGAAGCTAACTTGCAAATTTCTTCAAATTTTTTAATTCCTTTTTCTAAAGTCTCCTTAAACCTTTTCTCTTCTTTTTCCAGCTCCTCAAAAATAATTTTTTTATTCCTTTTCAATTCATCATAATCATTATACTGTTCAATAATTACTTTTCCTACAACCTTGCAAAAATTATCCTTTATTCCCAAAGCTAGACCATATTTAACAGCTCTCCTTATTAGCCTTCTTAAAACATAACCTCTTCCAATATTAGAAGGTTTTATAGAATGATCGTCCCCAAGAATGAAAGCAGAGGCTCTCAGATGATCAGCAATTATCCTCATTCCTTTTTCGTTTCCTTCGTATTTCTTTCTTGAGAGTTTTTCTATTTCTTTTATAACTGGAAGAAAAATAGAAGACCTATAATTATCCTGTAATCCATTCAAAGCAGCCAGTGTTCTCTCAACACCCATTCCAGTATCGACATTCTTCTGCTTCAGCATCAAATATCTTTGATCTTTTGTTTTTTCATATTGCATAAAAACATCATTCCATATCTCGACCCAATTTTTATCAATAGGATCAAAAACTTTCGGAGCTTTACCTTTTTTAGTCCAATAAAAAATTTCAGTATCTGGCCCGCATGGTCCTGTCTCTCCAGCAGGCCCCCACCAATTATTTTCTCTAGGCAAGAATTTTATTCTTTCCCTTTGAATTCCTAAAGATCCCCAAATCTCAAAAGATACTTCATCTCTTTCAATAGAATCATCTCCAGAAAAGCAGCTAACAGCCAGCTTTTCTTTAGGAATTCCAAGAAATTTAGTTAAAAATTCAAAACTATAAATTATAGCTTCTTCTTTAAAATAATCTCCAAAACTCCAATTTCCAAGCATTTCAAAAAAAGTATGGTGAACTTCATCTCCAACCTCCTCTATATCTCCAGTCCTTATGCACTTCTGCACACTGCAAACTCTGTTTCCAAGAGGGTGTTTTTGACCAAGAAGAAAAGGCGTAAGAGGCTGCATGCCTGCAGTAGTAAAGAGAACACTAGAATCATTATCTGGAACAATAGAAGCAGAAGGAATAATAGCATGGTTGTTTCTATTGAAAAAATCCAAATAAAATTCTATAAGCTCTTGTCTAGTTTTTACCATACAAACAAAAACTTTCTACAATATTTAAAATCTTTGAATCCCTTTTCTAAATCTCTGAATCCCTTTTCTAAATCTCTGAATCCCTTTTCTAAATCTCTGTTTGTAAAGCGTGTAACTTTCTCGTTATATCCTCAATCTCTTCTTCCAGAGATAAGTTGCGTTCTATAGTTCTCTTACTTTCTTGACTAAATAAAGGAGTCTTATACTTAGGGTGAGGAAGTTGCTTATCTAGTTTATGCAATAAATCAAAAGCCTCACCTATTTTGCTTTTCAAAGCAACTTTTACCGTTAACTCCTCCGAACGCAAATCCTTATAGGCTGAAAAGCTCCTAAGCAAATTCAGTATCTCAAGATGAACCTGCAAAACGACTGTCTTTGATCTATTCATATCAAGGGAAGAAATTCCAACATATTCTGATCCCATTTTACTCAACTCTCTCAAATATATTCTCAGTAACTTCTTTGAGCCTAGTCTTTATATCATTAAATTCCCTTTCCCAAGAAGACAGCTCCTGTTCCTCTCTCAATTTGACTTCCCTAACTTTATTGATAAGGGAATCTATCTCCTCAAGTTTAGCCTTTACATCACTAATAGTTTTTTTAGCAGAATAAAATTTATCAATTTTAACAAAAACATCAGGGCCTTTGTTCATATCACCTCTGTTTCTAACTATAGGTTTGTTAAAATTATTTCTCTCAACATAGTCGCTGTTAGTCAAAAAATCTTTGCTCTGGTCAGGTTGCCTTGCACCCTGAGAATCTTTAAATTTCGTAGGAGTCCACTCTCTCATCTCTAAAACATTTTCTCCAGTGTCATGCCTATCACTTACCGCTTCTTTTATAACTGCTTGCGAAAAACTATTGTGTGCAGGAGAATCTGGGAAAGACGGAAGATTATGTATCTCCTCACCCTCAATCTCCGTAACAGAAGGTATCGAGCTATTAGAAGAAAAAGGAGTTCTCAAAGGAGGCAAATCAGGTAAATCATCCAAATTATCATTTGTTCGCAAAGGCATAACACTAGCTTTTTAAACTAATTTATATACATTTATATTAATTAGCAAATGACTACAAAAACTAATAATTTTATTAGCACCACAGAAAGGTTTTTAATTGAAAATCCTCAAAAATATAAATGCAAGAAAAACTTATACGTATATTAAAAAAAATATTGTTAAAAGTCATAGGACCCAATGGAGAAAAATTAATAGATATTTTGTACGGCAAACAAAAGGTTAACGAATTTATCATTTCAGAAAAACTCGGTCTAACAATAAACCAAACTAGAAATGTTCTGTACAAACTAGCTGACGAAGGATTAGTAGAATTCACAAGAAAGAAAGATAAGAAAAAAGGTGGATGGTATATATATTTCTGGACTCTTAAAGTAAAAAGAATCCTGCAAAAATCGCAAGAAGAAACGTTGCATGAAATAAGAAGACTCAAAGAAGAATCGCAAACCAGAAAAAAAGAAAGGTATTATTACAGCCCTAGTATAGAAGTAGAATACAGTGAAGAAGAAGCCCTGCAAAACAATTTCATATGCCCTGAAACAGGAGAAGTACTTATTCTTAGAGATACTTCGCAAATGCAAGAAGGAATTTTAAAAGAAATAAAAAAATTAGAAGAAGTCTTAGAAGAAATAAATAAAGAGATAGTAGTCATAGAAGAAAAAGAAGAAAAAGTCTCACAAAAAAAGAGAAGAGAAGAAGAGAAAGAGAAAGATTTAGAAAGAAAAAGAAAGAAAGCTGAAAGAGATAAAGAAAAGGCAAAAATTCAAAAAAAAGAAAAGAAGAAAAAACCTTTAAAAAAGCCAAAAGACAAGAAAAAAGCAAAAAAGAAATAAAATATGAACAACTATTTTTATAATAAAAAAAAGAGGAATTTGATAGGTAAAGTAAAAAATCTTTCTCTAGTAGCTAAAATCATAGTATTAAACGTAGCAATATACCTTCTAACTCTAATTCTTGCTAGCCTCAATATCAACTTCATAGACTACCTCGCATTAAATCCTTCTAATATAATAAAAGGGAAATATCTTTGGACACTATTAACTCATATGTTCACACATGTACTAGCAATCCATTTAGTCATAAACATGTTCGCACTTTTCTCCCTAGGTTCCCTATGTGAAAAAATAATAGGCAAAAAAAGATTTCTCTGGTTCTATATAATTTCGGGCGTATTTGCAGGCCTTCTCTCAGTATTCCTCTCTCTCCTCTTTGGTAATACTGCAATAGGTGAAAGGATTTTTGGTTCTCCAAACATAGCAATGATAGGGGCATCTGGAGCCATATTCGCGATTGCAGGCCTATATGTGATGCTTCTTCCTCGTTTAAGGTTTATGATAATCTTCCTTCCATTCTTCACTTTACCAGCCTATGTAATGATTCCTCTTGCACTTGGTGTTTTCTGGATAGCCTCAATAATAGGAAACTTGCCAATAGGAAATGTAGCTCACTTTGGAGGTTTGCTTGCTGGTCTGGTTTATGGACTATTTTTAAAAATGAAGTATCGAAACAAAATAAACAAATTACAAAAAATGTTCAGATGAGAAAAGAAAAAAAATTAAGCGTGAAAAAGCAGTTCAATGAAGCAATTTTATATTTAAAAGAATCAAAAAAATATATCTATTGTTCAATACTAATCTTTCTCATAGGTATACTATTCGGAATAATTTTCAAAGACAATCTTTCTTTCCTAGACAGTAAATTAAAAGAACTCATACTCAAATCTGTTAGTTTGAATCCTCTTGAAAGAATTTTCTTCATCTTGCAAAACAACTTGCAAATTTCCATATTCTCAATAATCGTAGGAATATTTTTCGGAATATTCGTAATGCTAATCTGTTTCTATAATGGTATAATTCTTGGATATGTAGTATCAAAATATACATCAAGTCTAACGGATCTATGGCGTTTAATTCCGCATGGAATATTTGAACTTCCAGCCGTATTCATATCCTTCGGATTGGGTATAAAACTAGGTTTCTCTCTAATCTCAAAAAACAAAACTTTCAAAGAAAACTTATATAGCTCAGCAAATACCCTGCTTTTGGTAATAATTCCTCTCCTAATTATAGCCGCAATCATAGAAGGTTTGCTCATATTTTTTGTCTCCTAAACAGAATAAGCCCATATAAAATCTTAAAAATAGCCATTTCCTAAGATAAATATGACTTTTGAAAATATAACCTCTGAAAATATACAAGAGCTTGATTCTGAAATAGATATTGAAAATCAGAAAAAGGTTGAAGCAGCCCTGTTTCTAGCAGGAAGGCTTATGTCTCTGCAAGAATTAGTGTCTTTAACAGATATAAATCCTATATTACTTAAAAAAACCTTATACGATTTAAAAGATAAATATAAAGATTCTGGTGTAAATCTAATAGAAAAAGAAAACTCTTGGAAAATGGATGTTGCCGAGAGTTATGTTTGGATGGTAAACAAACTTGCAACAGGGACATCAGAATTCAAAAAAGCAGAACAAGAAACTCTGGCAATGATTGCATATAAACAACCAATAAAGCAGTCAGCAATAATAAAAATCAGAGGAAATAAAGCTTATGACCATATAAAAAGATTCTTAGAAATAGGTTTAATAAACAAGAAAAAAACAGGCCATACATATGAACTTTCCTTAACGGAAGCATTTCACGAATATTTCCATCTTAACAAAGAAGGGAGTTAAAAAAATGGATTTCTACAACGTCTTAGTCTACATTTTAGCCTATATAGGTTTTGTAGCGAGCTCTTTTTATGTAATAAACTTATTTGCATATTATAAGAGAAGACAATCAGAAAGAGAAAGTATTGAAAAAAAAGTAACAATTTTAATTCCAGCTTATAATGAAGAAAAAAGCATTGAAAAGACAATAAAATCTGCCCTTTCTTTAAATTATCCTAAAGATAAATTAGAAGTTATAATAATAGATGATGGAAGTAAAGATAAAACATATGAACTAGCAAAAAGATTCGCTTCTAACCAAAATCTAGTTGTAAAAGTTCTAACAAAAAAGAACGGAGGAAAAGGAACTGCTCTTAATCTTGGAATAAAAAACGCTTCAGGTGAAATTATTGTTTCAATGGACGCAGACAGTTTCGTTAGTCCAGATGCATTAAAAAAAATGGTTTATTACTTTAAAAATGAAAAAGTGATGGCTGTAACTCCTTCTATGGGTGTTTACAAACCCTCTGGTTTTCTGCAGAGAATACAACAAATAGAATATTACATGGGAGTTTTCCTAAGAAAATCATTCGCCACAATGAATGCAATACACATAACTCCTGGAGCTTTTTCAGCCTATAGAAAATCCTTTTTCGAGAAATATGGAGGTTATGATGAAAAGAACATAACAGAAGATCTTGAAATAGCACTAAGAATCCAAAGCAAAAATTTTATCATAGAAAATTCTCCAAAATCAGTTGTGTACACGATAGCTCCTAAAAGTTTCCGTAGTTTGTTGGTTCAAAGAAGGCGCTGGTACACTGGCCTTGTAAAAAATCTCTGGAGCTATAAAAAATTGTTTGGATTCAAAAAAGGTCCTTTGGGTTATCTCGTTTTACCTGTAGCAGTTTCCACGATTTTACTCTCAGTAATTCTAACTTCTTATGTCGTGATAAAAACTTCTATTGATATAAAAGATGAGATAATCTCTCTGCAAGCAATAAATTTCAGGTTCCAAGATTCTATAGACATAAATAAATATATAATTGAAACCTTTTTTTATAGAATCTTCAGTTCTCCAACATTCCTCATAAGTATAATTTTTATATTTTTACTTATTTTTTATATGTTTTTCTCGAGAAAGCAAATGCAATACACTGATAATTTAAAAATTAATTTTATTATGTTCATCTTTTTCTATTCTATACTGTTTACAATCTGGTGGATATTTTCCTTTTTGTATATACTATTCAACAAAAAAGTTGTTTGGAGAAAAGAATGAAAGATAGACCAGCATACGGTGCAAGACTGATATTGGCTTTTTTAGTCGCAACTCTGATTTATATAATAATATTTAGCCTAGCAAGTTCCGTTTCCTACCTCAACTATCAGAAAATTAATATAACAAACAACATAATTAAAAATTACAATATAGAATTAGAAAAATATCTAAACGACAGTTCATGTGATGAAAATATCTTTGTAGAATCCTCAGAAAAACTAGACGATGCAGGATCAAAACTATCTCTTTTAGAAACTAGGTTTGGAAAAAATGATTTCAGAGTACTAGAGCAAAAAATAATTTACACAGATTTAGAATATAAACATTATACAATAATGAAAAAGTTGAAAGAAAAATGCAGCACTGATCTGAAAATTGTTCTTTTTATATATTCCAACTCAAAAAATGAAGAAAAAGAAAGTGAAAAAGTAGGAAATATACTATCGGCACTAAAAAATAAATACAAATCAAAGTTAATGATATACTCATTTGATTCTAATCTTCAGTCTAAAATAATACAAAATTTAAAGTTAGAATACGAAATAGATAATGTTCCTACAGTAGTCTATGATTCAAAAATAATAGAGGTAAACGATATAAATGACCTAGAAAATGTTATCTTCCAGAGCAATAAACAATAAAAACCCCCTATCCTAACAAAAACCATGGAGATCTTAGAAGAGAGAACAGAAAAGATGGTTGAAGCAATAGAGGATGGACGCATAGTCTCAGTAACAGAAAACTACGCAAAGAGAGAGAATTTACCAATTCTAAAAAGAGAAACCATCAAAGAAATAAAAAACTTTGGAGACCCTAAAGTAGGAAAAGTTCCAACTTCTATGATGGGGAAAGGAAAGGAACATCCTCTTGAATACTTAAAAAAGCCAATGAACTGGAAAGAAAAACAAGTTCTATCAGAGCTAATAGAAAATTTCCACTGGCATATTCGCACAGAAAGAAGAAAAAAAGGCGTAACAAGAAAACAACTATCAAAAATGATTGGTGAATCAGAAGAGTCTATAGAAAAAATAGAATTTGGCGTCCTTCCCTCAACAGACTTTGTCTTAATAAATAAAATCCAGCAAGCTCTCAGCATCAACTTAAGAAAAGACGGAAAAGATTTTAGTAAATCAGTATCTCAAATGATACCCAAGGATTCCAAAAAACAAGGCGAAAATGAAAAGTTCAAGCATATTAGTTCAAATAGAGAAATTGAAATCCTTGATGATCTTTCGTGAGTGTAAAATTATCTAACAAAAAATGTGATCATTTCCTATCATAAAATTCATCTCTATGTTTTATTAATCCCTTCCCCATGTGATATCCTTTGTCCAATTTTTCAAGCATTCTTTTTCTTATTTCTTCCTGTTCTTTTTCTTTCAGATGTTTTTCAGTCTTCTCACCCATTATTTTTCTAATCATAATATTTCTAAAAATCAATGTTGTTTAAATATTTTATCACAGCATCATCTCTTCTATAGTTTCATCAATAAATTTTTCCATTTTCTCATCTGTATAAACAACATCCTTGTAGCCTTCACTAAGATTTTTTACTCTCTCAATCGCAAGTTCTTTAATCTCTTCTTTATCTTCAACATTCCAATTAAATTCTTGAGCCTTCTCAAATGCATCAGAACTATACTCCTTTATTTCATTTTTTATAAAACCCTTAGATTCTGGTTTGTTGGTGTATTCTAACAACAATTTATGCATAACCACATTTCCAATGCATCTTCCTAACGATCTTATCAAAAAGTTTTTATGTTTGTTCTGAACTTTTGGATGCTCAAGATTCCTATTCAAGAATCTTGACATAATTTGATTTTTTCCCATTTTTGTTTCTCCAAATATTTTAAAGTGAGTTTCAACAAGTTATGCAAATGCATTATTGCTATTTTCCTATCAATAGAAGAAGCCCTATTCTCCTTTAACCTCATTACCAAGTTTCCACCAAGCTCTTCATTAATTGTTTTATATAATTCATTATTATCAACTACTTTCATTAAAATCAATCGAATCAAAATTATATTCCTAATCGCTTTATATATCTCAAGGCTTGAAGAATCTTCTTCTATAATGCTATAATCTGCTTTCATCCTTAAATCAATTTTAGATATCTCAAATTTATTAGACAAATCTAGATTTCCATAAATAGTTTTTCTATCTTTCAATTGATAAATCAAAGAAGGACTAGAAAAATATGCTCTTTCAAAATCATTTTTATAATATATCTCCAAATCAACTCTAATAGAACGTTTCTTCAACATTTTCTTAATTTCCAATATGGTTCTATACTTCTCTCCAAGTTTATTCCAGAATTTCTTATTAACCAAAACTAAGATATCAATATCATTATACTTCTTATAATTGTTCTGAACAACAGAACCATAGAGAGTTATCGAGTCCACTTCCTTTATTTTCTTCATCAACTCTTCTCTTATCTTGTTTTCAATTGACAACGCCTTTTGATTGTATTCCAAATTATCAAGCAAATAGCCCGCATTCGTCTCCCTAATCTCCTTTAGTTTAGGCCTAATAAATTTACTAAGATAATTTGAATCCTGTTGTGTCAATCGCTCATTCCTAAGTCTCTTGTTCATAACTTTCAGTTCTCCTTTAGTAAATATCTTGCTCGTTTCTTTCTGTGTCATATAACTATTATAGTTATTAAGTGATATATAAAGTTTTTCTTTTTACAAATATGTAAAATTCTATCTACTTATTCCAACTAAAATTAATTTATAACTCTCTTCTTAGATATCTTCTAATAATTTCATCAAGGCCTGTCTCAGCTAGGTTATTTCCCCTTTCTCTTGCCATTTTTTTTATCAGGGGATCTCCAGTAAGAATAAAAGTTTTATCTTTACCGAATTTTTTTGCCACACTAAAACAATCAAAGTCTAAACCATCTGTGAAGTATAAGTCAAGAGTGGTCGGCATTTTACCCACCCTAGTATAAACTCTTTCAACATCCAATCCGTCTTCAGCTAAATATTTCTTTAAATCATCTGATTGGTCATCATAAAAATCATGTCTACCATCTCTTAGATATGCATAAATTTCATACTTCTCATTAAGAGAATTGTATCTTCTGACTAAGTCTTCTTTAGAGTCTTCAAATATGCCCAAGGCCAATTTAGAATTATCCCTTCTAACAAATTCTTCTTTATCATTCCCATTACACTCATTAGTTTTTATCATGCTAAATTTTGGTGGTTGTATTATCATAATAAAGTAGTAATTTACTAGTAATTAAACTATTGTGGTAATCTATACTACCATAATTATATATAGTTCAGCTAACATCTATTTGCATGAAATTGCACAATCTTAAAGAAATAGGTTTTAGTGAGGGCCAAATTACAGTATACTCTGCTATTTTAGAACTTGGAATATCCACACTAAACAAAATTCAGGAAAAGACAGGAATAGATCGGAGGAACATATATGACATTATTAATAAACTTATAGAAAGAGGAATTGTTAGTTATTCCATTGAAAGAGGTAAGAGAACTTATCAATGTACCAATCCAAACAATATATTAGAAGAAGTGAAAAAAAGAGAATCAGCCTTAAAAGAAATTGAAAATCAAATTCCTCAAATTAAGTCTCTCTTTGAGAACTCTAAGCCAGAAATTAGAACAGAAACTTTTAGAGGAAACGAAGCAATTAAATCTGTTTTAGCTGAAATATTGAAATATAAAGAGTCTTTTTGGATAGGAGGAAATAACTTTGAAAACTATAAAGCTGTGCCTAGCAATCTCCAAATATGGTTTGAACATTGGATGAAAGAAAGAGTGGCAGAAAAACATAAAATGCATGATTTAGTAAGCTATGGATCTTTCTTGAAAGGTTTAGAACCAAACAAAGAGTCAAAACATAAAAAATCATACTATGAGTATAAGCAGTTGCCTAAAGGGATGTATACTCCAATGGTCATAATTATCTTTGGTAGCAAAGTTGCTCAAATAATATGGGGCGTGCAATCTTTTGCTTTTGTTTTGGAATCAAATAAAATAAAAGAGAGTTATATGAAATATTTTGATTATTTTTGGAAACTATAAAATAAATTCAAATATCTGATTAACCCAGATGACTCCGATTCCTTTGCATCCTCTTCAATTCCATCTTTATATCCTCTAGAGTAGCTATTTCTCCAACTTTCTTATCCGGCCTGTAATTTGTAATCCTAGGGAATCTCATAGCAAATCCTGAATCATAAGAAGGGCTAGCTTGAATATTCTGATAAGTCACAGCAACAACTATCTTAGGTTTTATTTTTACTTCTTTTCCCTTTTCACTTAGTACCAATGGCCTTAGTAATTTAGTCATTTCCTCATAAGTAAACCCTTCTTCTTCCTTTTCCTTCAATCCAGAAGAAACTTTTCCAATTTCCAAAAACTTTCCATTTTCTCTGCAAGCAACAACATAGCTTGATAAAGTTCCCGCTCTCTTCCCAGATCCATATTCAGCACCAGTAATAACTAAATCCAAATCGCTAGCATTGGGTTTCATCTTAACAATATATCCGACTCTTCTCCCCTGTCTATAAGGAGTTTCCAAATTCTTTATCATTATCCCTTCCTCCCCTATCTTCAAAGCCTCCTTGTAAAACTTCATGGCTTCTTCATTGCTGTCAGTAACTATTTGCGTTGAAGGTCTTATCTTCCATTCCTCCTTAATAATTATCTTCTCAAGAATTTTCCTTCTATCTTTGAAAGGAACATCTATGTAACTTTTTCCGTTATGATAAATAACATCAAAAACATTAACTTCAACAGGCAAATCCTTTATTATTTTATCAATATCGTATTTTCTTTTTATTCTTTGACTTATTGCCTCAAAGGGTCTATATCTCTTAGTCTTAGGATCATATCCAACTACTTCACTATCAATTATGAAATCCTCTCCTTTAACATATTTCTTTATAGCTTCAACAACATCAGGAAATTGTTTAGTAACATTCTCCAATCTTCTCGTAAACAAGAAAACTTCTTTTCCTTTCTTATTTATCAGCATCCTAAATCCATCATATTTATGTTCTATTGCAGCAGGTCTTCCACATATTCTAAATGCTTCATCTATTTCAGTAACTTTTACAGGAAGCATTACATTCATAGGTCTGCCTATAATTACCCCTATCTTATCCAATTCTTTCTCTCCTTTAACAACTGCTTTTAAAATAACAGCAAAATCATTACACATGTCATAAGCCACTTCCAATTTTTCAGAAAGATCTGCCTTTCGCTCACCAAAGAAAGCTTCTCCAATAGCTTCTCTTAAAGTAGCATCTGCAACACCTATTCTTAAATCTCCAAGAACCGTCCTAACAATATATTTAGCCTCTTCTCCATTTGCATTTCCCAAAATTTCAGCAATCAATTCAATCTTTCTCTCAACACTTCCTTTTCCTTCAAGTTCCATTACTCTCCTCAAATTCTCAAAAACTTTAAGAACAGTTAATTTTTTAGAAAACAAAGCTTGTTGTTTCTTTTTCTTTGCAAATTCCTCTGCAATTTCTCCAAGATCTCCTTTAGTTTTAAATCTCTCATTTATAGCCTCGGTTTTTATACCAAAAGAAAAAGCAATGGCCTTTATTATCAATTGATTTGAAACTCCCAGTTCTCGCTCATCATAATCTGGCCAAACTCTCCCTCTTAAAAGATAAATCCATTCTCCTTCCCCATGTTTAGCAAGCCTCTTTAAAAAATTAGAAAGAATCGTTTCCTTCTCAAGTCTCTTAGTAGTATCTCCTAGCGCGTTATAAACCTCAACAAATTCAGAATATTCCATTTTCCCTCTTCAATGTTTTCTACAAATGAGATTATTTAATTGTTTCCTATATTTATTCTGTAAAATCTCTAAATCCAACCTTTTTTCTTTATCCCCTTGTCATCTATCATAAAGTTTAAACTCTTTTCAGGTAAACTCCTATGTTTTCTCAAGTAAGCAGTTCTTCTCCCATGCTCATTAACCAATTCTATCAAACACTTTCCCCAATACCTCAAAATATCTCCTCCTACCATGTTTTTACTTTCTTCCCAATTATAAACTTGGTTTGTAACAATTACAGCTATTCCTCTTTTCCTAGCAATTTCAGAAAGTAGTTTCATTTGCAATGCGAGTAGTGAATTAATTCTCTGAATTTCTCCTTCTTTCTTCTCTCTAGCCTCAGCAAGATCAATCCTATACAATATAGCCATACTATCCACAATTATAAAAGAAATCTCTTTTTTCAAATAAGCGTTTAAATCCTGAAAAACCGCTCTCTGTTCATCAAAACTAGTTGGTTTCAACAATAGAATATTGCTTAACACTTTCTCATTATCCTCTCCAGCTATCTGTTTAATTCTCTCACTACTAAATCCTCCTTCAGTATCAATATACAAAACTTTATTGTCCTTCTTAGCCTGAGAAACCGCGGCTAACAAACAAAAATTAGTTTTCCCCGTGCCAGGTCCACCATATATAACACTTATAATGTCATTCTCATAACCTCCATAAAGCCATTTGTTCAAATCATAACTTCCAGCAGATATCTTAGACATTCAAATAAAGAAAAAACCAAGTATATAAAAAATGCTATAGAGAAGTTTGAATTAATAATTCTCTACATTATTTTTTAACTAAAGCCTGTATCTTATTCAGATCTTTTTTTATCATTTCTACAGCCTCTGATATCTCTTTAACAACATTTTTCCCAGAACTCTCAACCTTCATTAAAAGAGGCTCATCCGGGTGTACCCTTCTCCAGGCAGCAAAATCAGTATTATTCTTATTTAAATAAACACGTAAAATCTCAGCAACTGTAATGCTATCTATAGTAAATTCCAGACCATTCTTCTCCTGCTTTAAAATCTTAATATCCATAGCTATATCTCAAAAGAATCATTTATAAAGCTTTTCCTAACAAGTTTTATAAACCATCTCTTGATTTTATTGATAAGCTCCTGTAGCTCAGCCCGGATAGAGCAACTGCCTTCTAAGCAGTAGGTCGCAGGTTCAAATCCTGTCAGGAGCGTTTTTGACAGGATTTTTTAAATCACAAAAGACTTAATCTCTCATTAAAACATTCCAAACTAATCAACCCATATTCAACTTCTTCTTATATTCTTCCAAGCGATTTCTAAATTTTTTTATTAATTCAACACCTGCTTTATCTTGACCTAATAAACTGATTTTACGCTCCAAAGCAGTAATAAGACTCTTATCTATTTCTTTAATATGATAATCTGCTAACATTCCATCATCCTCGATTATATCTCTATCCAATTTATCGAAATGAGTCTCTATCTCTTCCTTTAAACTTTCAATTCCTTTTTCCAATCTGTTAGTTCTTTTTACCATGTTCTAATTTTCCAATTCTTTTTTTTATCTCATCTATTAGTGCTTTCGCTTCTCCAACAGATATAACCTTCCGCGATTTAAAATCATTTTTAATTCTTAGATAAGAATCGTAACATTCTTCGCTTGCAACTCTCTTTATCAAGTCTATAAAATCCTTATTAGATGGAATTTTGCTGTTCTTCAAACATTCAATCAGGTACAATTCTCTTAATCTTAAAACCAAAGAATATAATGTTTCATCCAAGACCTTTTCTCCAAGTTCTCCATCAATATCTACAAATCCTTCATTTATTTTTGTCATTGATTTTATCTCGTTAATATGATTTTTTATAGAAATGCTTTGAATTTTATTTTTGCAATATTTCAATAAATCACCATTTAAAATCGCTTTTGCCTCATTAATCAATGAAGCCAAATAAATGCTCTTTAAAATAGACTTTTCAAATTTATCCTTTGAAATCAAAACTATTTCATATTTTCCAGTTTTTATCTTCCGATCTATGTTGTCTGTTATAATTAAAATATCTATATCGCTCGCCTCCGTTTCCTCTCCTCTTGCGTAGCTTCCAGCTAAAAATATTCCAATTATATTTTTTAACAAGTCCTTTTCTTCTAAAATCTCAATTAATTCTAAAGAAATAGATCTATCAATAAGTTTAATCACTACTTTTCTATCTTTCCACTCGATTGGAAGCAGAACTCCTGCAGAATTCCCCAGTTTGAAAGCTTGTTTAATTACTTCATTTTTCATGTTTAAACATGTATAAACATATTTATAAACCTTATCAATTCAAATCTAATACAACAATCAATTTAAGCAGAAAATTCCAGCAAAAATAATGAAAGCTAGAACTTATAATTCTTTGATTGGAAGAATACATCATTCTTGGGGTGCAGAAGTTTTAGGAATGGAAGTTAATCCTGGAATTGGTGCAGATTTAAGAGATTGTGAAAAAGTCGTAGAACTAAAATTCTGTTTAGTGAGAGACGAAAATAGTTATGTTAGCTGGAAGATTCTTAATCATCAACTAGGATATGGAAGAAGAAGCAGAATTGCATATTGGGGATTGGCTACCTATGAACTAAGCAAACCTGTAGGAGATATAGAAGTTGTCGATGCATCAGACCTAGAAGAATTTGTCACAGAAAGAGAACTATGGCTAGTTCCTTGGACATGGATTAATAAATTTAAAGCGTATCATGAAACTGGAGAAGGTTATGATAATTGGATAAGGTTTGCAAAAAGATCCGCCCTGCCAAAAGTTACTGAAAGCAAAAAAGTTAGAGGAGGTCTTGTCCACTTAACAAAAGGAGTCGATCCAAGCAGATTTCCAACTATAGTCTCCAGACCAGATAGGTTTCCAAGAGAAGTGCCATTTTAATTATCACTTCTTCAGTAAAAACAAACATCTTTAAATAACTTCAATTTTACTAAAAAATATGCGCACGTGGCACAGCGGTTACTGCGGTCGGTTGCAGCCCGGCTTTTCCCAGGTTCGAGTCCTGGCGTGCGCTTATCTTACTATAAATTTATAAACCCAAAATCATCAGGACATAAAAGACAAAGGAGGTAACCTCATGGGAAAAGAAAAAATAGAATTTTACGATGTGAAGACTAAAAACAAGTTCACAACAGATAGTTACAGACTCGTAGAAAAAAGTGGGAGATTCTTTGTTGTTGCTAAGTCTCCTTCTGGAAGTCACGAATGTTGGAGAGTAGTATCCAAAGAAAACGCTCAAAAGATGAAATAGTTGGGCAAATTTAGTATAATTTAAATAGATATTTTTTTAGTTAAATATATGACAGATAGTAAAATTAGTATAGATGAGTTAGCAACTTTTTGTAAAAGAAAGGGTTTCGTTTATCCATCTGGAGAGATTTATGGATCTTTAGCAGGTTTCTGGGATTTCGGTCCTTTAGGTGTTGAATTGAAAAACAACATCAAAAAAGAATGGTGGAAATTCCATGTGCATAATAGAGAAGATACTGTTGGAATTGATGGATCCATAATAACAAATCCAAAAGTCTGGGAAGCATCAGGCCATGTATCAAATTTCATAGATTATTTTGTTATAAATAAAAAAACAAAAGAAAAAATGAAAATGGACAAACATGAGGTAGAAAAAATAAAAGATGATAAAAATTTTGAAATCAAAGGAGAATTCAATCCTATGTTTACAACAAATGTTGGCCCTACAGTTTCAGAATCTGTAAAAGCATATCTTCGTCCTGAAACAGCGCAGTCAATATTCACTAATTTCCGCTCTGTTTTTGAAAACGCGAGAATGAAACTCCCATGTGGAATTGCCCAAATAGGTAAAGCATTCAGAAACGAAATATCTCCGCGTGAATTCTTATTTAGAAGCAGAGAATTCGAACAAATGGAATTAGAATACTTTATTGCGGCAAGAATGCCCTGCCCATATTTAGACGAAATTCAAAATATTGAGTTAAGTTTGTTAACAGAAGATGATCAAAATAAAAACAAAGATGGAAAATTAATAAAAATACTAGATGCTCACAAAAAAGGACTTATAAAAAACGAGTGGCATGCCTATTTTCTAGCTCTTGAATATTCCTGGTTCGTCTCCTTAAACGCAGATCCAAAAAAATTTAGGGCAAGACAACACTCTTCACAAGAAAGAAGCCATTATTCAACAGATACCTGGGATCTTGAATTTGAATTTCCAATGGGTTGGCGCGAATTGCAGGGTTTTGCAAACCGTTCTGATTATGATTTGAAGCAACATGAAAAACACTCTAAAAAGTCTCTTGAAATTCTAGATCCAGAAAAAGGGAAAGTAGTTCCAGAAGTAGTTTGTGAACCCTCATTAGGAGTAGAAAGAGCATTTCTAGTCTTCTTGCTTTCAGCCTACAACTACAACAAAGAAAGAGAAAACATAATCTTAGGATTACATCCAAAACTCGCACCTTACAAAGCAGCAATTTTTCCTCTTGTTTCAAAAGGAGAACAATTCGAAACAGCAAACGAAGTCTATCATGATCTTCTTGAAGATTTTCCTGTATTATTTGACAAATCTGGCTCAATTGGAAGGAGATATGCGAGAAATGATGAAATCGGAACTCCTTATTGCATAACAGTTGATGAACAAACATTAAAAGACAAAACAGTTACAGTTAGAGACAGGAACACAACAAAACAAATCAGAGTAGAAATTTCAAAACTTAAAGAAACAATAAGAAACCTTATCTCAGAAAAAATTCAGTTTGAGTAAAAAATAAGTTTAAATACTTCTTTGATACCCTAGGAAATGGCAACTTCACAAATTATAGGGCAACAGGCTTTTCTATTTCCATTTATAGTTATTATGATTGCTATAATAGCGATTCTAGCAATTTTACTCTTTGTATTTTGGATTTGGATGTTAGTGGATTGTGCAAAAAGAGATTTCAAAAAAGAAAATGAAAAAATAGTCTGGATCTTGGTAATCGCTCTAGTACATTGGCTAGGCGCGGCAGTCTATTATTTCGTAGTTAAGAATTCAAACCCTAAAGGGATCTCTAAGTAGATTTTATTTCGTACAATTCGCCTAAGTCTTATTTTCTAATTCGTAATTATTAAAAACACACCATTTCTTTAAATTACAGGGCCTGTATTATAACGGTTATTATGTATCCATGGCATGGATGAGATTCGGGTTCGATTCCCGACAGGTCCATTTTGTGTTTCGCAGAGAGGAATCGCGCAGCGTCAGCGAGCAGATCCACATCAAGAAAACACAAAATATATCCTTCGTTCATCACAGTGAGGAACACCACAGCGTAAGCGAGGAGCTTCGCAGCAATAGAGTGCAAAATATATCCATCATTCAGAGCAGCGAGAAATTATTTAACTAAATATAACCGCCATCAACCACTAAAGTTGTTCTAGTTATAAAACTCGCATCTTCAGAAGCTAAAAATAAAACAGCCTTTGCTATCTCTTCAGGTTTACCAAATCTTTTCATTAGTATGTGTTCAGTTTCTTCAGCAACATAATCCTTTGGCAGACCTTTATTGATATCTGTCCCAACCCACCCAGGAGCTATGCAATTAACTCTTATATTTGGAGCTAATTCCGAAGCTAAATTTTTAGTCAAACTTATAACTCCTGTCTTTGAAGCATCATAATCAGCAGATTCTGTATTTAAAGTGTCTATCCCATTTGTAGAAGAGATATTAATAATAACTCCAGACTTCTGTTTTTTCATATGAGCAGCCACATATTTTGAGCATAAAAATACTCCAATTAAATTAACGCCTAAAGTTTTAGTCCATTGATCTAAAGTCTTTTCAAAAAGGGGAACATCAAATACAATTCCGGCATTATTTACTAAAACATCGATTCTCCCAAATTTTTTAATTCCCTCAAAAATCATCTTCTTAACTTCTTCTTCTTTAGACACATCACATTTCAAAACAATAGCCTCTGATCCAATTTTAGAAATTTCTCTAACTACTTCATTCGCTTCTTTCTCAGCTTTTTGATAATTAACAATAACCTTTGCGCCTTCTTTAGCAAATAATAGGGCTGTAGATCTTCCTATTCCTCTGCTTGCTCCAGTTATCAATACTACTTTATCTTTAAATCTCATAACTACCAAATAATTTTTAAGTTTTTAATATTATCTAAAATATCTACTCAATTCTAAAAATCTTAACTTAAAAATTATAAGAAAGTATTTAAAACAAAACCTTTTCATGTTGTTGTTATGGGAATAACACTTGGATTAGTTTCGATAAAGGGAGGTGTAGGGAAAACAACAATAGCTGCTTCTTTAGCAACAGACCTTGCAAACAATTATAATAAAAAAGTATTACTTATAGACGCGAATTATTCAGCACCCAACCTTGGTTTACATATGGATATAGTAGAACCAAAAAAAACGATACATGAAGTTTTAGAAAAAAAATGCAGATTAGAATCTGCCATACATCATAAATTCGGAGTAGACGTAGTTCCAGGAGACTATAATAGTTCTAAACTTATAAACTACTTTAAATTAAAAAGTAAAATAGAAAGTTTAAAAGAAAAATACGATTTTATAATCTTGGATTCTTCTCCATCATATAACGAAGAAATATTATCAACAATACTAGCCTCTGATTCCTTGTTTATTGTAACAACTCCAGATTACCCTACTCTCTCCTGTTCCTTAAAAACAGCCAAATTAGCAAAAACAAGAGGGAAACCAGTTTCTGGAGTAATAATAAATAAAATTAGAGACCCGTTATATGAGATAACTATCAGAGAAATAGAAAAATTTGCAGATATCCCAGTAATAGCTAAAATACCCGACGAAAAAAAAGCAACTAGATCTATCTTCACAAGAATACCTCTGCCAATTTACGAAAAAAACTCCAAGTTTTCTAAAGAAATAAGCAATCTTTCAGCAGCTTTAACATTAACTAAAGAAAAAAAATCTCTATTTAGAAAGCTCATCCCATTTGACTTTAGGAGAGAAGAAATAAACAGAGAATTGTTTAGACAAACTTTCTACTCTAGTATATTTGGAGAAAAAAGTGCGTAATGATAACTGCGTTTTCTGTAAAATTATAAAAGGAGAAATCAAAACTTCCAAGGTAGAAGAATCTGACAACTTAATAGCTATTCTTGATGCAAATCCAAAATCAGAAGGCCATACACTCATAATTCCAAAAAGGCACTATGTAACAATTTTAGACATTCCAGAAAAACTCTCAGCAGAAATATTAAAAATGGTAAAAAAAGTCTCCTCTGATTTATTAGAAAAAAAGAAAGGAGACGGATTTAATATTATAATGAATAATCTTCCTCCAGCAGGTCAAGTTGTGATGCATGCGCACATACACATAATTCCAAGAAAGGAAAATGACGGATTAAGAATGATTTCCTAATGGCTCTGGGGAGGATTGAACTCCCGACCCCTGCCTCATGAGAGCAGTGCTCTACCACTGAGCTACAGAGCCACAAAAGATAAATTATCACAGGGTTTTTAAGTATGTTGTTCTTAAAAAGAGAATGGTCGATTTATCAAACATTATAGGTTTCTCAGACACTGCGGGGGATGCTATAAAACTTCTAGGAAAAATAGGGCTTTGGCTTCAGGCAATTGGAGTCGTTATAATTCTATGGACAATCTTACATATTGTGAATTGGTTTCTAAACAGAAAGCGTCTAAAAGAAATATACTCAATAAAAGAAGATATTAAAAGAATCGAAGAAAAAATAGATAAGATTCTTAACAATAAAAAATAATTATGAAAATAGAAAAGAAAACCTGGCCAGAGCATTTTGAAAAAATATTGAATTGAAAAAAGAACTTTGACTGCTCGAACTGAGTTCATATGATCAGTCTCAGTTTGAGGCTTAAAAATCCCAAACACAGCAAGCTGTGAGGTATTTTTATTTAAGATTGGCAGATTTCAAATGTAATATTGGCGATATATTGGTATTGAAAGAATTTGATCCAAAAATAAAAAACTGTACAGGAAGAGTTATTGAAAAAGAAGGGACTTATGTACTAAAAACCAAAGACATCAAATTTTGGACAGAAGATGAAATAAACAAACATGGTTTGCAGGTCTTATCTTTAAAGTGAAATTACTCACTATCTTCAGGTTCTTCTAACTTTACAATCAATTTAGGTTTAGCATTCGCCTTCTTTACAAGTGTTACTATACATCCTGCAACTCTGTTTCTCATAGACTTATAATAAATTAATCCAGCCAATAACTTCTTATTATGATCAAAGTCTTCCGTAAAACTCTTCTCACTTTCATACAGCTGTCTCGCAGCCTTCTTTATCATAGCCGATTTTACTCTACCCATATCTTCTTCTCCAAAGACCCATATTTAAAGTTTTCCTTAAGACTATATTTTAATTTTCTCAAACTTTATAACATTGCCCCATTCACCCAAATACTCTTTAGCCTTATTATTTAATTCTCCTGTAGATCCTAAAATCGCAGGCATCTTCGCATTTTGTGCCTTCTGTAAAGTTATAGTTAAATCATCATCACTTATTCTTTTTTTATCCTTAGCTATAAAATAAAATTCTTGCTTCCCAAAAAGTGTATCAATCCTAATTTTCATCTCAAGTTCTTTTTTCTTATTTAGAAAAACCTCTAAAATCTCTATATCCTTGGATTTCAAATGAGTTTTTATTTTATTTAGAAATTCACTCTCAACCTCAGTTTTAGCTAACAATACTTTAAGCATCTTCTTGGCCTCCACTCTTTTATCAATTCTCTCTTCCATATCTTTAACTTCAAAAGCACTTTTTTTCACAATCTCTCTTTCCTTGTTCGCCTCTTCTCTAACTCCTTCTACTTTAATTTCAAAATCTTCCTTTGGTTTTTCCTTAACTTCTTCTTTTCTATTTTCTTTTTCGCCAAAAACAACTTTATTTGCAATTTCATTAAATTCTGTATCGGTCAAAGAAAAATATCTCCACAACGTAACTATTTCTCCTTCTATTTTAACAGAAATAGGAGAAGCAAAATCTTTTATTTCTCTCAAAGCCACTCTTACAACAGGCTCTTGTTTTTTATCTTCCAAAACTTTATTTCTTTTCAACATTTGAAAAGCTTCTTTTTCCCTATGATTCAGATGTTGAATAAAATTCTCAAGTTGCAATTCGTGCTCAGGCAAATAATACAAAGGTGAGCTTCCAACTTTCATATTGCTTATCTTTATTCTGTTCTCAGCCTTCAATTCAGAAAGAAAGGCAGAAACAAAAAGAGTTTCAACTTTAAGCTCATTAGAAATCTGAACAGGCAAACTTGGACCTCTCAACCTTAAAGAAGATAAAATTCTTTCTTTTAAAGCCAAAGTAGGGTTCTCTAACATCCCATATAAAGAAAAATCAATGTTATAAATATTTACACATTTTCAGACAAGTTTCTCTCATAAGCCTCATACAATTCCCTTCCTTGTGGAGTAGGCATATTAACTCCCTGCCTTGCAGGTTCTCCATTAAAAATAAAACCTCTGTCTCTTAAAGTTTCCAAATAACATTGAATAGATCTCTCAGAATAGGCATTATAACTCTTTTTTAAATTGGCCGTTCTTACTTCTCTTCTTGCACATATCGACAAGAAAATATCCAAAACAGGAGGAGAAAGTTTCCAGTCTTCTCCAAGAACCTTCTCCCTTGCTTCAACATACTCATCCAAATTCATAAAAATACTTAATTAATAGACTTATATTATTTGTTGTCCTTAAACAACAATATTCACGTTCTCATCCAATTAACTTCGTAATAAGTAACATCTCTTTCATCGTCAACTATCCCTAAAAGCAAATTTTTCTTAGTAGAATGAGCTATTCTACTTTTAGCGGTAAAATCATGCCATTTTAATAAATCATTTTCACTAGCAGTATGCAAAATCCATCTTGCATGCTCTTCTCCAGGTCTTTTACCTTTTTCATAAACTCTAAATTCAGCCCCAAATTTCAAAGCGGTTTTCAAAACATACCCTTTATTTCTTAAATCAGAAAAAACTATGTATTTTAATTCAACTTTCTTATCTATTTTTTTGAGCCTAACAATTAATTTATCAAAACTAATCTCCTTGTTTCCAAGAAAAAGTTTCATTTTTCCTTTTTGGACTAAAAAAAGAGCTTCAAAAATAGAGTATTCTATCCTATTATCTTTCTTCTCTCCAAATCTTGATTTTTCATAAAGTGTAAAAGCATCAACAGCTAAACTATACACTCTACCATCAACAAGTTTAGCATTTAACATTTCAGAAAAAGCAAAAGCCGATATTTAAGTCTATTCATAAAACTCAATTATCTAAAGTGTATCGCATAAACTAAGCCCTTTCTTTTTGGCAGATTGCAGCTAACTGGTTCGTTTCTTCTTGCTGAAAGATAGACATACTTTAAAATATCCCTCCCTGAAAGAGGTCTTGGATCCTCAAAAAGTCTTCCATTTTCAAAGAGAGTACCTTCTGATCGATAAGTTACCCGCTTGTTACCCTCCACTACAATTAACTCTGAATCTTCAGAAGGCAAAGCCGTAAGAACATAGCCTGAGTGAATTCCAACTGGAGAAAAGATCAAATTTCTAGCGTTTTCACAGGTCATAACGAATGGCGCGCGTTCTCTAGATTTCCTAACTAATATCTCAGGAAAAGAATTATCATCTACGGCAACTATGTCTGCATTAAATCCCTGCTCAAGCGCTCTTTTGATAGTTTCATGCACAGGAGGATTTATCCCTTTCAAATCATAAGTTAATTTATTTCTCATTAAAATTTGTTTAGAGATGACTATATAAATATTCTCAAATTATCTAAAATAAATTCCAACTTTTAATTCAAGTATAGAAACATTTTAAATACCGTGAAATTAGATTAAAATTATGACAGAATATGGGGACTTTGAAGAAGTAGAAGATGAATCTAAACCACCTGCAAAAAAACAAAAAGAAGGCCAAAAACCAAATCCTGAAATACAACCAAGCAGGGTAAGATTTCCAAGACAAGGGCAGTTTATAGGAATCGTCCTCCAAAGATTAGGCGGAAATAGAATGTCAATAAAAACTACCGACAACAAAGTAAGAAACTGTCGTGTTCCAGGTCGTTTCTCAAGAAAGTTCTGGCTTCGCCAAGGCAACTTCGTAATAATTGAACCTTGGCCAGATGATGATGACAAAGGCGACGTAGTCTTCCAGTACAATCCCTCAGAAGCAAACCAATTAAGAAAAAGAGGAATGGTTAATAATTTAGTCAATGAATTTTAAACTTTTCACTCCAGAGCTTCCTTACAAATAGATCTAAAATCATGCTTATCAATTCTTTCCCCTTTAGCACGCATAGCCTCTATTAAAGTAGTTATATCTTGAATATCTTTATCGATTTTATAACAATCAACTTTATCAATAATTTCTCTATACCCAAATCTGCCCAAATCCTCCAAAGTTTGAGCTCTTTCTCTTTCAATTTCTAATAAATTCTGATCAAGTCTTGTCGTATCTACATCATCAAACTGCGCATCTTTGAGTTTATCAAAAAAATTAGTTTGATATGTATTGAAGGCCCTTTCTCTATGTTTTCTAATTTGCTCAACTCTATGAATTTTACCAACCATTACATCTAGAGGAGAAATATAATGCACAGTTCCTCCATCTATCTTAGAAATCCTAGCTCTTTCAAATTCTCCATGTATCCATCTCTCATGCTGTTGAAAAAAATTATTTCCCCAAGTGTCTAAATGGACCAAAAAGGCAGGCAAAACATCATCAAATCTAACTTCCGCTCCATATCTGCTTAAACCTCCGCGAGCTGTCTCATATCCTTGTCTTTTCATTATATCAGCAGCATATTTTGCCCAAGCTCTTCTCTCAGTCTTTCCAGTAGGATGCCTACTAAAAAAATCAACATCTGTAGTAGATCTGAGCAAATCAGATTCTTGACCCAGATAAAGCTGAGTAGCTCCTCCTCCAACAACAACCATTTTAGTTTCCAAAGGCATGACTATTCCTGCCTCTGATCCTGCAACAAGCCCCGACCTGAAAATTGGGTCCTTTAATGTATATTTACCATTCATAATTTCACTATCTAAATATTATATTTAAACCTTTCTACATGTAACCCCTAATAAGTTACTACTATATCTCCTGAACAGCATCCGTTTCATTCATCTCTCCAGCCAAGTTCTCAAGCATCTTCTCCTTTACATGAGCCTTCCAACCATAATGTCCCAGAACCCAAGAAAGTTTAACAAATGCAGTTTCAGAAAGCATATCTTCCAAATAAACAACTCCAGCATCCAGTAGTTCCCTAGCAGGAGAATAAACATAAGGATTAACTCTTCCAAATATACATTGAGAAGTCATGCAAACAACCAAACCGTTCTTTATGTGCTTCTTTAGTCTAGGCAGCCAATTATTCTGTTCACTTGTTGGTAAATGACCAAACCCTGTACCTTCAATTATAATTCCTTTGTATTTTAAAGCATAGAAATCAAGTATACTCGGATCCTGTCCAGGATAAACTTTCACTAAAGCTACTTTATCACTAAATTCCAAGTCCAATTTAACTTTTTCTTCATTTCTTGATTTATACTTTCCGACAAACTCAACTCTGTCAGGCCAAACTTTAGCAACTGGTATATCGTTTACAGGTTTAAAAGCATCTCTTCTAGAGGTATGCAATTTTCTCGCTTTTGTACCTCTTATAGCAAAGCAAAAATCATCACTCATTGAAGAATGCCCAACAATAAAGACTCCTGAAGAATCAGACAAAGCCATTCTAACAGCACACTGTAAATTCAAATTAGCATCACTGCTGGCCCTATCAATGCTTCTTTGGCTAAAAGTAAGCACAACAGGTTTACTCAGTTCCCTAAGAAAAAAAGAAAGTGCATAAGCAGTATAATGTAAAGTGTCCGTCCCATGAGTTATTACAACCCCTTCAATGTTTTTATCATCAAGCATCTCCTTAGCCTTCTCAGCTATCTTTATCCAATGTTCACTGTTCATGCTTTCAGAAGCAATCAAAAAAGGAATTTCTATTTTGCTTATGTTTGCTATATTAAACATCTCAGGATAATAATGATAAAATTCCGATATTCCTGCCATAGATTTAGCTCCTCCAGTTTTAGCATCATATTTTGAGGCAATTGTCCCTCCAGTTATTATCATCCCAATATTCTTCAATTCCTTTTTTATCGGTAAATCAATTTTCTCCTTTTCTTCATTTTTATATTTCTTAATTACCTTAAATCCCAAAATATTTTCTTTAGACAATCCAATATTATATCCAGAATCAAATTTTATCAAAACCACTGAAGGATCAGAACTCTCAAGTACATTTCCTTCTATTTCATCCAAAGCCAATCTAAATCTTACTCTATCACCTGCATCAAAGTTTAATTCAACCATAAAAGGCAACAAATAAAGGATATATAAAAAGTTGTTGCTTGCCAATAATTCAACACGTAGAAGAACTAAAAATTTCCCGAGAAGAAAATTCTTCTTCAGGATTAAACTCTTCTTCGAATTCTAAAGGTCTCTCCTTGTTTATACACTCTGCATAATTAAGCCCTAACCTTCTTCTAAATTCTTTAACTTCTGTTTTCTGATCAACACATAAAACAAAGGTGCTTTTATTTCCTCTTCCCTCTCTCATTTCTTTTCTGCCAGGTTTGCCAATCAAAGATATCAAACCCTCAAGCTGTCCAATTTTGAAGCCTATGTCATCCCCATTAGGCAAAGCAGAACATAAACTCGAATCTAAAGAAAACTCAAAATAATCCTTTGTAGCTCTATCAGATTCTGGTAAAGAAGAGTATAATCTAAATATTTGTTTAACCACTCGCTCTCTTGCTTTCTCTCTCTCTTCTCTAATCAAATCCTTCAATTTATATGCTAAGTTTTCAGAGGATGCTGAAACTTCCAAACTATCCAAGCCTTCAGGCCTATATGTGCTTCTATAACCCAATTCTTCAAACCTCTGTCTAGACTTAGATTGTAGCATAAAAAATAGATTATGGCTTGTATCCGGGCGATGAGTTCCATCTAAAGTTGATTTTTGATCTAAACCAGAAAGCCAAATAGGACTAGCAACATATCTTGTTGCTAAAAATTGATCTCCAAAATTAAAAACAAAAGTTTCAATGCCTGCCTCCTTTAAGAATCTGCCATACTCTCCAGCAGCATCTCCAAAAAGAAAACGTGTTCTTTCATCATCTACAAAAGAATCAACAGGAGCAGGTTTCAAATCTACTAAATGAAAAGTTTCTATTTCTCTTTTATCCTTAGCTCTGTCTAAATATTCCAAAGCTAATTTCTCATCTATAACTACACCATTATAACTTCTTTCATAAGTCTGGATTGGACTTACTGGCCAAGTAGCCAAGGTATTTTCTTGCTCAACATCTTCTTTTTTTCCAACAATAGAATTTCTCAATATAACTTTTCCCTGCCCTGGAATTTCAATGTAACCTTCCCTTACATAATTGCCATTCCTAGAAAATTGATCATTTTTCCCCATCTCACATCTAAGCATTGCTAAATCTTGCGCATATATCAAAGACCTTCTATCTGTTTTATCAATAAAACCATAAAGAGGTTCCTGGGTTGAATATAAAGTTCCAAGTCTACTTACATGTGCAGTCTTAATTTTTTCAATCTTTTTCGGATTTACCATTGAAAGTTTATTCAACTTTCTCTATTTAAATCTTTCTATTTGTAACTACTATAGAATTACAACTAAAAATCAATAACTTTTTCCTATATACGCAAAGTAGTCTGCCTTCTTAGCACAAATAGAACACTTCGACTTCTCTAGTTCAGAAGGCTGTTTCTCAGGAACATTCAAAACTTTGACCCCTAAAGTTCCAGTTTTCAAATCGCCTTCACAACTCTCGTCTCCGCATAAAGGTGCAAAAGCAATTTTCTTATTCTTAATAGTTTCTCCAATTTCCTTCAAATTCTTAACCTTTATAATATTTTCTTTAAGCAATTTTTCAGCTTTGTTAAAAAGACATTTTTGTATGTCTTCCAATTCTTCCTCCACTTTTTGCTTCAAATCCTTCAGTTTAACACTTTCCTTTTTTCCATTATCTCTTCTAACCAGCATTACTTTATCTTCCTTAATGTCCTTAGGCCCTATCTCAATTCTCAAAGGTATGCCTTTAAGTTCCCATTCATTAAATTTAAATCCAGCATTATAATTTTCTCTTTCATCAACTATTGGATCAAATTCCTTTAAAATTCCAGCCAGTTCTTTCGCCTTTTTCAAAACTGAGGTTTTTGAGTCTTCAAATATTATAGGAACAATGACAACTTTATTTTGAGCAATTTTAGGAGGCAATATTAATCCTTTTGAATCTGAATGTATTGCAAACATTACTCCAAGCATTCTAGTAGTAATAGCAAAAGTATTTTGATAAGCATATTCTTCTTTCCCATCCTTATTCAGAAATTTTATATCGTAAGCCTTTGCAAATTTCTGCCCATCATGATGGAAGTCTGGTCCTTGAATGCATTTTCCATTAGGCATATAAAATTCCATAGAAATAGTATATTCAGCTCCAGCAAATTTCTCTTTATCAGATTTTCTTCCAATCAAAGAAGGCAAAGCCAAAAACTCCTCACAGATCTCCTTATAAATTCCAATAATCTGATCTTTTTCTGCCTCAGCCTCTTCTTTAGATGCGTAAACAGTATGCCCTTCATTCCATAAAAATTCACGAGTTCTCAAAAAAGGAACAGCATGTTTAAACTCCCATCTAACAACATTATTCCATTGATTTAATTTCAAAGGCAAATCTCTCCAACTTCTTATCCACTTAGAATATGATTCATACATGATAGTTTCAGAAGTAGGTCTAATTGCAAGTCTTTCATTTAGTTTTGTATTTCCAGCATGTGTTACCCATGCAACTTCAGGAGAAAAACCAGCTATATGCTCTTTTTCTTTGTTCAAAGTTTTCTCAGGTATGAAAAGAGGAAAATAACAATTCTTAATTCCCAATTTTTTAAATCGTTTATCTGTTTCTTCCTTAATTTTTTCCCACAAAACATAAGAGCCAGGTCTAAAGACAATCGCTCCAGAGACAGAGGTATAATCTGCCAAATCAGCTTTCAACATTATCTGAGAGAACCATTCAGAAAATTCATCTTTCTCTGCAGTTATGCCTTTTTCTTCTTTTAACTTCTTTTCCATCAAGTAATTCAACAAATAACTTTATTAAATCTTATCATTTCACCAAATAACATGAGAGAGAAACCAAATCTAAAATTCCTAGACCATTATGTAAACCAAGAACCAACTCTAGATATAGACTACGACAGTGGAGCTGAAATAAGAAGAGTTTCATCTCATGAACTTCCTTCTTCTGTCTTAGGCATGTACCATCCAACATCCCACACAATTCATATAAGAAACGATCTTTCACAATATCAAGAAACATTTGTCCGAGCCCATGAGTCTGCACATGCCCAAGGATTAATAGACGAACATCGAACAGATCTCCATGCAGCATCCAAAGTCGGCTACAACCTCAGAGAAATGGGCCGTTATTCCTTAGCTGCGTAAAATAAAAACACACAAATGCTTAAAAATACTAATTTTGTGAATAAAAAATGACTGAAGGAAATTATAGAGATGGGGTATATGGAAGATTAGTTGATAGTGTATACGTGCTATAAGGACAAGTAAAGATCCACTTAGTGAAGCAAATAATATTTATCGTGATCATGTAAACCAGCCTTATGCTCAAGAATTGTTAGGAGATCTTAAATTGGCTTTGTTATATAGAAGAGCGAAAGAACGTCCTGAGTTATTAGAGAAGTTAATTGAAGCTGATTCAGAAATTAGAGATTTAGGAAAAGAATCTAAATAAATGAGCCCAAGAGGAATTGAACCCCTATCTTCAGGTTTCTCCAATCTATTCTCCGAAGCCTGACATTCTATCCGTTAAACTATGGGCTCAACTGAGAATAAAGATTTAGACTAATAAATGTATTTGTTCATCTGCAGTTATTCTTTTAAACTAAGGTATAATTTAATTTTGTGGTGAAAAGAGAGGAAGATAATAGGGCGATAGGAGTCATGAGATATGCAGGAAAATATATTCTTATGGAGTACAGATATAATAATGAAAATCCATTAGTAGATAATGATAAAATAAGTGTAAATGGCTATTTGTTAGGAGCAAAGGATGTTGAAAAATCTGCTTTAGTGTCTAAAAATACAGAAGTATCTCTAATAATTTCTGAAAGAGAGAAACTTATAATCGAGAGAAAGGCAAGAAGATTTTTCCGAGCTTCTGGTTTAATAAAAGTGGTTTTTAGTGACTAAGAAGTTTTTCCAGCAATTCTCTAACAACTTTAAAATCTGCTCTTTTTTCGGTTTTTCGCATAACTTCTCCAATCAAGAAATTTAGAACTTTAGGGTCTCCGTTTCTGATTTTTTCAACAGCTTCTTTGTTTTTCGATATTACTTCTTTACATGCTTTTTCTAAACTTCCTTCATCTGTAATTTTTCCTTGAAAACCTTTTTCTTTTATTGAGAAACTAGCAGGATTGAATTTGTTAAGTATTTCTTTTCCTTGCAATTCCGTTATTTTGCCCTCTTTAACAGCCTTTATGAGTTCAACAAAGTGTTCAACAGAGATATTTATTTCGTCTAATTTCTTTTTATTATAATTTAAGTGCCTTAACAACTCGATGGTTACCCAAGGCAGAGCAAATTTACCATCAATTCTTTCCGCAACTTTTTCATAAAATTCAACAATTTCAAGATTCTTTGCAAGAACTTCTGCATCTTTTTTATCTATTTTGAATTTTTTTATTAAGTTATTAAGTTTCTTTTCAGGAGTCTCTGGAAGTTTTCCCCTCATTTCTTCTATGAATTTATCTTCAAAAACTAAATTTTGTAAATCAGGGTCGCGGATAAAACGATAATCTTCAGATCCTTCTTTGCTCCTCATTTTTATTGTTTTTCCTTTTTGAGAATCGTATCTTCTCGTCTCTCTCTCGCTGCCTTCTCTAGTTTGTCTTTCAAATTCGTATTCTATTGCTTTTTCTATGTTTTCCAAAGAATTAATATTTTTTATTTCAACTCTTTCTGTTTTTCCTGGAATGTTAACATTCACATCGGCTTTTATTCCTGCGTCGTGGGCTACGGCTTTTAAATATTCAAGATTCAACAGAAGTTTTTTGAGCCAATTGACAACTTCTTCAGAAGTTGAAAAATCAGGTTCTGTAACGATTTCAATTAAAGGCAAGCCAGAACGATTGTAATCTACTCTTCCAGTTTCAGGCTCCCAAGAAGCAGGATCCTCTTCAAGATGCATTTCTCTTATTTTAATTCCCATAAACTCTCCATTTACGGCAAGCCCAGAAACTCTTCCTCCAGAGATAGTATTTTGATAACCTTTAGGAAGATCTGGCCAAGTGTAGTGTTTTCTCTGCCAGTTTACTGAATTGTTTACTTTACATCCTAACATAAGCCCTACTTGAATTGCTTTTTCAACTGCTGTTTTATTTGGAGTCATTGGTTTCGCCCCAGGTTGTCCAGTACAAATTGGACAAATATAAATATTAGGCCTAGTACCCTTTTCTCTAACTGCCTTGCATCTGCAAAATAGCTTTTCTTTAGTTACAAGGTAAACATGTATTTCAAGACCGATCATTCCTTCTTGTTTCATAACTTTTCTATTTGAATTTAATTTATAAATATGTGGGCACTTTTGTTCTCTGTTTTATAGTTGAGTATAAATATAGCTAACATTTATCCTTTAAAAGTACAAAAATAATAGTAAAATATGAATAAATATCTTTAAAGACTATATATAAAATAGCCAAGATTAACAATTTTGTTAATCTTGATACTAGAAAATAGAAAGATTTAAGAATATAGAAGATTGAAATAAACTATGAATTTGTATGAAATTAGGGGCAAATTAGAAAAACAAGAAAGGGCAGTTTTTGGCTTGAATGAAATTTCAAGAATTATTGAAAAACCTAAAAATATTTCTGCGGTTTATGCTAATAGAATGGTTAAGAAGGGACTTTTATTCAAGCTAGAGAAAAATAAATTTTCTGTTTCGGAAGATATTTTCGTGATAGCTTCCCAATTAACTTTTCCTTCTTATCTTGGATTGACTACTTCTTTGTATTTAAATAACGAACTCTCGCAAATAATTGATAAAATTTATGTATTGAGTCCTAAAAAGAAGAGGAAAATGAAAATTTTAGGCAATGAAGTGATATTCATTAAAATCAATCCTAAAATAATTTTTGGTTATAAAAAAGTAAAAAAAGAGAATAGCTATATTTTTATTTCAGACATAGAAAAAACGATAATTGACTGTATATTACTAAATAAATATTGTAATACTCTTGTTATTTTAAACGCTTTAAAAAAAGCAGACACGAAAAAAATTGAATATTATCTTTCTATTATTAAAAAAGAGAGTTTAAATAGAAAAATAGGCTTTTTACTGGATTATCTTGAAATAGAGCACAGTATAAAAAAGAGAAAGAAGACTATATATAAATTAAATCCTTCAAGAAAGATAAAGGGCAAATATAATAACAAATGGAGGATGTACATTAACGAAGACTTAAAATGATGAATAAAGATGAATTGAAAGATGTTGCAAGATTTTCACATTTTAAGCCCTATCAGCAAGAAAAACATTATATTCAAACAATTGTCCTAAATTCCATATATTCTACAATTAATGATGAACTAGTTTTCAAAGGAGGAACTTGTCTCTTATTCTTTTATGGATTAAATAGATTTTCAGAGGATCTTGATTTTACTATGATAAAGGAACTAGACATAAATAAAGTCGCATTAAATATTAAGAAAGATTTAGATAATTTAGGCATAAGCTCAAAAATATCATCAATTAGTCAAGATGATAAGTCTATAACTTTTAAAATTGGTGCAGAAGGCCCTTTGTTTAACAAGGAGATTGAAAGATGTTTTGTAAGTGTTGACATAAGCAAAAGAGAAAACGTTGAGAATTTTTTATTTTTAGAACATAAATCAATTTATAGAGAGATATTAGGTTTTAATGTTAGTGTAATGGCTGAAAAAGAGATTTTGGCTGAAAAAATAAGAGCTTTGCTAACAAGAAATCAGGCAAGAGACCTTTTTGATATATATTTTTTATTGAAGAAAAGTGTTAAACCTGAAATTAATTTAATAAATAAAAAGTTAGAGTATTACAAAAAGAAATTTGTTCTAAGAGAATTTAAAGAAGCTGTAAAAGATAAGAAAGAAATTTGGGATTCAGAGCTAAACGCTTTGATTATTGGCAACCTTCCAAATTTTAAGGAAGTTTCTGACTTTGTTATAAAAACTTTTTGATTACATTCACCACTAAAAATACCAAAATAATGGTAAAAGATAAATAAATATTTTTTAAAATACCAGTTTATAGGTATTATATTTTGTTTAAAAGAACATTTTGGAAAGAAGTTGACAAGAAAAATAGCGGAGAGTATATTGAAAAATGGGAAAGTTTTGATTTAGCCCCTTCTCCAATCTTCACTCTCAAAAACAGCACTAACTAAAGAGCAAACTTCATCACCTTCGCATTTTATACCATGAACTTTCATTTGTATTTCTCCAAAATCCTCTTTCCTATATTTCTTCATGTCTTCCAAAGAATCCTCTATCAGTTTTTCAACTTCTTCCTTAGATTCTCCATGATGTTCAACAAATAATCCGCCTTTATCCTTTTTACTCTGAATCCATCCAACTCCAGCCCAAGCTTCTTTTCCAGGCATAGTTTCATTTTTATAAGCTAAAACAGCATATAATTTGAAACCTCTTTCTGCATGATTATTTCGTTCATTATAGTTAATTTTTTTTATTTCTATATCTGTTCCATTTGGAACAACGGAACTTAATTCTAAAATATTATAGTTGGCTATTCCAGCATCCCATAAAGCGGCATCAAAAGCGCTCTTGTATGTTCTTCCTCTCCCAGCTCCGTATGTAACAAATATTTTCATTTTTTAAGAAAATTCATAGAAAAGAAATTAAGCAAATTAACATCTGATAAAACCCTAGCATCCGACAAACACGCAGAGAAAATCTGACTCAGGCGATTTTGGTTCATTTCTTATTTTTCCTTTATTGAATTATAAAATTTATAACAAAGTTATATAAAATTTATTTTTAAACTTTTCCCTTTTGAAAAATTTATCCTCGATAAAAATTTTTAAAATTTTTATTTTTTTAGGGCAAAACTTTCTGCAACTAGCAAAGAGAACAGTATTGTAGCATCTCCAAAAACTTTTACGCTTTTAGCCTTAGGTAAAATTTTTCCCCATGAAACTGCTTCCTCAGGCGTTGCTCCAGCATCACTACCATCAAACTCTTGAGAATTGTTTATATAAACTGCATAATCTGCTCCATTTCTTAACATATTAGCATTCAAAATTGCATGTTTTACGACGCCGCTCCCCAAAATTATAATTCCAGATTTCTTCAAACCAACTGAAGTATCATTAAATTCTTTTATGTCTCCAGCAAGATCAATTTTAAAATTTTCCCTCTTGCTTCTAAAAAAGTAAATATTGTCTCCCAAAGCCCCATCACCAATTGCAGGACAATAAATCTTTATTTTATTTTTCCAAGCCCAATAACATATGCTTTTTTCATCATTAATTTTCTCCCCAAGTTTCCAAATTAATTCACTTGGTATTATGACTTCTCCAGTTTTTTCTTGTTTTTGCCAAACCTCTTCAAGTATTGGTTGTAAAAATTTTTCAAAATCAACATATCTATTGTTCGGAGCATATATATTGCCTATTCTATTAATTCCCTTTTCCCTAAGTTTTTCCCCGTTTGCTCTAAAATCTCCCAAAATAAAATCTCCAAGGCACTTGATTATATCTTCCTCTATACCTCCAGCAGTTGTCACAACGACATCAACTTTCTTATTTTTTACAAGGTACCTAAAAATATCACGCAATCCAGAGCTAACCATATTGGAAGTATATCCCAAATAAATGAAGGTTTTTTCTTTTATCATTTCATCCACTATTTCAATAGCTTTTGCAAAGTGCGAAGCTTGGAATCCAGTTGAGGAAAAGCTTTTTATTAGTTCTTTATAGTCGACGCCTTTATCAAAATCATATCCTTCAATTTTCGTTCCATCTATCTCTTCACTTTCTCGCAGCAAATTCTTCCTAGCAATTTTTTGTTTGTCTTCCATAATAAAAAGTAAAATAATTCATTTTTAAACTTATTTAATCAGATCTAATTCCCACCAAATCTTCTTTTTCTTTCCGAAAATTCAAAAACGGCTTTCCTAAAATCTTCTGCCTTAAAGTCCGGAAAGTTTTTTTCAGAAAAATAAAGTTCCGAGTAAACAGATTGAAAAGGCATCAAACCACTAAGTCTAAGTTCGCCGCTAGTTCTTATAATAAAATCAGGATCAGGGAGCCCATAAGTATCCAAATACAGAGAAAATTCGTCTTCTGTTATTTTTTTCCTGCGTTCATTCAAAATCTTATTAACAGATCTTACTATTTCGTCTCTTCCACCATAGTCAAGAAATATTTGTAAGTTTAGTTTATTATTATTTTTCGTCTCCTTCTCAAGTAATTCTAGCTCCAAAGCAAGTTTTTTAGGTAGTCTATCTTTTCTGCCAATATGTCTAAATCTTATTTCTTTTTCTGCTATATACTCTCTCAAATCTCTTATAACTTTCATCATTAAGTTAAAAAGAAAACTAACTTCTATTTTTTTCCTTTTCCAATTTTCAGTTGAAAAGCCCCATATAGAAACATAGTCAATCTTTAAAGCGAAGGCTTCCTCAATCAGAGAAATTACATTGCTTTTCTCAGCTGATTTTTCGTGACCTTTTAATTCAATTAAATTCTTCGATCTAGCCCATCTTCTATTCCCATCTGGAATAATTGCAACATGCTTTGGAATCTGCGCATTTTCTTTACTTTTCATCGGAACTGAAACTAACAACTAGTTTTAAAGATTTTGTTTCAGTCAAAACATTTAATTCTTTCCAACTTCTTCCATAAAAATTTCCTTAAACTTATCAAAATCCCTAGAGCTTATCCTAGCTCCAACAGCATCTTCATGACCTCCTCCAGTCCCATCTATACTCTTTAAAACACCAGCAATATGCTTTTTAACATTTTTTCCTCTCAAAGAAACATTACACACTTCTCCTCTTTTATACGCCACCACAATAAACTTATTAGGATATAAATAACAAAGCTCATTAGCAATATCAGAGCTTATACTTAAATCTCCAGAATAATCAAAAAATAAAAAATCTCCATCAAGACAGTTCTTGGCTTTCTCAACAAGAGAAAGATATTTCTTGTTCACATCATGATATTTTCTTCTAAAAGTAGAATTAGAATATTCTTCCAATAATACTTCTTGAGGCCCTTTAGCAGTTATCAAAAAGTTTTGTAATTTAACAACATTAGTTATTGAATCCTTCAGTCCAAAGTTAAAAATTTTTGCTATCTTTCCTATTTCAGTACCGTAATACGCATCAAATGGGTCTTTAACTTTACCCCAGTAATCAGGAAATCTTTTTTCAAACTCCGAAGCAAACTCTGGCATGTAATGATCAGCTATACAGCCGATTATTGCAAGCCAAACATCTTCCTTTCTTAAAGAGATTTTATAGCTAAGATAGGTTACAGGTTCTGTACTTTTATCTTTGCCATTATTCCTAGCTGGATTATAAACGAAAAGATTATCATTTGATTTTTCATAATCTTGGATCGGCAGCTCATGATGATCAATCCAAACAACAGGCAACCCCAATAGTTTTATTTCATCTAAAAATTCCTTAGACAAAAAAGGTTTATCTAAAACAAAAACATAATCTGAATTGAACTCTAAAGCTTTTCTGGCATAGCTTTTGTTTAAATCTGGAAAGCTCCTCACAGCAACTCCCTTTCCTCTATCTATAAATCTTCTAAGTAAAGCGAAACTGCACAAACCATCCGCATCATTATCATAATAAAAAACAGGGTTCTGTGCTCTTTCCAGATGTTCCCTAACTTCCATTATCTGTTCATCAGTTAACATAAAAAAAAGAAAAAAACCAAATATATAAGGCTATGGATCTTGAACCCAATTAAAGCTAAAATCTGCTCAACCTGTAAACAACGCTAACGCTTGCTCTTACTTCAGTTGTTCTAGGTTTTATATTCATAGCAGCCTCTCTAGCCTCAGTTCCTGCACCTGCAACACTGTCTAAAGAAGCGCTTTTCTCATAGTAAGCCCAAGGCCCACCATAATTAAACTCTGTATTCTCTATAGACACCAATCTTCCAATGTTTTTCCCTATACCTGCAGCAGTAGCCTCAGCTTTCTTCTTTGCATCCTTCCCAGCATCTGTCAAAGCCTTAGTCTTATACTCGTTTTGCTTGCTATCGGAAAGGTCAAAATTAATATAACTAACTAAAGAGCCAGAGTTTATAGCTGAATCAACAACATCTGATATCTTAGCAAAATCAGAGACTTTGACAATTATCTGTTGACTCCCTCTAAATCCTTTTTGCTTACTTCCTCCCTGTGGAGTATATTCATAATCAGAATAAATGTTGTATCCTGCAAGCTCTATATCCTCTTCCAAAATTCCCGCAGCAACCAAATTCTTCACAGTTTTATCAGATATTTGTTTTACAGTTTCCTGAGCTTCTTGGGCAGTATTGTTCTTAACATCTATGTTTATATTAACGGAAACTCTATCAGGCTGTACCTCTATTAGACTTTCTCCTCTCGCAGAAACAACTGCTCCTGTAGAAGAAAAAAGGTAAGCCCCTAAAATTAAAATACCTAAAACGATTACCCCTGTAATTATCTTTCTGTCCATTATTCTTTTACCTCCTTTCATTTTAGTTTTTTCTCCAATTCCATAATATAAAAACTAACAAAGAAAACCAGGCGCCTATTAAAAACCAAGCCCAAGAGTCAATACTATCTATCCCAGAGTTGTATATCACTTCTCCATAATTCTCTTCTGCATTCAAAGTCATAGGTTCTGATCCTTGAGTCCCCTCAAAACCTAAAGCTGAAGCCGCTATTTTCTCTCTAGTCATTGCAAATTTATTCACTCCATTCTCACTCATAACATAAAAGTTTCCAATTAAAAAAGCAAAAACTAAAGTAATCAATAAAACAGGCACTATTCCTCTGATCATTTTTTTAGGTTCAATTATTATCCTTCTATTTGAGACTTTGTAGTATTCTATTTTTCTCCCTTTAACGCTCCATAAATACTTCTTCGCCTTTTCTATAATCCCAGCTCCAACCATCTTATCTATGTTATAACTCACAGTATTAACAGGTAAACCTAATTCTAAAGATATGTCTCCTATGCTTTTTTCTCCTTCAGCTAAAGATATTAATATCTTCTTCGCAGTTTTATTAGAGATAACTTCTGCTATTTTTTCACTTCTAGGATCATCAAGATCTATCATTATTGAGCTGCTTCCTGTCATAAACAAAACAAACAAAGCTTCTTTATAAATAAATCCTTAACTTCAAACCAAATCGGAGCTATCAAAGTTAACTTCTCTTTTCTATAAAAGTATCTTCCAATGAATAAAAATATTTAAATACTTAAAGCTTTAACATAATATATGAATAAATGGTCGGAGCTTCTAATAGGTTTAATACTTATCGTAGTCCCAATATATATAGCATTCTACTCAGCAGGCTGGTTTGGCCCAGGATGGAATTTCTGGAGTGCTGCTGGTGAATTCTTCAAAGGCGCTTTATTCTGGATTGTCATAATGATTGGTGCTTTATTCGTTCTTCTTGGTATTTCTGATATTAAGGGATAATTCAATTACAACAATTTCTATAAATGCTAGCGTGTTCTAAACCTAATGTCTTATTGCAAAATCTGTGGTGAATATAATTGTAAAAAACACTCATTCCTAATTAGTAAATCCCAAAAAATTCAAAAATTTTCAGGCTCCAGTCCTCCAGAGATATTCGTAGGAAAATGGAATTATCCAAACGTCTATGCTGGTGTCCTCTCTCCTACAGAACATGGAGATACATCTTTAATGTCTTCTCCAGAAGAGTGGCACAAAAACAAACTCTCTATTTCTTCAATTTTAACTTTAAGAAACAAATTAATTTATGGAAGACAGCAAAAAAATGTTCACGCAGTTCTTACGGAAAAAAAATTTCTTCCAGTAATACAAGAAATAGCTATGTCTGAAAAACCAGTATCGGCAGAATATGAATTAGAAAAACCAATAACTAAAAATTCAGAAAATGACTCCCTTGTTCCTCTAATTTCAAAAGCCGCGCAGATAAAAAAAGTAATAATTCAAGAAAATATTCCAATAAGGAAAAAAATAGACTACCTTGTAAATGACACAGATGTAAAATCAGTTTCCGCCTTATTAGAATTAGAAAAACATAAAATCTCAAATTCTTCATTGATAAAACTCCTGTCAGCCGGCCTTCTAGGTTTAAAGAAAAACAGAAAAATGGTTCCAACCCGTTGGTCAATAACCGCTGTAGACGACACTCTTTCAAAAGAAAAATTAAAAGAAATAAAATTATCCAACGAAATAGTTGAGTTTCAAGTCTTTCATGCAGAATATCTTGGAAACCACTATGAATTTCTCCTCCTTCCTGAAAAATTCTCATTCGAAGTAATAGAAATATCTCTAAAAAGCTTCGGAGTTTGGCAAGATTACGAATCATTCTTTCCCAGAAAAAAATATGCAGACTCTGTAACAGGTGCATATTATGCAAACCGTCTTGCTCTAACAGAATACCTGCAAAAAATAAAAAAGCAGTCTTCATGCTTGGTCTTCAGAGAAATAAGACCAGAATACACAGAACCGCTCGGAGTAGGAATCTTAAGAGAAACTAGTAGAAATGCATTTTCAAATCCTCCAGAAATATTCAACACACTTAAGGAAGCCCTTCAAAACATACAATTGAGGCTCAAGCAGCCAATTTCAAATTACACAAAAAAATCAAAAATTCTAAAAGATTTCAAAAATCAGACAAAATTATCAAATTTTTAAAACTTTAACATCAGAAAATCTTAAACTTTCTTAGCAATAGCAATTCTTATATTTTTGTTCAATTGTCTCATGCTCTCTTCCAACTGTTCCTTATCTTTTGTACCAGTACAAACCAATTTTCCATTGGAGAAAAGCAAAAAAGTGGCTGTAGGGTCAACTAACTTGTAAACTAAACCTGGAAATTGTTCAGGTTCATATTCCGTGTTCTCCAACTGCAAAGCCAAAATATTCAAATTCAAAGTCAAATCTATACTGCCAGAAGCGACTATATTCTGAACAGTTATTTTAGGTTTATCTGTAATCTTAACGCCTATCTTAGCAATCTGTTTTATAACTACATCTATAACTTCCCTAACTTGGGCAATGCTCTTTGTCCCTGTACAAACTAAATTCCCAGAAGAAAATACAAGAACTGCTGACTTAGGTTCTTTAACTCTCAAAACGAGACCTGGAAATTGTTCAGGATTATACTCCGTATTACTCTGCATTCTAGCAAGTTTCGTCAGAGAAACGGGCTTTCCAAGAGAAGTAGTAGCTACTATGTTCTGTATCTTTAAATCCGACTTTTTAGCTTTTGTAACCATTATCAAAAAATGACCCTATAACACCTTTATAAATAACTTTATTTATAAACTTTTTGTGGAAACAAACAAAGATATTTAATTACTTTAAGATAGTAACTTTAATCATTTAGCTTTTCTAACCTTATTTAAAAAAAGAGAAATAACCACAACTCCAAAAAGTAAAAACAAAAGAATTATAATCGACCAGAAAGAAACCATCACACTTTGGTTTAAACTATATTTTTTTAAAAATAAAAAAGAGCAGATGAGAACTAACAGAACTAACAAAAATATACCTGAAAAAACCAAGGCAAACTTTTTTTCGCTCATATTCTCAAATCTATTAGCTTTCTTCTTTTATGATTGAAATCGAAATCAACTACCTTTGTTTCACTATACAAATTGAATATTTTTTTAGTGACTAAAAATAAAATCAATAAAGTCAACAATACAAAACCAGAAATATAAAAATTAAAAGAGTCCGGAACAAAAATAGTTCTGCTAGTCATTAAATTTCTAGGAAATACTATCTCCTTCTCCAATTTTACTAGATTATTTTCATCACTTAAGATCAATTCCAAATGACGATCTGTAATATCTTTCTTTTCTATAGGTATCTCCAAAACAAAAACCTTGGAATCACCTGCTCCAAGGACAACATTGCCCTCTCCTTTTAATATTTCATTTCTTTCTGTTCCAAATAAGTGGTAGCTCATCCGAATCTCATGATCTCTTCCTCCAACTTCAGCTAAAAAATAATAAATTTTTAGTTCATTATCTGTAAATTCATACTCAGATATTTTTCCCTTAAAATCATTCTTGCTCACTTTAACCCTTAAGTCTCTCTCTAGTTTCCCTTCATCACATCTAAAAGTTAGTTTTGAAATATACCCTCCTTCTTCAACATTTTCAGGCGCTGAAATACGAACAATGAAAACTTTTTCCTCATCAACCCCTATGCTTTTAGATCCATATGTGCTAAACCAGCTCTTAACTTCTCCTTCAAAAACAAAATTACAATTTGTTAGAAAAGCCAAACCAGAATTTTTAATCCTAATTTCTTTTTCAAAAAAAGAACCAGCTCTTAAATTAACATCATCTAAATCATCAATTTGAACATTTATTTCATCATGTAAACCGTAATTTGCAAGATAATCTTCACTGTTGAATTCATATCCTTCTTTATATAAAGAAAAGCCAGTTATGCTACCAAAGTACATATAATGTAACAAACCAAGCAAAAAAACTATTGAACCAAAAGTTACGAACGACTGGATCACCTTTCTCTTCATATTAATAAAAAGAAACTTTGTTTTATAAATTCTCTGAATAAAGCACTAAGGTCTGCCATTATAAGATTTGTCAACTTTCTCTATTTGTTCATAAATATTTTCAATTAAATCATAATTTTTTGCTTCTTCTAAAGAAACCCAAGCATAATCAACAAGTTCCTCCTTATCTAATTTAACTTCCCCGTCATCATGCTGTGCATGGAGACTTACAATAAGTGTAGAAAATCCGTTAGGGCGTATCAATGCAAGGTTAGATACATAGCCTATGTTTTTTATTTTAAGCCCAGTTTCTTCTAAAATCTCTTTTTCCAAAGTTTTTTCAAATATCGCAAACCAATGATCTTTTGTGTCTTTAGGCGTATTTACAAAATCACTTTTTTGCACTTTTCCTCCAGGAACACACCATTTATTAGGGAAAACTTTTTCATTCGGACTTCTTTTGCATATTAAATATCGTCCATCAGAGTTTCTTATTATACCAGTTACAGCAATGTAATGAGCTTTCTCTTGCACATCTTCCATATTTTAAAAGAGTTATTCTACTTTAAATAAATTATTATTCGAACTGATATCCTTCTCTTTCTCTAAGTCTAATTTCATTTGCCACGATTGAAGGAATTTTTTCTCTAAGTTCTTCTTGAAACCTTTTTAAATCCCCTGAATGAGCGCCTGCATCCGCTAAAAATCTATCTTCTAGATTAGAAAGTTGATCCATCACTCTTCTATTTTTTCTCATTCCAATCTTTCCAGCGACATAACCTACTACATCTGGAAAAGTCAAAGTGTATTCTCCCCAAACAGCAATGTCTCTCATCGGGTCCGCATCTGGATATTTCCCCCAAGTAACGGCTTCACTTCCAGTAGACCCCGATAAAGCTCCTGCCCTTTCATCAGACGTTGTAAATCTAATGCATCCATCAGATCCATTAAAAGGAATTGCATAAATTTCAGCAGCTGTAGGGGCCGTAGTCTGAATAAAATTTCTAGGTCCACCCTCTCCCAAGAAAACATTAAATTGAGGTTGATTGTAAAGGCTAATAGCTGCAGATTGCCAAGTATCTTTTGAGGGGCTTGAATCAGCTTGAAGTCCCTGCATCTGTAACAAAGAAAAATCCATACCTAAAGAGTGGTTTGAAGCTGAATCCAAGAATATAGGAACTCCTCTTTCAGCAGCTTTCAAAACAAATGAGCCCTGCTTGTCTATTGCATATTCCGAAGCAGACATAGCTTTCCCAAATTCATGAAGCATCATGGCAGTTGAGAATGGTGGCTTCAGATCTCCTTTTTCTAAAACCGCTCTAAATACTCTTTGATTTATGAAGTCCTGTGCTTTCAAAGTCCATTTATTATGTATAAGCTGTGTGTAAATTCTAGTCGCCTCATCAGTTAGAAGTGCTTCATCGTCAACTTTCTCAGATCCATGTCTTAAAGGCAAACCACATGCAACATGCAAGTCATGATAAACATTAGCTCCAGTTGAAACAATTACATCAACAAGACCCCTATCTATTAAATCTGCAACCAAGCCACCCATTCCAACAGGTGTTGCAGCTCCAGAAATACCTAACCAAATATGTTCTCTCTTCTGTAAACCTTCCTCCCATCTCTTAGCAGCCAGATATTTTTTCTCCGCTTGATATCCACAGTTCCTATCAACTTCTTCCATTCTATAAGTGGCGGCCTGAATAAACTCGGTACTAATTCTTAAAGGAATCTGCGCCCTGCTTCCTTTCCCCATAAACTTGCTTCCATGCAATGGACATTCCATAAAACAAACAAAAATCAGTTATTATTAAATATTTAGCAATTATAAAATACAAGTCAAAAACAAAAGTTAACTCTCAAATTCTCTGACTAAAGCTATTTAAACATATTTTCCTATTCAAAATATGAACAAATTAAAAATTGTCTTTCTAGGTACAGGAAACGCGATCCCAACAAAAAAAAGAAACCATACAGCTATTCTCCTTTCCTATAAAAATGAGAATATTTTAATTGACTGCGGAGAAGGAACTCAAAAACAATTTAAAATAGCTAAAATTTCTCCAAATAAATTAACAAAGCTCCTTATAACTCATTGGCATGGCGACCATGTCCTAGGTATTCCAGGTTTATTACAAACTCTAGCAATGAATAATTACACTAAAACTCTCGAAGTATTTGGACCAAAAGGCACAACCCACTCTCTTAGTTTAATGCAGCAATTATTCAAATTAAAAATCAATCTCAAAATTAAAGAAGTAGAAGGAAAATTTCTAAAAATAGAAGACTTGGAAATAGAATCAGAAAAAATGGATCACGATATTCCTTCTTTAGCATACTCATTTGAAGTTAAAGACCAAATAAGACTAAACAAAAAAAGTCTGAAAAAGCTTAAGTTGCCAAACTCTCCACTTTTAGGAGAACTAAAAAAAGGAAAAGACATTGTATTTGAAAGTAAAAAAATAAAAGCCTCCTCCGTAACATATAAAGAAAAAGGTAAAAAAATATCTATAATATTAGACACTGCTCCAAATTCTAACGCCATAAAGCTTGCAAAAAATTCTGATATTGTTATTTGTGAATCAACCTACTCAAAAGAAGACAAAGCTCAAGCCTTGGAACATAAACACATGACTGCAGAAGACGCAGGGTTATTAGCAAAAAAAGCGAAAATAAAAAGCCTAATTCTAACGCATATTTCAGAGCGTTATCAGCACAACGAATCAAAAATACTAAATGAAGCGAAAAAACTATTCAAAAACACAAAATTAGCCAATGACTTTGATAGTTTAGAAATTTAAAATCCAATTATTTATCCAAAGAAGCAGAAGAAGGTGAAATAAAAATAATAGTATCTCCTCTCAAAAATGTCAATCCAATGTTCTTTTTTAGTTCGCCATTCCTTATTTCTTTAGCATTATCCAAAGCTACATTAATGTGCATATCAAAAGCCAAGAGCTTACCAACAAACTGCTGATCGCCCTTCAACTGTATCAAAACCTCTTTACCTTTAGACTGATTCAAAAGATCTAGTGGTCTCTCAATTCCGTTAACCATATTTGCTCTCATTACTAGTGGTATTTAAATCTTGCGTTTTTAGATATTATTTTTTTAATATTTTGAAAAACAACAAAACAAAAAACTATTTAAAGCAACATTTTTGAACTGTACTATGAGATTAGGAAGAAAAACAACAGGTGGAAAATACCACAGGTTTAGAAAGAAAAAACATTTTGAAAAAGATAGTCAGGAAAGACTAGTAGCTGTCAGAGACCTAGACAAAAGAAAAACTGTTAGAACAATAGGTGGAAATAAAAAAGCTGTTACACTTAGTGCGAAATCAGTAAATATTTCAATAAAAGGAAAGATGCAAAAAACAACAATAAAAAAAGTTGTAGAAACCCCTCAAAACTTTTTCCTCGCCCGTCAAAATAGGCTAATGAAGGGAGTTGTAATAGAAACTCCTCTTGGAAAAGCTAAAATTACAAACAGACCAACTCAAGAAGGAATGGTCAATGCAGTTCTAGTTGAAAGCAAATAAGTTCTTAGAAACTAAAAAGTCCTTTCAAAATTAATAACTCTCTAATCTTTATGCTAATTGAACTCTACCTAAATCTCATTCAAAACCAAAAGAACAAAGTCCTATTAAATTGATTTATATGATCAAAGATAAGAAAGAAGTTCATTGAGTGTACCTAGAAATACAGCTTTTAGACTATCTAGTTCTTCCTGAGTTATCTGTATCACGTTTGTTTTCTTAAATTTAAACTTTGAGTCAATTATCTTAAATTTATTTGGATCTTCAAATATTTTCAAAGGTATTGAGTCCAAGAGGGGCTTGTTCTCAGGTTTATTTATACCTAGCAAAATTAAGGAGCAAGAAGGAGCTCCAGAACCAATCCTTAAAGCTTCCGCTTTTAAAGAACTTTCAACAAGGTTAAGAGTCTTAACTTTTGAGACCACATAAGACTTGTCAAGATTTAATTTAGTAGTATATTCAATTAGTTTAATAGAATCTTTTTTCTGCAAATAAATGTCTGTCTCATTATTAAAATCCTTATCCATAACAAAATTTGCCTTAAAATCATATCCTTTTTTTATAGAAAGATATAAACCAAGAGTATAATTAAAGATCTTTTCAGGTTCATCCATTGAATCATTATTTTTCTCAAAAACAGAAACATCTATCTTATTACCACAAAATGGACAAAATCCCCATTCTTTTTCAAGAACAGACTCACAAAAACACAATGTTTGATGTTGTTCCAGTTCTACTAATCCTTCTTGAGAAATAATTTCAGCAAATATAGTTGCAGGAATATCTAAAGTTAAATAGCCGTCTATATTGAATGATTTAGAGAACTTTGAAAAATAAGCAGAAGCTAAAATAGAAAAGTCTAACTTGCAATTCTGACAATATTTATTTAGATAATTTTTGTCGCAGGAATGTTTCTTCCAAGACTCTTGTTGAATAATAATCGAATCTATAAACGGCTCAGTACGATCAATATGATTATAATTCCAAAAAAAGTTATTTTGTAGTATATCCGCAAAGAGTTCATTCGGCTTGCCCATTTTACCTATAAAAATAGTCTTGTTTCCTATACCAACAAATCTAAAGGGAAAAGCCGGCAATGCAAATGGGTGTGGCTTCTCTCCCCTAATTATGTCTCTTCTTTGAGTTTCAATAGCATCATCAAATATTTTCTTATATCTTTCAAATCCAAGATAGAAAAGAAATAAACCAAATAAAAACTCTAGAAACGCAGGCTCGTTAAGGATATTTCTAGATTGGTCTAAAATATGATTATCCATTAACCTTTTAACCACACCATACTTGTCTTCAGTCAATTAAGAGCAATTGGCTTTCCGAATTCTGTCCTTTTGAATTCATCTAAATCATAAATAAAAGATTTCATCTCTCTTAGTGGTTTCTTACCATATTCCTTTATCACATCATCAATTATCATCTTAATTTTCTCGTCCAATCCATTGGAATTTATTTCTTTACCCAAAGCAAATCCAGCACCAAATGGTAGACTAACTTCCACTATTGTTCCTTCATTTTTTAATTGTTCAAATGCATCAACAAAAGACTCCGAATATGGGCCATAATTGTATTTTACATATTCGACAGTTGTCGCATTCTGTTCAGAATTAAAAGCTTTGCTGTATTTATAATCTAAAATAAAACTAAGTTTTATAAGTTCAGTCTTATATTTCGCAGAATCTAGATGACTAATTAAATAGAGCAAAACCTTCTTCAGTTTCTCTATATCTCTAACACTTCCAACTTTTTCTACGTTTATGATAGTCATATTGTACCTCCAGCTTTAATTCTAATTCCTTCTTTTTAAGTTTTTATTTACTACAGTCTTTTCGCAGAGCCCAATCATTATAAAGTTACAAGACTAAGCTTGAACGTCTATGTAGCCTATTAAGTTTTTCTTATTAATTAATAACGATTCGACTCAACGATTGCTACTCTCGTAGCCTTTCCATAGATTACCTATGAATTCTTTGTTTATAAAGATTACAATTATAAATTTGTTGTAGAATTTTTAATATATGCAGTTTTTAACAACTAAATTAAATAACCACTGTTCAGTAATCTAATATGCCACAAAGCTTTAAATACTCTCCAAATAGAAAGTATTTTAAACCTTTCGTTGGAAAACAGAAAAATGACATATGTAAAACGTTGCCCTGAGTGTGGAAGTGTTGATTTAACCTATGATAGCCAAAAAGGTGAAGTTGTCTGTAACGAATGCGGTTTAATCGTCGAAGAAAAAATAGTTGATACTGGGCAAGAGTCTGCAGGTCAATTTGACAAATCTGAAAAAAGAGGCAGAAGTGGAGCCCCTATTTCTATGCAAAAATACGACAAAGGTCTAACAACAAATGTTGGTGAAATTTCAGATATCTATAAATTAGAAGCAGGTCAAACTCGTAAATTCTTAAGATTAAAAAAATGGCAGGAACGTGTCTCCACATCGATAGAAAGAAATCTAAGACTTGCAATGTCTGAACTAAGAAGAGTGGCTTCATTCCTTAATCTTCCTTCTGTAATAAGAGATGAAGCATCTAGAGTCTATCATTACGTCTTGCAGAGAGGCCTAGTTAGAGGCAGATCAATGGAATCAGTTATAGCTGCATGTATTTATGCTGCTTGTCGTTCATATAATATCCCTAGAACCTTAGACGAAATAGCTGAAGCATCTGACGTTGAAAGAAAGGAAATAGGAAGAACATATCGTTTTATAGTGAGAAAATTAAAAATCAAAGTGACTCCAAGTTCTCCAAAAGATTACATCTTAAGATTTTCTTCAATTCTCCATTTATCTCCAAAAACACAGAATGAAGCATTTCGTATTTTAAAGAAAGCAGATATCTCAGAATTAACTTCTGGAAGAGGCCCAGCAGGAATCGCAGCAGCTGCCTTGTATGTAGCAGCTCTATTAAATGAAGAAAAGAAAACGCAAAGAGAAGTCGCCGATGTTGCAGGAATAACAGAAGTAACAATCAGAAATCGTTATAAAGAACTTACAGAACGCCTAGGCCTTGAAGATAAACTTTCCTCCAAAGTCAACGCAGCCGAGAAAGAAAAGGAAAAAGCAAAAGCAAAGAAAGCTGCTTAAATTATATTATAAGAAACTATTTTAATATTGATAAAAATACTACACATATAGATCATCGCAACAAATTAGCGATTTAACAAACTGAAAATTTAGCCTTAAAGGAAAATTAATATGCTCCACGATTCATACCGCAATCAGACAAACCAAAATCACTCCAACGACCCTCTCTAGAATATGTGGCAATGCTTGGCGTAACAACCGACTTAGTACATTGCATACATCCGATTGAAGGGTATCCTCTTTCATGCAAGGCATTGTAAGGAACACGATTTTCTCTTACATATTCTAAAACACCCTGACGATTCAAAGTTGCAAGTGGATGAATTCTTATAAGTCCATGCATATTATCAAATTGAACGGTGCCTATTTTAGATCTTTGCATAGATTGAGATCTAGTCAAGCCACTAATTAAAACGTCAACTCCCTTCATAGCTTCTCTTATCGGTTCAACTTTTCTCAAATCACAACATCTTTTTGGATCATACTTCCAAAGATCAAGACCATGGCTTTTAGCTTGTTGTTCGGGAGTTACTGTTGTCCCCCTATTAACAAAGTTTATTGTGGATACCGCTCCCTCATCTTAGAAATCAAATCATGAGTTTCCGGAAACAAAAAATGAGTATCTAAATAAATAACATCTAAAACAGGTCTTTCTCTAGGATCCCAACTTGATGCTATAGCCCTATCATACATATCAACTAGCGCACATCCTTCCATTCCAAAAGCAGTGCTCATTACCATTTTCTTACTAGCTATCTTATCCCCATGTCTTATCAAAGACCAATCAATCACTTCATGAGGAAAAGAATCAAAAGAAGGCTCATTTCCTCTTCCAGCCAAAAACCTTTCTCCAACAAAATTCGCCATATTAATTTAAGCTATCAATCTTTAAAAACATTACCAAAGACAAACATTTAAATTTCCTCTAAATTGTCCTTAATTATATCGAATAACTTTAATAATCGTAAGTTGTCAGTTATTTGATTATTAGGAAAGAACACGTAAAATTTACGAAAATTAACGTTATTTCCTATAAGCGGAGATGCCGGAGTGGTCAAACGGGCTGGATTTAGGCTCCAGTGTGCTTAGTGCCTACCTAGGTTCGAATCCTAGTCTCCGCATACATTGCTTTCAGCAATGTAACTAAGAATCTAAGTCGCTAAGGTTCGAATACAACAGTTTGCAAAGCAAATTGTGTTGCCAAAATTCAGCAGAATTTTTAGCACCTAGTCTCCGCATTTCAGATAATTTTAAATATCTCTAAGCATCCACATAATCATGGAAGTTGATCTAACAAAAGAAACAGAATACAACATAGAGATCGCATCTAAAGAGATGGGTTTGAGTAAAGAAGAAATTATAGTTAGAGCATTGAAACTATATTTAGCTAACTTAAAACAATATTTTGATTTAAAAGAAGAAATGTTAATTTGGGAAGATGCAGGGTTTGAAGACGTTTCTAAATGGAATGAAGATAATCTAAAAGATGAATAAAGGAGAGTTGTGGTTAATTGATCTTCCTCCAAAAAAAGGAAGCGAACAAAAAGGCACTAGACCATGCATAATATTAGCTAATACTGGAACTAACTTAATTACTGTTATTCCGTTGACTTCCAATCTTCAAGCTCTCAGATTCCCTTATGTTTTAGAAATAAAATCTTCTGAAAAAAACAAACTCGATAATGATTCTATTGCTTTAATGTTTCAAATACAATCAGTAGATAAAAGAAGAATTGTCAAACAAATAGGAACTTTAGAAAAAAGTGATATTTTTGAAGTAGATAAAAGTCTCAGACATATGCTAAAATTATAAATTTCCAATACGCCTAATAATCTCCGCACTTATCAATTAATCTACTCAACAAAAGCATACTTTCCATCTTTCAAAGTAATCTTCTTTCCAAGCAAATCTCCTAATTTTAATTTGCCTCCAAAAATCTCCTTCTCTTTTGCTTCCTCTATAATATTCTGAACACTTGCTGTATCTCCTTCATTTAGACTCTCAATAGTTCTTGATAAAGTTCCAACTGTTTTATCGCTAAAAGAAAAACCATCATAATAAAATAACTGCCTGTAGTAAAAATGTAAATCATCTTTGCTCAAAGAACCATCCTCTTTCTTAAATCTAACAAAATTAGCACCGTTTTCTTTAACGAAAACCATGCCCTCTTGATTTTTCGCCTCAACTATATCCTCTTTTTTATCTCCGCTAAAAAAATCCTTAACAGAGTCTACTGTCTTAGCAAAAAATCCTTTGTTCTCTTCCTTAACTTTAGTCTCCCAATTTTTAATTTTTCTACCATTAACTTCCAGATATTTACTTTGTAAAATATCTATCCCGTCAGAACTAACAGAAATTGTTCCATCGCTACTAACAACACTTCCAATTTTAACAAGCTCTCCAGAAGAATCCCCATAAAATATCTCTCCACCTTTCTCATAATAATTTGTTGTTGTTTGATCTAAAACTAAATTGCTATATCCATTACTATCAGCCGTATCTAAATCAAAATCCAAATTTACAGGAATAATAGGCAATTCATTTCCACTAACTCCACTCGTTCCAGTATTTTCCGTGCTTCCACTAACAGTCTTCTTCTCTTTAGCCTTGAAAGAAAGAGCAACATCTTCATATGCCTGCCCTTTCAAATAAAGCAATTGCGCTCTATCAGCATTAGAAAGAAGCATTCCATAAATCAACTCAAATCTGGAATTCAAATCAATAACCTTTCCCTCTTTATTATCTTTATTTTTTATCAAATCGTCAATTGCATCTTCTAAAGATCTAAACTCAGCATCTGCTTGATCATCTGTTAAAACAGTTCCTTCAGCTTCAAGATTAGCTTTGTTTATTTGATCAAGTTCTTGCAATGTTGCATTTCTAGCAAGTACGTTGCTGTCACTTATCGCATTATTAACACTTCTCTTATCAAGCCAGCAAGTAACTTTTTGATCACCACAAAAGCCAACAGAAACAAACCGAGAAGGATCAGTAGACAATCCAGGATTCTTAGTAGCACAAATTCTCACAATTCCTCTATTATAATCTGCAGGGTTTATCACGCCTTCAACTCCTGCTTGTATATTAGGAGTAGCTAACGCGCCTAAATTAGATTGACCGCTAATACATTCAGTCTCACTTTGTATATTATTATTTTTTATTTGATCCGAAGCATAGCTATCAGATAGTTGATTCAAAGCAAAACTTGTTGTAACTTCCTTAAATCCGCATTTTTCTTCTCCATTTATTCTAACACATAATTCCTTATATCCTTCTGGAGCCGTAAAGTCTCTGGTCTCAGAAGCATATTGTCCTCTTGGTATAAATCCAGAAGCAACTGGAACTCGAGGAGCAACATTGTAATAAGAACTATCTGGCGGACTTCTTAAATAAACATCAAAGTTTGTTCCTTGATCTTTTCCAGCAAATATATGATAAAATACTTTATATTGAGAGGTTGCAGGAACAGTCACATCACTAAACTTCTTTGAATCAAACCAAGCATGAAATTGTGGAGGGCTATCTGGTTCAATAAGAGATTCAAATGCCTTAGGTGCTTTTGTAGAAACAAAAACTTTACAAAATTCTCCTCCGAGTTCTGCAACACTATTGGATTCAAAAACTCTTGAACCATAAATCCCATCACTCCTTGCTTTGAAAGCGTTTATCGAATTAACAGCGTAGCTCTGAGTAAAGTAGTTCATAGAATTCTGCATATTTTGCCAAGCAGCCGTAACTGTCAAATATTCTCCTCCGCCTCGCACTCCCTGACCATAAGCAGTCTCAATTAGTTTAGGAATTAAAACATTAACTACAGGCGCAACTTGATTCCAAAAGAATTCACAAATGTAAACTGAATAAATCTGATCACAAATTCCAACCATTTTTCCAGTATCAACATTCTCCTGCAAACAATCTCTATAATTTTTCATAATGGAAATTAATCCATCTATTCCTGCCTGAATACCTGTTAAACATACAGGAATAGCTATTCCCTCTCTAACATTAGGCAAGCAAAGTAAAACACTTCCAACTATTCCAGTCTGCATAACATTGGCAACTGGATACTGTCCTCCAAAATTACATCTAGAGCTTGGGCAAATAACAGGGTCACAGACATTGAATAATAAATTACAATCTTTAGGAGACATAAAATCTTGGCACTGTGTTCCGGGAACTCCTGTAGTTGGCGGACCAACCTCAAACCTCTGCCCATTTATTGTAACAAACTTATTTCCTTTCCCATATTGTCTTGCAGCATCTTCAATAGATCTAACAGCATCATTAACCAATTTCCTAGACTCAGCTTCACTTTTTCCTGGAAATACTCCTAGTGGTTGGCCAGTATTCAAATTAACTTGTTGACAAAGATCATCTCCAAATCCTGTTTCAAACTCGACTCTTCCATTACTACCAACATTGCATATCCATAAACTAGTGACTCTTCCGCTAGCATCAAAAGCTCCAATACCTCCAAAAACAGGTAGAGTCTGTCTAGTAGCCGCATACCATCCTTTGTCAACGTCAAATGGAACAATCGCCGGCATGCCTTTGTAAGGTTCAGTTTCATAATATCTTATTTTTCTATCTTTCTCAACAATTTTATTATTATCAATTTCTCTATCTGCTGCTCTTATATTCCCAATCCCATAAGTGCTTAAAAATGCAGGAGGAGATTCTAACTTAGTAAACTCTCCATTCTTTTCCTGCCATACTCCATCAACATTATATATTCCTTTTCTAGAGTCAGATTCCTTTAAGCCAAGTATATAAGTTCCAGAGTTAAACTCAGTAGTCTTTCCCCCTGAACTCTTAGAGCTTCCAGCTGCAACAACAGTGGAAATATGACTTACCCCTTCTTCCTTTGCGCCAGGTAATTTAGAGAGAATATCATTGTTAGCTATTTTAACATCAGTCACTCTATCTCTCTGAGCATCAGTACTAACATACATAGGAGAAGGATATCCCTTCTCTCCCAACTTCTTCGCATTTTCAACTTGCTGTGCAATAACAGTATTATCTTCAAATCTCTGTCCAATAACATTAAACCTAGAATCTATATTTGCCTTCTGACTTTCACTACTAACTCCCTGTTGTTTCATGTCAGAATAAAGCATCACAGACCTTATATCCTCCATATTTACAACCCCGCTTTTAACATTCTTATCAGACAACAATTCATTTACAGTTGAAGTTTTCTTTATTCCATCTTTATCCATGTACTCCACAGACATTGAACCATAATCCTGTCTTGCCTTTGCAGCTAAAGCATTTTTAGCGTCGTCAGAATTAAGACTTTTACCAAAAAGCCCATCACTTGTAGTAAATTTATCTTGCACATCTTTTATTTTTTGATTAACATTGCTCAAAGAAGCTCCAGTAGCTTTAACATCTTGTTCAATTTGATCAGCATTTGAAATATAACAAGCATCCAAAGTCGAATATTTTCCAGAAGCAACCATATCAGCGCATCTATTTCTCCATCCGCTATCTCCACTCATAACTTCCTGTCTTGCCAGTGTTCCGCCGTTCAAACCAGATAAGAAATTCTTAAAAGTCAAAAGGCCAGATGTAGCAAAACAAGCAGCTTTCAACCCAGATACAGTAGTTCCCAACTGCTTTGAAATCTTTTCCCATTTTTGTATACTTTCATTCAATTTTTGAATTCTTTCTAATGCTTTATCAGGTGTTAGTTTTATAGATCTCTTCTCTATTCCAATAGTAACGCTCAAAGTAGTTTGTGTTTCCGTACCTTTAGCAATAGGCAACAGTCTAACCTTAGCAATCTCTGCAGTGTCTGCACTCTTCAAGACAACAGCCAAACCACATATCTTCTCTCCAGGTTTATTCAACTGTAATCTATATCTCAATATTTCTTTTGAAATATCTCCAGTGGAATTTGAACAAAATGCACTCAATCTTGCTTCATCAGCAGTTAATTCATCTAAAACTAATTCTCCAACTTTTATACTTCCCTTAATAAGATCCTGCTTTCCATCAACTTCTAACTTATACTCTAAACTTTCAACACCTATTCTTGCAAAGCCTTTGTCTTTAGGTTTGCTCAAGCTAACAAGTCTTATATTTCTAGCCCTATCTTGAAATTCAACAACTTCTGTCGCTGAACTTCTGTCCAACTTGTAAAGATCATTCAATTCACTAAGATAACTATCTTTGTTAGCCCCATCTTTATACAACTCTATATATTCGTTCAATAGTCTAGCTCTCGTTTCCTCCATAGAAAATGCTTTAGCAAGTTCCTGTCCCCTATCCAAAGAAAGCTCTCCAAACCTCTTAGATCCTTCAGCTTCTCCTTGTTTCTCATAAGGAAAATCATTAGCAACTTTTTCATAACTCTCTATAGCCTTATCAAAATATTCTTTAGCTTTCCCTTCAATTTTATTATCCTGTAATTTTGTTATATCATAAGAAGGATTTTCCTCTTTGGCTTGTTTATATTCCTTCAAATTTTTCCACAGAGTGAGAGTCCAATCCTTATCTTTAACTAAAGTAGTGTTAACTTCTCCATTTGCATAAACAAAAACTTTGCCTCCACCTTCAAGTTTATTCAATCTACCACTAGTATCCAAGAAATAAACTCCCTTTCTTTCACCCTCAAGTTTATTCAAATCAATCTCATATTCAATTCCAGAGTCAACTTTATTTTCAGTTATTTTTACCTCTGTCTTATTCTCAAAATAATTAAGTAAAGAAGAACTCTTAGCATTTATACTAAGGTCAAAAGTTTGCCCTTCACAGCTCAATCTAACTTTTCCAGATTCAGTATCAGAATCAATTTTTATATCTTGCACCGTACATCTATCATCTAAAAATCTAGAACCTTGATATAAATCAAAAGAATCAGTTCCATCATCAGAATAAACCTCTACCCTTGCTTTGTCTTGCGGTTTAACAAAACCATCAAAAGCTATTTGTAATCCTGCCTGACAGTACAATCCTGGAACATAAAATTCATCAGAAGTTTTACCAGACTCAACCCTAGTAGAATATATTTTTCTGTCTCCATTATAAATAGAAACCACTGCAAAATTTAAATTGACTTCTTCAAGTCTTACATAATATCTTCCGCCCCAAAAACTTTGCTTTGCTTTCTCTCTCTCCCAATTTACATCTGCAATAGGCTCTAAAACAAATTCTGCCTTCCCAACTCCAAAAGCGTTTCCAGAATTATATTCTATCTGTGCAGTTAAATTAACAGTGACTTGATCAGGCAATTTACTCTCTTCAGGTTGCCTTTTCAAAACTACCACTACATAACCAATATTATTAACAAGTGGGCTTCCAAGCAATCTGTCTCCAGTTCGTAAAGCAGCTCTAGCAGGGTGGAATCCAGAACCAGAAATTTCAGGAGGATAATTTCCTGTAAACCTTATATTGTTTATCTGCTTTATATCAATTAAGGGATTCATTTTCAAAGAGTCTATCTGACAAAAAACTGGAACATTCTGTTCTGCCAATAAATCGCTTCTAACAACCGCAGGCTGACAACCTGCTGGCGAGACACTTAAAAGAATATCCTGCCTTGCCTTGCAACTTTCCTTATCGCCTAAAATTGGCCAGTAAGTTTGCAATCTGCTTTCAGGACCATAATAAGTTTGAAAACTAGCCCTAGGATAAGTACTAACTCCTGTGTATCCACTAGTCCCTCCAGAAAAGCGGCTAGTAGCTGAATTTCCAAAATCAACTAAAGCTAAAAAACTAATCAAAAAAACAACTACTAGAAATAAAATTCTTCCCCTTTTGTTCATTTTCCAAACTCCAAGTTTAATTTACTTGATTCCAAAGATGCAAAATTGTTTTGTAATTCATCTATGGACCTAGGTTGTGTAAATCTAGGTACGTTTATTCTGATTGTTCCCTTTTCAAGATCACTTTCAAGAATGTAACTGCTTGAACTTCCACCACCCACAAGCGCAAAATCTATTTTCGTTTCCGGAATGTTTACATCTACACACTCTTCTTTTTTGCTTCCAAAAAATCCAAGCAAGTCAGCCTTTGGAACTTCAAAACATTGTGTCTTTGAACTAGCTGGTATCTTAAAGCTAGAATTTCCATAAACATAGGCTTTTACTTCATAATCTCCTTCACTTAGTTTTATTTTATTGTTCTCAGGCAAAACCGCTGTAGAAGTTTTCCCATCCTCCCTAGTGAAAGTTATTATTGTATTTTGACCAACACGATTTTTATCATCCTCAACTTCCAATTCATACTCTCTCTCCAAAAATACTTCTCCAAAGTTTTGGCTATTAGTAGAAAATATTTCTCTTTTTTCAGAAAATCCATCAGCGCTTAATACTAAATATCCGTTCACACATGAAGGTGCAGATCCCATGAACTTTCCGTCTTTGCTCTCCCCAAGTCTACATTTTTGATTAAAGCATTCAAAACTAACATTAGCATTAACTTTATTGAAAGAATAATCATATATTTTCAGCTCTAGGTTCTGATTCTTAAATTTACATAAATCAAAATTATCTCCTTCACCTTCAAAATTAACCGAAAAGTCCGCAACTCTTGGAAGATTTTTATCAACTATTACCGCCACAGGAAACTGGAAAAGTTCATTATCATTATATATTTGTATTAAAACAGGAAAACTCAAATCATAAACAAAATGATAAGGTATGTAACAAAAGCCTAAAATTCCTAATCCTTCCTGTGTTCCAATAGATTGGGCAAGCATAACTTCATCATCAACTCCCTCTCCACTTATCTCAACCTTTGTAGGCCAATCTTTAAGATACATAAAATTAACAGATTCATCAGTCTCCTTGTCAATTACAAAATATTCCCTTTTCTTATCACTTATCTTATAATAATCTCCTCTTAATTTCAAACTAGCCAAATTATTCTGCAAAGCGTCTTTCAAATCAGATTCGACTTTTCTTGAACTCCAAATTTTAGGCCCACATTGTATTTCTACACCATCAACAGGAGCGTAATTATACAAAGTATCTACAGCATATTGCTCCAAAAAGAACTCATCTTTTTCTTTATTATAAATATCTAAAGCTAAATCATAAAACTTCCCCAGTTTGCTATCTACTTCTATTTCATGTTGCGACTTTCTTCCAACTAAGTCTCCTTTTCTAACAGTCAATTCAGCAATAGAAGCAACTAAAACTCTCTCGTCTTCTATATTAATTTTAAGATCTCCCTCCTTAATATCCATAGTGTATCCTTTTGAAATAAAACTCCGAAAATCACAATCTTGCAATCCCTCTGTAATATAATCACCTAACTCCTTTGCCATCTGGCTCTTTGTCGGTACCTGCTCCTTAATTAAGCCATTTCCAGAAACATAATACCAATATTTGACAGGAGATCCCAAGAAATTTAGATGCGACGAAAACGGAGCGTAATCGCTTCCTGGAAGATAATCTCCAGAATTAATAACTCCTCCTTGTATTCCAAGAATATCTGTTCCAGTCCTAGCTTCTTTTAACAAACACTGAGAGTAATAATCAAAAACAGGTTGCAATTCTTCCGGTATCTGATCAGTAGAAAAACCTTTTCTAAAAAAAACAAAAGCCAAAATCGCAAAAACTAAAACTATCGCAATAATAACAAAAAGTGCAACCTGACCCAGTTTATTTCTCATTTTTGCCCCCTTTTTTCTTAACCTTTTCCTTAATCAAATCAATTATTTCACTGTTTATGTCCTTTCCTAGGTCAGCCTTAAATCTCTTCCAAAGCTCTTCATCCTCAACTAAAAGCAGATATTTCTTCATCCTTTCTCTTTTTCCAGCAAATCAAAGCGAAAAATGATATATAAATCTTTCTTAGTAACTTAGTTATTTAATTAGTTAGTTACTTAGTAAGTAAAATAGGGTAGCATAATAAAAAAAATAAAGTTATAAATAAGCGACAGATGGCCCCACCCAGAATCGAACTGGGGTGTCATCCACGTCAAAGATGCGTACTAACCACTATACTATGAGGCCTACAAAAAGCACAAAGATTCCGTATATAAGCTTTTTTATATAACTAAAACAAATAATAAATTATACTAGGAATTAACAAACACCCTATTAAGTTTATCCTTCTTGTTCCACTTAAAATAGAGAAAACTCCTAAAGCGCTTCCTGTAACTAAAACAACTAACCCAATCCAGTTTGATAAAAATATATTTACAATGAGTAAAATCAAAAGAACAAAAAAAGAAACTTTTCTATAGTCTAATAAATTTATGCCTCTAGCGAATAATCTAGCTAAAAATAAACCTAAAATAAAAGCTAAAAATCCAGAGACAATAACAACAATTAAAATCAGAAAAAGTTCGTCTAGTCCTACTTTTCCAATGAGGTTTCCAACAACCACTCCAGTTCCAGTTCTGCTTTTTCCTAAACTGAATAAAGTGACAAAACTTAAGCCCATAACAATAGTGCTAACTGCTCCGTTCAAAAATAAAAAACTCTCTTCGTTATCCTTTGTTGAACCCATAATCTCAGAACCTAACAAAGAAGCTTGTCCAGACCCAATGCCTGGCAAGAAAGAACAAAGAGGCGCTGCAAAAAAAGAAGCAGCAACTGCCTTCAAAAAGTCTTTTCTTTTCAAGCTGATCTTCTTAAGTTCAAGTATCCTTTGTTTTGGAATTGCAACTCTATTTTTCAAGCTGACAATTATGCCTGAAACTCCAAAAAGTCCTGAAAGTAAAGGCAATAATGGTTCTCTAACAGGCAAATTAAAAGTTAAAAAACCTAAAACGCCAGAAAGCAAAAAAACTATCAAAGGAGTATAAACATTTCTTTCTCTAAAAATAAAATACAAAGAAACAAAAATCAATATAAAAGGAATTAAAAATTTCACAATTCCAAAAAACTTATCCAGAAAAAAAGAAAAAATTAAACTCCAAAATAAAATTATTAAAATAGCTGTCAATGAACCATAAAAAGTAAAAACAACTGCCTCATATCCTCTTCCAGCGAGTAACATTTTATGTCCAGGCAAAACAGAAAGCAAAGAATCTTCTTCCGGAGCTCCAAGAAAAACAGCAGGAATAAAGTCAATAAAAGTATGAGTTATTGACATAGCAACGATAAAAACAACCAAAGAAATAGAGTCTATGCCTAATCCAGAAAAGAAACCTAAACCAGCAAATAAACCAGAAGCAACTAAATTTATATGTATTCCAGGCGAGATACCACTTAGAGCCCCAGCCATAACTCCAAG